>CP070276.1:1833810-2445080 GCA_016916535.1 Dysgonomonadaceae bacterium zrk40
GGTGAATTCACCGACCTATGCCGCGGCCCCCACCTGCCCAACACCTCCTACATCAAGGCGGTGAAGGTGCTCTCCGCTGC
Source organism: Dysgonomonadaceae bacterium zrk40 (assembly GCA_016916535.1). Lineage (NCBI taxonomy): Bacteria > Pseudomonadati > Bacteroidota > Bacteroidia > Bacteroidales > Dysgonomonadaceae > Dysgonomonadaceae bacterium zrk40. The sequence continues at coordinate 1,833,891 of CP070276.1, forward strand.
CGGTGCCTACTGGCGTGGTGATGAGAAGCGGCAGCAGCTGACCCGTCTCTATGGCATCACCTTCCCCAAGAAGAAGTTGCTCGATGAATATCTGTTGATGCTGGAGGAGGCGAAGAAACGCGACCACCGGAAGATTGGCAAGGAGCTGCAGCTCTTCGCCTTCTCGCAGACCGTGGGCGCCGGCCTTCCGCTCTGGCTGCCCAAGGGAACACAGTTGCGTATGCGCCTGGAAGACTTCCTGAAGAAGATCCAGCGCGAGTTCGACTACGATCAGGTGATTACACCCCATATCGGGCACAAGCAGTTGTATGTCACCTCCGGGCACTATGCCAAATATGGCAAGGACTCGTTCCAGCCCATTCAAACCCCCGAAGAGGGTGAGGAGTTTTTGCTGAAACCAATGAACTGCCCCCACCACTGCGAGATCTACAAGACCTTCCCCCGTTCCTATAAAGACCTACCACTGCGCATGGCAGAGTTTGGTACGGTTTACCGCTACGAACAGAGCGGTGAGTTGCACGGGTTGACCCGCGTGAGGGGCTTCACGCAGGATGATGCCCATATCTTCTGTACTCCTGACCAGGTGAAGGATGAGTTCCTGAAAGTGATGGATATCATCTTCATCATCTTCAAGGCTCTCGACTTTGAGAATTTTGAGGCACAGATATCCCTGCGTGATCCGGAGAACAAGGAGAAGTACATTGGATCCGATGAGAACTGGGAAAAAGCAGAAAGGGCCATCGTAGAGGCTTGCGAGGAGAAGGGGCTGAAAGCCCGCGTGGAACTTGGCGAAGCTGCCTTCTACGGTCCCAAGCTCGACTTCATGGTGAAAGACGCATTGGGACGCCGCTGGCAATTGGGAACCATTCAGGTAGACTATAACCTTCCGGAGCGGTTCGAGCTGGAGTACACCGGTGCTGACAACCAAAAGCATCGTCCCGTGATGATTCACCGTGCTCCCTTCGGTTCCATGGAACGATTCGTGGCAGTGCTCATCGAGCATACTGCCGGCAAGTTCCCATTGTGGTTGGCTCCCACCCAGGCGGTGATCCTGCCGGTAAGCGAGAAGTTCAACGATTATGCCCGCAGCGTGGTGAAGGAGTTGAAACGGTTCGACATCCGTGCTGAAGTGGACGACCGCAACGAGAAAGTAGGTCGCAAGATCCGTGACAACGAGCTGAAACGCATTCCCTACCTGCTCATCGTTGGTGAGAAAGAGGCAGAAAATGAAGAGGTTTCAGTGAGAAAACAGGGCGGGATTGATCAGGGTTCCATAAAATTGCGTACATTTGCCGAAGAGATGGCCGCCGAAGTGGAGAAGATGATGAATCCACCCCTTGGTCAGATTTGAACGTAGTAACATTTCAATTTTACAATTAATATTTCAATTCAAGAGAAAAACAATCACATCACTGAATGAGAAAAGACTCCAAAGACCAACACCGGATCAATGAACGGATCCGGGTACCTGAAGTCCGGTTAGTAGGCGACAACGTGGAAGAAGGGATTTATCCCACCCGTGAGGCATTGAAGATTGCCCAACAGAAGGAACTGGACCTCGTTGAAATTGCCCCCACGGCCAAACCCCCCGTATGCAGGATCATCGATTACAAGAAATTTGTTTATCAACAGAAGAAGAAGCTGAAGGAACAGAAAGCCAAGGCGGTGAAAGTGACTGTCAAAGAGATCCGATTCGGACCGCAGACGGATGATCACGATTACAACTTCAAACTCAAGCATGCGATGAACTTCCTGGGTGAAGGTTCCAAAGTGAAAGCTTATGTCTTCTTCAGGGGTCGCTCCATCCTCTTCAAAGAGCAGGGTGAGGTGCTGCTGCTTCGCTTTGCGAACGACCTGGAGGAATATGCCAAGGTGGAGCACATGCCCATCATGGAGGGCAAGCGCATGTCGGTCATGCTCTCTCCCAAGAAGGGTACTCCTGCTCCCAAGAAGGAGAACAAGGAGAAGAAAGAGGAGAAGGCCGACTGAGAAGAAGGAGCACAGGATCTTTCTGAAGAGATTGAGCCGGTTAATTCAATCACCGGCTCTTCTTGTCTCTCTACGGTTTCTCTCCAGGGAATTTGAGGTGGGTAGATGAATAAAGTTTGTCTGTTTAGACAAATAAGATTTGCATAACCCAGATATTATCATTACTTTTGCACACTTTTTCGCTTGACCGCGAAAGCAAAAGAATTTAAACAATCATTAATTCGAGGACAGCAAAATGCCAAAAATGAAGACTAATTCCGGTGCCAAAAAGAGGTTCGCCCTTACCGGAACAGGAAAAATCAAGCGGAAGCATGCGTACAAAAGTCACATTTTGACGAAGAAGACCAAAAAGCAGAAGAGAAATCTGACGCAGACAGGTCTTGTTCATAAATCTGACGTGAACAGTATCAAGACACTGCTCGCATTGAAATAACCTACGCAAAGGTTTCCGATTAAACGATTTAGTAACAGGATGTACGCTCCAAAGAGCTCTGCCCGACAGAGACGCTATCATTCAAAACAAGTAACATTATGCCAAGATCAGTCAATCATGTTGCATCACGCAACCGCAGAAAAAAAGTTCTGAAATTAACCAGAGGTTATTACGGTGCCCGCAAGAACGTGTGGACCGTAGCCAAGAACACGTGGGAAAAAGGTCTTACCTATGCCTACCGTGACCGCAAAAACAAAAAACGCAACTTCCGCGCACTGTGGATCCAGCGTATCAACGCCGCTGCCCGCGACAACGGTATGTCTTACTCTCGTTTGATGGGTGCGCTGCACAAAAATGAAATAGACATCAACCGCAAGGTGCTTGCCGACCTGGCAATGAACCATCCCGAAGCTTTCAAGGCAATCGTGGACAAGGTGAAGTAACCTTCATCGGTTGACAACCCATAGAAAGGGAAAGACTCGCAAGGTTTTTTCCTTTTTTTTATGCCCTTTTTATGACAATCACGACTGCTGTATTCGGATAAACCGCTTGTCATTTGCTTCACGATGGCTTCTATTCTTTTATTATAAACGTGAGTTCGGGATAACATATTATCCCCAAATGGTTAATTGACTTGACTTTTCCACTTCAAATTTGATTGAAGGCTTTTTGGGAAAGAAACAATATGCCACCAATGCAGCAATTATGTTCATGATGAAATTATGTGTGGAACGATGCCTTGAATGTTCTATCTGGCAGATATTCTTCAGTTCATCATTGATGGACTCAATTACAGATCTTTTGCGTAAGAGAATCTTGTCGCGGAATGACATCAGGGAATTTTTCATATTTGAGCGTATACCGGTCACTAAATGAACACCCTGGTCAAACAGCATCTCGAAGAGCTTTGTGCTGATGTAACCCTTGTCTGCATATAGTTTACCGAAAAGATCTTTGGTAAGAACATTGATTACGTCAGGGTTTCTATCGTCGACATTGCCTTTTGTGAGAGAGAAATTCAGCAATTCACCCTTTTCGTTACAGACCAGATGAAGCTTGAATCCAAAAAACCAGCCCATCGTACTTTTCCCTCTTTGTGCCAGATCCCTGAATACTTTATTCGAGTGTATACGCTTGTTATGACATACTTTAATGGGAGTGCTATCCACATATGTAATGCCTGTGCATTCACCAAATCCAAAGAGTTTGAGCAAGAGCATGAAAGGTACAATCACCCTGGGTTGCAACTCGACAAAACGGTTGTAGGAAACGGCATTTGGAAAATAGCTCTTCATGTGTTTGCAAATATAAAACAGGTAATAATTCTTGAAATTATGGAAGGTTCCGCAGTGGAAACAGACCATCACGGCAATAATCTCGCTCTGGGACATTTGCGTTTTCCTGTTTCTCCTTTTAGTTGTACCCCCGGCTTGAAGTTGATGATTCTGAATTTCATTCTCATATTCTGCACAAAAATCGTCGGCAATACAAAATATTTCAATAACTTTGTCTGTTGTGATCATAGGGCTGATGTTTGTTATTTGTTTGATTATCAGCTATAAATATACAAATAATCTCCCTATATCACAACTTTTTTTATGCTTTTCTTATCCCGAACTCACGTTATTAGTGTTTATCGCTTTTCGAAGTGATGATCATCGTAATATTTCGAGAAGCGATGACCCCAGTAGAAGCCTTTCTCGGTAAAAGCCTTCACAACCGGATGGCCGGGGTAGAGCGTACCGTTGACGGTGGTGTCTGAGAGTGCTCCGGAGGGTTTGTTGGGGCGATTCTCCTTCTTCCATCGAAGAGGATTGAAGCGTGGATTGATATCAATTGCCATGCCGTGAGCATGTCTTGAATAGGTGATGTCACGGTAGCAAAAACTGTAACTGTTGTTGTCAGCCATCGAGAGGCTGTCATTCCAGTTGTACCTCACTACCGGAATTGCTTTTTCAATCACAAAACCCTCATCCAGCATAAAGGTGAACAGATCCCTGATATCGGCTGATATGCTCCTGTTGCACAGGATCTGTCCCTTGTGGATCTCTCCATCTACAGAGAGGTAATGGACATCCAGCAGTTCCAGTTGGGCAATAATTTCATCGGGTGCTTTTGTTCCCGCGATGGCTTCTTCGAAACTGTAATTGGCATCGACGATGGTATCTGCCGAACGAAGCATTGTCTCAACAACTGTTGTTTGCAGTTCAGGTGACTGATCCGGCTCTTTTTTCTCTGACCCGCTACAGGCATGGATGAGAGGCAACAACAATAAAAGATGAACTGTGGTTCGCAAGGGGTAGATAAATCAATGTGATAGACATGTACAGGTGTAATCACACCCGACAGAAATATTAACTCAGTTCAAGTCCAAACTCATCAGAAAGCTTCTGGAGAGATGAGTTCTGTTTGGTCATCTCGTCAAAGATTTCACGCGAAGTGAGTGCTTTGCGGATGGCATTCCCCTCTGCAATCCTTATTGACATGGTGATCTCTCCGTTGTCTAACTTCTCCCGCAGAAAAGAGAGAATGGAGTGACTGTTGTCGTTGAGGTATTGACTGTTCAATTCCGTGTTTACCTCCACCTCGAAGAGCTCCTCGCCAATCAATCGTGGCAGATAAAGTGACATGGTGTTTTTTAGCAGCTTTTCATCGGTGAGGTTCTCTGCAAATTCTTTCCAGGCTGCCAACAGTTCCCCTTCACTGAAGTGACGCGATCCGGAGATCTCTTTCACCTCACCAGTTGATTCGGGTTCACTCACCTTATTTTCGGAAAGTGAGCTGAGTGAGACACCCATGCCGGAAACTGAGGTGTATCTTTTCCTCTGTGAATTACCTTTTACGGGAGTAGGAGCAGCAGCATAGGCTCCTCCATCAGGTTCCTTTACTTCCGGCTGTGGGGTGGAATGCGCTGTTGTCTCTTTTGGTGGTTTCTCTGCTGTGGTGACCTGCGGCGTTGACTCCTTGATGGGTTTGCTTGTAGCGATTGAAGCTGCTTGGTCGTTGCTACTTTTGTGCCCTGTCTCGATCGGTTTCAGACCCTTTTTTTTTTCATCCTTCACTCCCGTGCCTCTTTCGGTAAGCTGGCACATTTTGATTAACATCAGCTCCAGCATCAAACGCTTGTTTTTACTGATACGATAGTTGAGGTCACAATCGTTGGCAATGGCAATTGCTTCGTAGAGAAATGCATTGCTGCATCTTTTTGCCATCCCGGTATAACGGTCCCGAATGGAAGCTCCCACCTGGAACAGCCCTGCGGTTACGGGATCCCTGCTGACCAGAAGATCACGGAAATGTGAGGCAATGCCGCTAATGATGTACTGTCCTTCAAAACCCCTGTTGAGTATGTTGTTCAGAATCAGAAGAGATTCACTCACGTTCCCTGCCAGTATTGCCTCGGTAAGATTGAAATAATATTCGTAATCCAGTACGTTCAGATTTTCAATCACCGACTGATAGGTGATCTTTCCACCCGTGTAGCTCACCGTCTGATCGAAAATGGAGAGCGCATCGCGCATCCCCCCATCAGCCTTCTGAGCGATGATGTTGAGTGCCTCTGCTTCGGCGGTCACTCTCTCTTGTGCTGCCACATGTTGCAGATGATCCACGATGTCACCGATGCTGATGCGGTTGAAGTCATAGACCTGGCAGCGGGAGAGGATGGTAGGGATGATTTTGTGTTTCTCCGTGGTGGCCAGAATAAAGATGGCATGCGCCGGCGGCTCCTCCAGTGTTTTGAGAAACGAATTGAACGCTGCCGGGGACAACATATGCACCTCATCAATGATGTATACTTTGTAACGACCAATCTGAGGGGGTATCCGAACCTGGTCTATCAGCGTACGGATGTCATCTACCCCGTTGTTGGAGGCGGCATCCAACTCGTGGATGTTGTAGGAGCGTTGCTCGTTGAAGGCTACGCACGATTCACAGGCGTTGCAGGCTTCATGTTCAGCTGTCGGGTTCAGGCAGTTGATCGTCTTGGCAAAGATGCGGGCACAAGTGGTTTTGCCCACTCCCCTGGGGCCACTGAAGAGGTAGGCGTGTGCCAGTTTGTTGCCGGCAATGGCATTTCTCAGTGTGGTGGTGAGTGCATTCTGACCCACTACGCTACGGAATGTGGAGGGCCTGTATTTTCTTGCTGAAACGATGTAATTATCCATGTCTGAATCGGACAAAGTATGAGTTACAAATATACGAAAATTATTGGTTCTCTCAATTGAGGCATGCTTCATTCATCCACTTATCTCTCTTTTTTACTACCTTTACTCCCGTAACCACATAGCATCAAGGATAATGAAAAACCTTACCTACTTTGCCTGTTGCATCTGCTTTGCCTTTCTTGCCCTCCTTGCCTGCTCATCGAGTAAAAAGAGCGGATTGGAGACACATCAGGTTTATGAACCGGAAACAGTGGTGCCTGATACCTTTGTGTTGCCGCACCTGCCTGAAACGCTTACCGATCCTGACGAACGAAGAATGTTTCTGATAACACATTACTGGGACCGTTTCGATTTTTCCGACAGCACCCTTACTCGAAAACCGGCAATTACCGAACAAGCTTTTGTCGATTACATCCACATCCTTGGATTTTTGACTCCCGATGAACCCAACGAACCACTGGTTAACACTCTTCACAGGGCACAGATTGATACCACCATGTACCGTTATTTTGTCTCGTTGATGGAGAAGTATTTCTATGATCCCAATTCTCCTTTTCGCAACGAAGAGCTTTATATTCCCGTGTTGAAAGAGTTCAGCAGCTCCCCTCTGCTTGGTGAGGCTGATCGTTCCCGCTACCTCCTTCAGCTCGAGATGACACAGCTCAACAGAGTGGGTGAAAAGGCGAACAACTTCACATTCATGCTCCCATCTGGTGAATCCCGAAAACTGTGGGATATCAATAGCCAATATCTGCTGCTGCTCTTCTCCAATCCCGGTTGCCCCACCTGTGAAACTGTCATCCGATACCTGGATGGTTCACCGGTCCTGAAAAAAGCCTTCTCGTTGAACAGTCCCACACGGAACATGCTTACCGTTCTGACCATTTACCCAGACAATGAACCGGAGGAGTGGAGAGATCATCTGCCTCAGATGCCGCAACAATGGTTGCATGGCTACGATCCCGGGATGGCAATCACACGGGACAGACTTTTTGATATCAAGGCCATCCCGACCATCTACCTGTTGGACAGCGACAAGAAGGTGATTCTCAAAGATTGTTCCCTCGAAGCTGTAGAGTCTTTCTTTTCCGTAATATATTGAATGTCAGCCGTTAAAGATATAATAAGTAATTATATTAACATTCGTAAGGTTTCTTTTTGGGGAAAATGTGCGATCGTAAGCAAAAGTAAGCTACTTTTGCAGACCAATTTTGCCTGCTTTTAGCGAAAAGGAGGTGTAGACAAGAGGTTTAGCATGCTGCGAGAAGCAACAGCTGAATCTGAATAGTAATCAAATTATTTTTTTATGAAGTATGTGAACTTTTGCCTTGCAGCAATTCTTTCACTTGCGCTCTCTTCAGGATCTGTAAAAAGTGATCTGCCTTCCATAGGTTATCATCCCGGAGAAATGTTTCCTGACATCGTTTTGACGGACTCGGAAGGAGAGAGCCTTGCACTGCATGAATTGAAAGGTAAAAAAGTTGTGCTGAATTTCTGGGCCAGTTACGATGCCCAATCCCGTGCAGCCAATGTTCAGCTCTATAATTTCCTTTCAGGAAACAACACAGATGTCACATTCATTTCGGTATCCTTTGATGAGAACCCGAATGTGCTGGAGCGGACACTGGCTATGGATCACCTGGAGAAGATTCTCTGTTACCGAGAAACCAACGGTGCAGGTTCTGAACTCTACCGGAATTTCAGCTTCAAGAAGGGTTTCAGGAGCTATCTGATCGACGAACAGGGTGTGATCACCGCAATGAACATCGATCCGAACGACCTGCGAACTTTCCTTTGAGGTTTAACGAAACAGTAAAAGGGTTGTCTCTGTAAAAGAAGACAACCCTTTTTTTATAGTCATATTTTGCTGCTCGTCAATTCCATTTGCTGAGGCTCTTTTGTTTCTTCACCTCTGTAGCAACAGCTGCCGGAAGTTTACTGAAAAAGGTGAATCCGGTTTCCTGTTCCAACTCCTCCACAGAGAGCACGCGCCTGGTGTAATCGATACCGGTAGTGCTGTTCTCCATCTTGAATGCGATGGTGTTGTATTCGCCTGTCTGCTTGTTCAATCGGCAAAGTGTCTTATAGAGGTATTTAGGAATGGCAGCCTTTCTACCGGCAGCATCCAGTGCATAGTTGATCGTTTCAGGCGGGGATGGCAGGATAGATCCTGTAACCACATAGAGGGTATCATACCCGGTCTGTTTGCTCCAGTATCGTACTTTCTCCTCAAGGTCATTCCAGGTGGTAGCATTCATCTCACCGTTCTGAGCTACCATATTGGTGAAATAAAAGGTTGTCCTGTTCAGGTTCAGACTGGCACTTCTGCTGGCGCTGGGCAGCATGTGCCCCCTGCTTACCGTACGTGTCTGCCATCCGGCGGAGAGGTCGGGCTGATATCCCACCGGTATCAGCGGGTCATATTGCCAGTCATCTGTCCGATTGCCCGAACGCATGAAGGAGGGATGAAGGGGATAGGCTACCCATACAGGATAAATATCTTCTATATCATAATGAATGGTGTAGTTCCTCACCTCACCTGTGGCATTGCTGTTGTTGAGCCAACTGAGATTGCTGATCATGTGGGTCACCTGGTACCTGTCAGAAGGGATGTTTCCGCCGGCTGGCACTGGTGTCTCCATGAAGATCTGCGCGGCGTCACTATCACCCGAATCGGCAGGGATGACGGGAAGAGGATTGGAGCTACTCACCGGATACAAGGTATAAGCCTCTTCACTACTCCCTTCAACAAGAGGAGATGAAACTTTCAGGTTGCCCTCACTGAGCTCCACGGCATAGCTGTAGACATAATTTTCCTTCCTCGTCAGGGGAATGATCCATTTGTACAGTGACGCATCCACCGTGATGGTCAGTTCCACACTACCCCCTGCTGAGGGAAGTAAAAATCCACTGACGATTCTCTCGCTTCCTGTGCCGGTGATTTCCAGTGGGATGATACCGCTGCTTTCCTCCTGTACTGCCAAGGAGCCATCACTCAGAGAGATAGTTCCTTTTGTGTATCCCTTTAGATTCGCCTCCAGATTACCGGTGAACAATGCTTGATCCAAAGCGCTGATACGGATGTATATCCGCTGTAGCAGATGTACGAAGATCAACTTATTCACCATGTTCTTGTTAGCAGATGTGATGCCTGTTAGATTGTTGCTGTATAGAATATCTTGCGGATCAGTGGAAAGGTCGACCGGAAGTGTGTTGCCGCTTAGACCTGGATTGTACGGGTAGTAGGCTATGATGTTGAACGAATCCTCACCCTTTGGGAAATAGATGGGACTGTTGGAAGAACTGAAATAACCGGTGCCGTTCGTACTGAATGGTATGTTGCGATGATTGGGGTTCCCCTCAGTGTAAACGCCTATCTGTGCTCCTTGCTGCCACTGCATCATTGCCCCGGATGGTGAAGAGTTCCCTTCAACGATTGTTGAGGGGAAGGCCAGCTGCGTATCATATTGGTTGACATTACCGGATTCTTTATCACATCTTACCACTAAAAGAAGCAGTAAGAGTAACAAAAGGGAGGTTTTTTTCATATTTAAGTATTCTGTTGGTTTTTATGTCGTTGAACGATGCAATAAAAATAAAACAAATTGATGGAATAACAATCTTTTATCGTTTATTCCACAATTAAAAAACGTTATGTCGGCAACAGCCGACATAACGAATATTTAACTCTTCCGGAGTCATTATCTCCGGTAACGACAGTGAGAGTGGATGTTTTTTACTTTGACTTACCCTGGTTTGCCACGGCATCCATCAGCTTTTTAATTTCCTCGGGGTCTCCCAGGAAATAATCTTTCTGAAGGTTCATCTCATCATCGAACTCGAAGACATAGGGAACGGCGGTAGGAAGGTTGAGACTCACGATCTCCTCGTCGGAGATGTTCTTCAGATGTTTGATAATCCCTCTCAGGCTGTTGCCGTGGGCCGCTACGATTACTTCGTTGAACTGCTTCATCTCAGGAACAATGGTGTCATTCCAGTAGGGAAGAATACGCTCTACCGTATCTTTCAGTGCTTCAGTCAGCGGGAGGTCCTTCTCATCCACACCCCTGTAACGAGGATCCTGAAAGGGTGAACGCTCATCATCCTTTTCCAGTGGCAACGGCGGCACATCGTAGCTGCGACGCCATACCAGTACCTGTTCATCTCCATACTTGGCAGCTGTCTCAGCTTTGTTGAGTCCCTGCAACATGCCATAATGTTTTTCGTTCAGGCGCCATGTCTTCTCAACCGGGATCCAGTCGAGATCCATTTCGTCGAGCACCACGTTAAGTGTTTTTACAGCTCTCTTGAGGTAAGAGGTATATGCTTTTTCAAAACTGAAGCCCTCTTTTTTAAGGTATTGTCCTGCCTTATGAGCTTCTTCGATACCTTTCTCTGTGAGATCTACATCGGTCCAACCGGTGAAACGGTTCTCCTTGTTCCAGGCACTTTCGCCATGGCGAATCAAGACTACTTTCTTCATATCTGCTTTTTTATGTGTGAAAAATTTGTTGATCGTTTTGGTGTACAAAACTACACAATTTCGTGTTCTTTTTTAGCCTTTATGCTGAAAAAAGAACGTCATCAGGCCGGTAACTGTTCATTTCTTTCTTCTCCCCGTTCCAACATCCGCAGGTGTCGCAACTGAATCACCAGCAGGTAGAGTGACAGCAGCGCTGCCAGGGTGTCGGAGACCGGGATGGCGATCCAAAGTCCATTGAGTCCCCAGATACGGGGCAATAGAATGATGCCCGGCACCAAAAAGATGAGTTGACGACTCAGACTCTGGATGATCGATTTGGCTGCAAAGCCGATGCTCTGGAAGAAGTTGGAGCTGACAATTTGAAAGCCCACCAGCGGCAAGGCCAGCATTGCGATACGCAATCCTGTACTACTGATTTCAAGTAGTTCTTTGTCGGTGGTGAAGGCGGAAGCCAGCAATTGAGGAAAGAATTGACCCAACAGGAAGCCGACGGTGGTGAAAAGTGTCGCCATCCTGAGGGCATAGAAGAGTGTCTCCCGCACCCTCCGATAGTTACCTGCACCATAATTGTAACCGATGATCGGCTGTGTGCCCTGGTTGAGCCCCAGCACCACCATCAGGATGAGCATCAGGATGGAGTTGATGATGCCGTAAGCGCCAACGGCCAGGTCTCCGCCATGGCGTAGAAGGGAGGTGTTCATCAGAAGGGCGACCCCTGATGCAGCAACCTGCATGCTGAAGGGAGAGAGACCAATGGAAAGGATTGAAAGGATGATTGCCTTGTTGAGGCGTATGTTCCTCCACCTGAGGCGGATCACACTGCTGCGGCGGGTGAAGTGATGCATCACGAAGAGCATCCCGATAAACATGGAGATTACAGTTGCCCATGCTACCCCCTTGATACCCAGCTTGAAGATGAACAGGAAGAGTGGGCTCAGAATAAGGTTGAGCACCGCGCCAATCAACATGGTCACCATCGCTTTGGTGGGGTAGCCCGATGAACGCATCATAGCGTTGAAGTTGTAGCAGAGGCTGACGAAGACGTTGCCCAGAAGGACGATTTCCAGGTACTCCCGTGCGTAAGGGTAGGTGAGCTCACTGGCACCGAAGGCCATCAGGATTGGTTCCAGTAAGAGGTAAAAAAGAGTGATGAACACAGCGTTCAGGATCACCGTCAACAGCAGTGAGTTGCCCAGGATCTGCTCCGCCGTTTGATGGTCTCTCTTGCCCAGGCTAATGGAGATGCGGGCCGCTGCTCCCGAGCCCACCAACATTCCCAATGAGGAGACAAGTGCCATCACCGGGAAGGTGATGGCCAGCCCCGAGATGGCGATTGCTCCCTCCACCTGTCCGATGAAGATCCGGTCGACCACGTTGTAGAGTGCGGTGACCACGGTCCCTACGATGCCTGGTAAGGCATAGTCCCAGATCAGTTTGCTAATTTTCTTGGTGCGGAAAGCAAGTTCCTTTTCTGTATACAAAATAAAAAAATCTAATAACCTATTTTGTTGTCATAATATCCAACACCAGTCTGTCGGTCTCCTGCATGCCCTGATTGCCTATCAGTGCCAGGTTGCGGATGGTCTGGTCGATATCCTCATCGATGATTCCCTCCAGGGCCGTCACCCCTTCATCTTCCATGGCCATCACGGCCGAGAGGGTAGCAGTGGATACGCCACTGGCAATCTTCAGGGCACAGCTCGGCTTGGCACCATCGCAGATCATTCCGGTGATGTTGGCGATCATGTTCTTGGCGGCATATATGATCTGGGTGTAGCTGCCTCCCATCAGCCAGGTGATGCCACAGGCTGATCCCGTGGAGGCGACCACACAACCGCAGAGGGCGGAGAGTTTGCCCAGGTGCTGTTTGATATAGATGATCAGCAGGCTGCTGAGTGTCAAAGCACGGATAAGTGACTCTTCGGAGCACCCCTCCTCTTCCGCAAAGGTCATGACCGGAACAGTTGCTGCGATACCCTGGTTGCCGCTTCCTGAGTTACTCATCACCGGCATCATTGCACCATCCATCCGGACATCACAGGCTCCCGCTGTGGCAATCACCATGCGGCTGTGCAGGTTATCGCCGAAGATAGCCCGACCTTTTCTCTGCATCAGGCTCCCTGCAACGTTGTGCCCGTACGCTCCTGTCATTGCCTCTTCCCCAACCAGCCTGTTCATCCGGGCACCCTCCAGGATAAAGGAGAGTTCTTCCAGGGGCGATTCGATGGCGTATTCATAGATGGTCCGGAAAGTGAGCGTGGGTGTTGAGTCTACTTGACCATCATCCATCACCTCTTCCTTTACCTCCAACAGAGCATTTCCGTTCAGCCCGATGTGCGTGAAACGGGTGTGGGCCCCGCGGATGATGGCCCGTGAGGTTTGATCACCCGAGCTGCATCGCACCTCGATATAGAGCTTCTCCTCTGTTTCCCGGTAGTGGTGAATGGCAATACGATTCTCCCGGATAAACTGCTTTCCCAGTTCCACATCCTCGGCAGTGATCCCTTTCAACAATTCTAGTCCATCTTCTTTCCTTCCTTTTAATGCTCCCAATGCAATTGCGATGGGAAGACCGGTCATCCCGGTGCCGGGAATCCCTACCCCCATGGCGTTCTTGATTACGTTGGCACTCAGATAGGCATCGATCCGCTCCGCTTTTTGTTGCAGTACACCGCATGCTCCGGCGGTGCAGAGTGCAACGGAGATAGGTTCGGTACAGCCGATGGCAGGCACAATCTCTTGTTGCATTAGCTTCCGGATGGCTGTTCTCTTTTCTGATGTGAGCATAAACAGAATGGGGTAATTTTGAAACGATGCAAAAGTAGTCATAATTCTTCACAATCTCAATTTGAGAGAAGTATGCTTTTTCAAAAAAACGTTTGCATTTTTCGACAATTGGTTCTACCTTTGGGTGTTAATCCTTTGGGCGATGAACAGTCAGGAGCAGTTATTGCACTACGTGTGGAAATACCGGTTGTATCCCCGGGAGGCATTGGTGACCACTGATGGCTGCCGGGTTGAAGTGATTGATCCGGGAGAACAGAACCCTCATGCCGGTCCTGATTTTTTCAATGCGAAAGTAAGAATCGGAGCGGTGATGTGGGCCGGAAACGTGGAGATACATGATTCATCTGCAGATTGGTACTTGCACGGTCATCACCTCGATCCGGTTTACAATTCGGTGGTCCTGCATCTTTCAGGTCGTGTGAACAGGGAGGTGGTGAACCAAAAAGGTGAGAGTGTTCCTCAAACTCTCCTGCCTCTCACCGAGAAGGTGCGTAAAAACGCTGATTACCTGTTGCACAGTGATCATCCTCTTCCCTGTCGTGATTTCATTGCCGGAATGGATCAGCGATTGGTCCGCTCTTGGTTGGATGATCTCTCTCTGGAGCGGCTGGAACGCAAATGTGATGAGATATACAATCATCTAAAGCGTTTTAACCACTCGTGGGATGAGGTCTTTTATGTGATTCTCACCCGTAATTTCGGATTTGGTCTCAACAGTCCCCCGTTTGAGTCGCTGGCTCTATCTCTGCCGTTGAATTATATCCTGCGGCACAATGATGACCTGCAGATGGTGGAAGCACTGCTGTTCGGTCAGGCAGGTCTCCTGGAGGATCCCGAGGTAAAGGATTCTTACTACCGGCGGCTGCAGTCCGATTATCGTTTTCTCAGTAACAAGTACGGGCTACGATGCCTGGATGGCTTTCTGTTCCGTAAGATGAGAATTCGTCCCTACTCCTTCCCCCATGTGCGTATTGCCCAGCTGGCCTCTCTTCTGCAGCATGCAGGTCGTCTCTTCTCAACCGTTTTAGAGACGGAGAACCCGGTTCGATTGACTGAACTTTTTCGTTATGAACCATCTGAATATTGGTCCACACATTACACCTTCGGAAAGGAGTCACCCAAAACAACCAAATCACTCGGAGCTGCATCACTTGAGGTCTTACTCATCAATACCGTTGCTCCTATCCTTTTTGCCTATGGCAAACGAACTGATCGAGAGCAGTTTTGCGACAGAGGATTTCAGTTGCTTCACTTTTTGAAACCGGAAAGAAATGCAATTGTAGAAACTTTCCGTGAATTAGGAGTCCAACCTGCCAATGCTTCCGACAGTCAAGCACTCATCCAGCTCCGAAAAGAGTATTGTGACCGAAAAAAGTGCCTCTATTGTCGGATTGGTCATACCCTTCTCACATCTCACGAGACCGACCATTAAAACTCATTTTTACGATTTTTCTGAATTCATATGGAATAAAACGGGTAAATGATTGTATTTTTGTCCGATAATTGCCAAACTCATACGAACGCGGTACAATGTTGAATAAAATTTTCTCATTTCTCTCGTTTCTTTTCCTGACGCTGACAACAGCCGTCATATTATTTTCATGCGCCAACATTGCTGCACCCACGGGGGGGGCTTATGATGTCGATCCGCCGGTGGTTCAAGGGGCAACACCCGGGTTCAATGAGCTTAACAGCACCCCCGGAAAGATCGAAATTGAGTTTGACGAGAACATCAAAATCAAGACACCTAACGAGAAGGTGATCATTACACCTCCACAGCAGAACATGCCGGTGATACGTTCCATCGGTAGAAAAGCAGTGGTGGAGCTAAAAGATGAACTGCTGCCCAATACCACCTATACCATCGATTTCACCGATGCCATTGTGGACAACAACGAGGAGAACCCCCTGGAGAACTTTGTTTATTCTTTCTCTACCGGTGATCGGCTCGACACATTGTCAATTTCCGGAAAAGTACTCTCAGCAAACGATCTGGAACCGGTTACCGGCATGTATGTCGGCATCCATTCCAACTTCGACGATACCGTCTTCACCCGCGTACCCTTCGAACGAATCTCCCGTACCGATTCTCGTGGTCGGTTTGTTGTCCGGGGAATGGCACCGGGTGAATACAAGGTTTTTGCACTTGGTGACCTGAACAGGGACTATAAATATGACAATCCTCAGGAAGCAATCGCCTTCCTCGATTCAATCATTGTACCCTCTACTATGCCGGCAGTACGACAGGATACCATCTTTTTGGACAGCCTCACAGTCGACACAATCAAAACGGTTCATTATACCCGGTTTCTTCCTGATGACTTGCTGCTTCGTTCTTTTCAGACTGACTTCCAGCGAAAATATATGCAACAGCACGAACGGCCTGAAGCACACCGACTATTGTTGCAGTTTGCAGCTCCGACGCCGATGCCCTCCCTCACGTTGATGCGTCCGGAACCAGCCAAAGAGGATTGGTATATCCTTGAAAGGAATATCGGAAACGACTCATTGCTCTTGTGGATAACCGATTCTGTTGTTTTCCGGGAGGATTCAATCATGATGAAAGTCGATTATCTCCGTACCGACTCTCTCGATCAGGACTATATTGACACCGATACGCTCACTTTTACGGTTCGCGGTGCAGCACGTAGGCGCGCTGAAGCAGAAGAAAAAGCTTTGCAAGAAGAGAAGGAGAAAGAGGAGGAAGATGATGTTGCAGCAGACACGGTAATCACTTTCCTTGAGATGAAAACCAATGTGCAGAATACTTTTGAGCTGTTTAACCCTGTTAGGATTGAGTTTGGTGAGCCTGTGATAGCGTTCGATTCTTCCTATGTGCATCTGCTTCATCAGCAAGACACACTCTTTTATCCCGTGCCTTTTCGTTTTGAGCGGGATACAATCAATCCCCGCAAGTTCATTCTTCGTCCCTCCTGGATACCGGGAGGGAAATACAAACTGGCTGTCGATTCAGCAGCTATTATCAGTCATTACGGTCATTGGAACAACAAACTTGAACAGGCATTCACCGTGAAGGATTTGGATCAGTATGGCAACCTGGAGATGGTGATCACCGGTTTGCCTGACAGTAGCAGTTCCTTTGTGGAGTTGCTCGATAAGAGTGATAAACCTTTTCGGAAAAGTTTTGTCAAAGAGAACAGCGCCCGTTTTCAGGATCTCCCACCCGGTGAAATTTTTGCACGGCTGGTAATCGATGAGGATGGTGACGGTTTATGGACCACCGGTAACTATGAAGTGCTCCGCCAACCGGAACAGGTTTTCTACTATCCCGGAAAGCTTGTGATCAGAGCTTTCGCAGATCATCTCGAGGACTGGAACATTGAACGGGTTCCGGTAATTAGTCAAAAACCGTTAGAGATCACAAAGAACAAACCAGAGGAGAAAAAAAGGAGAGATCCCAACCTTGAAAGAGAAAGAGGGCAGCAGCAACAACAGCGGAGTTCGCCATTCTCAGGAACAGGGGGTAGTAGTAGCAGGCAGAGTGGTATGCGGCAACTGTAAATCCGCTACAAAGCAGAACAATTCAAAACCAGTTGATACAATGAACAAGAAATCCCATTACAAATTAATATTACTTCTTATCTCCTTTCTCTTTGTCTTCACGGCAACGCACGGTCAGTGCAGGGTGCCAAACAACGCATTTGCCAGTGGGGAGAAGATTGCTTACGACCTCTATTTCAACTACGGCATCATCAATGCCCGTGCAGGAAAGGGATCACTCTCTGTCACTGAGGCCAATTACCGTGGGGTCAACGCCTATAAGACGGTGATGACACTCAACACTTCGGGATTGGCAGGCAATATCTACTCCGTGAACGATACCCTTACCTCCTTCGTCGACAAGGATCTGAGACCCTTACTTTTTACAAAGGAGGCTGCGGAAGGCAAGGATTACTCGGTGGAGCGTCAGGCATTCAGCTATCAGAATAATCAGATTACAATTCGCGCCGTAAGAACCTGGAACGGAGAAGAGCGGTTCGATGAAACAGTAACTACAGATCGATGTACCTACGATTACCTATCGGTGCTCTCTTATGTGCGCAACATCGACTACACCGGCATGAATCCCGGGGACAGTCACTTTATTCAGTTTATCTCAGGGAGACGACCGGTACAGATGTATGTCAATTACCTGGGCACATCATCGGTCAAAGCAAACAACGGCAAACGTTATGAAGTGATTAATATCTCTATGACAATACAGGATGATGCTTTCACCAACCAGAAAGAGGCATTGAACGCTTCCATCACCAACGATGAGAACCGCATACCGATTGTGATAGATACCCACCTCAAGATGGGGATGGTGCGGGCAGTACTCAAAGATGTGTCAGGTCAAAGGCACTGACTCCCGGAACTGGGTCTGAACCGTTTGGGGTGGCAATTAAAGAAAAAAATCAGCAAATATGGTGCTCACTTATCCATAAATAGCCGAAAAGAACCTATCTTTGTGATTTAACAATGATTAGAGAAGGTATGGATGATCAGAATCATATTGCAAAAATACCGGAGCCGGCACTCAGAAGGTTACCCTGGTACCTTTCATATGTGAAGTTACTTAAGAATCAAGGAGAGACGATCGTATCCTCAACCCAGATCGCCAGGAAAATAGATGTCTCACCCTCACAGATTGCCAAGGATCTCTCCTATGTGGATATTCGAGGAAAGACAAGGGTCGGTTATGAGATAGACGATCTGATTCATGTCCTGGAAACCTTCCTGGGTTTCACCAAAACACACAAGGCGGTAGTGTTTGGCGTGGGTAGCCTCGGTGCTGCATTGCTCTCCGACTCAGGGCTGGAACAGTTTGGTCTGAAGATCATCGCCGGATTCGATGTGAAAGAGTCTGTGGTGAACAAAAAGATACACGCTATCCCGGTATATCACTCTGATCAGTTCATCGAAAAGAATAGTGTCATCTCAGCTGAGATCGGTATCCTGACCGTACCACCGGGTATTGCTCAGGAGGTGTCAAACTACATGATCAGTGGCGGCATAAAGGGGATATGGAACTTCACACCTTTCCGCATCCGTGTACCTGACGGTGTTGTATTGCAGAATACTTCACTCTATGCCCATCTGGCGGTCATGTTTAACCGTTTGTTGTAATGAAAATTTTCGCAGTAGGACTTAACTATGCTTCGCACAATAAAGAGATGAAGCGTACGTTTGAAAGCAGTGAACCGGTGTTGTTCATGAAACCCGATACGGCTTTGTTAAAAGATGGAAAGCCCTTTTTCCTGCCTGATTTCTCAGAAGATGTTCAGTATGAGACTGAGCTGGTAGTCAGGGTGAGCCGACTGGGTAAGAACATCGCAGAGCGCTTTGCTCATCGTTATTATGACCAGGTTACCGTGGGCATCGACTTCACTGCACGTGACCTGCAGAAAAAACAGAAAGAGCTGGGACTACCCTGGGAGATAGCCAAGGGATTTGATCACTCTGCGGCTGTTGGTACTTTTATCCCCATTGAGTCGGTGACGGCCTTACAGGATCTTAATTTCCGGCTCGACATCAATGGCGAGACCGTGCAGTCGGGCAACAGCCGTGAGATGATTTATCCGGTAGACCGGATCATTGCATTTATCAGCCGCTTATTTACCCTGAAAATCGGTGACCTGATATTTACAGGTACGCCTGCAGGTGTTGGCCCTGTGAAGATCAATGATCATCTGCAGGGATATGTTGAAGATAGAAAACTGCTGGACTTCCGGGTGAAATGAGCATCCCTGCAGCATCATACTGAACGCACATGAGAAGATTACTTCAGGCCATCATTGCCACTTTGTTGTTCTTTACCGCTATCCATGTATCCGCACAGGATTACAATCCCATACCGGTAGCCATGCCCTCACTACTCTTTGCTCCTGACGCCAGGGCTGCCGCAATGGGTGACGTTGGTGTTGCGACCATGCCCGACCTCTACTCACAGTATTGGAACGCAGCAAAGTATCCCTATATTACCGGTACCGCAGGGGTGTCGTTCTCCTACACACCATGGCTGAACAGCCTGGTGAATGACATTCATCTTCTCTATGCTTCAGGTTATTGGAAACCACGCAGTGAGGCGGCTGACGCTGTGAGTGCTTCACTCCGGTATTTCACATTGGGTAGCGTCGAGGTGGGAGACATGAGTGGTGAGTTCTGGCAAACTGTATCACCCCACGAGCTGGCTCTCGATGTCGCTTATTCACGGAAGCTTACCGAGACATTTTCCGGGTCCGTGACATTGCGTTATTTGCGGGCTGATTACTCTACAGGCAGTGATGAAACAACTCCAGGGAATGCTTTCGCCGCTGATATCGGGGGTTACAACGAGGCTTATGTCTACCTTGGCAGATCTGAGATGCTCCTCGGTCTTGGCTTTTCATTGTCTAACATCGGAACCAAGATTTCTTATGACGGGGGTAACAGTAACATGTTTCTTCCTGCCAACATGAGGGTTGGTGCATCACTGGGCATTCCCCTGAGCGAACAGCATACCCTCTCTTTCAGCACTGACCTGAACAAACTGCTGGTGCCTACGCCACTGTTGCAGGAAGATGGTGAAACATCGGAGGAGGCACAAGCACGAGTGGATCGCTACAACAGCATCTCATCCGTTGCAGGCATCTTCCGTTCGTTTGCAGATGCACCCGGCGGAATTGGGGAGGAGCTGAAAGAGGTGAGCTGGTCATTGGGGATGGAATACACCTACCTGAATCAGTTCTCATTGCGCAGCGGTTATTACAATGAAAATCCCTACAAGGGTAACCGGCGTTACATATCTTTTGGTGCAGGTTTCAGGACAGAATCATTTCAAGTGGATGCAGCCTACCTGTTATCTACAGCACAATCCAATCCACTCGATCAGACACTGCGTATCTCACTGGGATTTGACCTGGAGGGAATCAGGAATTTAATGCGATAATAATGAACATCAGAATAGGATTCGGATACGACATGCATCGCCTCAAAGAGGGGAGGCCACTCTGGATGGGTGGTATCTTGCTCGAACACAGCATGGGGCTGGATGGTCATTCCGATGCGGATGTGCTGATACATGCCATCTGTGATGCATTGCTCGGTGCTGCCAACCTGCGTGATATTGGCTATCATTTCCCTGACACCTCTGCGGCGTTTAAAGATGCAGACAGCAAGAACTTGTTGAAAGAGACCATCACGCTTCTTCAAAAAGAGGGTTACAGTGTAGGGAATATCGATGCTACTGTATGTGCGGAGCAGCCCAAGCTAAACCCTCACATCCCTGCCATGCAAATCATACTGTCAGAGTTGATGGGCATAGCTCCCAACGCCGTATCAATCAAAGCAACCACCTCCGAAAAAATGGGCTTTGTGGGCCGTGAGGAGGGGATCACTGCTTATGCCGTGGCACTGATTGAAAAAAAATAGGTTCTCATGGCACCTTTCAGCTGGTTAAAGCGTTTCAGGCAATCGCGCGGGTATGGTGTTCACTCTCCCTTTGCGTTCGAACTGATTCAAAAGGTGCTCTCATCCCGCACACATTATTATGCTTTTGATGAAATTGCAGATCATCTCTCCGCCAATCACCCGTATGTTCCCCTCAACAAAACCCCACATCATCTCTCTTTCCGGCTGGTAGACCATTTCAATGCGATGAAGATCCTTGAGATTAATTCGGGTCGCGGTGTGAATACCCTCTATCTGATCTCCCCCGATAGCCGCATCCATTGCACATGTGTGGAAACAAGAAGTGAGATGGTTGCAGAAGCAATTGAGCTTACCGCAATAAAGGGGAGCCAACGCACCATTTTGTCAGAATTGCCCCGGGAAGAGCGGTTCGATGCTATTTTTCTCCATCTGGATGTGGAGTCTCCTCCAACACTCGATTCACTGATTCAGCTCAGCCATGAAGAGACTTTCTGGGTAATTGATCCGGTCAATGCCACACGGAGCAAACAATATTGGCGCAATATCGTTAATGATGAACGCATCGGAATCACATTCGATATGAAAGATTTCGGGATCACATTCTTACGGCAAACTAACAGCAAGTTGCGTTATCTTATATAGTTTCCGGTACGAAGATCAAGGTTTACGGTTTGCTGCGTTTCGGCCGGGACATTTCTATTTCGAAAATATGGTGCTTACAACTGACAATTGAAAAAAGAATGAAAAAAAGTATTATCTATACAAAGACAGGTGACAAGGGTACCACTGCTCTGGTGGGTGGGACGAGAGTTCCCAAGACACATCTGCGACTGGAGGCTTACGGTACAGTCGATGAACTGAACAGCCATGTGGGATGGCTCAACTGCCTGATCACAGACAGTGAGGATCATGAATTCCTGCGATACCTGCAGCACAAACTGTTCACTTTGGGCTCCTATCTTGCCACTGAAACTGAAAACAAGGCACCGCATGCCGCAAGCATCATTGCTCAAAAGGATATCACCCGCATCGAGGAGCAGATCGACATCACCGACAGCCAGCTTCCGCGTCTGAATCGCTTTGTACTGCCCGGCGGAAATGAACCGGCATCCAGAGCACATATCTGCCGTACCGTGGCCCGCAGGGCGGAACGATTGGTCTACCATGTGGCTGAATCATATCCCGTGGCAGAAGAGGTATTAATCTTCCTGAACCGTCTCTCCGACTACTTTTTCGTGTTGGCCCGTAAGGAGGGGAGCAAAACTGCAGAAGAAATATATTGGGAACAGGGAGATATTTAAAAACTTTTCATACATTTGCGGAAATTTTGAAACAAACAACTAAAGAAAGGATTTTTCAATGTATTGGACACTAGAACTGGCTTCCAAATTGGAAGATGCTCCTTGGCCCGCCACAAAGGATGAGTTGATAGATTATGCCCAGCGTTCGGGTGCACCGCTGGAAGTCATCGAAAATCTGCAGGAGATTGAAGAGGATGGAGAGGTGTTTGAATCGATTGAAGACATCTGGCCGGATTATCCCAGTAAGGAGGACTTCTTTTTTAACGAAGACGAATACTGATTGGTAGACAGATATAAAAAAGGCCATCTCATAAAATTGCATGAGATGGCCTTTTTTTTAGGACGAGGCAAGACGAGACAGGGTTCTCGGAGGCTCTAGCCTTATTCTAGCCTTATTCCAGCCTTATTCCCTCCTTATACCAACGTCAAAAATTTATAAGGTTGGGATAAAGGTAAAATAACGATAGAATATCGAAATAGTTTCCAAGATTACTGGAACAGGATCACTTTTTTATGGGTATAATGCTCTTTTAGGAAGAGTCACCTTCTACAAAAAAGAGAGACTGTCTCTATCTTGAGACAGCCTCTTTTTTGATCCAATTACTGCAACTTATCTTTTAACACCCATGACGGACGAAAAGGTAAGAGATTGGCGTAGTTATCAAAGTAGCTTGTTAATCTTCTCTGTGAAAAGGGTTTTAGCACCTGCACCCACCACCTTGTCCACCACTTCGCCATTCTTGATGAAGAGTACTGTAGGGATGTTGCGTATGCCGTAACGAGAGGTTGTTTCGTCGTTGTTGTCAACGTCGAGTTTCCCTACCACCACGCGGTCTTTGTATTCTTCACTGATCTGATCGATGATTGGTCCCACCATCTTGCAGGGACCACACCACTCTGCCCAGAAGTCAATTACCACCAGTTTGTCCGATTGCAACACTTCTTCTATGTTCGCGTCTGTAATTTGAAGAGCCATATTTCTCTGTTTAGTTATGATTATGATTAATTGATTTTGAAATCGATGTCCAATTCATCTCGAAGGGTGTCAATAAGATGCTTGTTCACCCTGATTTTGGCAGGACGGGAAAACAACTGAATGTTCATGTGCCGTTCCTCCCCGATGATCTGGAAATATAACAACGAATTTCCTGAATTGTTTTTCATCAGTGCCGATAATTCGGCAACCGTGGTGTCATTCAGCTTCGTAAGTGGTATCTGGATGGTGATCTTCGAAACCAGTTTATCCTTCACCTCCGAGAGCAGACTGATAGAGGCGATCTTCACTTCCAGTTCATTTTCACGGTATCGCTTCGACTGTACTTTGCCTGCAATGTATACCGAGAGCCCGATGCGGGCGTAACGTCCGAAGTTGACACTGTCATCACTGAAGAGTGCGATCTCGTAGCTGCCAGCATAATCCTCTATCTTGAAGATGGTATATGGAGATCCTCGCTTGGTTTGTCCCTCACGTACAGCAGTGATGATGCCGCCGAAGGTGATGTCCAGGCCGTTGAGTGACTCCAGATCCTGAAGTCGCTGGGTGTCGGCATTGCAGACATATTTCAGGATGAACTCATAGTCATCAAGCGGGTGTGCCGAGAGGTAGATCCCTATCAGATCCCGCTCTTTGTTGAGCCTTTCCAGGTCACTCCAGCGGGCTGCCTGCGGAATCTCCGGACGGGCAATCTGGAAAGAGGAATCGTCTCCGAAAAGGGAGGTCATCGCCTCCAGCTTGTCCTGTTGATATTTGCTTCCGTAGCGGATCAGTGTCTCCAGGAACTCTTCGCCCTTACTGTTGGCAGCGACGAATTGCTCGCGGTGAATGCCTGGCAGCGAGTCAAAGGCGCCGG
This sequence comes from Dysgonomonadaceae bacterium zrk40, assembly GCA_016916535.1. Lineage (NCBI taxonomy): Bacteria > Pseudomonadati > Bacteroidota > Bacteroidia > Bacteroidales > Dysgonomonadaceae > Dysgonomonadaceae bacterium zrk40. Next base: position 1,858,313 of record CP070276.1, read on the forward strand.
CTAGTGCCAGGGCTTCTACTGTCTTCTTGTTGCAGGAGGAGAGGTTCACCCTTTCCACAAAGTCGAAGATGTCGGCATAGGGACCGTTCTTTTCTCTCTCTGCAATGATGTCGTTTGCGGCACCCTGCCCTACGCTCTTTATGGCAGCCAGCCCGAACCGGACATCCCCCTCGCCGTTGACCGAGAACTTGAGGTAGGACTCGTTTACATCGGGACAGAGCACATTCATACCCATTGCCTTGCACTCATCCATGAACTTGGTGATCTCGGTGATGTTGTTCAGGTTGTTGGAGAGCACTGCAGCCATATATTCCGAGGGGTAGTTGGCCTTCAGCCAGGCGGTCTGGTAGGCAACCCAGGAGTAGCAGGTGGCATGCGATTTGTTGAAGGCATATGAGGCAAATTTTTCCCAGTCGGCCCATATCTTGTTGAGGATCTTCTCCTGGTATCCGTTTTGTTTGCCGCCTGCCAGGAATTTTTCCTTCAGGGCGGTCATCTTGTCGATCAGCTTCTTGCCCATCGCCTTGCGAAGCTCGTCCGACTGGCCACGGGTGAAGCCTGCCAGCAAACGTGACAGGAGCATCACCTGCTCCTGGTAGACGGTGATGCCATACGTCTCGCTCAGATACTTCTCCATTATTGGAAGGTCATAGCTGATCTCCTCCCTGCCATGCTTGCGCGCGATGAAGGAAGGGATGTAATCCATCGGTCCGGGGCGATAGAGGGCATTCATGGCAATCAGATCCTCAAACTTGCTTGGCTGGAGCTCCTTGAGGTACTTCTGCATGCCTGCCGATTCAAACTGGAAGGTGCCGGTGGTCTGCCCGTAACAGTAGAGCTTGTAGGTGACCGGATCGTTCATGTCGATGGTGTCGATGTTGATCTTAACACCCCTGGTCTGTTCAATCGTGACAAGTGCATCCTTGATGATGGAGAGGGTTTTGAGTCCCAGGAAGTCCATTTTGATCAGCCCGGTCTCTTCGATCACCGACCCCTCGTATTGGGTGACCAGCAGCTTCTCGCGGGTCTCCTTGTCTTCGGCTGTACTGATGGGTACCACGTCCGAGATATCGTTTTGACCGATGATCACACCACAGGCGTGCACCCCCGTGTTGCGTACGTTTCCCTCCAGCATGACTGCATATTTGAGGGTGTCCCTCAATAGTGGATCGCTGCTGTTGGCCGCCTCTTTGAGCTCCGGCACATTATCGATGGCTGCTCTAAGGTTCACCTTCTTCACGTTGGGAATCCTGTCGGGTACCAGTTTTGCCAGGCGGTTCGACTCCGAAAGCGGCAGCTTGTGCACCCGTGCCACATCCTTGATGGACGATTTTGTTGCCATGGTGCCATAGGTGATGATATGAGCCACCTTCTCGCTGCCATACTTCTCGGTCACCCAGCGCAGTACCTTACCACGTCCCTCATCGTCGAAATCGATGTCGATATCGGGCATTGAGATACGGTCGGGGTTCAGGAATCGCTCAAACAGCAGGTCATATTTCAATGGATCGATGTCGGTGATGCCAAGGCAGTAGGCTGCCGCCGAGCCGGCCGCCGAGCCGCGTCCCGGTCCCACGGCCACTTCCATCTCCCTGGCGGCATTGATGAAATCCTGTACAATCAGGAAGTAGCCCGGGAAGCCCATGTGCTTGATGGTCTCCAGCTCGAAGGTGAGCCGCTCACGGATCTCCTCCGTCAGCTCCTCCCCGTAACGGCGGCGTGCTCCCTGAAAGGTGAGATGTGCCAGGTAGTCCGCCTCCAGCTTTACCCTTATCACCTTGTCGTAATCACCCAGCCGGTGAAAGGTTGCTTCTCCGAACTCCTGCTTCAAAAGTTCTTCGGGATACTTTTCACGGTAAGCCTTTTCGGTGCCGAAAGCGGGATCGATGGGGTAAAAAGGCATCAGTGGTGGGTTGTCGATAGAATAAAATTCTACTTTGTCAGCCACCTCAAGTGTGTTTGTCAAAACCTCCGGCAGGTCGGCGAAGATTTGGTTCATCTCAGCGGTACTCTTCAGCCACTCCTGTTTGGTGTAGCGCATCCGGTCGGGATCATCGAAATCCTTCCCGGTGCTGAGACAGATCAGGCGGTCGTGTGCGTCGGCATCCTCTTCATTCACAAAGTGGACATCGTTGGTGGCTATCAGCTTTACGTCGTACTTGCGGGCGATGCGAATCAGTTCCTGGTTCACCCGCTCCTGCTTGGGGTAGGTGGTCTGGTCGGCATCGGGACGGTCGGTCTTGTGACGTTGCAGCTCCAGGTAGTAGTCGTCACCGAACACCCGCTTGTACCACTGCACCGCCTCCTCGGCATCGCTGATCTGACCGCTGTCCACCTTGCGGGAAATCTCACCTCCCAGGCAGGCGGAGGAGACGATCAACCCTTCGCTGTGTTTTTCCAGCAGCTCCTTGTCGATACGGGGACGGTAGTAAAATCCCTCGGTCCAGCTCTTGGAAACCAGCTTTACCAGGTTCTTGTATCCTGTAAGGTTCTTGGCCAGCAACACCAGGTGCCATCCGCTACCATCGATCTTCTCCGATTGTGAAAAACGGTCGCGCCGTGCCAGGTAACATTCGCATCCCACGATTGGCTTGAACAGCTTTTGCTCTGCCGCCTGCAACTGGTTTTGTAGGGCCTCCCTCCTGCCGGCAGCATCTTCCTCCTTCACGAGCGAGTCGATTTCTTTCCTCAGCTTGGCAATTTCCGTCTTGTGTGGACCGTTTTTCCTGTTGCAATAGTTGAGGAACTCCTTGATGCCATACATCGCTCCGTGATCGGTCAGGGCGATGGCTGGCATGCCGTCGCTCAGGGCTTTGTCTACCAGCCGTTGGATGCTGGCCTGACCGTCGAGCAGCGAATATTGGGAGTGGACGTGAAGATGAACAAATGGATGCATGTTTCTGAAATGTTGCCAATGGTTATATAGGGCAAATATACTGAAAAAGGGGGTAGTTTTTTCCGCTTATCGCAACAAGTTATCAACCATAGAATCTATCTCTCATTAGGAGAGTATCTTTGATCCTGGGATCAATTTCACGAAAAAGCCGGAGGGATACCCTCCGGCCTGATTCGTTCGGTTGAAAAGTTGTTCTTTTATTTTGCGATCCTTTCTAGCCATTTGATCATCGCCAGCATGGTGAACATGGAGATGAGACAGGCAACCACGAAGACCATCCAGGTGGCACTCATGGAGATCGATTTGTAGAAGATGGCACCGATGAAGAGCAGGCTGTTGCCCACGGCGGTGGCACCCAGCCATGCCCCCTGCATGATCCCCTGGTATTTGGGAGGAGCTACCTTCGAAACGAAAGAGATACCTAGGGGACTGATGAAGAGCTCGGCAACGGTCAGGATAAAATAGGTGCCGATCAGCAGCCAGGGAGTGACACGAGCCGCATCGGGCAGTCCGCCCATAGCATCCAGCTCTCCTTTGAGTGGAAGTCCCATTGAGCCCAGTGACATTACGGCATAAGCAATGGCGGCGATACCCATACCGATCGCGATCTTGCGTGGTGTGGAGGGTTCATTGCCTCGGGATCGAAGCCATCCGAAGAAACCCACGATGATTGGAGTGAGGAACACCACGAAGAAGGGGTTGATCGACTGGAAGATCTCGGCTCCTTCCAGTGTCGCGAAGCCCAGGTTTAGCCTGATCTGGCTCAGGTCAGTGTAATCTTTTGCGAAGAAAGTGAGGGTGAGCCCGTTCTGGTGGAACGAGAACCAGAAGAATATCACCACCGCAAAGACAGCGAAAAGGGCATAGAGGCGTTGCTTCACCTCTTTGATGTCCATCTCATCCACCACTGTACCACCTGCCGCTGCAGCATGTTTGTTCGCAGGATCGGGGAACCGGTTCTTGTTGAGCATGTAGATCACCAGCGAGATCAGCATCGCGACAATGGCTACCGCAAAGGCATAGTGGAAGCCTGTGGTGAAGACGTTGAGATATTCACCGGCAAAAGCTGTCATGTCGCTGCCGCTGTAACCCACTTCTCCGGCCAGTCGCTGAAAACGTTCGCTTCCCTCGGCCGTGATGGTGTTGCCCAGGTACTGATGCGCCAGCGTCGGCAGGTCGGCATTATAGAGGAAACCGTTCTTCTCCACCCACCAGTTGCGGACACCTACCGCCAGGAAGGGAGCGAAGATTGCACCCACATTGATGAACATGTAAAAGAGTTGAAACCCGGAGTCGCGCATCTTACTGTACTTCGGGTCATCATACATTTGCCCCACGAGTGCCTGGAGGTTCCCCTTGAAGAGTCCGTTACCAAAAGCGATCACCAGTAGGCCTAGGCAGCTGATTGCAAGGAACAGTGCGAACTTGTCAGCTGGCACCGGTGTCGGGGTAGGGATGGCGATGATCACGTAACCCACTGACATCAGCAGCAGGCCCGCCATGATGATTCCCTTGTAATTGCGGGTCTTGTCGGCCAGGAGCCCTCCCACGAGAGCCAGCAGGTAGATGGATGCATAAAATATGGAGTAGATGATACCGGTGGTGGTCTCGTCCAGTCCGAACTTGGTCATTAAGAAGAGTGTCAGGATCGCCATCATGGTATAAAAACCAAATCGCTCCCCCATGTTCGCCAGTGATGCGGCAAGCAGTCCTTTAGGATGATTTTTAAACATTCTCTGTAAATTTAGGGTGACTAATATTAGGTTACGGTATTTAAGCTGCAAATATAGAGATTTTTTCAGATAAATTTGCGCTAGATTTTCTAAAACTACCTCTATTCAGGTGCATGAAAATGATGAATCGCTTTTTTTTGTCATTTTTATTTGTGTATTCGAAAAATGTTGTACATTTGTGCCCTATCACAATGAAAAGATAACAAAGTGAACAGTTCTTCTTTTGCATATTCATTCTGGTTTTACTTTTATTTTAGCAGGTAAAGGCAGGATTTTTATGTAAAATGAGAAGAAATTAAAAGTCATATCAGATAACAAAAATCCTGTCGATTACACGATGGGATTTTTTTATGACTATGTGGCAAATTACAAAAGAAATGAAAAGAGTTGCTATTCAAGGAGGGCCGGGAGCCTATCATGAGATTGCCGCACGTGATTATTTCAAGTGCGAAGAGCTGGAGATCGTTCCCTGCCAGACATTCCGTGATATTTTCAGGGAAGCGGAGAAGGATCCGCAACTGATTGGGGTGATGGCCATCGAGAATACCATTGCCGGGAGCCTTCTGCCCAATCATGATTTGTTGAAACAACACCATCTCCGTATTGCAGGGGAGCATAAACTTCGAATCACACATACCTTGGCAGCCCTTCCCGGCACCACCCTTGATGAGATTGGAGAGGTGATGTCACACCCCATGGCGTTGATGCAGTGTGAGGAGTTTTTGGAGAGATTGCCCGGGGTGAAGATCGTGGAGCATGATGACACCGCCCTTGCAGCCAAAGAGATTCGTGAGCGGGAGATGAAAGGCACTGCCACCATCTGCAGCAGGCTGGCAGCGGAGAAGTATGGTCTGGAGATCCTGGCCCATGGAATTGAAACAAACAAACGCAATTTCACTCGTTTCTTTATCCTGGCACGTGAGGAGATGCTTCGTGAGGTGCAGAAGGATAACCATATCAACAAATCGTCGCTGGTGTTTGTCTTGCCACACAACGAAGGATCACTCTCGAAGGTGCTGTCGGTGCTCTCCTTCTATGGGATCAACCTGACCCGTATCCAGTCGCTGCCCATCATTGGCAGTGAGTGGGAGTACCAGTTTTATGTGGATCTCACCTTTACCGATTATCAGCGCTACCAACAGTCGATCGATGCCATCACTCCGCTGATCAGTAAACTGAAGTTGTTGGGCGAGTACAGGGAGGAGATGAATGCCGATGAACAGTAACTGAATGAAATGAAAACTACAATGAAGATGATTGAACCTGCAGCACATATCAAGTCAATAGAAGAATACTATTTCTCGGTGAAACTGGCTGAAGTGGCCCGTATGAATGCCGAAGGTAAAAACGTGATCAGTCTGGCGGTGGGAGCACCCGATCGGATGCCGTCGCAGGAGACCATTGAAATGCTTTGCGATACAGCCCGCCTGTCCGATGTGCATGCCTACCAGCCATATACCGGTATCCCCGAGTTGCGTAAAGCATATGCCGACTGGTACAAGCGTATCTATGACGTCACCCTGACGCCTGCTGAGGTATTGCCGTTGATAGGCTCCAAGGAGGGGATCCTGCATGTCTCGATGACCTTCCTGAACTTCGGAGATACGGTGCTGGTCCCCAATCCCGGTTATCCCACATACCGATCCGTATCGCAACTTTTGCGGGCAGAGGTGATGGAGTATGACCTGCTGGAGGAGAAGGGATGGGAGCCTGACTTCGAGGCTCTGGAAAAGATAGACTTGAGCCGGGTGAAGCTGATGTGGGTAAACTACCCGAACATGCCTACTGGTGCCAATGCATCGCAAGAGCTGTTTGAGAAGCTGGTGGCCTTTGGCAAGAAGCATCAGATCGTGATTTGTCACGACAATCCCTACAGTTTCATTTTGAACGACCACCCGATGAGCATCCTCTCTGTACCGGGAGCAAAGGAGATTTGTATCGAGCTCAACTCGCTAAGCAAGTCGCATAACATGTCGGGATGGCGCATGGGGATGCTGGCATCCAATCCTCAATTCGTTCAGTGGGTACTCAAGGCTAAGAGCAACATCGACAGCGGTCAGTTCAAACCGATGCAGCTGGCAACGGTGGCTGCTCTGTCGAACAGTGATGAGTGGCATGCCGGGATGAACCTGATCTATCGTGAACGACGCGACTGGGCCGAGAAGATCATGCATCTGCTTGGCTGTAGCTACGATTCTCGGCAGGTGGGATTGTTTGTGTGGGGCAAGCTGCCCGCAGAGGTGTCGGGTAGTGAAAAACTTGTGAATGAACTGCTTGAAAAGGCGCGTGTGTTTCTTACCCCTGGCTTTATCTTCGGCAGCAACGGTGAACGTTTTATCCGCATCTCGTTGGGAGCCTCAGTTGAGAAGCTGCAGGAGGCTTACATGCGGATTGAGGAATATATGGGGAATAGCTGATTGGTCGTTTTAAGTATTTGAGGATTAGCTTGGTGTTGATTGTAAATCATGGAGTAAATATTAATTGAGACAATAATAAAAACAATAGATATGGAATTCGAATCAATTTTATTGCCGGGCATTGACGCGAAGAGACCGCTGGTGATTGCGGGGCCCTGCAGTGCCGAGACAGAAGAACAGGTGATGACCACCGCGCGCCAGCTGGCGGCAGTGGGAGTGAAGATCTACCGCGCAGGGGTATGGAAACCCCGCACAAAGCCAGGTGGTTTTGAGGGGATCGGTAGTCCGGCGCTGAAATGGATGATGCAGGCGGAAAAGGAGACTGGCATGTACATGGCCACCGAGGTGGCTACGGAGAAACATGTCTATGAGGCATTGAAGTATGGTGTAGATATACTTTGGATAGGGGCACGCACGGCTGCCAACCCTTTTGCAGTGCAGGAAATTGCAGATACCCTCAAAGGAGTGGATATCCCCATCCTGATCAAGAATCCGGTGAATCCCGACCTGGAGCTCTGGATCGGTGCACTGGAGCGACTCTACAACGCAGGTATCCGCAAGCTGGGAGTGATACACCGTGGATTCAGCACTACCGACAAGACCATATACCGCAATCTGCCGCAATGGCACATTCCCATCGAGTTGAAACGGCGTTTTCCCACTTTGCCGATAATCTGCGACCCAAGTCATATCGGCGGCGACCGCAACCTGATCTTCAAAATCAGTCAACAGGCGATGGATCTCAACTACGCGGGATTGATCATCGAATCGCATTGTTCCCCCGACGAGGCGTGGAGCGATAAGGCTCAACAGGTCACTCCGGCTGCACTGAAGGAGATTCTCGATACCATCGTAATCCGTGATACGGTGCAGACGACTGAAGATCTCTCGGTGTTGCGCGACCAGATAGATGAACTCGACAATGACCTGTTGCAGCTTTTGGCAAAGCGTATGCGTGTGTCAAGAGAGATCGGCCAGTACAAGCTGGAGCATGACATGCCAATCCTGCAGACGCAGCGCTACGATCAGATCCTGACCGACCGTGCCTATCAGGGTGAACGTCTGGAGATGTCGGGCGACTTCGTGAAGAAGGTTCTGGAGTCGATCCATTCCGAGTCGGTCCGTCAGCAGATGGTGGTGATGGAGAGAGCGAAGAAATAACTGATGAAAGGTAAGCGATGAAAATATTAATCCTTGGAGCCGGCAAGATGGGCTCATTCTTTGCCGATGTGCTCAGTTTCGACCATGAGGTGGCGGTGCTCGACCCCGATCCGAAGAAGTTACGGTTCATCTACAACACGGAGCGGATGACCACCCCGCAAGAGGTGGAAGCATTCGCCCCTGAGTTGGTAATCAATGCCGCCACACTCAAATTTACGATCCCTGCTTTTGAATCGGTACTTCCCTATCTGCCGGAGACCTGTATCCTGAGCGATATCGCCTCGGTGAAAACCGGACTGGAGGAGTTTTACCGGGAGCGCACCCGCCCCTATGTCTCCACACACCCCATGTTCGGCCCCACCTTTGCCAGCCTGAACGACCTGAGCAGCCAGAGCGCCATCATTATTGCTGAGTCGTCACACCTGGGCAAAGTCTTTTTCCGTGATCTCTACCATCACCTGAAGCTGAATGTGTTCGAATACTCCTTCCGGGAGCATGATGAAACCATCGCCTATTCGCTTTCCATCCCCTTTGCTTCTACCCTGGTGTTTGCCTCGGTGATGAAGCACCAGGATGCGCCCGGTACCACCTTCAAAAGACACATGCAGATCGCACAGGGATTGCTTTCAGAAGATGACTTCCTGCTCACCGAGATTCTCTTCAACCCTTATACACCGGGGCAGCTGACCAATATACGGGAGAAACTGAAGGAGTTGCTGGCCATTATCGAAACCAAAGACTCTGAACGAATGAAGGCCTTCTTGACGGAGGTGCGCATAAATATTCAGTAATGAGCAACTAACACTTGATTATCCTCTCATGCTTTTTTGAGGGGATTATGAAGGGTTACACAGATTATTTTCTCACGTTACTCGGTATAGATGCGGATGATCTTCGCATCCTGGCTGGGGCGGCTGTTGCCATCCACCTCGAGGGCTGCAATCTTGTCGATCACCTCCAGACCCTCGGTCACCTCGCCAAAAACGGTATACTCCCCGTCGAGATGGTGGGCGCCGCCAATGGTTGTGTAGGCTTCTTTCAGGCTATCCGGCCAGAAGAACTTGCCGGGGGCCTCCAGGTATAGTGAATCCACCAGGGTCAACACCGAATCAAGCAGCGCGTTGAATTCCCACGGATCACTCTCTTTTAGGTGTGCCAGTTCCTCCTTGACAGGTGAATAGTGTGTGCGGATGATTTCATTCTTGATGGGGATGTTCACACTCATTTCAGTGCTGTCGAGTCGCCCCTGTGTGTAAACCTTTCCATGTACGATGTACAACTGCGAAGCATCCGATTTCTTCTGCGGATTCTCATTGTCTCCTTTTCGTGGTGCTGCCAGTGCACCTTTCTTGTGGAAATGATGTTCCCTGAACTCCGGCATCAGCTCCATGTCGGTGCGGCCGCCACCAATCTGCGCTCCGGCAGGTGCATTGCGCGAGTCCTGAGCCCCACCCTGGATGACGAAGTTCTTTACCACCCTGTGGAAGAGCGTGCCGTCGAAATATCCCTGACGGATCAACCGTATGTAATGATCCCCGTGCCGAGGTGTATCATCATACAGCATTGCCTTCATGGTGCCATAATTGGTCTCGATCACGATGGTGGGATATTTCGTTTGTGCCTGCAGTATCGCTGCACAGCCCAGGAGTAAAGCAAGAACTGTTTTTTTCATTTCCGGTTGATTTTGATGTTTTGATGATGCCCGGTTGATTGCTGAAAGCTGAAAGGTGACCCTCCTAATTTGGCGCCTTCCGATAGAGGAATATCGCAATCAGGATGAAGAAGATATTGGGTACCCATGCCGCAATGAAGGGGCTCATGCTTCCTTTGACCGCGAAGGTGGAGCTGACCGTCATGAAAAGGATGTAGGCCATACTCAGTCCCAGTCCCACACCGATGTTGAGTCCCATGCCTCCCTTCACTTTTTTTGCTGAGAGGGAAGCACCAATCAGTGTGAGGATGAAAGCTGAGAAGACATTGGCGATACGCGAGTGATACTCAATTTGGAAAGCCTGTATGTTGCCCATCCCCCGCTCCTTCTGGCTCTTCACATAGTGGCGCAATTGGGTAGATGTCATCATCTGCTGGTCGGTTTTGGCGATGATAAAGTCGTCAGGTACAATCTGAAGGGTGGTGTCAATTGATTGCCCCTTGGTAATGGTTTCCCTGGCACCGTTAAAATCCCTCACCTGGTAGTTTTGAATGCTCCACTGGTAAGCCGAGTCGTAACGGATGGATTGGGCCGTGAGGCGAGAGACCAGCTGCAGGCTGTCGAAGTGATCGATTGAGAAGTTGTAACCGGTTTGGCTCTTCATGTCGAAGTTGCCGAAGTAGACGATGGTGCCGGGGCCCACCCGAAACTGGATGTCACGATCGCCGGTTTTCTTCTTCCTTGGATCCACGTAGGTCTGTTCAAACTCGATGCGGGTGGCGTTGGCAGGGGGTATGATGTAACCACCGAATATGAAGGTGAAGATGGCGATCACCAGTGCGGCCACCATATAAGGTTTCATCATCCTCCGGAAACCGATGCCGTTGGAGAGGATGGCGATAATCTCCGAGTTGTTTGCCATCTTGGAGGTGAAGAAGATCACCGCCAGGAAGACAAAGAGGGGGCTGAAGAGGTTTGTGTAGTAGGGGATGAAGTTGAGGTAGTAGTCGAAGATGATCTGTTCCAGCGAAGCGTTGTTGGTCATAAACTTGTCAATCTTCTCGTTGATGTCGAATACCACCGCGATGGAGATGATCAACGCGATCATGAAGAGGTAGGTCCCCAGGAACTTCTTGATGATGTACCAGTCCAGACGTTTCAGGTTCAGTATGGAGAGGATCTTTTTCATAATCTTCGTGTCACCTTTTCGATCATCTGCGGTTTCCATGTGGAGAAATCGCCAGCGATGATATGTTCGCGTGCCTCCATTGCCAGCCAGACATAGAATGCCAGGTTGTGAATCGAGGCGATCTGCAGTCCCAGGATCTCGTTCGTGTTGATAAGATGTCGCAAGTATGCCTTGCTGTAGAGACGGTCCACGAACGACTCACCATCCTCCTCTATCGGTGAGAAATCATTTTTCCAGCGCTCGTTGCGCATGTTCATGACTCCCTCCTTGGTGAAAATCTGGCCGTTGCGGCCGTTGCGTGTAGGCATGATGCAGTCGAACATGTCGACTCCCCGTTCAATCGCCTCCAGGATGTTCTCCGGTTTGCCCACGCCCATCAGGTAACGGGGTTTATCCTTTGGCAGGATGCCGTTCACCAGCTCCACCATTTCATACATCTTCTCAGTGGGCTCTCCCACCGCCAGTCCACCGATGGCATTGCCGTCGGCTCCCAGGGATGCCACTTTTTCAGCGGCACGCTTCCGCAGATCAGGGTAGACACATCCCTGCACGATGGGGAAGAGCGCCTGACTATGTCCGTAGGGGCATTCTGTCTCCGACATGCGGGTGATGCAGCGGTCGAGCCAACGTTCGGTAAGCTCCAGCGACTGTTTCGCGTAGCCGTAGTCAGCGTCTCCGGGAGTGCACTCATCGAACGCCATGATGATATCTGCACCGATGATGCGTTGTATGTCGATCACTTTCTCGGGGGTGAAGAAATGTCTGGATCCGTCGATGTGCGACTGAAAAACAGCCCCTTCCTCCGTCAGCTTCCGGTTCTCGGTGAGAGAGAATACCTGGAACCCCCCGCTGTCGGTCAGTATCGGACGGTTCCAACTGTTGAAACGGTGCAATCCCCCCGCCGCCTGAATGATCTCCAGGCCGGGGCGCAGGTAGAGGTGATAAGTGTTGCCTAGGATGATTTCTGCCCCTATGTCCTCTTTCAGCTCGCTGATGTGTACCGCCTTGACACTGCCCACCGTGCCCACCGGCATGAAGACAGGAGTCTCCACTGCTCCGTGGTCGGTTGTGATGAGCCCTGCCCGTGCGTCGGACCTCGGGTCGGTATGTAGTAACTGGAAATCCAAATTGTGTCTGTTCTTCGGTTTAAGGCGCAAAGATATATTTTTTGGCTTTATAAACAGTAGTGTAACGGTTTAAAAATAGTTACGGGGTAAAAGAAGTGAATGTAGCTCTCAAATTCGTATATCCCCGAAGAAAATCCTATTTTTGTACTGTTTTGACATTTTAAACAATTACCTATAGCTTGACGCTGTCTGCCGATGCATGATGGGGTGATCCCAAAACAGCTGTAGCAGCATGCACAGATATCATCATTATGGAGAAAAAAACTGAAACAATGCAACGCAAGCCTGAATGGCTGAAAATATCTTTGCCGCAGGGCAAACAATACCTCGATGTGAAGGAGATCATCGCCAGGAAGAAACTGCACACAATCTGTGTGAGCGGAAAATGTCCCAACATGGCAGAATGCTGGGGAAGAGGTACCGCCACCTTCATGATCCTGGGAGAGGTTTGTACCCGATCCTGTCGCTTCTGTAATGTGAAGACCGGCACACCGCTGGGTGTGGACTGGGATGAACCGGCACGGCTGGCCGACACCATCGAACAGATGAACCTGCGCCATGTGGTGCTCACCAGTGTCGACCGTGATGATCTGGAGGACGGGGGGGCCGAGATCTGGTCGCGTACTGTAAGACGAATCAAGGAGCGCTGTCCTCAGGTGACCATTGAGACCCTGATACCTGATTTTAACGGTCAGGAGGATCTGATTCGCAAGGTTATCGATGCCGGTCCCAACATCGTGTCGCACAACATGGAGACGGTGCGGCGGTTGACCCCCAAGGTACGTAGCCGTGCAAAGTATGAGGTGAGCCTCAAAACCCTCGGGATCATCGCCGCCAGCGGCAAGGTGAGGGCCAAGTCGGGTGTGATGGTGGGCCTTGGAGAAACAGAAGAGGAGATTTACGAGACGATGGACGACCTGCTGGCGGTAGGGTGTAGCGTACTCACCGTGGGGCAGTATTTGCAACCCACGCGCAGGCACTTGGCGGTTAAGGAATATGTCTCACCGGAGCAGTTTGCACGTTATAGGGAGGTGGCACTCGAGAAAGGATTTCGTTTCGTGGAGAGCGGCCCGCTGGTACGCTCCTCCTATCATGCAGAAAAACATGTGTGAGAGTGATGAGCAGAAAAGTGATTTTTGAAGATCTGGGGCGCATTCGCTACAAGGAGGCCTGGGAGTACCAGGCGATGTTGTTTGAAGGGGTGATCCGCGACAAGCAGGAGCAGAAGAGGGAGAAAGAGCAGTATCTGCTCTTCTGTGAGCATGAACATGTTTACACCCTGGGCAAGAGCGGTGACCGGCAGAACCTGCTGATTACTCGGCAGGTATGCGAGAGCAGGCAAATAGACCTGCATGAGATAGACCGGGGGGGTGACATCACCTATCATGGTCCCGGTCAGTTGGTGGCATATCCGATCATCGACCTGGAAGCTTTCGGCATTGGCATCAAGCGATACATCTCCCTGCTTGAGGATGTGGTGATAGAGACGCTGAGGCCCTATGGGATACGGGGTGTGAAAGATGAAAAAGCAATGGGTGTCTGGATTGATCCGGATGATCCTCAGCGGGCACGAAAGATCTGCGCCATCGGGGTTCGTGCCAGCCGCTTTGTCACCATGCACGGCCTGGCACTCAACATCAACAGTGACCTCGCCTACTTCAACTTCATCAATCCCTGTGGATTCACCGACCGAGGGGTCACCTCCATGCAAAAGGAGCTGGGGCGGGAGGTCGACTTAAAAGAGGTCTCCGAAGGCATGAAACATGCTTTCCAGGAGTTGTTCGGCATGGAACTCACAGAACGCTGATCTGAGATGGAGAGTGTGTTGAGAATGCCCTGGCACTTAAACATTTTTAACTGCGATTCCACCGAAAACCGATTTAACATTTCTATTTTTGTATCCCATATCCTGAGAACCAATTTTTAACAATCAACAAAATGAGCCAAGTTGTCGATATCAAAGAGCTAAACGATAGAATTGAACAGAAGAGTGTTTTCGTGCAGACACTTGTCACCGGCATGAACCGGGTGATTGTGGGGCAGAAGCATCTGGTGGAATCACTGCTGATCGGACTTCTCTCCGACGGTCATATCCTGCTTGAAGGAGTGCCGGGTCTCGCCAAAACGTTGGCCATCAAAACGCTGTCGCAGCTGATCGATGCCGACTACAGCCGCATTCAGTTTACACCCGACCTCTTGCCGGCCGATGTGGTGGGCACCATGATTTACAGTCAACGCAAGGAGGAGTTCCAGGTGAAACATGGTCCCATCTTCGCCAATTTTGTGCTGGCCGATGAGATCAACAGAGCCCCCGCCAAGGTGCAGAGTGCCCTTCTGGAAGCAATGCAGGAGCGGCAGGTGACCATTGGCGAGGAGACCTACTCCCTCCCCAGTCCCTTTCTGGTGATGGCTACCCAGAACCCTATTGAGCAGGAAGGAACCTATCCGCTACCTGAAGCTCAAGTAGACCGTTTTATGTTGAAAGTAGTGATCAGTTACCCGTCACGTGAGGAAGAAAAACAGATCATCCGGCAGAACATCTTTGAGCCTGTAACCACCGACAAGCCGGTCATTACTACCCAGGAGATCCTGGAAGCTCGCAAGGTGGTGCGAGAGGTATACATTGATGAGAAGATCAGCAAATATATTGTCGACATTGTTTTTGCGACCCGTTTCCCCGATCAGTACGGTATGGCACACCTCAAAGACATGATAGGTTTCGGTGCCTCACCCCGTGCTTCAATCAACCTGGCATTGGCCGCACGTGCCTTTGCCTTTATCAAGCGTCGCGGCTACGTGATTCCCGAAGATATACGGGCTGTTTGTCACGACGTGCTGCGCCATCGAATTGGGCTCACCTATGAAGCAGAAGCCAACAACATGACCAGCGAGGAGATTGTCAGCGAGATACTCAACAAGGTGGAGGTACCCTGATCGGCAGGAAGCAGAACAGAGATGATTCACTCAACGCTGTAACATCCAGAGAAACTGCAATTCTATATGGAAGCAACCGACCTGATCAAGAAAGTACGCCACATCGAGATAAAAGCAAGGGGTCTCTCGCGAAACATCTTCGCAGGTGAGTACCATTCTGCTTTTAAGGGACGTGGTATGGCTTTTTCAGAGGTGAGGGAGTATCGTTACGGTGACGATATGCGCGACATCGACTGGAATGTGACCGCTCGTTACAACCGTCCCTACATCAAGATCTTTGAAGAGGAACGTGAGCTAACGGTGATGTTGATGATTGATATGTCAGAAAGTCTCGGCTTCGGGTCTCGGTCAATACTTAAACGTGACATGGTGGCGGAGATAGCTGCCACACTCGCCTTCTCGGCGATACAGAATAACGACAAGATAGGCGTGATCTTCTTCACCGATAAGGTGGAGAAGTTTATCCCACCACAGAAGGGAAGGAAACATATCCTCTTCATCATTCGGGAGATCCTGGGTTTCACACCCGAGAGCAACGGTACAGACCTCAACATGGCGTTGCGTTACATGACCAATGCCATCAAGAAGCGAAGCACTGCCTTTCTGATTTCTGACTTCATTGATACAGATGACTACCAGAAAGCGATGCAGATTGCCAGCCGTAAGCATGACCTGATGGCCATTCAGGTGTATGACCAATTAAGCACTGCCCTCCAACCGGTGGGACTGATGAAGGTATGGGATCCTGAGACAGGTGGTGAACAGTGGATCGACAGTTCGTCGAAACGGGTGCAAGTACAATACCGCAGCTGGTGGAACAGGCTGCAGGAGAAGATGATAACTGCCACCCGTCAAAGCGGGGTGGACAGTGTCTCAGTTTCCACCGAGAGTGATTATGTGAAGTCGTTGTTGCAACTACTCCAACAAAGAAGATAGATTTGGATACAAAGATGAGACATAACGGATGGGTGCTCAAAGTGTTACTTGCATCGCTCTCCTTCTTGCTGGGGGGAGGGCTCCAAGCCCAGCGTGCATCTGTGCATGCCACCGTGCAACCCTCCGAGATCCTGATCGGGGAGCAGGCGGTGATTAATCTGAAAGTGATCACACCCAAAGAGAAAACCATTCATTTCCCGGTGTATGAGAAAGAGATCATTCCCGGAATAGAGGTGATTGCCATGTTGCCACCGGACACCACCATCGAGAACAACGTGATGACGCTCAATTTCCGCTACCTGATCACCTCATTCGACTCTACTCTCTATCATGTTTCCCACATTCCCATCTTCGACGGGAAGGATACCATCCTCTCCAACTCGTTCGGACTGAAGGTGACTTCACCTCAGCTCTCTGACTCTACGCTGGCCTACCTGGAGCGAATAAACAAGGGTGAGACTGACTCCATAGATTTCGATCAGTTGCAGCTCAACGATATAAAGGCAGTCCGCAAAGCCCCATTCGTCTGGACCGATTATCTTTGGTTGTTGTGGATCCTTATGGGTGTAATGCTGTTGCTGGCATTGATAGGCCTGGCAATATACCTGGTGCTGCGGAAAAAGAGAAAAGGTTATTTCTTCAAGCCCCCCGAGATACTCCCTGCACACGTTCGCGCCGTGAGGGAGCTCGACAAGCTCAAACAGGAGAAGATATGGTTGCAGGGACGGGAGAAAGAGTTCTACAGCCGGCTGACTGATATCCTGAGATCCTACATTTGGGAAAGGGAAGGGATACAAGCCATGGAGATGACATCCGGGGAGATACTGCGATCTATACGCAAGGTGGCTGAAACCGACTCCATATATGACAACCTCAAGCAGATTCTCACTACCGCCGACCTGGTGAAGTTTGCCAAATACAAGCCCTATCCTGATGAGAACGATCTGAGCATGGTGAATGCCTATTTCTTCGTGAATCAGACAAAAGAAGATGAGCTCCTGCCCGATCCGAAACAGAATGGAGGAAAAGCGGGCAGTGCATATTCGGAAATCGAATAAGAGTGAATGGACATGGAATTTTTGCATCCTGAATATCTCTATCTGCTGCTGTTGCTAATACCGCTGACGGCCTGGTACGTGGTGCGCCTTTCAAAGGCGCAGGCCTCCTTCAGGCTTGCCTCGGCAAATGCTTTCAAAGGCATGAAACCCGGTTTCAGGGTCTATATGCGACACTTCCCCTTCGTTCTTCGGCTCCTCTCTATAACGCTGGTGATTGTGGTCATTGCTCGTCCCCAGTCGGTAAGCAGCTGGGAAGAGTCAGAAACACAGGGGATCGATATTGTGATGGCACTCGACGTCTCCGGCTCCATGCTGGCGCAGGATTTGCAGCCAGACCGACTGCAGGCTGCCAGGAAGGTGGCTGCCGAGTTTATCACCGATCGCAGCAACGACAACATCGGACTGGTGATCTTCGCGGGAGAGAGTTTCACACAATGTCCGCTCACCACCGACCACAAGGTGTTACTGAACCTGCTCAACGAGATTAACTTCGGCATGATCGACGACGGCACTGCCATCGGTCTCGGACTGGCCACTTCGGTGAACCGACTTAAGGAAAGCCAGTCGCAGTCGAAGGTGGTGATCCTGCTTACCGACGGCACCAATAACAGAGGTCAGATTGCACCGCTTACGGCAGCCGACCTGGCACGCTCTTACGGGATTAGGGTCTACACGGTGGGTGTCGGCACCAAGGGAATGGCCCCCACACCAGTCAACACTCCCTATGGTATCCGTATGCAGAACATGCCGGTAGACATCGATGAGGAGACGCTCACTGAGATTGCAGCCATGACCGGCGGCCAATACTTCCGAGCACAGGATACCGAAGGACTGCGTCAGGTATACAGCGAGATCGACGAGATGGAGAAGTACCTGACCAGTGTTCAGAATGTGACGAGGCGACAGGAGTTGTTCCTTCCCTGGGCACTGATTGCCCTGGCATTGATTTTGCTGGAACTACTGTTAAGACGTACCTGGTTGAGAAGCATACCGTGACCATTCAAGTGACGGCAGCAGGAATGATTGAGTATGAATGAAACAAGAGAAGTGTAAATAGAATGTTTAGATTCGGAAATCCGGAATATCTGTGGCTATTTGCTGCCATGCCTCTGTTGCTGGCTGTTTACCTCTATCTGAACATCAGGAAGCGAAAAGATGTCCAGAAGATGGGAAGTCTCAACACGCTCAGATTGATGATGCCCGAGCTCTCGCTGAAACGCTCATACCTGAAATTTTGGTTCATTTTCGCCGCCCTCTGTACCGGTATCTTACTGGTTGCCCGCCCGCAGTTCGGCACCAAGGTGGAGACCGTTGAGAAGGAGGGCATCGAGCTTGTGATCGCCATTGATGTTTCCAATTCGATGCTTGCCAAGGACCTCTCACCAGACCGGTTGAGTCGGGCACGCCAGATTCTCTCTCGCCTCATCGACGTGCGCCGGAACGACAAGGTGGCACTGATTGTCTTCGCGGGGGAGGCATATGTCCAGATGCCCCTCACTTCCGACACACAGTCGGCAAAGATCTTTCTCAATACAATCGATCCTTCGCTTGTACCGGTTCAGGGTACCGCTATCGCACAAGCCATCAGCCTGGGCATGACCTCCTTCTCTGCGGATGAAGAGGTGAGCCGTGCGATGGTGATCATCACCGACGGAGAGGATCATGAAGGTAACGCTGCTGAACAGGCTGCCAAGGCTGCCGAGGCGGGAGTGATGATCAACGTGTTGGGAGTTGGTTCTCCCGAGGGCTCTCCTCTTCCTGGCGGAGACAATAACAGCAATTATCTTGCCGACAGTGAAGGAAACGTTGTGGTCTCACGACTGAACGAGGAGATGGCGATGGAGATTGCCCGCCTTGGTGGAGGTCTTTATGTTCGCGCCGATAACTCGAACAGGGCCATCCGAGCACTGGAAGTACATTTGGATGAGTTGGAAACGACACGCACCGCTTCGCTTTCCTATTCCGAATATGACGAGCAATTCCCCTTGCTTGGGTGGGTGATGTTGATTATCCTCTTGGTGGAGGTGCTCATTTACGACAAGAAAAATAGATTGTTCAGAAACGTGAGGTTATTCAGATGAGACGAACAGTAATCATAAAAGCCCTTTTTTTTCTGATAACGGCATCTCTTCCCTTCTCGCTGTTTGCGCAGAAAGATGTCAGGAAAAACATCCGAAAAGGGAACAAGCAGTATGAACAGCAGAAGTACTCTGATGCAGCCGGCTTTTATGGGAAGGCGGCAGAGGAGAATCCGGAATCAAAGGAGGCCATCTTCAACCTGGGCAATACCTTTTATCGACAGAAGGAGTGGGACAAAGCTACAGAACAGTATCAGCATTTTGTAGGTTTGGAACAGGAGAACCCGGAAGAGGCATCAGCGGGGTGGCACAACATCGGCAATACGCTGTTACAGAAGAAAGAGCTGCAGCAATCCATGGAAGCCTATAAGATGGCACTTCGGCTCAATCCACAAGACGATGAGTCGCGTTACAACCTGGCGGTGGTGCAAAAGATGATTCAGGACCAGCAGGATCAACAGGATCAGAATCAGGATGATCAAGAACAGGAACAACAACAGGATCAGGATCAAGATCAGGAACAGGAACAGAATCAGCAGGATCAACAGGAACAGCGGGCGGAACAACCCGAGCAACCGGAACAAATGTCACGCGAAAATGCCCGTCAATTGCTTCAGGCCATCGAGCAGGATGAGCAACAGACACAGGAGAAGGTACAGCAGATCAAGGCTCAGGAGAGAGAGCAGAAAGCGGAAGATAACAGACGTAACAACAGAAACTGGTAGCGTTGCAAAACAGATGAAACAGAAGAAAAATATAGAGTTCATTCTTATCTTACTTTTTGGAATGCTTGCCTCCAACGCCCCATTGAGTGTGGCGCAGGTTACTTTCAAGGCAACTGCCCCGGCTACAGTGGTTGAAGGGGAACAGTTCAGGCTTAGTTATCACCTCAACAAGGAGGGCCGTGATCTGCGACTGCCCGAACTAAAGGGATTAGAGTTGCTTTTCGGACCCAGCACCTCCACCAGTTACAGCCAAAGCATCATTAACGGGAAAAGCACATCTGAGATGTCGGTGACCTACACCTATATCCTGATGGCGAGTAAAGCTGGCAGCTACACCATCCCGGCTGCATCTATCACCGTGGATCGCAGTAACTATCAGTCGAACAGCCTGCAAATAAAAGTGTTGCCGCCTGATGAGACTGTGGCTGATTCTTCGCCAGGTGGTGATCGCCAACCGGAGAGAGCCAGCGGAAGTGCAACAGTTTCCGAGCGCGATGCCTTTATCAGGGCGATAGTTTCTAAGAGCAATCTGTATGAACAGGAGGGTTTCACCGTAACTTTTCGGTTGTACACTACCCTGAACGTGGTCAATTTCGGAAAGATCCAGTTTCCGGAGTTTGAGGGATTTATGGTGGAGGAGATCGATCTGCCGGTGAACAAACAGTTGGAGATGGAACGATACAACGGCAGAAACTACTATACCGCCGATTTGCGCAAGACACTACTTTTTCCACAACGTCCCGGAAAGATTACCATTCCCTCAGGCAGTCTGGAGATGGTCTTCTCGGTGCCTTCCGGTAAGAAGGTGTCCTCCTTCTTTGGTCCGCAGGAGATGATGGTGGATGTGAAGAAAGCATTGAGGACCAATCCGCTTGACATTGATGTGAAACCGCTGCCGGAGCCTAAACCGGTTAACTATGCCAATGCTGTGGGCAGCTTCACCCTGAAGCCTGTGCTCAGTAAAACAGAAACCAGGGCAAATGAGGCGATCACGCTGCAACTTGAGATATCGGGTACCGGTAATCTGAAGCTGATACGAAACCCTGAGATCCCTTTCCCTGATAATTTCGAACAGTACGACCCAAAGGTGGACAACATCGTTAACGCAACCACGAACGGTCTCACGGGGATGCGTCGGATTGAGTATATGGTCATTCCACGTTACGAGGGGACATACAACATCCCCCCTGTTGAATTCACCTACTTTGATCCCCGAAGTGGCAGTTACAAAAGATTGACCACTCCTGAATATCAATTGAATATTGCAAAAGGAGAACCCGGTTCTGCTCCTGCGACAGCTTTCGTGAACCGTCAGGATGTGAAGGTAGAACAGGATATTCGCTTCCTGATTACCGGTGACCCCAACTACCAGCGGAAAGACAGCTTCTTTGTCGGTTCAACAGGCTACTGGCTATGGATCCTACTCCCGCTGCTCCTGCTTATCACGTTGTACCTGATTTATCGCAAACAGGTACGAGAGAATGCCAATGTGGTGCTGATGCGTAACCGCAAAGCCAACAAGATCGCTTTTAAGCGACTGAAAAAAGCAGAGCAGTATCTCAGGGGGCAGCAGCGTGAAAACTTCTATGAAGAATTGCTGCGTGCCCTTTGGGGCTACTTCAGTGACAAGCTCTCCATACCGGTGGCACGTCTTTCGCGTGACAATGTGGAGACTGAGTTGAGGAGTTATGGTATCTCCGGGCAGCTTACAGACCGCTTCCTGCAAATCCTGGACAGTTGTGAATTTGCACGCTACGCACCTTCAGAAGGGGATGCTGCCATGGATAAACTTTATCAGGATACACTGGATGCAATTGGAGAAATGGAAAACAGATTAAAGAAATCAAAATGATGCGGCTTAACTTATTTCATTTGATGGGCCTCAGCCTCTTGTTGATGTGTCTACCCTTGACCAAGATATCTGCCCAGGAGAACATTGCCACACCACAGCAACCGCTTGATAGCGCTGCCACAGCAATGGAACAGAGATCTGTTTCTGCGGTGGAGGAAGCAGCAGAGGCATACAGGGCAGGAGATTTCCGCAAAAGCATTCAACAGTATGAATTGCTGGTGAAAGAGGCACTTGCCCGGAACAGTGAGTCGGCAACGCTGTACTACAACCTTGGGAATGCCTATTTCAGGGATAACCAATTGGCAAAAGCCATCCTGAATTATGAGCGGGCCTACCTTCTTGAACCCGGTAATGGCGACATTCGTCACAACCTACGTTTTGCACAAAACATGACGGAAGATCGTATTGAACATGTCGGTATCTTCTTCCTGCAAGATTGGTTCAAGTCGGTGAGAGACCTTAACAGCTCCAACCGTTGGGCAGTGATAAGTCTCATCTTCTATTTGCTGTTTCTCTCTTGTGTTGCCCTCTTCCTTTTCTTACGTTTATTATGGGCAAGAAAAACCGCATTTTACAGCGGTATTCTGTTTCTCCTGCTGATAATTGTTACCACCTCCTTCGCTTTCAGCCAGAAAAGAGAGCGTACGCAACGAAACGAAGCCATCGTAATGGTGGGTGCTGCAGCTGTGAACGCTTCTCCCGATATGAACAGCAACCGTCTGTTTGAACTGCACGAGGGGACGAAGGTGAGCATCAGAAATAGTGACGGGAACTGGTATGAGGTAGAAATTGCCAACGGCAGCGTTGGCTGGACAGAGCAAAAAAATGTGGAGGTAATTTGACATTATGGCAACTGTCATCTGTCCAATACCGAATAATAGCTGACTGTATGAAAGAGGCAATCGAGAACTTAATACCCCTGGAAAGAGATCTCTTTTTTCTGTTGAACGGAAGTGACTCCTCCTTCCTGGATGACTGGATGTGGACCGTGAGCGGCCGTTTTGTCTGGATCCCGCTCTTTCTGGCAATTCTATTCCTCTTCTTTTACAGGACACCACGCAAGCAAGCGTTGCTTGTCACCCTCTTCTTCATCCTGGTGTTCGTGCTGAGTGATCAACTCTCATCTGGTTTCTGCAAGCCTTTTTTTGAGCGCTTTCGTCCCACACACCATCCCGATTTTAAAGAGCTTGTGGATATCGTCAACGGCTATCGTGGAGGCAGGTACGGATTCATCTCAGGACATGCCACCAACAGCTTCGGACTGGCCGTCTTCCTCTCACTGCTCTTTCGTCATCGTGGTGTAACGCTTGCAGCACTCAGCTGGGCGTTACTCAACAGCTACACCCGTATTTATCTGGGTGTACACTTCATCTCAGATATTGTGGCGGGTATGTTGGCCGGTTCATTGTTGGCTTTTCTGCTCTATCGGCTGATGATGCTTCTGTTAAGCCGACTGCCTGCAACTCAAGATCTGTCAGCCGGAACACTTTACAACAGAAAGCAGGGCAATTGGCTGGCTATGTTCATCCTTGCCTACATCTTTCTGTTGACTCTATTCAGCCCCCTGATGGCATCTCTGCCACACTGAAAAATTAAGCCTGGCCGTTTACTCCTCTTTTTACAAAGATTTTGAGGAAAAAGTTTGGAATCTCTTTTTTTTTCCGTAAGTTTAAGGCATCAAATAAATTTGTTACGGAATTATCAACTAAAATAAAAAGCCATGGCAAGAACAATTACCTTTAATGAGCTGAGAGAACTGAAAGACAAACTCCCTGATGGTAGTATCCACCAAATAGCCGCAGAACTGGAAATGAAACCCGAAACCGTGCGCAACTATTTTGGCGGATACAATTTTAAGGAAGGCAAAAGTGTGGGGATACATATTGAGCCGGGACCAAATGGTGGTATAGTTGTACTGGACGATACCACCATTTTCGACAAGGCCCTCAAGATCCTGGGGCTGGAAAGTTACCCCGAACCAGAACACCAACCCGAGGTGACAGAAGAGGAAGAGTAAAATATCACATAAAACCCAATGACCGTTTGATTGAAAACATGTGATTGGGTTTTTTTGTACAACTCACTGACATCTGCGGCTCTCGGCTGCACATGTCTCAATTGATTACAGTATGGATAAAGATCACAAAAATCACGAAGAGAAAATGGTCACTGTGGCCATTCATACCTATGAAAAAGCCCATATTCTGAAGACAATTCTAGAGTCGGAAGGGATCCCGGCTGTGATCCACGGTGTCAGGATGATTGAGCCGGTGATTCCCGGCAATGTGCGGGTGAGAATCAATGAGAGCGATTTGCCGCGTGCGCTGCGGATCATTGAAGAGCTCGATTTCAGCGAACAAGATGTCAAAGCGATAAAAAAGGAGACCAAAAAAGAGATTCTTGTTCCGGTCGATTTCTCCGATTATTCACTTACCACTTGTGCTTTTGCCTTTCGACTGGCCCGTGATCTCGAATGTGAGGTGAAGCTGATGCATGCCTTCTTCACTCCTTTTTATCCTGCATCTGTTCCTTTTGGTGACTCTTTCACCATACAACCGGCGGATAAAAGCATTTATCTGGATGTGAAGAGCAAAACGGAGAAAGAGATGAATCATCTGGTTGATAAGATCAAAAAGCAGGTTGAAACCGGTATTCTGCCGGATGTGCCGTTTCAGACACTCCTGGTAGAGGGTCTCCCTGAAGAGGAGATCATCTCATACTCTAAGAAGTTCAGACCTACAGCAATCGTCATGGGCACCCGGGGTCGAAATGCCAAAGAGATGGATCTGATTGGCAGTGTTACCGCTGAGGTGATGGATGGATGCCACACACCGGTATTCGCCATACCGGAAGGCACGCAGGTGCAAGGAGTGGCAGAGATGAAGCACATCGTCTTCCTGACTAATTTTCAGGAACGTGAGTTTAAGGCGTTCGATATCATGATGCAGTTTCTAAAACCCTATCAGGTGAAGATTTACCTGGCACACATCGCAAAAAAAGAGGATGTTTGGAACGAGATCAAGCTGTCAGGCATTCAGAAGCGGTTCGCTGAGCTATATCCCCACTTGGAGACAGAGTATCGCTTGATTGACCAGAACATGGGACTTGAGGAATCACTTGAGAGTTTTGTGAAAGAACATCAGATTGATTTGATTTCTCTTTCAAGCTCCCGGAGGAATATATTCGCACGAATGTTTAATCCCGGCATTGCACGTCGCATGTTGTTCCACTCCGACACTCCCTTGCTGGTGATTAAGGGGTTGTAACAACGTTTGCTACAATAAAAAAATGGGCCTCCGTTATAAGGGGCCCATTTTTTAGTGCGGTAAGCTACTACAGCTTTTACTGTATACCCAGTTTACTTTTCACCTGGGGGGTGATGTTTACTGCTGTAGGGCTCACATAAACAATGGGAGATTGCATGGTGGAGACATCAAAGACAAAGGTGTAACTGTTTTGATCACCTACTGCTTTGATTGCATCGGCAATCTTCTTGTTCACCGGTTCCAATAACTGTTGTTGCATTTGCTGCATCTCCTGCTGGCTGTTCTGCAGATAGACCTGATAGCGTTCCTGGATCTGGGCCAGTTGCTGCTGCTGATCCTGCAGTACAGCGTCGGATGTGGCCTTGTTCTTGTCAAACTCCTCCGCTTTCTTGTTGAATTCATCTACCAGAGCCTGACCGTTCTTGGAGATCTCTTCCTGTTTTGTGCTCAATTGGGTTTCGATTCCGGCCAATTCCGGCATGGCGGAGAAGATCTCCTGTGCGTTTACGTACGCGATTTTCACATCCTGTGCCACGGCCGCCAGAGGGGCCAGTGCAATCATACAGATCAATAATTTTTTCAACATGTTTTTATTTCTCATTTTTAATGAATAATGCAGTGTTCAAAGAGCCTACAAAGGTAAGCTTTTATTTTTAATAGCCTAACCGGGCGAGTACCAGATCACTGATATCGATTGAAGGCGAGGCGAAAATCACCGATGTGGCTGAGGCTCGATCCACCACAAGGGCATATCCCTGCTCAGTGGACAGTTCTTTGATTGCCTCGTAGATGTTATCCTGGATTGGCTTGATGAGTCGCTCTTGTTGCTCGAAGAGTGCTCCCTGTGGCCCGAAGTACTGGTTACGGAGTTCCTGTATGGCATTCTCTTTGGCCACGATCTCATTTTCCCGTTTGGTCTTCTCGCTGCCAGCCAGGAAAGCAATGTCGGCCTGGTATTTCTTGTACATGGCATTTACGCTTTCCACCTCTTTGTCTACTTCGGCTTGCCATTCTTCTGACATGGCTTCCAACTGCTTGTTGGCGCTTTCGTAGGTGGGAATGCGTTTGAGAATATATTCCATGTCAATCAGTGCATATTTCTGTGCAAAACTGTGTCCCATGGAGATCATCATCAATAGCCCGAAAACCAATAATACTCGTTTCATATTTTTCTTTTTTAGGTGTTTAATACAAGTGATCCTGCTAATAAAGACGGTTTTTAAGGTATAACGTTTAGACCTGCCTGTGTAAAAATTGTTAAAATAATTTCTATAGCCTTTTCAACATTGGGGTGATTTTTCTATGAGACAATTCAACTTTTGTTATCAGAATTCCTGACCAATGATGAAGTGGAACTGACTGCCACCTCGTTGCCTATTGCCGGTGCCAAAGACAGTGTCGAAACCGTAGGCCCAGTCGATCCCCATCAACCCGATCATAGGCAGGAATATTCGGGCACCCACGCCGGCCGACCGTTTCAGATCGAATGGATTGAGGTCTTTAACCTCATACCAGGCATTACCTGCTTCCAGGAAGGCTACACCGTAGATAGTAGAATTGGGCTCAAGAATGAAAGGGTAACGTAACTCAAGGCCCAGACGGGTGTAGGCACGTGCCTGTTGTGCGATGGAGTTGTTTTCATAACCCCTCAGGGCAATGTTCTCTGTAGCAAACGATGAGGTGTAACCACTCATGCCATCTCCACCCACGTCGAAGGTCTCAAAGGGTGTAAGTTTGTTCTTGTTGTAATGCCCCAGAATACCAAACTCTACCCGGGTGGCGATTACGGGTGTACGAGTGACCGTAGAGGGGGTGAGTGGGGTAAAGGTGCGTATCTTCAGTTTCCATTTGTGGTATTCGTTCCAGCGATATTTCTCCGGATTGTTATAGGCCAGTGCATCATAATCCTTCCCATCCCAGAGGGAGAAGGGTGGGGTAGCACTTACACTTAGTGTGAATTGAGACCCGGTACGTGTATAAATGGGGTTGTCGGTTGAGATACGTGAAAGGGTGAAACCAAGGGTAATGCTATTGCTGACACCTGTCTGAAAGGGGAACTGATTCCATGCCCAGTTTTTCAGTCCGTAACGCTGGAAACCCAACTCTCCCATGAACTGGAAGTAGTCGTCAGGCCAGTCTAACCGCTTGCCATAGCCCAGAGAGGCTCCCAACATGCTAAACACCTGATTGGGGTCAGAGGCATATTGGGCCATATCCTGGTATCCGCCACCATATCCTCCGTATCCTCCGTATCCACCGTATCCACCGTAACCACCATATCCACCGTATCCGCCATAGCTGCCATAGCCAGACATGTAGGGATTGTAGTAGCTGTTCTGAGAATAATAATCGCTGTTGAGACCTGTATATCGCGAGTAATATGCACTTACGGAGAGGTTGTTGGGCCTTTTACCACCGAACCAAGGCTCCATGAACTGGAATTGATAAGATTGGTAGTAGCGACCGTTAGTCTGGGCACTCAACACCAATGTCTGTCCCTCACCTTGAGGGATGATACCCCTGTGCATGGAGGGGTTGAGTAGGTTCTGAAGTGAGAAGTTGTTCAGTTTCAGGCTCAGCTTGCCTACCAGACCTGTCACACCCCAGCCGGCTGAGAACTCAATCTGGTCGTTACCCTTTGAAGTAAGGGGGTAAGTGATATCTACTGTGCCATCCTCCGGATTGGGATTAATCCCACCAGAGATGTCCGCAGAGAGAGCCTCCGGGTCGAAATGGCCTGTTTGTGCAATCTCACGAACCGAACGAAGGAGGTCCTCCTTACTGAAGACTGCTCCCGGCTTGGTGCGTAATTCACGCCGAATTACATCCTCATAGAGGCGGTCGTTGCCCTGGATGACTACACGCTTGATGGTTGCCTTGGGTCCTTCCATCACCCGCAATTCAAGATCTACGGAGTCCTTTTCAATGTTAATCTCTACAGGGTCGATGTTGGAGAAGAGGTAACCGTTGTTCTGGTATAGGTTTACCGCTGCATCTTCATCTACAATCAGTCGTTCCTGTAATTTCTTCTGGTTGTATACATCACCCGGAGCCATGTTGAGCAGCTGCTCCAACTGCGCGGACGAATATTGTGTGTTGCCCACCCAGTTTATGGAGCGGATATGATATAAGGGTCCCTCCTCAAGTGCAATCTCGATGTTGACTGTTTTCTCGTCGTGTTTAAAAACAGTGTCGCGGGTGATCTCAGCGTCACGGTACCCTTTTTCGTGGTACTTGCCAATCAGGTTCTTTTTATCTTCTTCATAGAGTTCCTCCACAAATTTCTTCGCACGGAACAGGTTGCGTAACCTCCCTTTCTCATTGGTCTTCTTCATCGCCCATTTGAGCTGGTTGTCGCTGAGAGCTTCATTGCCCTCTATCAAAATGCTGTTGACCTTCAGCTTTTCTTTCTTGTCCACATTGATCTCCAGTACCACCTGGTTCAGTTGTGTAGTATCGGGACGTTGAAAAATGCGTACTTCGGCATCACCAAACCCCTTTTCATCGTAAAAACTTTTGATGATGGTTTCAGCCCGCGCAATCTGAGGAGGGGTGATCTGGTTACCTTTCACAAAGCCGATCTTCTTCTCTATATCGTCCTGTTCACTCTTCTTCATGCCCAAGTAGCGAATGTTGGCTACTCTTGGCCGGTCGGTGAGTCGGATTTCAAGCCATACGCTGTCGCCCTCGATTTTGTTCTGCAGGATCTTGACATCGGAGAAGAGCCCTTGCCGCCAAAAACGCTTCAGTGCACCGGTGATCTCCTCGCCGGGAACCTGAACCTCCTGACCCTTTGCCAGACCAGAGAAGCCTACTAAAACAAACTTCTGATCTTCATACATGGTTCCCTCCACACCAGTAATGTCGATATCGGCAATGATGTACTTTTTTGGAGGGGCTGTGTAGTTCACATTCAGTTCTGCAGGCAGTCCTTCAGGAATGGTGTCATTCTGTTGTGCCGGCAATGTTGCCTGTGAAAGAGCTATGGCTAGTATCAATAATGGGAATGTTCTCTTCAACATTGTTGTGTGATTATTCTTTTCGATTACTCCCCGCAGGAGCAGTGTAGATTTATTATTGTTCCGGTTCAATTTGTTCACTGGTCTTACCAAACCGTCTCTCCCTTTTCTGGTAATCAAGGATCGCTTTGAAAAGCTCATCATCATTGAAATCTGGCCAGAATGTTTCGGTGAAATAGAACTCGGCGTAGGCGGACTGCCACAGAAGGAAATTGCTGATGCGCTGTTCACCACCAGTGCGAATCAACAGGTCCGGATCTGGCAGGTTGCAGGTGGTGAGGTAGTTGCTGAGGGTTTCCTCGCAGATATCCTCCTTGCGCAGTATCCCTGACGCAATGTCGTCATTGATCTTTATCACAGCCTGTGTCAACTCCCATTTCGATGAATAGCTCAGGGCAATCACAAGAGTGAGCTTTTTCCCTCCTGCTGTTTCCTGAATGCAATCTTGCAGGATCTTTCTGACATTGTCTGGCAGACGATCAAGATTCCCGATTGCGACAATCCGGACACCATTCTTTTTCAGCTCTGCCGTCTCACGTGTCAGTGCATAGACCATCAGATCCATCAATCCACTCACCTCTTCTGCAGGACGATGCCAGTTCTCAGTAGAGAACGCATATAACGTCAGGTATTGAATCGATGCGGCTGAAGCTGCTTCTACTACTCTCCTGATCGCCTCAACTCCCTCCCTGTGTCCTTCACTTCTGTCCAGACCCCTGGTTCTAGCCCATCGTCCGTTACCATCCATGATAATGGCTATATGTGCAGGAAGTCGGTTTTGATCCAGTTTATCAATCAACGACATCTCTTGTTGGTTGTTTTGTTAGTTGCCACAACAGGGATCACGACGCAAGCCGAAATCCCATGTCAGGAAAATCATTGTAATCGAATACCAGTCCTGATTCTTCAAAAGAGAACCCCGAATGCCGTAGGGATATTCCAGATCCGGCTCTGTGCCATTCCGTGTCACATCAAAGTCATCACCGAACAACTTTCTCATCGAGAATTCAATTCCGATATTCATCCTGTTTTTTATTTTATACTTCACTCCGGCACCTATTGGGATACTCATGTTTAAAAATAACCGCTCACCAGAGGCGGCTGTCAAACCTGCGCCGGCCAGCAGATAAGGTGTGTAGCGACTGGTTTGAAGATATCCCATCCCGTCACTGTATGGCAGAAAGTTAAATTCCACCTGTGCACCCGTCTCGGCAAAGGTCCTGCTGAAAGCATGATCGGCTCCGTAAGGAAAATTGTTGCCGCTACCGTCACTGTTACCGGTGACTCTGCCTGCCAGTATGTTCGCTTTCACAGCCCAGTGAAGGCTAATGTTGTAACGCATCAGCAAGCCGCCTGCAATGCCAGGATATTTGAAGAGGCTGTTCCTGTTGGCATCACCCATGTAAAACGAAGTGCCGGCAGCACCTCCAATCTCATAACGGTACTCCTGAGCTTGGAGTGTCGTGGAGAAGATGAACCAGCAGGAGAGGATGAACCAAAAGGAGCGCATTTTTACATTCCTGAAAATTTATTGAGGCGACCCCTCCATACATCGGCAATTTGTGTTTCCTGTAAAGATATTCCGCCGAATATCCATATATAGTTTTCCGCATCGGTCGATACCGATGCATTTGTCCTTGTTGTGAATTGTTCCGGAAGTGACTGGTTCTCCCCTGTTTTGACCCAATCTAATCCGTGATTGCTGGAGTGGTAGAGGCTGTTTCCTTCCGCTGTAGCTGTCATCAGGTAGGGCTTGCTGTCATAATAGAAAAGAGTGCTACCCCGCAGCACGAGTGATTCCGGCACCCTTGAAAAAATCCAACTGATCTGGTCCTCTTTTTGCTGCAGCATCCATAAGAGATTGCTGTGACTGCTGTTCGCAGGGATTCCTCCTGCGAGCAAGAGGTGCTTGATGGAGTAGGATGCAGGGTCTTCCACCTGTGTTACAGAAAAATCACTCAGCGGGAAATTATCGGGAAGAGTGTTCATCACCACCACATCCGTGAAATCGGTTGTTACTGCAAAATGGAGTTTCTCACCCTGTTCTATGGCAAGCAACATTTTGTCTCCTTCTATGGTAGGAAGTGTGCCATAAATCGCCTGCACATTCAAGTCGGGAAATAGGCTGTTCCAGATGATCCCATCCGATGAATGATAGAGAGAATTGGTCTGACTATCCAGCCCGATGACACCATTGTTTGTTGTGGTAAGGGTCGTGAGATTGATTGTGGAAGGTAATCCCACAAGGTTGAGGGTGTTCCACAAAAGATTCTCATCGGTTTCTGCCATCACAGCTTCAATTCCGTTATTTGTCTGAAGGTAGGTGATGAGCCGACCGTTCAGCAGCACTGAACTTTGTGAGATGAAAGGAGCAGGCAGATAATCATTGGCCATTTCTTGCCAGGTGAGGATGTATGGATCTTCCTGGTAAATGTTCAGTTCAAAACGATATTCTTTTTTCGAAACCGCATCAGGAGCGGTTGTAGTGATCAAACTGAGCCGGTTGATTGCCACCGAGTCAGACGCTTGCCAGAGGTAGGTGCTATCCTCATCAAGAGTCAGCATCACCTGTGAAAAAGGATTGTAGGGGCTGGAGGCGCTAATCGACAACAAAACGCTGTCTACATGAAAAAGATAGGGCAACGGCTCCTCGTTAAAGATCCTCCCATTGATCTGATCGATGGTGAATTGGGTTGCAGACAACAAATCAGTAGTGTCCGTTTTTGAGGAGAGTGAAAAGGAATAGATTTGTGCATCAGGTGAATATTCCACATTGTCAGTCGATGAATTCAGGCAAGAGGAGAGGAACAACAAGGTCATGACGAGCACCGATGCCAAGGGGAAATATTTTGATATCATTTGTTTCAAAAAATATTGTAAACCAGGTTTAAGTAAGTGCAAAAGTAGGAAGATTTTTCGCTTTAACCATATTAAAATGAATATTTAAAGAAAATTTCGAGTTATTTTACTCTTTAAATGAAACTGCAGCGATCTTGCGAAATTTTTTACCTGGATGATTTCACCTTGTATCTCAGGTGCTTTTACACCCCTGCCGAGTATTATTTCCGATCGCTCCACATAGGCTTCATCCCACAATCCGGCATCAATAAAGCTGCTCAATAATTGGGATCCACCCTCCACCAGCAGAGAGTGTATATTTTCATGATAGAGGTGATCTAATATCTGGCTGTTGACATCGCCCTGAAAGTCAATGGTTACAACTTTAACACCAGCCGAAGAGGGGAACGGCTCACGAGAAATAGCACTAAAGAGGATGGTAGGTGCTTCTCCGTTAAAGAGTGCCGCGTGGGATGGGATTTTATGATCCCGGTCAATCACTATCCGGGTGGGATTTGGTCCAAACCATTTTCTTGCGGTAAGCTGTGGGTTGTCCAGCAGTGCGGTGTTTGTCCCCACCATGATGCCTGCCACCTCTGTGCGAAACTTATGTACGATTGTTTGTGTGATTGGGTTGGAGATGATGGCGGGAGCTTTTTCCGTAAGCGATGAACGCAGGTGGTCCATATATCCGTCGCGGCTTTCTGCCCATTTGAGAATCACGTATGGCCTTTTTTGAAGCTGGTTGACGAAAAAGGATCTGTTGAGTTCACGGGCTTCCTGTTCCATCAATCCAACAGAGACTTCAACACCTCCTTCTCTCATCATGGCAATCCCCTTTCCTGCAACCATCGGATTGGGGTCTGTCACCGCCACCACCACCCGTGGGATACGACGTGAAACGATCAATGCTGCACAGGGGGGTGTCTTACCCTGATGGGCACAAGGTTCCAGTGTAACGTAGAGGGTACTTTCGCTGAGAAGTGAGGGATCCTTGACAGAGGCGATGGCGTTCACCTCGGCGTGTGGTTCACCGTATTTGCGGTGATACCCTTCGCCAATGATCTTGTTGCTGTGGACTATGACCGCTCCTACCATGGGATTGGAGCCGGTGTAACCCTTGCCCTTCCGGGCCAGCTGAAGAGATCGCTCCATGTAGATAGATTGTATGCTCATTTTTTCTATCTTTGCTTTGGTGATACCCCCGTTGTTTGACGGAGGATCAATACCTCATATAATGGACCTGTTATGCATCAGATCATTCGCTATATCCGGCAAGCACTGAGTGAACACTATTCCCCTTCCGAAACTTCCCTTTTGGCACGGATCATCCTGGAAGAGTTGAGTGGCTTTACTTATGCTTACTTAACCTCCGGCAAATTTAGCAATTTATCCGATTGCCAGGAGCGTAAACTGCAAGAGATTCTCTCCAGACTGAAAAAGGGAGAACCTTATCAATATGTGATGGGGAAAACAACTTTTTATGGCATCGACTTACAGGTGGGGCGTGAGGTGCTGATTCCCCGTCCCGAAACAGAAGAGCTGGTGGAGTGGGTCATTGCAGATTGTGGAGATGGAGCGACAGACATTCTGGACATTGGTACCGGCAGCGGTTGCATCGCTATAGCCCTGGCCGTGAAGTTGCCACAGGTGAAGGTGCATGCCTGGGACATCTCTAACACTGCTTTGCAGGTGGCTCAGAGAAATGCTCATCTCAATCATGTAGAGGTGTTCTTCAGACAACGAGACATCCTGAAACCCTTCACGGAGGAGCGGCGATATGACCTTATTGTCAGCAACCCACCCTACATCACCCAGTCGGAGAAAACAACGATGGATCGTACTGTGACTGCTTATGAACCAGGGGAAGCACTTTTTGTGCCTGACAGGGATCCTATCCTTTTCTACGAGCGCATAGCCATGCTGGGTGAGGATCTGCTCAAGGAGGGTGGACGGCTTTTCTTTGAGATTCACCGTAGCAGAGGCGACGAGGTGTGTGCGAAATTGCACGAAATGGGATACCGGGAGATCGAGCTGAGAAAGGATCTTTCCGGAAATGAGCGTATGATTAGGGCGATAAAATGTGAACAACGATGAAACAAAAAGCGAAAAATGTCACTCAGAAACAGGCATATGCCCGTATGACACGCATCTGTGCCAGAAAAGAGTATGCACCGTACGAAATCAGACAGAAGCTGTTGTTGTTGGGACTCGCTGACAACGTGGTGGATAAGCTTGTGAAACGATTGATCAAAGAGAGGTATATCGATGAGCGGCGTTACGCGGAGAGTTATATTCGCGACAAGCTTCAGTTTAACAAATGGGGTAAACGAAAAATTGAACTGCATCTCGCCCAAAAGAGAATTTCACCGGATGTGGTCGGTGATGCCTTCGCTCAATTTTCCGAAAGCCAGTTTTCCGAACTACTGTTGTTGTTGCTTCAAAAAAAGCTTAAGAGTGTTTCCGGACGATCTGTGCCTGAGCGGAGAATGAAGTTACTTCGCTATGCGTTGGGAAGAGGATTCACTGTCGATGAAATTGGTCAATGCCTGAAAATGATGGATCTCGATTCAAGCCCAGATGAGACGCAATGACTTGATGAGTATTCTCTCTTCACTTTTTTTTCCGAAGGTGTGTGCCGTATGCGGTGAAGCGTTACTCTCCGGTGAAGAGGCTCTTTGCCTGCGCTGCTTGTACAAATTACCCCGAACAAATAACTATCAGGAGAAGGACAATGCTGCCGAGAAACTGATGGCCGGCCGCATCCCTTTTGAACGGATTGCCAGCTTCTGTGTCTACACCAAAGGAGGGGTACTGCCTCCACTGATTCACCAGTTGAAGTACCATCAACGACAGGAAGTTGGTCTCCTGATGGGGCGCCTCTTCGGTGAAGATCTGTTGGGGAGCGACTTCCTTGCACCCGTTCAGCTAATCGTGCCGGTACCACTCCATCCGCGAAAGGAAAAATCCAGGGGTTACAACCAGTCGCAACTGATAGCTCAAGGACTTTCACAGGCTACCGCTCTTCCCCTTTCCGTTGGAAATCTCATCCGT
The DNA here is from genome assembly GCA_016916535.1 of Dysgonomonadaceae bacterium zrk40. NCBI lineage: Bacteria > Pseudomonadati > Bacteroidota > Bacteroidia > Bacteroidales > Dysgonomonadaceae > Dysgonomonadaceae bacterium zrk40. Next base: position 1,893,247 of record CP070276.1, read on the forward strand.
GAGGTTTACAATCCCACGCAAACAGTTCGAACCCGTACACAACGCTGGGAGAATGTGCGTGACATCTTCCGTGTCTCCAACCCGGAGGAGTTTCAGGACAAACATCTGTTGCTTATAGATGATGTGATCACCACCGGTTCTACCCTGGAGGCCTGCGGCATAGCGCTTACCTGCTGCCAAGGGGTGAAGATCAGCATCGCCACCCTCGGCGAGGTGTACTGATTTTTTTTCTGAAATAAATCTCACTTACGGATGAAAAGCGTACTTTTGTGATTCATCTCAAAAAACCTGCAACAATATGCATGACGTTCAAAAGTTGACAGCTGAAAAACTGCTGCGAATAAAAGCGATCAAATTGCAGCCCTCCAATCCCTTCACCTGGGCTTCGGGCTGGAAATCACCTATATACTGCGACAACCGGAAACTGATGTCCTATCCTGCCATTCGCAACTTCATCAAAGTGGAGTTTGCCAGGCTGATACTTGAAAAGTATCCCCAGGTCGATGCCATCGCGGGTGTGGCTACAGGTGCCATCGCTCCGGGAGTGTTGGTCGCTGATCTGTTGGGACTCCCCTTTGTCTATATCCGTTCTACACCCAAGGATCATGGCCTGGAGAATTTAATCGAAGGTGACCTGAAGCCAAAACAGAAGGTTGTGGTGATCGAGGATTTGGTTTCCACCGGCGGCAGCAGCCTCAAGGCGGTGGAGGCAATCCGCCGTGACGGATCGGATGTGTTGGGGATGGTGGCAGTCTTCACTTACGGTTTCCCTCTCGCGCTACAGAGCATGCACGACGCAAGGGTGGAGCTCACCACGCTCTGCAACTATGATGCGATCCTCGACGAGGCAGTGGCCACCGATTACATCGATGAATCGGAGCTTAAAACGCTACAGGACTGGCGCAGGAATCCCGACCAGTGGGGTCAGACACCCAAAAAAGGCAAACGATGACAGAATTCGTAAGCGACGTAAAAACAATCCTGTACAGTGATGCTGATGTGTACCGCGTACTCTCTGATCCCCGCAACCTGGAGAAGGTGAAAAATGAGATCCCTGAAGATCAGATTCGGGACCTTTCTTTTGATGAGGATAGCATCTCCTTTAGTGTAAATCCGATTGGTTCGGTGCGATTCCTGCTGACTGAGCGGGAACCGAACAAGGTGGTGAAGTTGAAATCTGAAAAACTTCCTTTTGATGTCTTTCTTTGGATACAGCTGGTTGCAAAAGGAGAGAAGGATACCAGACTGCGTCTCACTCTCCGCGCCGAACTGAATCCCTTTCTCCGGGGGATGGTGGAAAAACCGATGAATGAGATGCTGGAGAAGATGTCGGAGGCATTGTCACGGTTGCCCTACGACCGTATATAGCCTTCGCAATCATTCTCTTGTCGGAGCATTGGCCGTATCTGGGTTTTTATTTCACCTTAATTCAGACCTAACTGACTCTAATCTCGTTCTAATCTATTAGAACGAGATTAGAGCCATATTAGAACCATATTAGAACGAGATTAGAACGAGTACCGAACAAATACCGAACAAAGTGAAGCGAAATGTTGAGATGGAATATGGCTTTTCCATCTCAACATAACATACATAAGAAACTTTAATTGTCTCTATTTTCGTGTCTCATCCGGATCTCTCCCTCTTCGCCTTTTTGCAGGTTGAAGGTCACAAAACCCTCTTCCATCGGCACCATTTCTCCGTTTATTTCAACTTGAGAAACATATGAGGGTACTTTGAGCGTGAACAGATTCGAATGAGTGGCGACCATGTGGACCTTGGTCAGTTTATGATCCTGCCAAACGGCATTTACCGCTGCTCCTCCCCGTACGCGTAACCCACGGAAGCTGCCCTCCGACCAGCTTTCAGGCAGTGCCGGCAACAGATGGATGTATCCGTCGTGACTCTGAATGAGCATCTCCGCAATGCCGGCTGTCCCCCCCAGGTTACCGTCAATTTGAAAGGGTGGGTGTGCACAAAAGAGGTTGGGGTAGGTGCCCGCTTTAGCCCTCATACTGACATTTTCCATCGCCGGTTCCAACAAGCTTTTCAGCAATTTGTAGGCCCTGTTGCCGTCGTGCAGGCGGGCCCAGAAGTTGATCTTCCAGGCGCGTGACCAGCCTGTACCCTCATCACCCCTGCGGTCCAGTGTCTTCCTCGCCGCATTGGCCAGCTCCGGTGTGGTGACCGGTGAGATCTGGTTGGAGGGATGCAACGCGTAGAGGTGTGACACATGTCGGTGATGGGGATCCTCTTCCTCATAATCCTCCAGCCATTCCTGCAAATAGCCCGCGGGACTGATCTGCATTGGTGGCAGTTGGGGTAGTGCCTCCCTGATCCTCTTCACTGTCTCATCCTCTATTCCGAGAATCTCGGATGCTGAAAGGAGATTGGTGAACAGTTCCCGGATGATCTGCACATCCATGGAGGGACCCATGCACACATAAACCGGTTCTTCACTGTTGCCGGGGAGATAAAAGGCGTTTTCGGGTGAGGAGGAGGGAGCAGTTACCAACCACCCATTTTTTGGTTCACGAATCATACTGCTCAGGAAAAATCGGGCAGCACCTTCAAGGACGGGATATACTGATTGAAGATAGTCCTGGTCACCGCTGAAAGCATATTGTTCCCAGAGATGCTGGCAGAGCCAGGCCCCGCCGGTATTGGTGGCTCCCCAGGAGGCATGCTCACCGGGTGCGGTGAATTGCCAGGGATTGCTCATCATATGGGCAACCCAACCCTCCGCACCATAGAAGGTGGATGCAGTCGCTTCTCCCGATTCAACCAGCGATGCGGTGTAACGGGTCAAAGGTTTGTGCAGCTCGGCAAGATTGCATACCTCTGCCGGCCAGTAGTTCATCTGCAGGTTGATGTTGAGGTGGTAATCACCGTTCCAGGGAGTCTGCAGTTGATTGGCCCACAATCCCTGCAGGTTGAGCGGCAGGCTATGCTCACGGGTGCCGCTTATCATCAGGTAGCGCCCATATTGAAAATAGAGGGCGGCGAAAGCAGGGTCATCGTTGTGCTGGAATGCCGACAGACGTTCCGGTGTTGTATTGTTGTTGTCTTGTTCACCCAAGTAGAGTTCCACACGATCGAACTTCTCCCGGTACTTTGCAATGTGATTTTCTTTCAGTTTTTTGAAGGAGTTGGAATCTGCTGCTCCAAGCAAGCTGTCAACCATGGAATGATAATCACTCTCCAGTAGATCGGTGGCGGTTGAAATAACCAACAGTACCTCATCGGCACCCTCAACCCTGAGCGACTGTCCCTCCTGCGAAGTGATTCCCCCTTTGTTGATCATCTTCAGGCGGGTGAGGTAACTCACTCCTTCGTCACCGTTGTTGCCGTCGTTCAGTTGTCCTTCCATCCGGAGTCCCTTTTCCTCGAGAGTAATAGTAGCTCTCTCGGGACGACTGAGCTCCAGATCAAAGGTGACCGCCTCTTTCTTGTCCGCTCCGATCCGAATCAGCAGCAGGTCATTGCTGTGCGATGCCAGGTATTCCCGTGTGTAGGTGGTGCTCCCCGAGCTGAAGCGTGTCGATGCTACGGCATCGTTTAAGGAGAGTTCCCGTTGGTAATCCCGGATGCTGTCCCCTTCCCGGTATTTGTGGGTGATATGTAACTCCCCAACCATTTGGAAGGAGCCGTACGGGGCATCTTTGCCACTGCCGAAAGCTGATCCCTGACCGCCGCACCTGAAATGTTCATACATTACTTTCTGAGCTTCCAGGTTGTTGCCATCCAGCAGCAGCTGTCTGATCACCGGCAGATATTCAATGGCTTCGGGATTGAGTGCTTCGGGATCCTCGCTGCCGGACCACATGGTGATGTCGTTCAACACAATCATCTCCTGCTCTACTCCCCCGTCAGGCATCATGCCGATGCGTCCATTGCCCAGAGGCAGCGTCTCTTCCCAGCTATTGGCAGGTGTGTCGTAGTGTAATGAAAGCTCCTGTCCGTTTGGTTGGTTGTTGCAACTTGTTGATAACAGCAGTAACGCCATCAGGGAAATCAAAGGAAATTTTTTCATCGGTTCTCATTTAAAAAAGTATCAGTTAGACGTATGTCGTTTGAGGCGGCACCCATCATCATTTATCTCGTTATAAAAAATCCAGTTCCGCGATTGCCAATGATTTCCCATCTCCTGCAATCCCGGTCGCTTCGATCCGGATATATCGGGTTGTTACCGGTTGTGTCAAGCGATGTGTCCGGGGTGTGGGATCATTGATCAGGTTGCCGAACAGAAATTTCTCCACCGTTTCCCACCGTTCTCCGTCCATACTGACCTGCAGGATTCCCTCTGCCATCATCCCATCACCATGAACGGTTTGCGGGGTGTAGACCATTGCATTTAACTGCTGTGTCGATCCCAGGTCAATGGCTATATAGTGCGGTTCGGCATTCTCGTCCGATTGCCAGTAGCTTTGTGGGTCGGCATCGAAAGCAAAATGAGCGGCTCGATTATGCTGCTGACTACTTGCCCTGAGCAATGTCCATTCTTTTTTCACGAGCCCGAACGCTTCCTGATGCACCGGGCCCTTCATGTCGTTCGCAAATGAAACCGCTTTCAGTTCGTTTCGTTCAACCCTTACCGGTTGGGTGTATCTGTGGGAGGCTTGAGTAGGTTCACTGCCGTCGAGCGTGTAATAAATTTCATACCCACTGTTCAGGTTGCCGGTAGCATTCTCACCATGTTGATTCCAGTTGAAGTCGGACTGCCGGGGTGCAATGGTGACCATTCCTTCTTTGTCTCGTGAAAAGGTGAGCTGTGGCGGTCGCGTTTGGTAATAATGGGCGGAAACATGGCTGATGGCCGGGTCAAGACGTGCTGCAGTCACCCGGATACGGATCTTTTTCGTGGTGACTTCCGGAAAACGGAGGATTCGCTTGTAGCCAATGTTGGTTGCCGTTGCAACCTCCACCCATCCGTCCCCGATCCAGGCATCTACAGCGTGCGCCTCTACCCGTTCACTGTGGGTGGCGATTGCCTCCTGCAGCATCAGGCGGTTGATTGTAACGGGAGCAGACAGCGTCAGCGTCAGTTCACGCGGTCTCTCATCCAACAGGAGGTATGTGTCAGGATCGCCGTCCAGCAACTCTGCAGCTCCTTCGGCACCTTGTAGCAAATCCACCTCATAGGTCTCCCTGATCCGTTTGCCTACAGCTTCCAGTACAGCCACATCTTCAGGGGAGAATATCCCGTCACGGTTGGGAGGAATGTTGAGCAGAAAAGTAGAGTTTCCACCCACAGAGCGTTCGTAGATATCAAACACATCGTCGGCACTTCGCACCTTCTGATGGGTGTCATCGCGGTAGAACCATCCTTCACGAATGGAGGTGTTGGTCTCCGCTTGCTGGTAGTGCAGGTATTTACCTTGGTAAAGCATCTTCCGTGAGCCGAGATCCGTTTCGGTACGGTCGGGGAAGAGGGAGGAGTTGCCCGGATCATCGGGATAGGTGATCACATTCCACTCGGTGTCACGGGTGGCTCCCCCTTCGTTCCCACACCAGCGGATATCTTCACGCCCGAAAATTACTGCTTTGGGAGCCAGGGTGCGGATCAGCTCCCGCCACGCAGGATAGTTGTAAGTCTGTCCCCCCTTCCTTTTGGGGTGTGCCCCGTCGAACCATACTTCATGAATCTCTCCATACTCGGTCAGGATCTCGAAGAGCTGGTTCAGGAAATATTCGTTGTAGTCATCCACCTCAAAGGTGAAGGTGGTCTTGTTCTTGAACGGTCGTCCCGGCACCTGGCGGGGGATGGTTCGTTTTGTGTATGCACTGAGATTACCGTAAAGCCCTTCCGGATGTTCAATCTGGTGGAGATCTGCCGGTGAGAGGTAAACCCCGAGCTTCAGGTCATGTTTCTTGCAGGACTCAGACAGCTCCCTGAGAATGTCTCCCTTTCCGTGACGAAAACCCGAGGACATGATGCCGTGGTCGGTATAACGGCTCTGCCAGAGGACAAAGCCATCATGATGCTTCACGGTGAGGATGACCATTTTCATGCCTGCGGCTTTCATTGCGCGGCACCATTGGTCGGTATCCAGGCTCTTCAGGTCGAAGACGCCGGGGTCCTCCATGCCGGTGCCCCACTCCTTCCGTGTGAAGGTGTTCGGACCAAAGTGGATGAACGCGATGAACTCGTTCCGGAGTGCTTCCAGCTGATTGGGCGATGGAATCACATGCGCGGCTTTTGCAATGATCAACTCTTTACTGTCCCCTTCATCTATCCTGATGGTTTGGGCTGGTGTGATGGTCTGTTGTGCCGGGAGAAAGAACGACAACAGCATAATTGAAGCACTGAGTAGGAATTTCTTTATCATTGTGGTTGTTGTTTTCGTTAGTGCAATTGAACAATTTGTATCCAATTCTTCATCTTCAGGTTCAATTTTTCAATCGTGATTAAAGCTTACCCGTGATAAACAGCAATGCTTCTCCGGTAAGCTTTCCTGCCATACCATGCTACTACCAGAAAGCTGATCAGTGGAAGAATGAAAGAGGCATTGACCGCCGGGAAGTCAGTACCGATAATTCCCATGTCGATGATACGCGCCTGCAGGGGAGGTAGCAGTGATCCGCCCAGAATGGCCATGATCAACCCCGCTGCACCAAACTTGGCATCCTCACCCATTCCTTTCAGTGCGATGCCGTAAATGGTGGGGAACATGAGTGACATACAACCTGATATAGCTACCAGGCAGTAGAGACCCCATACATCCCTGAAGAAAATCACACCCAGGGAAAGGATGGCTGCTGTGACGGCAAACGTACGCAGCATTTTTCCCGGGTTGAAGAATTTCATCAGATAGGTTGCTACGAAACGGCTCACGATAAATAGTGACATGGCCACAATGTTGTGCTTCTGCGACAATACTTCGGCAGCCTGTTCATCCATTCCCTGTGCCATGAACACACGGGTGCCGTATTGGATGATAAAGGTCCAACACATGATCTGAGCCCCCACATAGAAAAATTGGGCAATAACCCCCTCCCGGTAGTTGGGGAGGGAGAAGATCCGCCTGATCGTGCTGCCGAAATAGAATGTCTTCTCCTTGTCTCCGTTCACCGGCATGTGGGTGAAGAAAATGATCAGGAAAATCAAGACCACTACCAGCCCGATGGCCAGGTATGGTGTGATGAGGATGGAGAGATCAGATTGGCTGAGAAGCCTGAACTGCTCCTCCGGGAGGGCTGCTCGTTCTGCTGAGTTCATCGGATTGAGTCGTGCTTGTATGAACTGCATTGCCACAAACATTCCCATGAGTGATCCGAGGGGGTTGAACGACTGAGCCAGGTTGAGCCTGCGCGTGGCATTCTCCTCCGGACCCATGGTGAGGATATAGGGGTTGGCACTGGTCTCCAGGAATGACAATCCACAGGTCAAAACAAAATAGGCGAATAGAAACGGCCAATAGCTACCCATCATTTTCGCCGGGAAGAAGAGAAATGCACCGATGGCATAGAGTGCCAGTCCCATCAGGATACCCGATTTGTAGGAGAACTTCTTGATGAAGATTGCAGCCGGAAAAGCCATCGCAAAATAGCCTCCGTAGAAAGCCACTTGTACCAGTGCCCCTTGGGTGACATTCATCCGGAAAATCTTCGAGAATGCCTTCACCATCGGGTTGGTGATGTCGTTGGCAAACCCCCAGAGGGCAAAACAGGATGTGATGATGATGAAAGGAATCAGGTAGTTGACACCGTTGTGTCGCAGCAAGGGTAGTTTTGTTTTATTCATGATTCTGTTCTTATTTGACCACCCCTTTTTTCAGGATGATATTGGCATACAAAGCCTCTTCGCCCGTTGCAATTATGGCATAGGCTTCTCGGGCTCTCTCGTAGAACGGAAACCGATCGAGGAAACCAATCCTGCAGGGTTCCCCGGAACGTTGCAGGAGGTTTAAATATTCCTCCCAGATTACCGGTTTATAATCGTCGCCAGGAACCACATTCATCAGAAATAGCTGATGTTCACTATAACTGTCAAGTGGAAACAGCTCCAGCAACGCTTCCAGGATCTCCGTTCCCGAGAGACCGTCAGCCCTGATCACATTGGATGAACAGGTGTGAGAGGGGAAATTGGCATCGGCAATTACAATCTCATCGCCATGGCCCATCTCCATCAATGTTTTTACCAACAACGGCGACAGAATCTTTGGTATTTTTTTCAGCATAACAATTCCGTGTTAGTGGTTTTTATTGATAGATGGGTCCGAAATTATCGCAAGCACGGTAATCGGCCCCCTCTTTCTCCATGCCGAAAGCGTTCCACACGGAGGGCCTGAAGATCTCATCATCAGCAATGTTGTGCATGCATACCGGGATCCGAAGCATCGATGCCAGGGTGATCAGATCTTTGCCGATATGGCCGTAGCTGATGGCACCGTGATTGGCTCCCCAGTTGTTCATCACCGAATAGACATCCCGGAAGGCGGGCTTGTCGGTAAGGCGCGGCACGAACCAGGTGGTGGGCCAGGTCTTATCGGTACGCTCATTTAGAATCCTGTGCACCTCGGCTCCAATCTCCACGGTCCACCCTTCTGCGATCTGTAGCACAGGTCCCATCCCTTTCACCAGGTTCAGTCTCGACATGGTGACAGGCATGCCACCCTCCGACAGAAAGTTTGAAGAGAAACCCCCTCCACGGAAGTAGTCACGATTGGCAGGATACCAGGTGGTAGCCGCAAGGCACTCATCTACTTCCTGTTGTGTGATCTCCCAGTGAGGCTTCAGTGAGGGTTCACCGTTAAACTGTTGTTTCCCGGTACCATCGAGGGTGGTGGAGCCCGAATTGATCAGGTGAATGATGCCGTTTGCAGCCCTGCCGGTCAGTTCCTTCCCTGTTACCCGTTTCACTGCTTCCGGGCTCCAGTAGGTACGTACATCGGAGAAGAGCTGTGCTCTGTTGGTGAGAAGGTGTCCGAAAAGCATCGACACTCCGTTGAGTGCATCATTCTCGGTTGCCAGGATATAAGCCTCCCGTATGCCGTTCCAGTCAAATGAGCTGTTAAGGATTGCTTCTGAGAAATCACCGTTTGGACGGAAATCGGTCCACTGTCGCTGACCCTGAAAACCCGCAGCGATGGCATTGTGCCCGATAGCTTCCTCCTTGAAGCCCATCTCCCGCAGTTTCGGGTTGCCGGTCATCAGGTCGCGGATGATCAGGGTCATTTTCGCCACAAACTCCCAGTCGGCATCCATCACCTCGCGAGATCTCTTTTTTGTTTCACTGTTAAAGTCCTCTCCCTCATTAGGCTTGCACTTTTCTTCCGTCCAAGCCATTGCCCTCTCAAATTCAACCCGGTCGTAGATGCCCTCTTCAATCCGACGCAAAATCTCGGTAGAGTCGACCGATTCGTTACGCATTCCCAGATACTCCTGGAAGAAGTCGGGATTAACCATTGATCCGGCGATGCCCATGGAGACACTGCCGATGGAGAGGTAGGAGCGGCCGCGCATGGTGGCAACCGCTTGTGCCGCACGGGCAAAGCGGAGCAACTTTTCCTGTACATCGTCTGGAATGCTGTTGTCACTGATGTCCTGGATGTCACGGCCATAGATGCCAAAAGCGGGTAACCCTTTTTGCGCGTGTGCAGCCAACACCGCAGCAAGATATACTGCGCCGGGTCGCTCGGTACCGTTGAAACCCCATACTGCTTTCGGATAATGTGGGTTCATGTCCATGGTCTCGGTGCCGTAACACCAACAGGAGGTGACAGTGATGGTTGCACCTACTCCTGCGCGTTCAAACTTTTCTGCACAGGCGGCGCTCTCACCCACACGCCCGATGGTGCCATCTGCAATCACACACTCTACAGGGCTGCCGTCACCATTCTTCAGGTGGCTGCTTATGAGATCTGATACAGCCCTGGCCAGGTTCATTGTTTTATCTTCAAGGCTTTCTCTGACGCCTCCCTGTCGGCCGTCAATTACCGGTCGAATGCCGATTTTTGGGTAGTTATGCATAATGGATATATATTTAGGGTCTGCTTATTAAATCCTAATCAGGCACACAATTTCATTTGTGGCCCGAGTGGATAAATGTTTATATTTCTCACTTTCATCAGTTTCAATAGTAACGAGACAAAATAAGACAAGGGAATATCCCTCATATGTCGGATCAGGTTCATCACAAAAATGATAGCCCCTATCCAACTGTTTGATGTCGTGGCCAATCTGGCGCGGATATCATTTAAACCATATCCACGTTTCCCCTGACCAAACTTTCCTTCAACCTGATTGCGTTCCGCCGCCTCTCGTCGCTCTTTACGTTTTTGGTATCTGCTCTTGATCTCTTTTATCGGTTTTCGTCCCAGTGGTTCCCCGGTGTAGCGGATTCTTTTCTCTTTCAAAAACCGTCTGTTCTCCCGGGTGAGATAAATCTTATCCACCTGAACCAGCTCCGGGTATTTCCCTGTCAGTTCCCTAAAGCGTTCGACCTGTGCCTGAAGATCCTGCCCCTCGTTAAAGGCATCCCAGTCAAAATGATCCACCCTGGCATATCCATCCAGCAGGCTGATGTTGATCTTGGCGCCAAACTCCGTCTTGGCCTTGGCCTTGCCACGCACGATGGGACGTACATGCGGCTGATGAATGCTCACGATGCGATCTTCTACTTGATGGCTCTTCTTCTTGTACATTGTCTCCTGTTGTTCCAGCAGATGCTGGATAACAAAAAAATATTTCAGTTGCCGCCTGTCAAAAGGAACCGGTTCATCCTTTATGGTGTCCAGCATCTCATTGATAGTCCGTACATCCCGCTTCAGGTAGTTGATTTGCTTGCGTATCGCTTGTCTTAAAACGTTGGCAGGTTTTCTCTTCATCTTCGATACATTCAAAAAATCCTTGCGTGCAACCCTTCTGTATGTACGGGGTTTATCTTTAATACCCAGTTTTAAACACAACTCATCAATCAACTCCTCGGCCTTTTGACGACTCTCGTTCAGCAGATCCAGATCGGTGGGATACTTGATATCCGCATCACAGACCGTTGCATCCAATTGAAGCTTCCCCTTGTTCCCGGGATGTGGATCAGGGTCGTCATCATTATCATCTTCTTCATCCTTCGTAACCGTGTCAGCCTTTTCTTGTTTTGTCCCGGCTTTCAGCTTCAACCCTTTTCTTATTAAATCGTCTGTCAATGATTCAAAGACATCCAGATCAATGCGTTTCCTGATGGAAACCAGCAGCGAGGGCGTCATTACCTGTTCATAAGTGAAAGCTTCGAGTCCAAGAAAATACTGCATGTAGGGATTCTCCTGGATCATCTCTATCACACCGCGATCGTCCGTCTTCATGATGTGCTTGATGATGATCACTCCCAGCACAAGCCTGGCATCCTTGGTGGGGGCACCACGGTTGCTCTTGAAGTTCTTGTAGTAAAGCCGGGCGAACTCTTCCCAGGGAACTATTTTTGAAAGAACAACCCACCGGTTATTCTCATCCAGTTTTGCCTCAAAAGGCATCTTGAACTCGGATATTGAAAGCTGTCTGGAGCTCTTGTATCGTATCATAAAATGCAAGGTTTATGAAGTAAAAATACTCAATTTCTTGCAGTTATGCAAATTTTATATCGTTTAATTTGCTGATTTTCAGAATAAATATCTATTATTCAGCAGACCCTATTTATAATTGTTTTTGTTAATAGGAATTTCGTTCTGTAATGGTCGTTGGTAAATATGTCTGAATTGGTTCTCCCGAAGTCACAAATGCTGCTGCCAGTTCTCCCATGCGACGAAAGTCAATGCTGATGCTGGAGATGCCGACATCTATCACTTCATAAAAAGGATTTTCATTGTACGCCAGCAACCCATAATCATATTTCATGCGGAGCTTTTCTTTACGTCCCTGCTTGATGATGTTCACGATGTCCTCCTGTTTGATGACCAGATAGAAGGAATTGCTGCTGATGGTACTCTCTTCATTCACCTCATCCAGGATCTCAAAGTCGAAATCATTGTCGATACAAAACTTACTGAAGTACTCTTTGCTACTGGCGGGATGTTTGTGACTCTTGTTAAATACAAAATATAGTTTTCGGTAGTTGCAAAGACGATCCTTAATACTTTCCAGCGCTTGGTAAAGTGCTTCGTCGAAATCCTGACAGAGATAGGAGAAATCATCTTTGGCAAATTTCCCAAAATCGAGCAGGAGCAATTTCTTCTTGTCCAGTTTTCCCAATGAATCCGCAAAATTCTCATTGTGGTAGTTCATGACAATGTAATGGTTGTACATGCCAGCTGAATCGTCGATAATCTGATTGAAGAGCTGTTCGTTGTATTGGTGAAACCAGAGATCGATGTGGTAGTTGTCCGGAAGATTATTGCGAAGTGTGTTATAAAGTACCTCTTTGAATGGAGAATATTCATCCAGGAGCAATAGGATGTTCCTGTTGACAGACGAGACATAATAGTTTTTACCATGTACTGATTCTATAATCCCCCTATTTTTTAAATCAGAAAATGCCTTGAAAACTGTGTCGCGTGAAATGTGAAAATCTTTGCTCAATTGGTTGATGGAGGGAAGCTTGTCGCCATAATTCAATTCACTGGAAGCGATTAAATTTTGGATATAATCTACCAGCTGTTGTACTTTCGAGTTTCTATTGGTAAATTGCAGGTTCATCTTAATTCGGTTTATAGTACTGTGCTGTACTGTGCTAGCCGACTGTAAAAATAGAATCAAACTTGCAACAAAAAAAATGATCCGATATGTTGTGCAACACATCAGATGAAATCTTATTGATGTGGGGGGGGCGATTGCAACGCTCCAAAAAGCAACCGACCGGACGCTTCACAGTGTCCGGCCGGTTTTTGGAAAATCAAAAAGTCATATAAGAAATAGAACTATTGTCTTGTGGTTTTTTTTTATTTAATAGTATTCATCTGATGAGATTACGGGTATCGGGATCTCGGTGCGTGTGTTGACCGAAGCCTCGTTGTACCTGTAAATCACATCATATGTGACATCTTTATCCCACTCTTTCACTTTCACGGACAACAAAACCGAATCTGCAGTACTGCTTCTCAGAGGTTTCAGATCGAAGCAGACAAACCCTTCGAAAAGTTTTGTACGGTCGCTCTGGTAAGCGTTGTGACGGAATTCCAAATTGATAGGGTCATCCGATGATACTGCCGAGGCACTGTTTTTTACAAGGTTGATGGCATGTGGTTTCACTCCACCGTAATTGAACATGAAAGAGACGTTGAGGTAATCACCCCCTACCCATACCGCATTTGACTTCACCGGGTCATTGCCGATGCTATCGGCATTCTCAGCGTTCAGTTCAATTACATCTTTGGTAAGAATGTTCCATATGTCATTCACCTTCACGTAATGGTCGTAACCGCTTTGTGCATCAGAGAGGATGGTGTAGTTCAGAAATACTCTCTGGTTGAAGGTGGGATTGTAGGGTACTGCACTGGCGGCAGGCCAAAGCCTTTTGCCGTTGTCCAGCAACAGTGAATATGCATCCTCTCCTTCGGGGTTCACGGTTGCTATGTCGATTCCGAAACTTCCAAGTGAATGAGAATTGTCGTCACATGAAACCATTGCCAGTAAGATACCGGCCGACACTAAAGTAAATGTCAAAAGCGTTTTCCTCATATGAAATCACTCGATGATTACTAATTGAAAGATGCATGAATTGTATAAAACGTTGCACCGTAAAGAGAGAAAAAAGAGTGATTAACAAAGATTAACATGATCTTATGAGGCAGCAATCATACAAACTCGGACAGCGGCTTACTAACCGTTTGGGTAGAGTTTGCGTATCAGGTCCGGACGGTTCATCTTTTTAAGGGCGCGGATGATCTGTTGCTTATTACGCCGGTCATGCCAGAAGAAGAACTGTCGTTGTCCATTTTTCTCTTCCTTAGTGATGGCGGTGTAGACCGGTTTGAGCGTGTAGGGATGAAAGCCGGTATAGTAGATCTCAGTGGCAAGGGTCATGGGTGAGGGGGTGAAATCCTGTACCTGTTCCAGTTTGAAATGCAAGTTCTTGGTGATCGCGGCAAGCTCTGCCATGTCTTCTTCGCTGCATCCAGGATGGGACGAGATGAAATAGGGAATCAGTTGTTGGTTGAGTCCCTCTTTGCGGTTCACCTCGTCAAAGATTGCCTTGAACCGGTAGAAGAGTTGGAAGGAGGGCTTCCGCATCAGTGACAATGTCGCATCTGAAGTGTGCTCGGGTGCAACTTTCAGTCTCCCCGACACGTGGCGGGTGATCACTTCCCGCAGATAGCTTTGTGCGGAGTTGCGATCAGTGGTATCAGCTCCTTCTTGCAGCAACATGTCGTAACGGATTCCACTGCCGATAAACGATTTTTTTATACCGGGAATGGTGTCGACCGACCGGTAGATATCGAGCAGGGGAGCGTGGTTGGTGTTGAGGTTGAAGCATACCTTTGGAAAGATGCAGGAGGGGCGTTTGCATTTCTCGCAGATGGAGAGATCCTTTCCTTGCATCCGGTACATATTGGCCGAGGGGCCACCCAGGTCACTGATGTATCCCTTGAATCCCGGCATCCGGGTGATTTTTTTCACCTCTTCGAGCACCGATTTCTTTGATCTGGATGCGATAAACTTGCCCTGATGGGCAGAGATGGTGCAGAAAGCACAGCCGCCGAAACAGCCCCGATGCAGGTTGACCGAGAACTTGATCATCTCGTAAGCCGGGATCTGTTTTTCACGATACTTGGGATGGGGTAGGCGGGTATAGGGGAGGTCATAGGAGGCATCAATCTCCGCTTCGTTCATCGGCGGAAAGGGTGGGTTCACCACGAGCATCTCTCCCCCCACCTCTTGAAGGATGCGGGCCGCATGTAAACGGTTCGACTGCTCCTCAACCACCCGGAAGTTGCGAGCCTGGTTGATCTTCTCCTGAAGGCATTCCTCGTGGGAGAAGAGAGTCACCTCCTCCTCGAAGGGGTTTGGGGGTATGTTTGTTCCGGAACAGAGGAAAGCTGTCTGGGGTATCTCCCTGATTTCATTCATGCTTTTTCCTCTTTTCAGTTCAGCGATCAACTGACGCAGCGGTTGTTCCCCCATTCCGTAGATCAGCATATCGGCACCCGTCTCTGCCAGAATCGTTTTGTGCAGGGAGTCATCCCAGTAATCGTAGTGCGTCACCCTTCTCAGAGAAGCTTCAACGCCGCCCAGCACGACAGGTACTTCGGGAAAGAGTTGTTTCAGAATTTGGGTGTATACCGTTACTGCCCGGTCGGGACGCATGTCGGAGCGCCCGTCGGGGGTGTAGGCATCGTTCGAGCGGAGCCGTTTGTTGGCAGTATAGTGGTTGATCATCGAGTCCATCACGCCGGCGGTCACGGCAAAGAAGAGGCGGGGTCTGCCCAGTTTTTTGAAGTCACGCAGGTCATCCCGCCAATTGGGTTGCGGTACGATGACCACCCGCAATCCCTCACTCTCCAGCAGTCGTCCAATCACGGCGGTGCCGAAGGAAGGATGATCCACGTAAGCATCTCCCGAGAAGAGGATCACGTCAGCTTCCTCCCACCCGCGGAGCAGCATCTCTTTTTTGGTAGTGGGCAGCCAGTCGGTTAGCTGCAGGTTTTTCTCCTCTTTCATCTCTTTTCGTGATGTTTCTCTTTTTCCCTAAGTTCGTCGGCAAGTACCTCTGCCCTGGCTACCGCCAGGTGGATGTTGCCACAGATATTTTCCTCTCCTACGATACCGGGTATTTCTGACATGTTGAGGCTTGTGCGCAGGGTCTCGCTTACACCTGAGAGGATTACCAGTATCTTCTCCTTACGGGAGTTACGGCAGAGGTTCTCGAGGTTGTTCAACCCGGTGGAATCGATAAAGGGTACCTTGCGCATGCGGATGATGCGTATGCGGTGATGGCTTCCGGTCTCGCGCATCAATTCATCGAACTTGTTGGCTACACCGAAGAAGAAGGGGCCATCAATCTCGTACACTTCCGTGTTGTGAGGCAGGTAAAGCACCTCCTCCTCCCGGTCGGCTGCATGTGATTCCATCTCTCTGGTGATGTCTATCTTTCCGGTGGTATGTCTTATCTGCGTACTTTCGTTGGTTCGTTTCAGGAAGGCGAAGACCGCCAGCAACAAACCCACTTCGATGGCGATGGTGAGGTCGAAGATGACTGTCAGCAAGAAGGTGGTGAGCAATATGGCCATGGTCGATCGAGACTGTTTCAGGAGTGAGCGGAAGGTGCGCCACTCACTCATGTTGTAAGCTACCACCACAAGCACGCCGGCCAGGCAGGCCATTGGGATATGTCTGGTAAGATCACCCAGGAAGAGTACGATCAGCAACAATACAAGGGCATGAATAATCCCAGCCACCGGGGTGCGTCCCCCGTTGTTGATGTTGGTCATGGTGCGGGCAATGGCACCCGTGGCGGGGATTCCCCCGAAGAAGGGAGCGATGATGTTGGCAGCACCCTGTGCTACCAGCTCCATGTTTGAGTTATGCTTTTTTCCTGTCACCCCATCGGCCACCGTGGCCGAGAGGAGCGACTCGATGGCACCCAGTATGGCGATGGTGAAGGCTGCAGGGAAGAGCATCCGGACAGTCTCGAGGTTCAGCGATATCTGCTCCACAGCGGGTAGTTGCTTGTTGATCACAAACCGATCGCCGATGGTCTCTATGGCAATGCCGCCATACTGTTTCATCAACCAGGCAGCCACGGTGATCACTACAATGGCGATGAGTGATCCTGGTATCTTCTTCGATATCTTTGGAGTGAGCATGATGATGGCAATACTGGCCAGGCCGAGCAACAATGTCCAGCCATCCGTCGTGTCGAAATGCTGAAAGTAGATCACCCACTTCTCCAGAAAGCCTGAGGGTAGTTTAGGGGTGGTAAGGCCGAAGAGATCCTTGATCTGTGTGGAAAAGATGGTGAGGGCGATGCCACTGGTGAATCCCACCACAATGGGATAGGGGATGAATTTGATTACGCTGCCCAGCTTGAGGAAACCCATCATCAGAAGCATTGCACCGGCCAGTACCGTCGCGATGGCGAGCCCCTGTACGCCGTACTGCTCGACGATGCCGTAGACAATCACGATAAAGGCACCGGTGGGACCCCCTATCTGGACAGTGCTGCCCCCCAGGAAGGAGATGATGAAACCGGCGATGATGGCTGTGTAGATCCCTTTTTCTGGCGTTACTCCTGAAGCGATTCCAAAGGCAATTGCCAGAGGCAATGCCACCACACCCACAATCAGACCGGACATTAAATCGGCCATGAACTTCTCCCTGTTGTAGGTTCTCAGGGTTTGAAAAAGCACCGGTTGGAAATCAGTAAGAAAATTGAAACGCATAACCTAATCATTAATCGCTGCAAAGATAGGCAATTTTATTTTGCATTTGCTTTCAAGAGGGCTGATTTTCAGAAAAGAGGGGGAGTCAACTCGGGAAGGAGAGGAGATTTGTGCCGATTAAATGTTTCCCTGTTCCACCATGACGCAGACCCGCTCGGTCACACGATCCTCCCCATAAGGGTTGTAACGGGTCTTAAGGCTGTTGCCGAACAGGCCGGCAAAGACATTGTAGGTCCACGCTTTGAAGCTACCCATAAAGGCATCGATGATGTGGTAGGAGGAGGAGTTGGTCTCCCGGTCTACCAACTTCATGAGCAGCTGTCCCTGGGAGCGGGTCAGCTTCTTCATCTTGGGCGTATATTGATCCATCAGATATTTCTCCATCTGGTTGAGGTGATCCTGTCGGGTCTTGTCGTCGGGGAGTGTCTCCATGTATTCATAGGTCTCGGTGATGATACCGGCAATTTGCTTGGCATAAGGGAGTGTTTTCTTAACATCACGTACCAGCTTGGTGTAAGCAATCTTATCCTTGTTACTGCGGAAGCGGATCGGAGAGTATTTCACGAAATCGGTCAGCCACATGCAGGCCACCGTGTCTCCTTCTATGACTACCGCTGGGTAGACGTTCGGCATCAAGAAGATCGTAGAGACAGGGCCGTTATTCTCCGGGTTGATGTTAGCAGCATAATAATCCTGGCCGATACTGTTTAAAGGCATCAGCTGAACAACAAGACCGATGAGTATGGAGTAGCGAGCATTCATTTCACCACAAAGATATATGCATTGTTTTATTTCGTCGCTTCAAATCACGTTAAGTGTCGTTAATTAAGATCCCTATTTTTAGATTGTTAAGAAAATAGGTATGACGTAAAAATGAAATGAGCGATGCAGTTTATCAAAAAAATTAAGAATTTCGCGGTCATGTTTCAGAAAAAACGTATATTTGAGAACACCAACACATAAGGATATGACATATCATCATCTGGGAGAAGTTGTTCACCGGCAAGCCCTTAAATACAAGCATAAAACTGCGTTAAAATATCAGGATCCCGATGGGAAGTGGGTAGACATGTCTTGGAGGTTATTCTCCTCAACCATTAAAAAAGCGGCCCAGGCGATGGCTGAGATGGGGGTCAATCCTGGCGATAACCTGGGTGTCTATTCCCAGAACATGGAAAAGTACCTGGTCACCGATTACGCTGCATACGCCAACAGGGCGGTGATGGTGCCCATGTATGCCACCGCTTCACCCGCACAGGTGAGTTATATCGTCCGGGATGCAGCCATCCGCATCCTCTTCGTGGGGGAGCAGTTTCAATACAACAACGCCTGGAAGGTACAGCAGGAGAACAACCGCCTGGAGCAGTTGGTTATCTTCGACCGGAAGGTGGTAAAGAAAGCAGAAGATACCACATCGGTCTATTTTGATGATTTCATCGCCACGGGTGACAATTCTGAAACCATTACACTGGTCAACGCTCGTCTCAAACAGCTCAAAGATAATGACATGGCAACCATCATCTACACCTCGGGCACCACGGGTGAACCCAAGGGGGTGATGCTCACCCATGCCAACTACATGAAGGCGATGGTGATCCACGACCAGCGCATCACCGGCATGTCGGACAAGGATCTCTCCATGTGCTTTCTCCCGCTGACACACATCTTTGAGAAGGCGTGGACCTATTACTGTCTTCACATGGGGACGGCTGTAGCAATCAATCGCGATCCCAATGAGATACGCAAGAACCTGAAAGTGGTGCGCCCCACCCTGATGAGCAATGTGCCCCGTTTCTGGGAGAAGGTGTATGACGGGGTGCAGGAGACCATCAACAATGCATCGGGAGTGCTCAAGTGGCTCTTCCAGGATGCAGTCACCACGGGACGCCGTCACAATCTGGAGTACCGCAACGAGGGTAAGCGTCCCCCGCTGACTAACCGGCTGAAGTTTTTCTTCTATCGCTATACCATTTATTACCTGATCAAACGGGTGGTAGGCATCGACCGCGGCAACTTCTTCCCGGTGGCGGGTGCCCCTCTCTCAGATAACATCAATCGATTCATGCAGTCGATCGATGTGCACCTGATCTACGGATATGGCCTCTCCGAGACCACCGCTACCGTGAGCTGCTTCCCGGCAAAGGGTTTCAGGATTGGTACAGTAGGCAAGGTGATGCCTGACATTGAGGTGAAGATCGGTGAGAACAGCGAGATCCTGGTGAAGGGAGGGACGGTGATGAAGGGATATTACAACAAGCCGGAAGCCACGGCGGAAGTATTCACCGAAGATGGTTTCTTCAGGACCGGTGATGCCGGGTTGTTGACAGAAAACAACGAGATCATCCTCACCGAGCGGATCAAGGATCTTTACAAGACCTCCAACGGGAAGTACATTGCTCCGCAGATGATCGAAACAAGGGTCAGCGAAGACAAGTATGTCGATCAGGTCGCTGTTATCGGTGATGAGCGCAAGTTCGTCAGTGCACTGGTAGTACCCAACTTTGAGGCGCTGAAAATTTATGCCGGTGATCAGCAGATCCCCTACAGCTCAGTAGAGGAGCTGGTGCAAAAAGAGGAGATCATCGATTTTGTCTTCGGGCAGATAGAGTTGCTTCAGTCGCAGTTCACCTCCTACGAGAAGATCAAACGGATCACGCTCCTCTCTCAGCCTTTCAGCATGGAACAGGGTGAGCTGACCAACACCCTGAAACTGCGTCGCAAGGTGATCCTGGAGCACTATCACGATCTCATTGAAAAGATGTATGCTGATTAAAGTTGTTGGCTGCATACCAAATCCATGAACCTTTTTCGTGATCCAAAAGCCTTCGGCTGAATGGCTCTACTTCAGAACTTATTTGCTATCTTTGCACCGTTTTTTAAAATGGCTAGGAATGGACTACAATTTCGGAGAGATAGAAAAACGGTGGCAGCAATATTGGGCTGACCATAAGACCTACAAGGTGACGGAAGATGGCACAAAACTCAAGTTCTATGTGCTCGACATGTTTCCCTATCCGTCGGGAGCCGGACTACATGTGGGGCATCCGCTGGGTTACATCGCATCCGATATCTTTTCCCGATTCAAACGTTTGCAGGGCTTCAACGTGCTGCACCCCATGGGCTACGACGCTTACGGCCTTCCTGCCGAACAGTATGCCATCCAGACGGGACAGCACCCCGCAGTCACTACCGAGCAGAACATTGCCCGTTACCGTGAACAGCTCGACAAGATTGGCTTTTCCTACGACTGGGACCGGGAGGTGCGTACCTGCGACCCCGGCTACTACAAGTGGACCCAGTGGGCTTTCATACGCATGTTCCACTCCTACTATTGCAATCAAGCCAACCAGGCACGACCCATTGCCGAGCTGGAGCAGGTTTTTTCCCAACAGGGTACCGAAGGGCTTGACCTGGCCTGCAGTGAACCGATGAACTTCACCGCGGCAGAGTGGAACGCCATGAGTGAAAAGGAACATCAGCAGATATTGATGAACTACCGTATCGCCTACCTGGGCGACACCATGGTCAACTGGTGCTCACAGCTGGGCACGGTGCTGGCCAATGATGAGGTGAGTGAAGGTCTCTCCATTCGCGGGGGTTATCCTGTAGAACAGAAGAAGATGCGGCAGTGGTGCCTGCGGGTGTCTGCTTACGCACCCCGCCTGCTGGAGGGATTGGAGAGGGTGGCGTGGAGCGACTCACTCAAGGAGACGCAACGCAACTGGATCGGCCGCAGCGAGGGTGCCGTAATGCATTTCAATACCCCCGGCGGTGTCACCTTCGACATCTTCACCACCCGTGCCGATACCATCTTCGGCGTCACCTTCATGGTGCTGGCTCCCGAGAGTGAGCTGGTGGAACAACTGACCACCCCTGAGCAGCGCGATGCCGTTAAACAATATATTGAGAGAACAGGTAAAAAGACAGAACGGGAAAGAATTGCCGATCGGTCGGTGAGTGGTGTCTTCTCCGGTACATACGCTACCCACCCCTTCACGGGTGAACCGCTGCCCATATGGATCTCAGACTATGTGCTGGCCGGCTATGGGACCGGTGCCATCATGGCAGTTCCTGCACACGATAGTCGTGACTATACCTTTGCCAGACATTTCAACCTCCCCATCGTACCGCTCATTGAGGGGTGTGATGTCTCCCAGGAGAGTTTCGATGCGAAGGAGGGGGTGATGATCAACTCTCATTTCCTCAACGGGCTGACCGTGAAGGAGGCAATCCCCGCGGCCATCGATGCGGTGGAGGAGCAGGGCCTTGGTTACCGCAAGGTCAACTACCGCCTGCGTGATGCCATCTTCTCCCGTCAACGCTACTGGGGTGAGCCGTTCCCTATCTACTACAAAGAGGGGATGCCTTACACATTGCCGGAGGAGCAGCTGCCGCTGGAGCTGCCCGAGGTAGACAAGTTCCTGCCCACCGAGACAGGTGAGCCACCCCTGGGACGGGCAAAGAACTGGCATACCAGCGAGGGATTCCCCCTGGAGATGAACACCATGCCCGGCTTCGCCGGTTCATCGGCTTACTATCTCCGTTACATGGATCCCCACAACGAAGAAGCACTGGTGTCGGAACAGGCCAACAGCTACTGGCGGAACGTGGACCTCTACATCGGCGGTACGGAACATGCCACCGGTCACCTTGTTTACAGCCGTTTCTGGAACAAGTTCCTTTTCGATATCGGTGCAACCTGTGAGGAAGAACCCTTCAAGAAACTGGTCAACCAGGGGATGATTCAGGGACGCAGCAACTTTGTCTATCGCATCAAGGGCAGCAACCGCTTCGTCTCACTCAACCTGAAAGAATCATATGAGGTGACACCCATTCATGTGGATGTGAACATGGTACACAACGATATTCTCGACCTTGAGGCGTTCCGTAACTGGAATCCCGAGTACAAGAATGCCGAGTTCATCCTCGAGGATGGGAAGTATATCTGTGGCTGGGCCGTGGAGAAGATGTCGAAATCGATGTTCAACGTGGTGAACCCGGATGACATCGTTTCCCGTTATGGTGCCGACACGCTGCGGCTCTATGAAATGTTCCTCGGACCACTGGAGCAATCAAAACCATGGGACACCAACGGCATCGATGGCGTGCATCGTTTCCTCCGTAAGGTATGGAATCTTTTCTATCAGGGAGAGCTCTTTGCAGTAACTGATGAGGAGCCGTCGCGCGATGCACTCAAGGCACTGCACAAGCTGATCAAGAAAGTGACCTCCGACATCGAACAGTTCTCATTCAACACCTCCGTCTCAGCTTTCATGATCTGCCTCAACGAACTGACAGCCTTGAAATGCCGTAACCGAACCGTGCTGAGCGATCTGGTGGTCTGCCTGGCCCCCTTTGCACCCCATATCTCGGAGGAGCTGTGGCATGCACTGGGCAACGAGAGCACTGTTTGTGATGCTGCCTGGCCCCTTTGGAACGAGGAATACCTGAAGGAGGATACCTTCGCTTATGCCATCTCATTTAATGGCAAGTCGCGCTTTGTGATCGAGTTCGCTGCCGATGCCTCCAATGATGAGATTCAACAGGCGGTATTGGCTCATCCCTCTTCTCAGAAGTGGCTGGAAGGTAAAACGCCGAAGAAGGTGATCATCGTACCGCGGAAGATTGTCAATGTGGTGATCTGAGCATCATCCTCCATCGTCAGAAAGTTCATTCCTTAATAGATTTCCTCATGGCCAAAGAGGTTCGTTATCTCAAATCGTTCTACTGGAAGGATTACCTGGTAATCACGGTGGGATTGATGCTTTTCTCCATCGGTTTCACCGGTTTCATCATGCCCAACGAGATCGTCGTGGGCGGCCTCGGCGGTGTGGGGCTGCTTCTGAAGTACGCTTTTGGACTGCCGGTTTTCATGACCTTTCTTGTGGGGAACGGCCTCATGATGGTGGTGGCCTGGTTCATACTGGGCAAAGGGTATGTCTTCAAAGCACTCTATGGAGTGGTGGGGGTGACCTTGCTGATGGCTGTGGCTGAGAATCTGATCACCGAGGCGATCATCCATACCGACCCGCTGATTGCCAGCATCATCGGAGCTGTCTTCAGTGGTACCGGCCTGGGACTGGTCTATACACGCAACGCCAGCACCGGTGGAACGGACATCCTTGGCGCCATCATCACCAAGTATCGCTACATCAGCATGGGACGAGGTTTGCTTTACATCGACCTGGTCATCGTGGGCAGCTCCTATCTGCTGTTTCAGAGCTTTGAAAAGATCATCTACGGACTGATTGTGGTCTCGGTGATGTATTACACCGTTGACCTGGTGATCAACGGTGCCCGTCAATCGGTCCAGTTCATCATCTTCTCCACCCGCTACAACGAGATCGCCTCGCATGTCAACTCCGAACTAGACCGCGGCTGCACCGTGCTGGAAGGAACAGGTTGGTATTCCCAGCAACCGCAGAAGGTGCTGATCATCCTGGCGCGCAAGACCGAATCGACCTCCATTTTCCGACTGGTAAAACGAATCGATGAGAATGCCTTTATCTCACAAAGCAATGTGGTGGGTGTCTATGGCAAAGGATTCGATCAGATGAAGTAAACCGATCCCTCGACAGGGAAGAGACAGGGAGTTTCATGGGCTTTGGGAAGCTCTAGCCTTATTGCACCCTTATTGTACCCTTATATCCACTCCGATATTTATGGGAGTGGATATAAGGGTACAATAACTTTAGAATAAAAGAATAGCTTCCCAAAATATTGGGAATTGGGAAAGGTTCATTTTTCTGGTGTAACGTTCTTTCAGGATGGCACCCATACTACAAAAAAGAGAGGCTGCCTCTATTTGGAGACAGCCTCTGATCTGAATTTTTTACGATGGCACTTCGTTAACTCAACGAAATGAAGATCTCTTTTTCCACCTCTTCCATCGCCACCTTGCCTTCTCTGGCTAACCATCCGAGGGCAGCATAGAGATCCTTTTCGGTCAGCTTGGCTGCCTTCTTAACCTCTTTCACATTCTGGCGGCCGTTTTCATCAAGTATGGTCCATACTTTACCGGCGTTGATTCCAATTTTCTCAATCATGACTTTGTTGTTAATTTTGAATAACCTAAAATTTGAATGCTGCAAAGATAATGCTAATTGTTCAAAAAAAAAATATTTCTGATTAGCTGCGTTGGCATAAGCGGTTGTAAGATATCTCCTTATTGCTCATTCAATCGTAGAAGGTCCTCCAGGATCGTTGCCGACTGCAGGATGAGCGAGTGGCTTCCGTCGTTGCGTATCACATAATCCGATCGCTCCAATTTCTCCTCCTCCGGCAGCTGGTGCTTCATACGCTCCTCAACTGCTTCCCTGGTGGTGTGATCACGTTGGATAACCCTTGCGAGGCGGATAGTTTCAGGAGCAAGGACGGTGATCACCTTGTCGAGATAACGCACAAAACCGGCTTCGAAGAGAAGAGCTGCCTCGATCATCACGACCGGATGATCCTGGTGGCGGAGACACCAACCCATGAAGTGTTGGGCCAGGACGGGATGAACGATGGCGTTTACCGCCTCCACCTTTTGCCTGTCACCAAACATAAGGGCGGCCAGTTGTTTGCGGTTGAGTGAACCTTCTGCATAGAGATCCTTTCCGAAGAGGGCAGTGAGCTCTTTGCGGATGACCGGTGAGGTATCGTTGAGCTGTTTGGCTTCACTGTCGGCGTCAAACACCGGGATGCCATGCAGACGGAACAACTCACTGACCACCGACTTCCCACTTCCGATGCCACCGGTGATGCCTGCAGTAATCATCGATTTGGTTTGTTTTCAAAGAGAAACTCTACGCTAGAGGGTGATATGCGGACATTCTGTGCCGCTTCCGGATGCTTGCTCAGTTGCAGCTCCACCCTGCCATCTTCGTTCTGGTGAAAGTTGCGGTAATTGAGCCTGATCTCAAAATCTTCGGGAGCAATCTTGCGGTATTCCTCCAGGGTGACTGAGAAGGAGACATTGGCTCGTGAAGGAAAAAACTTCACATCCAGGCTACCGGGCAGCCCCGTTGCGGTGATCGGTACCTCGAAGGTACGTTCCGTATACTCCTCAATCGGTATGAAGATCTCCACCTGATCGGGAACGAACTTGATACCTTCCACGCGGTTGATGGGGATAGGCAATTGTGAGGTGGCTTTCAGGTTCTTGAAGACCGTGTACTCGGTGGCGGCATGCTCCAGCTTGCCAAGCGATTCACGTGATCCGTAGGCCGTGACCTTTTCAGGCAGGAAGGTGACACTGTCTGCCACAAGGTTAACCCTGCTGGTGGTAATCTCACCGTCGAAAACAACCTTGAGCTCTTTGCTTTGCAACTTCGAGGTGGTTAGGTTGATGATCATCGGATAATAACCCCTGATGTTGGTGCTGGAAAAGAGGCGAGAGCGAATCAACTGCCTGTACTGGTCGCCCTGCAGCGTGTTGTTACCCTCCTCCGTGAACTCTGCCACGTTGATCTCGAGCGAGTCTTTCTTGCTCAGGTCGAGGCGAAAGATGGCGGCGCCGTTATCGGTGATGCTCACCTCTACATAGTCGGGCAGGGGGTTGTCGAACACCACATCTTGCGGGATGTTGTGGTATTTCAGCGGAATGCGATAGGTACCCTCCACATTCTCTTTCTGGAAGAAAAGCATTAACCAGAAGATGAAAGCCAACAGGAGGAAAAGCAGAAAAAAAAGCATATTCTTCCACGGGAATGTGGAAAAAAAGGCTGCCGCTTTGGGTTTCCATTTTCCGATGATGGCTTTCACCTCCATGAGACGATGTTTAAGGGGTCGTCACATCTGATGAGGAAGCAAAGACAGAGGCTTTCTCAAACTTAATCTTCACGCCGTCGGCAACCTCAACCAGGAACCAGGTCTCACCCACCTCCTTGATTCTTCCGTGGATACCACCCGAGGTGACCACCTTGTCGCCCACTTTCATCGCTGCGCGACTTTTTTGCAACTCTTTCTGTTTCTTCTGCTGGGGACGGATCATGAAGAAATAGAATACGGCAATGATGGCAACCATCATAAAAAGGGTACTGCCCATGCCCGAGAAACCGCTGCCCTGAGCAGCCTGTAATAAAATATTCATGAGAATGATTTTTTAAGTGTGTGAATATTAGTTTTTAAAAATTGTTTTTTCTGCTTTTATCTCCTGTACAATCGCATCCAGGATGCCGTTGATAAATGTGCTGCTCTTGGGTGTGCTGTAAGACTTTGCAATCTCAATGTACTCGTTGAGTGAGACATTGGTTGGTATCGACTCAAAGGTGCAGATCTCCGAGAGAGCTACCTGCATGATGATCATATCCATGAAAGCGATGCGATCGAAATCCCACTTTTCGGTGTGCTTCTCTATCAGTGTCCTGTATTTATCCTCGTTGAGAATGGTGTCATGCAATAATTTCAGTGCAAATACCCGGTCCTCCTCGTCCTTGAACATGGGCAGTAGTGGCTGCTCTGCTCCCTCATCCTCCGAGAATCGCTTGATTGTTTTCAAGACAAAACTCTGTACGATCTCCACATCATCGTTCCAATAGATGCACTCATCCTCCAGTATCTCATCGAGCTCCTCATTGAGGTAGATGTACTGCTTGAAACATTTTCTCCAGAACTCGCGATCTTCATTGTAGGTGGGTGCTGC
Organism: Dysgonomonadaceae bacterium zrk40; assembly: GCA_016916535.1. Lineage (NCBI taxonomy): Bacteria > Pseudomonadati > Bacteroidota > Bacteroidia > Bacteroidales > Dysgonomonadaceae > Dysgonomonadaceae bacterium zrk40. The sequence continues at coordinate 1,920,184 of CP070276.1, forward strand.
AAGCTCAGTGTAATTCTTATAGGTGTCCGAATCGAGAATGGTGTCGAGCAGGTTTTTCAAAAAAGAGGTGTCGGCATCCCATACCATTGGTCTTTCAGCGAAATGGTGCTGTAGTTGGCGGTTGTCGCTCAACTGCCGTATGAATTTGTTGTCGATAAGATGGGTGTTGGGGTTGAGATCCTCCCAGGAGGGGAGATGCTTGTTCTTCTTGGCCTCTATCCTGCTTTCATACGCTTTTGTCAATTCCACCATCAGCGAAAGCAAATAGAAATAGAGGTCATAAGATTTTTGCAAGCCGAAAAGAAGTTCCTTTTCTGCACCGCGCAAATCCTTATTCGTATTCTGGTACCATGAATAGACAATCTGTACGATTCGGATACGAATTAAATTTCTGTTTATCATTGTTTAAATGAGCTTTTTTATGATGTTGCAGAAACACAAACCCTTATCAAGTCGTCGATCACGAAGTGAAAAAGGCAATGCTTAGTGCAATATTTCTAACTGCAAAAGTAGTGATTTTTTTGGTATTACCTTGCAGGAATTGTGAAAAGTGAAGCGCGAATGAAGCGAGCAACTCTTTTTTTATCATTCTGATCTTACATTCGATCCCTTTTGTGGGTGGTAAAAAATGAACCCCCGAAAATAATTGCACACTAAAAAGAAAATCACTAACTTTGCGCCGCTTTTTGAGAGCTCCCAAGTGTGATGGGAAATAAAGAAAGCAGCTTTATTTTGAGTAACACAAAAACAACAATTGAAAAAATGAAAACATTTGAATTAAAAGGCGAAGTCAGGGCTGATTTCGGAAAAAAAGCGGCCAGGGCTTACCGTAGCGAAGGGCTGATACCCTGTGTGGTTTATGGTGGTCACGACGGCGAAAATCTCAACTTTGTTGTGAAGAACAGCGATGTACGCAATCTGATTTATACACCCGAAGTGTTTCTGGTGAACCTCGACCTGGGAGCAAAGAAGCTGATGGGAATCGTCAAAGATATTCAATTCCACCCGGTGAAAGACAGCATCCTGCATATCGATTTCCTCCATGTATTTGAAAATGCACCGGTGGTGATTGAGATTCCGGTACGTCTTGAAGGATTGGCTGAAGGTGTGAAGGCCGGTGGTAAGCTCTCGCTCGACAGCCGCAAGTTGAAGGTGAAGGCGTTGCCTGCTCATCTGCCGGAAGAATTGGTGGTGAATGTTGAGAAGCTGGAGCTGGGTAAATCAATTCAGGTAGGTGATCTCAACTTCGACAACCTGGATATTCTCAGTGCCAAGAATGCAGTGGTATGTAGAGTACAGCTGACGCGTGCTGCAAGAGGTGCCGCCGCCAAGGCGCAGTAACCTAACGAGGTATGTGATGAAATATTTGATTGCGGGATTGGGCAACATCGGACCTGATTATGAGCAAACCCGCCACAATATAGGTTTTATGGTGTTGGACGCTTTTGCAAAAGCGTCCAATGCTGTTTTTGAGGATCGCCGTTACGGCTTTGTGGCCGAGATGCGGTTGCGTAACAAGATGTTGCTGTTGCTCAAACCCTCCACCTTTATGAACCTGAGCGGGAATGCAATCCGTTATTGGCTGCAGAAGGAGAAAATCGACAACCAACAGCTGCTGGTGGTGGTGGACGATCTGGCTCTTCCTTTCGGGACGCTGCGTCTCAAAGCCAAAGGGAGTGATGCGGGACACAATGGATTGAAGCATATTCAGGAGTTGATAGGGCAGGATTACCCGCGACTGCGGTTCGGTATCGGGAATGATTTCCCACGTGGACGTCAGGTGGATTATGTGCTTGAACCCTTTTCCCCGGAGGAGCAGTTGCTGTTACCGGAACGCATTGAAACAGCGGTGGATATGATCAGGAATTTTTGTCTGGCCGGTATCAACACCACAATGAATCAATACAACAATAAGTAATCTGTTGAGTGATGGAAGAAGTGCGCATAGACAAATGGCTCTGGGCGGTACGTATCTTCAAGACGCGGACAGCCGCCACGGAGGCCTGCAAAAAAGGAAGGGTCCTGATTGGAGAGGCATCGATGAAGCCTTCCCGGAATGTCAGAGTGGGGGAAGTGATCAAAGTCAGGAAGCCTCCCGTGACCTATTCCTTCAAGGTCCTTGCCCTTGCGGAAAAACGAATGGGAGCGAGATTGGTGCCGGAGTATATGGAGAACGTGACTCCTCAGGAGCAGTATGAGCTGTTGGAGCTTAAAAGCATCAGCGGGTTCGTAGACCGACAACGCGGGACGGGACGTCCCACCAAGAAGGAACGGCGCGACCTGGACCAGTTTGCTGACAGCATTCCTGAAGACCTCTTCAACTGGGATGAATAAGGGATTCCTTAGCGGGAGACCCTTATTTTTTTGTCTGTGCGGTTGTAGAGTGGCACTACCTCAAGGGTGTCACTGCTCAGACAGTAGGCCGCATCTCCCTCCGCACCGTTGGCCAGGAGGCGCCCGTAGTGCTCACTGCTCTTTAGAAAACCCATCGGATCTGCTTTCGCCTGCAGCCACAACAGTTGGGCTACCCGCACCGCATCTGAACCGATGGCCACCTTTCCAGAGGCAGAGAGCCTTTCCAGAAGAGCACCCCCGAAGAGCATATCTTCCAGGTTGATCCGGTTGTTCCACCCCGCACAGAGTACCACAATTCGTTCTGCATGTTCGATGCAGTAGTGGCTTAACGCACCGATGTTTGAGAAGGATCCTATCAACAGCTCCTGTGCGTTTGCACCCTCTCTGATGGCCATTGTGCCATTGGTGGTGGTGAAGACAACCTCTCTCCCTGCTACCCTTTCAGGAGTGTAATCGAAGGGGGAGTTGCCAAAGTCAGCAAAGTCGCACTTTCGCGTATGTCGTTCTGCTCCCACCAGGTAGCCATCATTCTTGTAACGTTTCGCCTCCTCAATCTCTGCCACGGGGATGATTGCTGTGGCACCGTTGTGGAGCATGCGGCACATGGTGGTTGATGCACGAAAGATATCGACCACGATCACGGTGTCATTTTCTTTTCGGTAGTAAGGGTAGAGGGCGGGAGATGGGGCAATGTCGATGATCATACCATTGATGTTTGAATGCAAAGATAGGAACAATTTGTCTGAAAGCAAAACAACAAAGCAGGACCACTGATTCGATGTCAGTTTACAGTGTAGTGTAGTGGTGAGGACGATGCAAAATTTTTTGTATCTTTCGCCCCGAATTAAAAAAAGTGCATCACAAAAGTTTTCTTTTGAATGAAACAACAGTTGAAGATTACCAACTATAAGGTCATATTGGCTTCTGCTTCACCCAGGAGACAAGAACTCCTCTCAGGGATCGACCTGGCATATGAATTACGCACCCTGCCCGATGTTGATGAATCCTTTCCGGATGATCTGCCACATGAGGAGGTCGCGGAATACCTGGCACGCAAGAAGGCTACAGCATACACCGACGCATTGAAGGAGGATGAATTGCTGATCACTGCCGATACGATTGTACTGTTGAACGGAATGATTTTGGGTAAACCCACCGATAGAGAGGAGGCACAACGGATGCTGCGGATCCTCTCCGGTAAACGACACAGGGTGATCACCGGTGTCTGCCTCACCTCGATACGGAAATCACACTCCTTTTCTGATACAGCCTGGGTGACCTTTGGTGAGCTTACCGATGAAGAGATTGATTCTTATCTCGATCGTTATAACCCAATGGACAAGGCGGGAGCCTACGGTGTGCAGGAGTGGATTGGTTATGTGGGTGTGGAAAAGATTGAGGGTTCTTACTTCAACGTGATGGGCTTTCCCATTTACAAAGTGTACCGCGAGTTGAAGCGGTTTTGAAAAAATAAAAAATAATCTCCTATCTTTGTCACGGATTTTTAGCAATCAGATTAATTGAAAACAACCCTATGCTTACAGTAGAAAAAATCGGCGGTACCTCCATGTCGCAGTTTCAGGATGTCCTGCAAAACATCATTCGGGGAAACAGAAAGGGAGACCAACTCTATAACCGCATCTTCGTGGTGTCGGCCTATAACAACGTGACCAACTGGTTGCTGGAACACAAGAAGACCGGAGAACCGGGCATTTACAACAAATTCCTCAACGGGGAGGATTACAGCAGCGCGCTCGATTCATTCTGCCAACGTCTGTTGCTCATCAACGACGGGTTTGCGGATATTGGGCTGGACCTGAAAGAGGCACGCGACTTTATCCGCTTCCGGGTGGATCAGGCCAAGACAGTGCTTTACAGCCTGGGTAAGGTGCTGGCCTCGGGGTACGTGAATCGTACCGACATTCACCTAGCCGCTCGTGAAATACTGGCTTCCATTGGTGAAGCGCACTCCGGATGGAACTCGGTCAATATCCTCAACAACAACAACATCAATGCTCGTTTTATTGACCTCTGCGGATTCAATGATAACGAGCCGTTGACAATCGATCAGCGCATCCACAAGGAATTCAGCGGCATCGATTTCAGCAATGTGCTTTGTGTGGCTACCGGTTACACCAAAGGTACGGAGGGGATCATGCGGGCTTTCGACCGTGGGTACAGTGAGGTTACCTTCAGCAAGATTGCCGTGGAGGTAAAGGCGCAGGAAGCAGTAATCCACAAGGAGTTTCATCTCTCCAGTGCCGATCCCAAGATTGTGGGAGTGGAAAACAGCATACCCGTAGGACATACCAATTATGTGATTGCCGATCAGTTGGCCGACATCGGTATGGAGGCCATTCACCCCAAAGCGGCCAAACCATTGGAGTTGGCCGGTATCGACATCCGCATCAAGAACACCTTCGAACCTGAGCATCCCGGAACCCTCATCTCTCACGATTATGTCTCACCTGAACCGCGGGTGGAGATCGTCTCCGGCTCACGCAAGGTGATTGCCATTGAGGTACATGACCCAATGATGGTGGGTGAAGTGGGTTTCGACGGTCAGATCATGAACTACTTCGTCAAGTATGGGGTGAGCTACATTCTGAAATCGACCAATGCCAACTCAATCACCATGGTGGTGTGGGACAACGAGAAAAGCCTGGAACTGATCAAGGTGCTCAAAGAGGTGTTCTACCAGGTGGATGCAAAACCAATGGCCATTGTATGTGCCATGGGCTCCAACATTGCCCTTCCCGGTTTCCTCTATTATGCCGCCAAGGCCCTCTATGAAAAGGAGATTAATGTGGAGAGCTTTGCCCAGTCGCTGATGCAGGTGAACATGCAATTTGTAATCCGGCGTGAGCATTATGAGGATGCGGTAATTGCCCTTAATGAGGCACTCTGCAAAGAGATTGATGGTCACTCATAACGCCGACCGCCATTTCCCGGACCGCCATGATTGTTATCACTCCTCTTCGTAGGTTTGGTAGAGGAAATCGTTGTAGGGGAAACGGGTGGTATGAATCTCCTTCACTTTTTCGTACATGATCTCTTTGAGTGCATCGATGTTCTCCCGCTCCCTGGCAGAGATGAAGATGCAGTGCTCCCTGATCTTATTCAGCCAGGAGTCTTTTAGTTCATCTAGGGTATAGTGCTCACGTTTTTTTGGTGTGAGGTCGTCCTCCTCCTTCACAACGTGCGAAAATGCGTCAATTTTGTTGAATACCAGGATGACTGGCTTCTCCCTGTCGTCGATCTCAAAGAGCGTTTTCTCTACCACCTCGATCTGTTCTTCAAAGGCAGGGTGGGAGATGTCCACCACGTGGAGCAGGATGTCGGCCTCCCTCACCTCATCGAGTGTCGACTTGAACGATTCGATCAGGTGGGTGGGCAGCTTGCGGATGAAGCCTACCGTATCAGTTAGCAGGAATGGCAGATTCTCGATTGTCACCTTGCGCACCGTTGTGTCGAGCGTCGCAAAGAGCTTGTTCTCAGCAAACACATCGCTCTTACTGAGCAGTGTCATCAGTGTTGACTTGCCGACGTTCGTGTAGCCTACCAGTGCCACGCGCACCAGTTTACCCCTGTTCTTGCGCTGCACTACTTTCTGTTTGTCGATATCTTTCAATTCCTGTTTCAATCGTGAGATCTTGTCGAGGATGATGCGCCGGTCGGTCTCCAGCTGTGTCTCACCAGGGCCGCGCATGATGGTGCCGCCCCCGCCGCGCTGGCGCTCCAGGTGAGTCCACATACGGGTTAGGCGTGGCAGCAGGTACTGGTATTGCGCAAGTTCTACCTGTGCCTTTGCATGTGCTGTCTGCGCCCTCATGGCGAAGATGTCGAGAATCAGGCTGGTGCGGTCCATGATGCGGATCTTCAACTCCTTTTCGATGTTGCGTAGTTGCTTTGCAGATAGCTCATCGTCGAAGATCGCCACTCCCACTTCGTTCTCTTCGTCCTTCACATACTCCTCGATTTCCTGCAGTTTCCCCTTCCCCACGAAGGTGACCGGATTGGGCATCTCCAGTCGCTGCTGGAAGCGTTTGCCGGGTACCAGGCCGGCCGTTTCGGCCAGGAACGCCAACTCATCGAGGTATTCCTTCACCTTCTCTTCATTCTGTTCGGGTGTGATAAGGCCCACTAAAAGGGCGTTTTCATTCTTTATTTCGTTTGTGATGAAGTCTTTCATAAATTTAATCTGCTAATTGATGTAATTGGATGGTTATCGTTCTAATCCGAAAGGCTGTGGGTCTATTTTTTTCTAAAACCAAAATCCGAATCCGGCAGTGATGAGCAACTGAGAATAATCATTGATGAACTGGTATTTCAGTTCCAGGTTGGCCCTGACACGATAGCTGATGTCATGCTGATAACCCATTCCCAGACTGGCTCCCGGCCGGTGATGCGTCTCCTCCTTCCCTGTCATGTTGAATGTTGCTTCCGGATCGTAGTGCCAGTTGGAGTAGTGAATACCTGCCAGCGGATAGAGCGATGCTGTATAGCTTAGGGGCAGAATATAGTGAAGGTCGGCCTCTGCCATCCACATTTGTTCTCCCTTCACTTCGAGATAACGGGTAAAGGAGGGTGCAAACCGGAGATTGTTGGTTCGGTAGTAATGCAGATGCACTCCTGCTCCCGGACTTTTTGCCACCGATGCGTATCCTGTATGGACACCCACACCCCATGTACCCTCAAACTGTGCATGTAGAGCCGGCAGTGCACTGAGCAGCGTGATCAGCAAGAGCATCCCTTTTATGATGATTGAACGATGTTTCATCCCGCAAAGATAACGAAATCAATGAAAAGATGCTGTAATGAAGATTAAATCTGTGTGGGTCAGCTCTCTTCTCCTCCTTTCAGGATAGGGAGGTGCCAATGGTATCGTACGGCCAGCATCCGGATAAGGATCACCGAAGCCGCGGTGGTGAGCTGGGTGGCGATTTGGTGGATGCCTGCAACATGCATTAACGTAAAGACAATGCCACCGATGACGCAGGCCAATGCATAGATCTCCTTTCGGAAGATGAGTGGTATCTCATTGATCAGCACATCCCGAACCATACCACCCACTGAACCGGTGATAGTGCCCATGATCACAGCCACCCAGGGATCATACCCCAGTGCGAGGCTCTTCTCCACGCCCACCACTACGAAGAGCCCCAGCCCGATGCTGTCGAAGAGGAAAAAGGTGTTGTTGAGGCGTATCAGCTGATTGTGAAAGATGATCACGAATAAAAGTGCGAGAAATGTGGCCCAGAGATAAACCGGGTTTTCCATCCAGAAGGGGATCACATTGATGAAGAGATCGCGCAGGGTACCTCCACCAATGGCAGTCACGAAGCCCACAACAAAAGCACCGAAGAGATCGAACTTCTTTGCAGATGCCAACCTGATGCCGCTGATGGCAAAGGCAAATGTGCCAAGGAACTCGATGATGTCTACAAATTCAACTGTTATATCCATACCTGCTGTTTCATCTGGCTGTTGTCCTCTTTCGGGGATGCCGTCATCTCCACTAGGGAACAAGACTAAATAATCATACCGCTTCCCAGGCAGAGACGACTCTCATTGTCATAGACCACTCCAAACTGACCTGCGGCGATGCCTTGTACCGGTTCCGCGGACTGTATGCGGTACAGGTCGCCGATACGGCTGATTCTTCCCCGGGTGAAATCGGGTGTATGGCGTATCTTGAAGGTGATCTCCTTCTCATCAGCGAAGTCGCCCCAAATATCTTTTGTGATGAACTCGAAACCCTGAAGGTTGATCTGATCACCGTACTGGTGGCGGGTGTCATACCCTTTTGAGACGTATACAATGTTGCGGTTCACATCCTTTTTGATTACGAACCAGGGACCACCACTCAGTCCCAGTCCTTTCCGCTGGCCGATTGTGTGAAACCAGAAGCCCTGGTGCTTTCCCAGGATGTTGCCGGTCTCCAGTTCCACGATCAATCCCTCCTGTTTTCCCAGGTAACGCTCGATAAACTCGTTGTAGTTCACCTTGCCCAGGAAACAGATGCCCTGGCTGTCCTTGCGTTGTGCCGAGGGCAGCCTCTGTTCAGCTGCGATGGCGCGCACCTCAGACTTGAGCAGGTCGCCGATCGGGAACATCAACCGCGATACCTGCAAATAGCTGATTTGCCCCAGGAAATATGTCTGGTCCTTCACGCTGTCCTTCGCCGTAGAGAGCCAGGTGAGGCCTCCCTCTTCGGTGGTGGTGGCATAGTGTCCGGTGGCGATGCGATCGAACTGATGGCCCCACTTCTGTTCAAAGACGCCGAACTTAATCAGCTTGTTGCACATCATATCGGGATTGGGAGTCAGCCCCCGCTTCACGGAGTCAATGGTGTATTTCACCACGCTGTCCCAATACTCCTCATGCAGCGAGACGATCTCCATCCTGCAGCCGTACTTTTTGGCAACGTACGATACAATCTCAATGTCCTCCTCAGAAGGACAGTCAATGTATCCATCCTTATCCTCCATCCCGATCTTTATGTAATAGATCACCGGGTCATGTCCCATCTCCTTGAGGCGGTGTACCACCACCGAGCTGTCCACGCCGCCGGAAACCAAAGCTGCTATCTCCATTTTTTTTGTGGGTTTTGAACTGCAAAGGTACAAATAAGAATCGAAAAGTGTGATTTGTCAGCGTTGGGTGAATGATCATCTTTTATCTTGTAAAATAATTGAAACAAAAAAAATAGTATTACCTTTACAACTTCGGATTGGACTGCAAAGGTTGGTCTAACTACCGAGAAGAGAGGTGGCGGAATCCAAGAGCGGAGCCCCCCCCTCCACTATCCCCGAAGCAGATTCGGGCCATGAGCGCAAAAGAAAAAAACGATATAAATGACTTACAGATGGAATTATTCAACCCTATCACACGACCAAAAAAATATAACAAATGAATTAGCGAAAGAACTTGATTTACATCCCGTATTTGTTGAATTGCTGGTAAACAAGGGAATAGAGAGCGCTGAGGAGGCGGAAAAGTTTCTGTATCCTAAACTGGAGGATCTTCATGATCCGTTTCTCTTACCCGACATGGACAAAGCAATTCGGCGTATTGAAAAAGCGCTGGGCAACAAGGAGCGGATCCTTATCTACGGGGATTACGATGTAGACGGTACAACGGCTGTTTCACTGGTGTACAAATTCTTTCGGGGAATCACCAGCAATATTGATTATTATATTCCGGATCGGTACGATGAAGGGTATGGCATTTCGTTTCAGGGAATCGATTATGCCGTGAAAACGGGTGTAACGCTCATTATCTCTCTCGATTGCGGCATCAAGGCGGTGAGCAAGGTCGCCTATGCAAAGGAACAAGGCATCGATTTTATTATTTGTGACCACCATATGCCGGACGATTGTCTTCCGGAAGCGGTGGCGGTGGTCGACGCCAAACGGCTTGACTCTGTTTACCCATACGACGAGCTCTCGGGCTGTGGGGTAGGCTTTAAGTTGGTGCAGGCCTTCTCTCAACGCAATGGTTATCCATTCTCAGACATTGAACCGCTGCTCGATCTGGTAGCGGTGAGTATTGCTTCCGACATTGTTCCGCTGACGGGTGAGAACCGTATCATGATCCACTACGGACTGAAACAGCTCAACTCTAACCCTAGTTTTGGACTGAGAGGGATCATCGAGATTTGCGGACTACACCGAAAGCAGATCACCGTGAACGATATCGTCTTCAAGATTGGTCCCCGCATCAATGCCTCCGGTAGGATGATGAACGGCAAGGAAGCAGTGGATCTGATGCTGGCGGGTGACATGACCGCTGCACGTGAGAAAAGCAAGAACATTGACAAGTATAACGAAGATCGGCGTGAGTTGGATAAAAGGATTACCGATGAGGCCATCAACTACATTGACAAGCACATCGATATTGACAATCTGAAGAGCATCGTGCTCTATGATGAGAACTGGCACAAAGGGATCGTGGGGATCGTGGCTTCGCGACTCACTGAGAAGTTTTATCGTCCTGCAGTAGTTTTGACAAAGTCAAACGGAATGATCTCCGGTTCGGCTCGTTCAGTACCCGGCTATGATGTATACAAAGCGATAGAGTCTTGCCGCGATATCCTTGAGAATTTCGGAGGGCATATGTATGCTGCCGGGTTGACATTGAAGGAGGAACATCTTAAGGAATTTACTGACCGGTTCAACAGTCTCTCCTTCGACGGTATTGAGCCGGGTATGATGCTACCCCAGATTACCGTTGACGCTGAGATATCCCTGTCACAGATCACACCAAAATTCATCGCTGATCTCAAGCTATTCAGTCCTTTTGGCCCAGAGAACGAGAATCCTGTTTTCCTCTCACGAAACGTACTTGATTCTGGAAACAGCAAGTTGGTGGGCAAGGGGTTCCGACATATCAAACTGGAGTTGAAGGATCAGACCAGGGAGGCTCCCATGCCGGGTATCGCTTTTTGTCAACAGGATTTCTTCCAGAAGATCAAGGGGGGTGAGCCGGTGGACATCTGTTATACACTTGAGGAGAACACCCATGGTAGCCGATCGTTCATGCAGCTGATGATTAAAGATATACGAGGATAACAAAGAGGATAATTTGCGTATGCATTCGGAATTGTTTCGCCAGATACTTCGTGATTACTGGGGGTACGATTCTTTTCGCACTCTCCAGGAAGAGATCATACAGTCAGTATGGGAAGGTAGAGATACGCTTGGACTGATGCCCACGGGCGGTGGTAAGTCGCTCACATTTCAGGTGCCTGTGATGGCAATGCAGGGTATATGCCTGGTAGTCACTCCTCTCATCGCGTTGATGAAGGACCAGGTGGATAACCTGCGTGAGCGTGGTATCAAAGCGGCAGCAGTCTACTCGGGTATGTCGCGCGATGAAATTATCACCACACTTGAGAATTGCATTTTTGGCGGTTACAAGTTTCTATACGTCTCCCCTGAACGACTCTCTTCCGATATTTTCATCACCAAACTGCAAGCCATGGATGTTTGTCTGCTGGTGGTAGATGAATCACACTGCATTTCACAATGGGGTTACGACTTCCGCCCCTCCTACCTCAAGATTGCCGAAATACGAACATTGCTAGAGGGGGTACCGGTGCTGGCGCTTACAGCCACTGCTACACCAGAGGTGGTTGATGACATCCAAGAGAGGCTGCTTTTCCGGCAAAAGAACCTGTTTAGAACAAGCTTCCTGCGTGAAAACCTTTCTTATGTTGTGCGCACGGTCGACAACAAGGAGGGAGAGCTGTTACACATTTTGCAAACGGTGGCCGGCAGCGGTATTGTTTATGTGCGGAGTCGTAAACAGACAAAAGAGATTGCCCACAACCTTCAAAAGGCAGGTATCGCAGCCGATTATTTTCATGCCGGTCTCCCCCATGAAGAGAAGATCTTGAAACAGAACAGCTGGAAGAACGGTGAACGCCGCGTGATTGTGGCGACGAATGCTTTCGGTATGGGGATCGACAAGGCTGACGTGCGAACGGTGGTGCATATGGATCTACCCAATTCCCCCGAGGAGTATTTTCAAGAGGCCGGTCGTGCCGGTCGTGACGGAGAGCGATCGTATGCCGTAATCCTTTACGCGAAAGCTGACAGTATCAAACTGCGAAAACGCATCACTGATGCATTTCCCAAGAGAGAGTTCATTGTGCGGGTCTATGAAGCACTGGGCAATTACTACCAGGTTGCTGTGGGTGCCGGCTTTGGCAGCGCCTACGATTTCAGTCTGCACGAGTTTTGCATACCGTTCAAATTCCCTTTCTTGCAGACTCATCATGCACTGAAAATCCTGGAGCTGGCAGGTTACATCGAATACACCGAAGAGATTGACCTTCGGTCACGGGTTCGCTTCCTGATCTATCGCGATGAGATGTACACGTTGCAGCTCGAAAGGGATAAGGATGAATTATTGCATACCCTCCTACGCAACTATACCGGTCTTTTCTCCGATGATGTCTATGTCGATGAATCGTTGCTTGCGGCAAGAACTGGGAAAAGCCGTAGAGAGGTGTGTGAAATGCTGATTGCCCTCTCCCGGATGCGTTATATTCGATATATTCCACAGAAAAAAACTCCTTTCATTATTTTTACTACTTCAAGAGAGGACGCGCAGTTTGTCACAATCTCCCGCACGGTTTATGAAGAAAGGAAAAAGCGTTTCGAAAAGAGAGTTCTTTCCATGATTGATTATGTGGAAGAAGAGGGTGTTTGCCGAAGCAGGATGCTGCTCATCTATTTCGGCGAGAAAAATCCGAAAGATTGCGGATATTGCGATGTATGTCTGAGGAGGAATGAGGCAGGTGTGTCCAACTATCTTTTCAGAATGCTGCGGGAGAAGATCCTCGCTCTGCTTCAACCGGAACAGGTCCTTAGACTGAACAGCCTGGTGGAGCAGGTAGCCGACACAGAAGGTAATCCAGGGCAGGTAATTGGTGTAATACGTTTCCTGGTCGATTCAGGTGAACTGGAGCTGCACGACGACCGGATATCACTCCCTGAGGAAGTTGGGTGATTGGTGGTAAGACTCATTCTGTTTTGCCATGCTTCCCTGTGATAATAAAAAGAGGCTATCTCAATATACAAATGAGATGGCTTTTTTTCATCCCATCCACTAAGAATCGCCTTAGTTGGCTTTTTACTGCGTATCAATTCAGACGTAACTGACTCTAATCTGGTTCGAATCTATTAGAACGAGATTAGAACTATATTAGAACCATATTAGAACGAGATTAGAACCAGTAACGAAGAAAGTAGGTTGTTTCTTCCTGAAACAGGGCTACTCAAGCTGAAACGTATAAACAGAAAAAGACCGTCTCATGTAATATTATGAGACAGCCTCTTGGTGATTGTGACCCCGACAGGATTCAAACCTGTAACCTTCTGATCCGTAGTCAGATGCTCTATTCAGTTAAGCTACGGGGCCCTTATTTGTGGGTGCAAAGATACACTAATTTTGGAATCTGACAAAAAGTAAACTGAAATTTTTTTCGCACCCTGTGGCTTCTTCTTCTTTTTGCAGAGCCGAGAGTGCTGAACGGTAGTGCGGTAGCTTCCTTGATTTGGGGATGTGGAATTCACTTCGCAGGTGATAAAAAGGCTTTAAATTGTTTGTTAATAAACTGAATTATTGTAACTTTGCAGTCCGATTATTAGTTTTTATCAATTAAAAGTTTGATTTATAGCTTCTTATTTGCCTATTTATGTCCCTTAGCAAGACAAAATTTAAGCAAGATAAATCGACTTCTCAATTATTTACGAATTAAAAAACTAACAACACAGTGGACACACTAAGTTATAAAACGATTTCTGTGAATAAGGAAACAGCACAGAAAGAATGGGTTGAGATTGATGCTGCCGGGCAACCCCTGGGTCGTCTTTGTTCAAAAGTAGCCAAGCTGCTGAGAGGGAAATACAAAGCCAGCTTCACACCGCACGTCGATTGCGGAGATAATGTGATCATCCTGAATGCCGATAAGGTACAACTGTCGGGCAACAAGTGGAACGATCGCATCTACTATCGCTACTCGGGATATCCCGGTGGTCAGCGTGAGTTCACTCCAGCCGAACTGATGGCTAAGAGCCCGGAGAAGCTGTTCCGCAAAGTGGTGAAGGGTATGTTGCCAAAGAACAAGCTGGGTGATGCCATCCTGCTGAACATGCATGTATATGCCGGCACTGAGCACCCCCACCAGGCACAGAAGCCAAAGAAACTGGATATTAATACGCTAAAATAAAAGAGATGGAAGCAGTAAATGCAATAGGAAGACGCAAAGCAGCGGTAGCTCGTGTATATCTGACCGAGGGCAGCGGCAAAATTGTGATCAATAAACGCGATCTGGAAAATTATTTCCCCTCTTCTATCCTTCAGTTCGTGGTGAAGCAACCATTGAATACGTTGAATGTATTGGAAAAATACGATATCCGTATCAACCTTGATGGTGGTGGGTACAAGGGACAGTCGGAGGCAGCCCGTCTGGGTATCGCCCGTGCCCTGGTAAAGATCAACCCGGATGACAAGGCAGCACTGAGAGCAGAAGGGTTCATGACACGCGACCCACGCGTGGTGGAACGCAAGAAGCCGGGTCAGCCCAAGGCAAGGAAGAGATTCCAGTTCTCCAAACGTTAAACTTATCGGAATCGGCCCCTTCAATCACCTTGTGTGGTTGAAGAGTTCGATTACTCCAATAATGCAGCCAACAGGCAGCAACGTTTAGTATCTAAACCGCAAGGACATTTTCCGATGTGTGACTATCCTCCACCAGGATCTTTTACCTTACGGTTCGGTTAAGAAAAAGAAAGTAAACGAATCAATCAACAAACAAAACATGGCAAAATTAGAATTTGACCAATTGCTGGAGACCGGAGCGCACTTCGGTCACCTCAAAAGAAAGTGGAACCCTGCGATGGCTCCCTACATTTTCATGGAGCGAAATGGTATCCACATCATCGACCTCTACAAGACAATCGCCAAAGCCGAAGAAGCTGCTGGCGCTCTGAAACAGATCGCAAAATCGGGCAAGAAAATCTTGTTCGTGGCTACCAAGAAACAGGCAAAGCCGGTAATCGAAGAAAAAGCGCAGAGCGTGAACATGCCCTACGTGATTGAACGCTGGCCGGGTGGAATGCTGACCAACTTCCCCACTATTCGCAAGGCAGTGAAGAAGATGAGCAACATCGACAAGATGATAAAGGATGGAACCTTCGACACCCTCTCAAAACGTGAGAAATTGCAGGTGACTCGTCAACGTGCCAAATTGGAGAAGAACCTTGGTTCAATCCAGGATTTGACCCGTCTACCCTCTGCCATTTTTGTGGTGGATGTGATGAAGGAACAGATTGCCGTAAAGGAGGCTGAAAAGTTGGGTATTCCGGTCTTTGGTATCGTTGACACCAACTCCGATCCTTCAAACATTGATTTTGTGATTCCTGCCAACGATGATGCAGCGAAAGCAGTTGATATGATCATGGGTTATATCTGCAACGAGATTAAGGAAGGTCTTGATGAACGCAAGGTTGAGAAGGCTGATGCCGCAGCTGCAGAAGAGCAGGACGAGGAAGCACCACAGCGTCGCGAGCGCAAATCGAAAGCAGCCAAAAAAGAGCGGGTGAAGAAAGAAGATACCGAAGCGATGAAGGCAGCTGTTGTGAGCAAGTTTTCCAAGGATGCTGAGGTAGACGAATAATCCTAAAACAACAATAACGAAACATAAGAATATGGCAGTAACAATGGCAGATATCCAGCATTTACGCAAGATGACCGGTGCGGGAATGATGGATTGCAAGAATGCACTGAACGAAGCGGACGGTGATTTCGACAAGGCAATGGAGATTATCCGTAAGAAAGGACAAGCAGTAGCCGCTAAACGTGAGGACCGTGAGGCATCCGAAGGATGTGTGCTGGCCGCCACCGACGGCAATTTTGCAGCAGTAGTAGCACTGCAGTGCGAAACTGACTTTGTGGCGAAAAATGAGGAGTTTGTAGCCCTCACTCGTCAGATCCTTGATGCGGCAATTGCCCACAAGCCTGAAACACTCGATGAGTTGTTGGCACTGGAACTTTCCAACGGCAGCGTGTCACAGCTGATTACCGACAAGATTGGAGCTACCGGTGAAAAGATGGAACTGGGATTCTATGAGCATCTCACTGCTCCCTATGTCACTTCCTACATTCACATGGGAAATAAGCTGGCTACGATTGTTGGTTTCAACAAGGTCGTTGCCGATGAACAGGTGGCACGCGACGTTGCCATGCAAGTCGCAGCCATGAATCCCATCGCAGTGACTCCGGAAGGAATCCCTGCGGAGGTGAAGGAGAAGGAGTTGGAGATTGCCCGTGAGAAAGCACGTGAAGCCGGCAAGCCGGAAAACCTGCTTGACAGGATTGCAGAAGGTTCACTTCAGAAGTTCTATAAGGAGTCAACCCTTCTTCAGCAGGAGTATGTGAAGGATGGTAAGAAAACCATCGAACAGTTCCTGAAAGAGAATGACAAAGAGCTCTCCGTGACTATGTTCAAGCGTGTTACGCTGAACGTGTGATCTGGTAGACAAAGAATGATAATTAAAAAACGCTACGGGGTTAATCCCCTGAGCGTTTTTTTTATTCCCGATCTACGGTTCTGGAGTTGGTAGCATGCGGATGTAAACAACTTAATCTCATCCGGTAGTCCAGGTAAGAACATAGCGCGGATGCACCTCGTAGCGGATGGTGAAGGAGCGGGGAGTGGCAGACTTGGTTTCGGTGGCATGCATTTCCCCCTTTTCTGCGGGGATAAAGGGGATAATGTGGAGGTGCTCCCTGAAGTCAATCCCCTGTAAACCGATCAGTTTAAAGAGACTCTCTTTTGCCGACCAGTGGAGCAATTGGTGCACAGTTTTCTGTTTTGGATCAATGTATTCCTTTTCAGCGATGAACTTATCGGCAATACGTGCTACCCTCTCGGTATGTGTCTCGATATCTATTCCCACTGGTGCCTTGGTAGATAGTAACATCGCCGCATAATCTCGCGTGTGAGAGATGCTGATAAGCCATTTTTCATCTTCCAGGTATGGACTTCCGTTCTGTCTGTTGAAAATCATCTTCTCCTCTCCCAGAAGTTGAAAAAGCATCATCCTTGTGGAGAGCCATTCAATGGAGCGTCTCTCAGAACGAACTTTCTCCAGATAACGATCTGCTTCGTTTCGCAATGTTGCCGGGAATTGAGTCAACAGTTCTTCCCTGGACTCTGTCATTTCCCAGACGCCCAGTAATACTCCTGACTGAATATATTCCTTCCTGATTAACATCTCACTTTTCAAGTTTTGAGTGTTGCGTTGCTGCGGACTATTCTTTCTTCGTTCTGCCGGGTGGAATGTATCGCACCTTTGTGATCCGTTTCTTGCTCATCTCTTCTGCTACAAAATGATGGCCACGGTAGGATAAACTCTCCTTTCTTTTGGGAAAATCACCTTTCAGCTCCAGCAACAACCCAGCAAGTGTATCGGCTTGTTCCTGCATCAACTCAAAATCTCTTTCAGGGAGGCTGGTGATGCGGATGAACTCCTCCAATGGTGTTTTTCCTTCAAAGAGAAAGGAGCCGTCGGGACTCATGGTATAGAAGGGTTGCTCTTCATCATATTCGTCACTGATATCACCCACGATCTCTTCGAGGATGTCCTCCATGGTGACCAGTCCGGCGGTACCTCCATATTCATCCACCACGATGGCCATATGGTTCTTGTGGGCCCGAAACTCCTCCAGAAGGTCATCGATCCGTTTTGTTGTCGGCACGAAGTAGGCCGGGCGGATGAGAGACTGCCACTTGAAGTTGCCTGTCTTGCTTAGATGCGGCAACAGGTCTTTCACATACAGGATTCCTTTGATGGTGTCAGCATTTTCATCATAGACCGGGATACGTGAAAAACCGGCATCTACGATGAAATGTATCACCTCGCGGAAGGGGGTGCGCATTTCGAGAGCCACCATATTGGTGCGAGAAACAAAGATATCACCCACCATCTTGTCTCGGAAACGAATGATCCCTTCCAACAACTCTTTCTCCTGTTCCCCCCTTGCCTCGTCAGAGGTGATCCCCAATGCCTTTGAGAGCTCATCAACCGATATCTCATGTCTGTTTTGTGTGTGGGAAGGTATCAGCATAGAGCCTACTCTCACCATCACGCCCGACAGTGGAGACATCAATAGGTCGATCCATCCGATAATCTTAGCGTTCTTCTCGCTGAAGCGTAGAGGATGATATGTTGCTGTCGTCCTCGGTAGGAAATAGATGAAGATGATTATCACGGCAAAGGCGATGGCGGAACGCATCAATAACATTTCACCACTAACCAATGCAAAATAATCATTTTTCCATGGCAGGGTAATGATCAGTAGGGCCACGATGAGGTTGAGCAGGTGATTGGTGAGACTTACGGAGGTAAGAACACGCTCAGGATTGCTCAGCAGTTTTGAGAGTCGAACCTTTGAGGGTATCTGTGAGGTATGCAACTCCTGAGCATCATCTGTACTGATTCGTTGAAAAGCGCTTTCGAAGGCGGAAATGAGAGCATTGAGCAGAATCAGCAACAACAGTAGAATGAGAAAAAATAGCTTGATAGCTACCGGGTTGTTGACCAGGAGCAGGTGAGTTAATTGCGATAAAGGGTCAGGGTCCAATTGGCAAAAGTTTAAATGAACAAGGAGAATGTTTCCACCATTTTTATTGATATCTCAACAGCGCAAACATTCTCCTGCAAAAATACGATCTTTTAATTAAAACGGCAAATCATCCTCTTCCGACCCATTGTCGGGGATGTCGGGTGTTTCTACATTTTCGTGAAAATCACGCCCGTTTCCACCGTTTTCTCTTAACTGTTCTTCCGATTTACGGCTCAGCAGCTCCAGACTGTCTGCAACCACTTCGGTGACATACCTTTTGACTCCGTTCTGGTCGTCGTATGACCGTGAACGGATTTTTCCCTCCACGTAGAGCATAGTTCCCTTCTTGACAAATCTCTCGGCAATCTGGGCCAATCCTCTCCAGCAAACAATGTTGTGCCATTCGGTACGTTCCGGTACCTGTGTGCCTCCTGACGTGGTAAAGCCTCTTTCACTGGTTGCCAGTGTAAAGTTTGCCTTGGCCACATCATTGTCAAAATACTTCATCTCGGGATCGCGTCCCACATTTCCAATCAGGATAACTTTGTTTACCGACATAACTGAATTTTTTTATAGGGTTAAAGAATAGTGTTACGCTAGTGAGGCAAATTTACAGATTTTTTTGAAAACCGCAATCATTTTTGTTAATTGTTTCGAGGTACTTGTGCGTAAGTCGGGATACAGGATAGTTATGGAGCTCCTTGCAAGGGGTGATCAATAGTGTCGGGGGCGGTGAGAAGGTATGCTCCGGGGGGATCACTACCTGATAAAATTGGGTGTGGATGAGTTGATGAGTCAGTTGGTGGCGTAAAGTGAGCGAGGGTTCAAAGAAAAGCCCCCTCAATTCAGGAAACAGTTGTCTGAATGCATCTGTCTGCTTCAGCTGCATCAAATTGGAAGTTTGCATTGTCTCAATCAGCGGCAATTCATACAGGTTCCTCCATATGCCTGGCTTGTCTCTTTTTTGCAGGTAAGTGTGATTGCCATTCAGGATGTGAAAATAATGGAAGTAACGATTGCGAATCTTTGTTTTTCGTTCTTTTACCGGGTAAACCGTGACGTCTCCCTTGGCGAATGCCATGCAGATATCCCGTAGCACACAATTGTTGCAGCCAGGTTGAAGGGGGGTGCAGATCAATGCACCGAAATCCATGATTGCCTGGTTGTAGCCTCCCGGATCCGCTTTCGGTATAAGTGATTGTGCTACTTCATCAATCATCTTCATGCCGATAGGAGAGTCAATTGGCGTTTCAATGGCGAAGAGCCGTGTCAGGACCCTGAATACATTGCCATCCAACACAGCATGCGGTTGGTTAAAAGCAATCGAAGCCACAGCTGCCGCAGTATACTTTCCAATACCCTTCAAAGAGATTAACTCCTGGTAATTGGAGGGAAGGTTTCCGTTGTGAAGAGTGATGATCTGGCGGGCTGCCTGGTGGAGGTTGCGTGCCCGTGAATAATATCCGAGCCCCTGCCACATCTTCAACACCTCTTCCTCATTTGCGACGGCAAGCGTCGCAACATCAGGGAATCGATCGATGAAACGCCGGTAGTAGCCGATGCCCTGGTCAACTCGTGTCTGCTGTAGAATCACCTCCGAGATCCAGATGTGGTAGGGGTCGTTGCTCTCCCTCCAGGGCAACTCTCTTTTGTGCTCACTGTACCAGTTCATCAGGTGGATGGTGATGGGGTGAAGCATCACGCGGTCTGAATATTCTTTTTCCATCGTGCTGCAAATCTACAGTAAAAAGTGCAATTTCAGCGAAAAGAGCAAAAAAAGAGAAAAATTAGTAACAATAATTTTCGGTGTTGAAAAAAAAGCTATATATTTGCAATCCAAAATTTTACTTATTGACATACGCTATTATTATTAATATTTTAAAATATAAATAAAATGACCAAGGCAGACATTGTAAATGAAATTGCAAAAAACACCGGAGTAGACAAAGCATCGGTATTGGCAACGGTTGAATCTTTTATGGAAGTGGTGAAAGATTCATTAGCAAGCAACGAAAACGTCTATTTGAGAGGATTTGGCAGCTTTATCGTGAAGAAAAGAGCACAGAAAACTGCACGAAACATCTCAAAGAACACAACCATCATCATTCCTGAGCACAACATTCCTGCTTTTAAACCTGCAAGAACTTTTGTTACACAGGTGAAGGAAACCAAATAATTAATTTTTAAAGGAGATACGAACATGCCAAGCGGAAAAAAAAGGAAAAGGCATAAGATGTCAGTTCACAAGCGTAAAAAAAGACTCAGAAAAAACAGGCATAAGAAGAAAAAGTAAGCCGAAGATTTTTTTTACACCACATACAGGAACAAACTTAAAAAAAACCACCCGGAAATTAAGTTTGTTCTTTGTATATTTGACAGGGAAGTGGTTCAGGCGTGAACCTCCTTTCTGTTGTGAAGACAGAAGCCCGAACATTTATGTAAACATTTAAAAAAAAGAAAAATTGTGACAAGCGAACTTGTGGTGGATGTTCAACCAAAAGAGATTACCATTGCCGTTCTCGAAGACAAAAAGTTGGTAGAATTGCAACAGGAAAGCCAAGAGGGTTCTTTTGCGGTTGGTAACATCTATCTGGGCAAAGTAAAAAAACTGATGCCCGCCCTTAACGCTGCATTTGTGAACGTGGGACACAAAAAGGACGCTTTTCTTCACTATTTGGATTTAGGGGTTGAATTCAACTCTATTCTGGATTTCCAGAAGATGGTTGAAGACAAGAAAAAGATTCCACAGCTTCAGAAGATGAAGTTGAAACCCGATATCGATAAGGAAGGATCCATCTCGGACATCCTCAAGGTGGGGCAGGAGATACTGGTTCAGATAGCCAAAGAACCTATATCCACCAAAGGCCCCCGTCTGACGGCCGAGATCTCGTTCGCGGGTCGTTTTATGGTGTTGATTCCATTCATCGACCGTGTATCGGTATCGCAAAAGATCAAATCGCGCGAGGAGCGCGCCCGACTCAGACAGCTTATACAGAGCATCAAACCCAAGAACTATGGCGTCATCATTCGAACGAACGCCGAAGGCAAGAGGGTTGCTGACCTCGATGCAGAGCTGAAGGTGTTGGTGAAACGATGGGAAGAGAATGTCGGAAAGATAATGAAAGCCAAAGCCCCCTCCCTCATTTTTGAGGAGACAGGTCGTACTGTGGCATTATTGCGCGATATTTTTAGTCCCTCTTTCGAACAAATTCACGTCAACGACAAGGACGTGAGCAGACAGATCGCCGAATATGTGAGCATCATCGCACCGGAACGAAAGAACGTGGTCAAAGACTACTCCGGGGCATTGCCCATCCTAGACAATTTCGGGATCACCAAGCAGATCAAATCGCTCTTTGGAAAAACTGTTACATTCAAGAACGGTGCCTACCTCATCATTGAGCATACGGAAGCCCTGCACGTAATCGATGTGAACAGCGGTAATCGCAACAAATCGAAGCTGGGACAGGAGGAAAGTGCCTATGAAGTGAACCTGGCTGCTGCCGAGGAGATTGCCCGACAGCTGCGGCTGAGGGACATGGGTGGCATCATCGTGATTGACTTCATTGACATGAGTAAGGGTGAGCATCGTAACAAACTGCTCGCCAAGATGCAGGAACTGATGTCTAGCGACCGTGCCAGACACAACATTTTGCCATTGAGTAAGTTCGGGTTAATGCAGATCACGCGTCAGCGTGTGCGCCCCGAAATGGAAGTTACCACAAGCGAAGAGTGCCCCACTTGCTTTGGTAAAGGAAAGATTAAGGCTTCGATCTTGTTCACCGATACACTGGAGGGAAAGATCGATTACTTGGTCAACAAGCTAAAAGTGAAGAAATTCAGTCTGCACATACACCCTTATGTTGCAGCGTACGTTCAGCAAGGATTGTTTTCGTTAAAGTTCAAATGGAGAAAAAAACACAATGTAGGATTGAAAGTGATTCCCGATCAAAAGCTGGGATTCCTGCAATATGTTTTCTATGACAAAGACGGAAACGAGATTGACCTGAAGGAAGAGATTGAAATGAAATAAGAATATATCCGGTGAGCAACCGGCAGTATAACGGTAAAGAACCGGCATTGCCTCAGTGTGATGCCGGTTCTTTTGCGTTCAGATTACATTGGGTCTACATCATAACTGAATGCCATATATTTGTACTCCAATCTTTTATGAATAACTTTCTCTGCTTCTGTCAATAGGTTGCGAACCCGTTGCGGTGAGTATCCTGTTTCCAATTTCAGCAGAATCTCCCGGAGGTGTTGTTGTTTTACCCGTGCCACGTAAGGCCTACTTGGACCCAGAACGCGCTCCATCAACTCTCTTCTTAGCAGTGTGGCCAGCTCGTTCGCTGCCGATACAGCCAAGGTCTCCTTACTGTGTTTTACCGTGATGCGAAGCAACCTTGTATAGGGGGGATAACCGAATTGTTTTCGCTCGGTTAGCTCTTCATTGAAGAAGCTTTTATAGTCGTGGTACATTACGTGGTGATAAATGGCTTGCTGCGAGTCCGCACTTTGTATGAGTACGATTCCTTGTGTTTTTTTTCGTCCCGAGCGCCCTGCAGCCTGTACCATCAGCTGAAAACCGCGTTCGTGTGAACGGAAATCGGGGTGGTTGATGAGGGAATCTGCTGAAAGGATTCCCACCACCTTCACAGCTTCAAAATCAAGCCCCTTGGAGAGCATCTGTGTGCCGACCAATATATCAATCTTTTTATTCTGAAAATCATGAATGATCTTTTCATAATCATGTTTGCCGCGAGTGGTGTCGGCATCCATTCGTGCTACGATGCTTCCGGGAAAAAGATTTCGCACCTCCTCTTCCAGTTGTTCCGTGCCCAATCCGTGTGGCTCAAGCTTTTCAGCTTCACAGGCGGGACATGCTGTGGGAACAGAGTAAGTTCTGTTGCAATAGTGACATACCAGTCGTCTGGGGTGATTGTGCAGGGTGAGTGTCACGTCGCAGTGGCTGCACTTGGGAGTCCAGGCACACTCCTTACATTCCAGGACAGGAGCAAAACCCCTTCGGTTGCGGAATAGAATTATCTGTTCACCTTTCTCCAAGGCGGTTTTCATTTCATCAATCAGCACTGGACTGAGGATTGATGTCATCTTTCTCCGCTTTCGCAGTTCCCGTGTGTTCACGATCTCTATGCGTGGCATCTTCACCCCGTTGAACCGTTCTGAGAGTGTGACCAATCCATATTTACCTGTGCTGCAGTTGTAGTATGATTCCACTGATGGGGTTGCCGAACCTAGTATGGTTTTTGCGCCCGTGAAGTGGGCTAGCATGATTGCAGTGTTACGTGCATGATACCGCGGTGAGGGATCCTGCTGCTTGTAGCTAGACTCATGTTCCTCATCCACAATTACCAGTCCTAGTTTACGATAGGGAAGGAACAGAGAGGAGCGCGCTCCGATGATGACCTCATAGGGATTCTCAGATAACATCTTCTGCCAGATCTCGGTACGCTCGTTGTCTCCGATGCCTGAGTGGTAAATACCCAACTTATTGCCGAAGACATCGTGTAGTCGCTGTGTTAGCTGGGTAGTCAGAGCAATTTCGGGCAGCAGAAAGAGTGTCTGTTTCCCCTCTTTCAAAGTCTTATCGATCAGGTGGATGTAGATCTCAGTCTTGCCGCCGGAGGTAACCCCATGGAGTAGCACAGTCTCCTTTTCTGTAAGGAGCTCATTCAACTGTTTCATTGCCTGTTGCTGCGCTTCACTCAGCGAGTAGGGTTTACGCAGCGGTTCCTTAACATCGGTCAGCCGGCTTCGTTGCTGCGTTAGCACCGTTACAATACCTTTTTCGATAAGTCCTTTCAGGAGTGCAGGATTGTAGCCCGGGAGCATGGAAAGTTCATCTCTGCTAATCATCTGCCGCTTGGAGGAGGATAGCATTGAGCGCAGCGATGCGAGGAGTGCCGCCTGTTTTTTTGCTCTTTTCAGGACGTTGTCTGCAGTCGAGGCTTCGACTTCTTTGTTAAGTCGGTAGAAAAGCACCTCTTTGGGTTGATAGCGGTTGGTAAGATCCTTAGGTTTCATCAATGTGGGGAGTGCAGCTTTGCACACATCTCCCAACGGAGACATATAGTAGTATGAAACCCACTCCCAAAGCTTCAACTGCTGGGGGGTGACCACAGGTTTCTCATCAAGGAGAGAATGTATATCCCTGATGTTGAATCCCTCTGTAGGCTGATTGTGGATACGTGCGATGATGCCCGTGTAATGCTTACGTTTGCCGAAGGGAACCACTGCCCGTTGACCTACCATCGCTCCCTGCTCCATCTCGGGCGGCAGTGAATAGGTGAACATCCCGGGCAGGGGCAACGGAAGGATTACATCCACCTGCATGATTTAAAAGTAGAGAGTGGCGTTGATACTCCAAGTCTCCGTCTTGCCATTCAGGGGGTCTTGCCAATTCGGACGTTCCACTGCGTAGTTGTCGGTTAGTTGTACACCATAATTAACGCCTACCTGTAACATCTTGAAGAGTTCCAATCCCAGCCCGATGTTAGCTCCTGCCTGGAACTCCTTTGCTTTGAGATCCTGTTGCATATCTTCCAAATCGATTCCATCACCCGAAATCAGGTATCCGGCGTAAGGGCCGGCCACTGCATACATTCGCAAGGGGAGCATTCCCAGTCCGAATTTGATCTTGGCGTTGAGAGGAAGGTAGAGGTAACGGTTAGATACGTCGTTCGTTGTGGCGCTCTCCCCGTCGGTCAGGTTGGAGACAGTCATCCGGTTGTCATTGTAGAGCAGTGATGCCTCGATGCCGAAGTCGATCACAGCAAATGGAAACATCGCCTCAAGGGAGGGGCCGATGCTGTAAGAGGTCATGTTTTCCACCTGCAAAGCTTCACTGTCAAAACTAGGATTGTTTAGTCCTACGTCTGCCTTCACTCCAAATCGTATCTGGCCAAAAAGGGTTGGGGTAAGCATGAGTGTGGTTAGGATAAATAAACTTGTACGAATCATTTTCTTTGTTTTCATCATCTTTTGTGTTACATGAATTACTCATTGATTTATCTCTCGTGTCATACAAATATAGTCTTACGACACAGGTAAAACAAAAAAGATACCGAATGGGTTGTTAAATAAACTTTAAAATGGATGACTGAAAAAAGCGTTACTTCTCGCATGAAATGGAGAAGTAACGCTTTAAATGGCTGTTAAGCGGTGGTTAATCCTTGAACTTCGCCTTTAGGAACTCACGATTTAGACGGGCAATATTGCTGATGGAGATATTCTTGGGGCACTCCACCTCGCAGGCACCGGTGTTGGTGCAGTTGCCGAAGCCCAGCTCGTCCATCTTGGCCACCATCGATTTGGCACGACGGGCCGCTTCCACCCGTCCTTGTGGGAGGAGGGCGAACTGACTTACCTTGGCCGAGACAAAGAGCATTGCCGATCCGTTCTTACAGGCAGCGACACATGCACCGCAACCGATGCAGGCGGCCGCGTCCATGGCCATTTCAGCATCATCGCGCGGGATGGGTATTGCATTGGCGTCAGGTATGCCACCGGTGTTGACGGAGATGTAACCTCCCGCCTGTATGATCTTGTCGAATGCGGTGCGGTCCACCATCAGGTCCTTGATGATGGGGAAGCCAGCGGAGCGCCAAGGCTCTACCGTGATCGTATCGCCGTTGTTGAAGCGGCGCATGTGGAGTTGGCAGGTTGTGATACCGGTGTCGGGGCCATGCGGATGCCCGTTGATGTAAAGGCTGCACATGCCGCAGATGCCTTCACGGCAGTCATGGTCAAACACCACCGGTTCCTTACCCTCGTTGATCAGCTGCTCGTTGAGGATGTCGAGCATTTCCAGGAAAGAGCTTCCCTGAGAAATATTTTCCAGTGCGTAGGTTTCAAAGTGTCCCTTCTCTTTCGGTCCGTTCTGGCGCCACACTTTTACTTTTATGTTGATATCTTTATCCATGATGGTTTGTTGTTATTCGTTTACACTTATCGGATAAACCGTTACGATTTGTAGTTACGTTGCTGACGTTCAACAAACTCATACTCGAGCGGTTCCTTGAACATCACAGGAGCTTTTTCCTCACCCTGATACTCCCAGCATGAGACATAAGCAAACTGGTCGTCATGACGCAGCGCCTCTCCTTCGGGTGTCTGGTGTTCAAGACGGAAATGACCACCGCACGATTCTTCACGGTCGAGGGCATCGTGAGCCATCAACTCGCCGATTTCGATGAAGTCGGCAAGCCGCAGTGCTTTTTCCAACTCCACATTGAGCGTTTCCTTATTGCCGGGGATACGCAGGTTGGTCCAGAAGTCCTTCTTCAATGCCTGAAGTTTTTCGATAGCACCCTTCAATCCTTCGGCATCACGACCCATGCCCACGAAATCCCACATGATGTGTCCAAGCTCTTTGTGGATATGGTCGACTGAGTGTTTACCCTTGATATTCATCAGCCGTTCAATGCGGTCGTTGATCTCCTTCTCGGCCTGTGCGAACTCGGGTGCATCGGTCTTGAAGCGGGGAACGTTGATCTGGTCGGCCAAATAGTTCTGGATGGTGTAGGGGAGCACGAAATAACCGTCTGCCAACCCCTGCATCAACGCAGAGGCCCCGAGGCGGTTAGCGCCGTGGTCGGAGAAGTTGGCTTCACCAATTGCGAAGAGGCCAGGGATGGAGGTCATAAGCTCGTAATCCACCCAGATACCGCCCATGGTGTAGTGAATAGCGGGATAGATCATCATGGGTGTCTCGTAGGGGTTGTCGTCCACGATTTTCTCATACATCTGGAAAAGGTTTCCGTAGCGTGCTTCCACCACATCTCTGCCCAGACGTTCTATGGCATCGGCAAAGTCGAGGTAGACAGCCAGTCCGGTGTTTCCTACACCATAGCCGGCATCGCATCGTTCCTTGGCGGCACGTGAAGCCACATCGCGTGGCACCAGGTTCCCGAAGGCGGGATAGCGTCGTTCCAAATAGTAGTCACGGTCCTCTTCTTTGATCTGGGTTGGCTTCAGCTTTCCTTCGCGGATTGCCTGTGCATCTTCCAGCTTTTTGGGTACCCAGATTCGCCCATCGTTGCGGAGCGATTCCGACATGAGTGTCAGCTTCGACTGAAACTCACCATGCACCGGGATGCAGGTGGGGTGAATCTGTGCCATACAGGGATTGGCAAAGTAAGCGCCTTTCT
Organism: Dysgonomonadaceae bacterium zrk40; assembly: GCA_016916535.1. Lineage (NCBI taxonomy): Bacteria > Pseudomonadati > Bacteroidota > Bacteroidia > Bacteroidales > Dysgonomonadaceae > Dysgonomonadaceae bacterium zrk40. The sequence goes on from CP070276.1 coordinate 1,947,849, forward strand.
TGTAGCACTGCCAGGCGGCCGATCCGTTTGAGGTCATGGCGTTGGTAGAGAGAAAGAAGGTGTTGCCATAGCCACCGGTGGCGATCACCACCGCGTGGGCTGCAAACCGTTCCAACTTACCGGTTACCAGGTTGCGGGCGATGATGCCGCGGGCACGACCATCAATGATTACCAGGTCTACCATCTCATAGCGGGTGTAAAGTTCCACCTGTTTCTTGTGGATGGCGCGGCTTAGTGCGGAGTAGGCACCTAGCAGCAGCTGCTGGCCGGTCTGACCGCGCGCATAAAAGGTGCGGGAAACCTGTGCCCCGCCGAAAGAACGGTTGTCGAGCAGGCCTCCATATTCTCGTGCAAAGGGAACCCCCTGAGCCACGCACTGGTCAATGATGCTGTTGGAGACCTCCGCCAGGCGGTAAACGTTGGCTTCACGGGCGCGGTAGTCGCCTCCCTTGATGGTATCGTAAAAGAGACGATAAACCGAGTCTCCGTCATTTGGATAGTTCTTGGCAGCGTTGATACCCCCCTGTGCGGCGATGGAGTGCGCACGACGGGGTGAGTCCTGGATGCAGAAGTTGTGCACCTTGAAGCCCATCTCACCCAGTGAGGCGGCAGCGGAAGCACCTGCAAGTCCTGTGCCTACCACGATGATATCGAGGCGGCGCTTGTTGGCCGGGTTGACCAGTTTCTGATGGTTCTTGTAGTTGGTCCATTTCTCAGCGAGAGGTCCCTTGGGTATTTTAGCGTCAAATTTGTTCATAATATTCAGTTTCTAAAGTTATCCTAACAGGTTGGAATATCCCAGGTGAACGGCAATGGCCACAACGATGAATCCGAGGGAGATCACGGATGCAACGACGTTGCTCAGCACCTTGATTCGTTTCATCCAGATGGTGTTGTTTAGTCCTGCAGTGTGGAGTGCACTCCAGAAGCCGTGTAGCAAGTGGTACCAGAGGGCTACAAAGGCGATTACGTACGCCACTACCACCCAGATATTGGAGAAGACTTCTTCCACCAGCTGTGCACCGTCGTGGCGGGCGCCTTCAATCATGAAGAGTTCCTTGAATTGCATCTGGTACCACATCTGATAGAGGTGCAGGATCAGGAACAACAGGATGAAAACTCCCAGCACGAACATATTCTGCGATGACCATGTGGTGTCTGTCTTGCTCGAGGAGGCATAGCGATCCTTACCCCTTGCTTTCATGTTTTGCAGCGTGAGGATGATTGCGTAAACGATGTGGATCACGAAGCCCAGCGCGATGACGGCTGTACCGGCAATGGCCCACCAGTTGGCACCCAACACCTCGTTGGCGAGGAAATTGTAGGTGTCGTAGCTGAAGATCAGTACCAGGTTCATCGACATGTGGAACAGCAGGAACAGGACCAGGAACAGGCCGGAAATACTTTGCACAAATTTCCGTCCGATAGATGAATCAATTAACCAACTCATAAAGTTCTGTTTTAATGTTTAGATAGATATTGTTTGTTGATATTTTTTTAAACAGGTTTTCGGCTATTTTAGCTAAAATAGCTGCTTTTTTAATATAAATACAAAAGTAATACTTTTAAAGCTCAAAAGAGAGCTATATGCGGAAATATTTCCTTAATCAGGCTATTTTAGAACCTGTATGAATATCGTTTGAAAGATACGACAAATAAGCGTGACAGAAAAATCGGTTCCGCTTTTGGTGATATTTTCCTATCTTTGTACGCTGATAATTTGAAAATGAGATCATGGATATAGTATTAAGCGGAATTCGCTCCACCGGTAAGCTGCACCTGGGTAACTATTTCGGTGCCCTGCGTAACTTCATCAGGATGCAGGAAGAGAACAACTGTTATTTTTTCATTGCCGACATTCACTCCCTTACCACCCATCCCGACCCGAAGTTGTTGCACCAGAACGTGAAGAATGTGCTGGTGGATTATTTGGCTGCCGGTATAGATCCGGAGAAGTCGGTGATTTATGTGCAGAGCGACCTGTATGAGACGGCAGAGCTCTACCTTTACCTGAACATGCACGCCTACCTGGGTGAACTCTCCAAGACTGCCTCCTTCAAGGATAAGGCGCGCAAGCAGCCGGAGAACGTGAACGCGGGACTGCTCACCTATCCCACGCTGATGGCGGCAGACATCCTGATCCACAATGCCCACAAGGTGCCGGTGGGGAAGGACCAGGAGCAGCACCTCGAGATGACCCGCAAGTTCGCCCGTCGCTTTAACAACTTCTACGGTGTTGATTACTTCAGGGAGCCGGTGGCTTACAACTTCGGTGAGGAGTTGGTGAAGATCCCCGGTCTGGACGGCAGCGGCAAGATGGGCAAGTCGGAAGGGAATGCCATCTACCTGGGCGACAGTCCGAAAGAGATTGAGAAGAAGGTGAAGAAAGCGCTCACCGATGCAGGTCCCACTGAACCAAATGCGGTGAAGCCCGATTATATCGAGAACCTGTTTACACTGTTGCGGGTTGTGTCCACACCGGAGGTAGTAAAACACTTCGATGATCAATGGAGCAGATGTGAAATCCGTTACGGTGATCTGAAGAAACAGCTGGCCGCTGACATCATCAGCGTGACCGCTCCCATCCGTGAGCGGATGCTGGAAATTGAAAACGATGATGCCTATCTGCGCAAGGTGACTCAGGAAGGAGTCGAGAAAGCGCGCGAAAATGCCGCGAAGACAATCCGAGAGGTGCGGGAGATTGTAGGCTTCAAGAAATTTTAAGATACCACAATAGCAGGGAGCGGGATGAGGAGATCATTCCGCTTTTTTGTAAACTTTTCCCATCTCTGATTGTTCACCTCAATACGCAGACAAAGAGACAATCCATTTATGCTTACATTTAAACCGATTGCCCTGCATGACAGGGATCTGATCAATAGTTATTTATGCAGACAGCACTACAGGGCTTCAGACCTCTGTTTCACCAACCTTTGCTGTTGGGGCTCCAAGTTCGATACTCAGTTTGCCGTGGAAGATGGGTGGCTTTTCATACGCTTCCACGACAACAACGGTCGAAACTCCTATCTCATGCCCATCGGGGGTGATGATATCCGGGAGGGAGTTCGCGTAATTATGGAGGACCATAAGCAGTTTGACACCCTCTTTCAGATGAGGGGGCTCACCCGTGAGATGATCGATGAGATTGAAGCTGCAATGCCGGGTATGTTCGACTATAAGCTAAACCGTTCGGTTTCCGACTATATTTATACCACCGAGAAGCTGACCCACCTGAGGGGAAAAAAGCTGCAGAGTAAACGCAATCATCTTAACCGCTTCAAGAGGGAGAACGACTGGAAGTATAAGTCGCTGACCGGTCATCCCGAGGTCGTGAAGGAGTGCAAGGCGATGCTCGACGACTGGATGGAGATGAACCGGGAAGAGAAAGATCCCACGTTGACCTATGATGATCATGCCACCACAATGATGCTCGATCACTTCGAAGAGTTGCAGCTGAGGGGTGGACTCATCTGCGTGAACAACCGGATCGCCGCTTTCACCATCGGCGAACCGCTCACCGATGACACCATCGTGGTGCATGTGGAGAAAGCCTTCACCACCATTCATGGAGCCTATACGATTATCAACCAGCAGTTCGCGGAACATGAAACCGAAGGTTACACCTATATCAACCGAGAGGAGGACATGGGCATCGAGAACCTGCGCAAGGCGAAGCTCTCCTACCAACCTGATATCCTGCTGGAGAAGTTTAACGCTCGGCTCAAACAACAGTAAATCATGATACGTTATGCCGATAAGCATTCACGTGAGGCGGTGAGGGCGATGTGGAAGAGCTGCTTCGGTGACCCGGATGATTATATGGATGTCTACTTCCGTCATAAGTACCGTGATGACCAGACACTGATTTATTTTGACAGGGAGAAGGCGGTTGCCTCGCTGCAGATGTTGCCCTACAATTTCACCTTTCATGGCATTGAGATTCCGGTGCTTTACCTCTCGGGAGTATGCACGCTGCCTGAAGCACGCAGGAAAGGAGTCATGCATCAGCTTTTGCTGCGAAGCTTTGAAGTGGCCAGGGAGAGAGAATTTCCCATGATGTTGTTGGTGCCGCAGGAGGAGTGGTTGCTGGGCTTTTATGCCAAGTATGGCTTTGCACAAACGTTTGATGCCGGCAGGGACCCGCTGCCGTCGCTCAAGAGCTTTCTTGATGCACATTCGGGCGACCTGCAAGCAGCTTACCGCTCTTTTGATTCACAGTTTCGGGGGTGTGAGATGACACTACAGAAAACTTATGACGATTTCTGTGCCATGGTTGAGGAGGCCTCACTCTATCACTTTCCCCCCAAGAAAAATCTTACTGGCATGTCCCGTATCATCGATCTGGAGCGTCTATTGCAGATATATGCCGCAGCACAGAATGGTGTTAACTTCTCACTGAAAGTGGATGATCCATTGCTAAAACGAAACAGCGGTGCCTATGCCATATCAGGGGGCATGGTCATTAAAGATGAGCAACCGCTTGATTCGATGCTGCAGCTGTCAATAACTGATCTTACGCAACACCTCATGGGGTATCATACCAGTGAAGAGGCCGGGCCGGTCACCACCCTCTTCCCGGAGAAGGCGCCGGCGATGCATTACATGTTGGAGTAGAAGGTTACCCACTCAGAGCCACTTTCGTTTCTTGAAATAATAGAGGATGAAGAGTGAGGAGAGCACCATGAAGAGGATGGCCAGAGGGTAGCCCCATTTCTTGTCGATCTCCGGCATAAAGGTGAAGTTCATCCCGTAGACGCTGGCGATAAGCGTGGGGGGCATGAAGATGACTGAAACGATGGTAAAGATCTTGATGATTTTGTTCTGTTCGATGTTCACATAACCCAGAAAGGTGTCCTGCAGGTAGTCGAGGCGGTCGAAGCTGAACTTGATGTGTTCCACCAGTGAGTTGATGTCCTTGATGATGATGGTAAGCTTTGGTTGCAGCTCATTGGGGATAAACTCACTGCGAAGCATGCCTGAGACGGTGCGCTGTTTGTCAATGATGTTCTCCCTGAGAAGCATCGTCTTTTCCTGAAGGTTCTTGATCTCGGAGAGCAGCTCCTCGTCAGCCTCTTGCAGTGTGAGCGAGTTACTGAGCTGAGTGATCTTCTGTGTCATGTTCTCGATCATGTCGGCATCGAACTCCACCCGTGTCTCCAGCAGCGCCACCAGCACGTGTGCCCCGGTGGGATAGTTCTTCGGGTTGGCTGAAATCTTCTTCACCGTCTCGTGGAAGGAACTCAGTTCCTCTCCGCGAACGGTTACCAGGATGTTGTTCTTGAGGATGAACGATACCGGATCGGTTTCGAAGTTAGAAAGCAGGAAGTTGGAGTTCACCACCAGCGTGTCGTTGGTCTCGATGTAGCGCGACGACATTTCGATCTCAATCATCTCCTCCTCCTCCTGGATGTAGATCTTCAGGAAGTCCTCCAGTTCATTTTCAACCTCCTCGTCCACGTCGTTGAGGTCAATCCACAGAAAGTTCTGTATGGGGTTTGATTTCAGGAAGTCAAGGCTGCGGCTCAGTCTTACGATGCCATCCTTGTGATAAAACAATTTTACTTCCGCCATGGTCTTTCTCTTTTAAATCGTACGTAAATCAGTCCTCTATGCCTTTTGACCTCCAGACCGTATCAACGGTTCCAGCAGGTTGGTGAGTTGCTCGAACTGCTCAATGGAGAGCTGTTCGGGTCTCATGGTGAGCATCGGGTCGTCGGGCATCGGACTCTCTTCTGACAGCAGTGACTTGATGGAGTTGCGCAGCATCTTCCGTCGCTGGTTAAAGCTGGTCTTCACTACCGTTTTGAACAATTTTTCATTACAGTCGAGCTGCTTTCGCCCGTTGCGGGTGAGCCGTACGACTGCCGATTTAACTTTGGGCGGAGGGATGAACGCCTGCTCGTTCACCGTGAAGAGGTACTCGATGTCGTACCAAGCCTGTAGCAACACACTGAGGATGCCGTAGCTCTTGTTACCGGGTGAAGCGGTCATGCGTTCCGCCACCTCCTTTTGGATCATGCCCGCGCAACAGGGTATAGACTCCTTATGGTCGAGCAATTTGAAAAAAATCTGTGAGGAGATGTTGTAAGGATAATTGCCAATCAGACAGAAGCTTCCGTTATAAAGAGTTGTGAGGTCCATCCGCAGGAAATCCTGCTCCAGGATACGGCCTTCGAGGGCAGGGTAGTGCTCTTTGAGGTAAGCTACAGACTCGCGGTCTATCTCCACCACAGTGAGATCTCTGTCCAGTTCCAGCAGTTGACGGGTGAGCATGCCGGTGCCGGGTCCCACCTCCAGCACCGGGAGAATGGGGAAGTTCTCAAGGCTCTCCGCGATGCGGCGTGCAATCGACTCATCCTTGAGAAAGTGCTGCCCTAGGTTTTTTTTTGCTCTTACCTGAAACATTGCAATCTGCCGATTATTCCTTATCTTTACCGCCGCAAAGGTAACATTTTATTATCAGAAATCTGATAAACCCATTCTAAAAAAACAAGATAGATGAGGCACACACCTTGTGCACGGAGGTGTTTGCGCCCCATTATCTCTCTTGGTGGAACAAATTAACAGTGAACAGGTGAAGATAACAGCTGAATCCCTGAAGAGCTTCCTGAAGACAGTGCTCTCCCTGCTGCTCGGATTGTTTATCATCTGGGCTATGTATCGCGACACTGATCTGGGCGAGCTGTGGGAAATCACCCGCTCGGCAAATTTCGGAATCATAGCCTTCTCCTTGATCTTCGGGTTGTTGGGCAACTTGTTGAGGGGGTTGCGCTGGGAGTTGTTTGTCAATTCACTCGGCTATCATCCTCCACGTGCCAGCCTGGTATATGCCACGCTGGGCAACTATGCGGTCAACTTTGTCCTGCCGCGCGCTGGTGATGTTTGGCGTTGTGGTGTAGTGAGCAGGTATGATCGAATTCCTTTCTCCAGAACACTGGAGACTTTTCTGATTGACAAGGTTGTCGACATCATTGCCGGTGTATCAGTGATTTTATTCAGCATGCTGTTCAGCATTGATTTTTTTGTCTCTTATTTCAGCGATAACCCGCAGTTCGGAGAAGCTCTTTCACACATGTTCTCATCTGTCTGGATTTATCTGATTCTGGTGGCGATGGTGCTGGCGGTAATTGTGATGCGAACCTTCTTCCGGCGCACCTGGCTGATGATTAAAATCAAGCGTTTTGTCAACACACTTCGCTACGACCTGCGTCTCATCTCCGGAATGAAGGAGAAAAAGAGGATAATAATCTATACGATCCTCCTTTGGTTCTCTTTTTATTTGTATTTTTACATCTGCTTCTTCGCGTTTGATTTCACTAAAGGCCTGGGACCAATGGCAGGATTGATCGTTTTCGCCATGACCAACATCGGCATCTCGGTGCCTGTACAGGGTGGCATAGGCCCCTGGCATTTCATGGTGATTTCCTCCCTGCTGATTCTGGGAGTGGCCGAGAAAGAGGCATTGGCATTCGCAGGAGCTGTCTTCACCATTCAGTCGGTCTGGCAGATTCTCTACGGCCTTGTAGGTGTCTTTGCCATGCCGCATGTGAAGCGGAAAATTGAAACAATCAACGAAAAAACCAATTAAAGATAAGTAAACATGGCTACAACAGATTTGCAAAAGCTGACGCCCCAAAGCGTTTGGAAACATTTTCATTCACTCACCCTCATACCCAGGCCCACGGGTCAGATGGAAGCGGTGACCCGTTTCGTGATGGAGTTCGGAAAAGCTTTGAACCTGGAGACACGGCAGGACGAGGTGGGCAACGTGGTGATTCACAAGCCGGCTACCAAAGGATATGAAAGTGCTAAAACGGTCATCCTGCAATCACACCTCGATATGGTGCCGCAGAAAAATGCCGATGTAGCGCATGATTTTACAAAAGATTCCATTCAGACCTTTGTCGACGGAGAGTGGGTGAAAGCCCGTTCCACCACACTGGGTGCTGACAACGGCATAGGCTGTGCCATGATGATGGCTCTCCTGGAAGATGAGACACTGGATCATCCTGCCATTGAAGCACTCTTCACCATTGATGAGGAGGTGGGCATGGATGGGGCCAACGGTCTGAAGAAAGGATTCCTGCAAGGATCACTGATGCTTAACCTCGATACAGAGGAAGATGGTGAGCTCTGCATTGGCTGTGCCGGCGGTCGGGATGTGAATGTATCCTTCCGCTACAAGCCGGATACTGAGATTGAAAAGGGAGATATTGCTTTCAAGGTGAGCCTGCGTGGGCTTAAAGGCGGCCACTCCGGGGTGCAGATTCATCTGGGAAGGGCCAATGCCAATAAGCTGATGAACCGCTTCCTGAAAGAGGTGGTCAGCAACTACGAAGCACGCATCGCCTCCATCCAGGGGGGATCGCTGCGCAACGCCATTCCCCGCGAGTCGTTCGTGGTGCTTACCATTCCCGAGCAACTCTCTGACGACTTTATGGACCTGGTGGCTGAATATGAAGAGCTGTTCCAAAACGACTTCACCGGTATTGAGGAGGGGATCTCCTTCACGGCGGAACGAACCGATTTGCCCAAGAGCCTGATACCGGAGGAGGTGCAGGATGACCTGATCAATGCGGTAGAGGGATGTCCCAACGGGGTGATCAGCTACCTGGCCGACTTTCCCGGTGTGGTCGAGAGCTCGCTCAACCTGGCACTTGTGCAGTCCTCCGACGATCGTATTGATGTGAAGCTGCTGGTGCGCAGCTCCTCCGAGAGCCGAAAGGATTGGGTCTGCTCCTCGGTGGAGAGCCTCTTCCTGCTGGCTGGTGCCCGTGTGGAATTCGACGGTGACTACCCCGGCTGGCAACCCAACGCCCAGAGCGAACTGCTGAACACCATGGAGCGTATCTATCTTGAGAAGTTCGATCAGCGGCCCAAGGTGATGGTGATCCATGCAGGCCTTGAGTGTGGCATCATCCAGTCGAACGTAGAGCAGAAACTGGACATTGTCTCTTTCGGACCTACCATCACAGGAGCTCACTCTCCCGATGAGGCGGTAAAGATTGATACCGTTGAACGTTCTTACGACTATCTGGTGTCGATTCTGAGTCAACTGAAATAGCTGTGATGCACAATACGCTGATTGTTTTTGCTTCGAATCATGGTACCGTTGAACGTTGTGCCCGCGAGCTATTCCGGCTTATGGACGGAAAGGTGGATTTGTGCAACTTGAATCGTCGTGAATCAATACCTGATCTGAATGTGTACGATTCCCTTATCGTGGGAGGATCCATTCATTATGGTAAAGTTCAGAACGTGATTGCCGGGTTTTGTAAAAACAATCAGTCGCTGCTGGCCGAGAAACGGCTGGGTCTATTTGTCAACTGTCTATACAGCGGAGAAAAAGCACAGCAACAACTCGACAAGGCTTTTCCCGAAAGCCTTGCCCGGCATGCGCTTGTGCGTGAATATTTTGGTGGTGAACTGGATGAGGAGAAAATGAACTTCTGGGAGCGTCTCATTACGAGGCAGATAGTCCGTAGTGAGGAGCTGGAGGTTTACCTCGACAAAGAAAAAATAACACGTTTTGCTAACATTATGACCTCAAACAATGAAGAGAAGGCTTGAGAAACAGCTCCTGTTACCACTGGTTCTTGTGTGCTACGCCCTCATCATGGGAGTCCTCGCTTACCCCCGTTACCGTACCTCGGGCAACTGGGGTGAGTACTTCACGATCATAGGTATCACGCTGTTGCTTGCACTCCTCCTGTATTTTCTGCTGAAGCGCAGAGAGAACATCCGCAATCGTTTCAAGGGAGAGGAATAGTTTGCCTGGGCATCAGCTGTGATGGGTTACGCCGCCAGTATGACGATCCCCAATCGATTAACCGGCTCAGGCTATTGCCTGAAAGCCGGTTTTTTTTTGAACATGTTTCACAAAATAAAAGATCTTCGTTGTCACAAAATTCCACATTCGTCGTCTTTCTTATACAAACAGATTAATTTTTGGTATGATGAAGAATAAGATTCTTGCGCTGATGGTTTTTGCGCTCCTTACAGCCGGTCTGCAGGCACAAACAAAGTTGAATGAACTGTACCGCGAATTTGCCCGTGCCGAGAATGTCACCAAGGTCAACTTGAACGGCTTTGCGCTGATGTTTGCCAAACCTTTCATGGAGGATCATGGAGATGGTAAGTTGAGCAGCATCCGTGTGCTCTCTCTCGAGGATTGTCCTCAGGAAGTGAAAGAACGATTCAGTCGTTCAGCACTGAATTTCCGTGACGATGATTTTGAACTGTTTCTCAACACCAACGATGCCAATGAGAAAGCACGGATCTTCGTGAAGATAAAAGATCAGCTCATTCGTGAGATGGTGATCATCACCACGGGCGACGATCCTGCTTTGGTACACCTGAAAGGGAAATTTCGGCCATCCGATATCGATGCGATGAGCAATGGAGGGAGGTGAATTTAAACAGCGGTTTCTCGGTTACAGCGGATTGATATACCGCTATGCCATTGCTGTTACGGGTGACCGAACAGATGCGGAGGATATTGTACAGGAGGTGTATGAGAAGCTGTGGAAGATACGTGAGACACTGGCGGTGGTGGAGAACGATGAGGCCTACGTGGTCTCGGTAGCCCGTAACTGTTCGCTCGATCGTCTCCGGAAGCAATCGAGACACCGGATCACAGCCCTCACCCCGGCAATGGAACCGGAAGACGATGGGGAGGCGTTAGCCAGCCTGGAAGCAAAAGAACAGTTGCAGCAAGTGGAGCAACTGCTTTCCACACTTCCGGTGAACCAGCAGAGAGCCATTCGCCTTCGTCATTATGCCGATCAACCGCTCCATGAAATTGCGGCGGTGATGCAACTCTCAGAGATGAACGTGCGACAACTCCTCTCGAGAGCGAGAAGAAACCTGAAAGATAAAATGAAGAAGTATGAGTATGGAGAAAGAGTTTGAGTCCTTATTGGAAAAGTTCTACCGCGGTGAAACAGACCGCCGGGAGGAGCAACTCCTTTCCGGTTATTTGAACAATGAGTCACTGCCGGCACGATTCGAAGCTGACAGGGAACTGTATAGACTGCTTTCGTCAACCGCACCGGAGATGCCGAAGGGCCTGGAGTCGAAGATGGGTCACTTGGTCGACAGAATGGAAAGAGCTGAAATAAGCGGGAAGACAACTGAGAAGGGGACCCTCATCCGGAGAAATTTAAAACTCCGGATCGCCGGGATGGTAGCCTCGCTGCTGATCGTCGCCACAATTGGATTCTGGACCTATTTCAGTGGGAGCGACAACGAATCGCTGCTTGCCGATACCTTCGAGAACCCGGAACAGGCTGAGGCAGCAACACTGGAGGCACTGCAGCTTTTCGCAAACAACTTCTCAAAGGGAACACGTACGGTAGAGCATGCCGACCGGCAGGTAGACAAAGCATTCAGCCTCTTGCGTGAAACTGTGGGACGGTGAGTGATGAGTGGGGAAGATTCTGTAAATGAGTAAAAAAGAGAACAACCATAAAGATTGAGTAAAATGAAAAAGATGATGATGGTGCTTGCGCTTGCCCTCACAGCCTCCGGGCTGTTCGCGCAGAACAATCCGTTTGAGAAATTCACGGACATGGAGGGCGTGACTTCGGTCTATATTTCAAAAAACATGCTGTCGCTAATGCCCAAAGAATCGGGCATGCGGTTTGGAGATGTGGATGTATCAAATTTCCTGGAGAAGCTCTCATCCATCCTGATCCTTACCTCTGAGAACAAGCCGGTCGCGCAGGAGATGGTTTCACTTGCCAACAAGCGGATGCGGGACGATAAGTATGAATTGCTGATGCGGGTCAAGTCGGATGACGGCGAGCTGGTTAATTTCTTCATGAAAGGCAAGCCGGAAAACATTCACGAGATGATCATGATTGTGGAAGACAGCGATGGTGAGAGCGTGATCATGCAATTCCTGGGAGCTTTTTCACTGGATGACGCGAAGAAAATCACCGATGGGTTGCAGCAGAAGAACAAGTGAGTGAGCATGTCAGTCGCACAACCTGCACCGGATGAGCATCTGCTTGTCCGGTTTTTTTATTGTTCTGTGGATAAGGTTCAATCACCCGAAATATGTTATATTTGCTCAATATTTCAATATCCAAAGCATGAAACAAGACTCGTTCTCACTATCCGAACTTAACCGTCGGGTGAAGAATGCCATCAGCGATCACCTGCCGGAAACCTATTGGTTGCGGGCAGAAACCAGCGATGTGCGCCGCAATCAGAACGGTCACTGCTACCTGGAGTTCGTGGAGAAGGATGCAGAGAAACAACATATCGTGGCTAAGGCACGTGGGATGATCTGGTCGAATGTCTTCCAGATGCTTTCAGCCTATTTCGAAGCGGAGACGGGACAATCCTTTACTTCGGGGCTCAATGTGCTGGTGCGTGTGTCGGTCGACTTTCACGAGCTGTATGGTTTCTCTCTTACCGTGGTCGACATCGAACCCTCCTTCACACTGGGCGAGATTGCCCGCAATCGACAGCAGGTGCTCCGGCAACTGGAGGAGGAGGGGGTGCTGACACTCAACAGGGAACTGGAGCTACCGGAGCTGATCCGCCGCATCGCAGTGATTTCCTCCCCCAACGCAGCCGGTTATGGTGATTTCTGTGACCAGCTAGCTCGCAACAGCGGAGGGTTCATTTTCTACACGAAATTATTCCCCGCCATCATGCAGGGGGAGCGCAGCGAGAGTTCCATCATCGCTGCGCTGGAACAGGTGTTCCGTTACAGTGATCACTTCGACGCGGTGACCCTCATCCGTGGCGGTGGTGCCACCTCCGACCTGAACTGCTTCGATAGCTACTCGCTGGCAGTCAACGTGGCACAGTTTCCCTTGCCGGTGGTGAGTGGCATTGGTCATGAGCGTGATGTGACGGTGCTGGACCACGTGGCACACACCCGTGCCAAGACACCCACCGCTGTTGCCGAGTTTTTGATCGGTCACACCTTGAAAACGGCTTCAGAGCTGGCGGACCTTGAGGAGCGGCTGCAGGGTAAAACCCGGTCGGTGTTGCGGCAGGAATCGTCAGAGATCCGCCTCTTTAGCAAGGACACCGTACACCTCTCCACCCTCCTGTTGCAAAAAGAGGAGGCACAGACTCAACAGTTGTCAGAGACGATGCGACATCTGCTAAAACAACAGTTGCAGCAGCAACGTCATCAGGTGGAGAGCATGGAACAGTATGTTCGGATGGTGTCACCAGCAAATGTGCTGAAAAGGGGGTATACCCTCACCATCAGGAATGGCAGCATCATCACCTCCCTCCACGACGTCGCTCCCGGAGATGTGATCGAGACCCACTTTCGTGATGGCATCGCCACCTCGGAGGTGTGTGGCGTGAGCAATCGTCAGGAGGCGGAAAAAATCTGAGCGTGAAAACTTCAAAATATTACAGAATGGATACCAATATGGAACATATGAGCTATACAGAAGCAAAGAAAGAACTTATCGATATCGTTTTCGCCATCGAGACGGGGGAGCTTGATGTAGATGCACTGACCGAGAAGGTGAAGCGGGCCTCCGAGTTGATCCTCTTCTGCCAGGCGAAGCTCACCCAGACTGACGAGGAGTTACAGAAGATACTCGACGACATCACATGAAACCAACAAAACAGCAAAGCGTGATCATCGTTGCCGGAGGTAAGGGCCTCCGTGCAGGCGGGGAGTTGCCGAAGCAGTTTCAACTAATTGGCGGCCTTCCGGTACTGATGCATACCATCGCTGCTTTTCACCGTTACAACCCTGAAATCATCATCGTGGTAGTGCTGCCGGAGGGTTTCGAGTCTCACTGGGAGGAACTGCTCCGCACGCACCATTTCACATTGCCTCATCGCACGGTAACGGGTGGAGAGACACGATTCCAATCTGTCCGTAACGGACTGGAACTGATTCCTGCTGAAGGGTTGGTGGCGGTTCATGATGCGGCACGCCCCCTGGTGACGAGAGAACTGATCGGCCGATGCTTCAAGGCCTGTGACACCCAACAATGCGGTGTGATTCCTGTGGTACGTGAAAGCGCCAGCGTGCGGCTTCTCACGGATGAGGGAAGCCATATGATAGACAGGGAGCTGTTGCGGTTGGTACAGACACCGCAGCTCTTCCCAGCCGCGGAATTGAAAAAGGCATACCAATGGCCATACGATCCCGCTTTCACAGATGATGCATCGGTAGCCGAGAGGCAGGGTCTCCCCATCCTGCTGATAGAGGGTGAGGAAAGCAATATCAAAATCACAACACCGTTTGACTTTTTGATCGCAGAGCAACTGCTTCTTCATCTGCCAAAATGATAGAAACGATTCCTGTTTTTCAATAAATAGGACAAAAAGTGGGGTTTTGTGAAAATAATCATTCCATTTTGTCATTATATCATGTATTTTTATTATTTTTGATGAAATAATACAAAGCTCACTTCTCATGGAAAAAATTGATAAATTAGACAGACAGATACTGGAAATCATCTCACAGAATGCCCGCATCCCTTTCCGCGATGTAGCTGAGCAGTGCGGAGTATCGCGTGCCGCCATCCACCAACGTGTGCAGCGGATGATTGAAAATGAGGTGATCACAGGATCCGGCTATCATGTGAACCCGAAGGTGTTGGGTTATGCTTCCAGTGCCTACATCGGTGTGAAACTAGAGAAAGGATCTATGTACAAGAACGTGATCCCCGAGTTCGACAAGATCCCCGAGGTGACTGAGTGCCATTTCACAACAGGACCCTACACCTTGCTGGTGAAGCTGTATGCCCGTGACAACGAGCACTTGATGGAACTGCTCAACAACCGCATCCAGGAGATTCCCGGCGTGGTGGCCACCGAGACGATGATCTCGCTGAGCCAGAGCGTAAAGCGCGAGATCCCAATCATGCGCGAGAGTAACTGACATCCCTCTTCCGACTCCAGCCATACACCCCTTCACAGGGACGCAGCAGCGCGACCCTGTGTAGGGGTGATTTGTTAAATTCCATTTTTTTACTTACCTTTGCACAGCTTTTGAAAAGGATGTCTTACCTTTTTAAATGCAATACAGTCGGTTTATCAGCAGGTTTTCAGAAGGTTACATGTCCATCCCTGTTACATTTTAACACGTTTCCCGGCTTCCGGGTTTTAGGTTAAGTCCTTCGTAAAAGCTATCTGTCGATGCTTTCCCTTTTTCACGGATGATACAATCCATATTACTGAACAGAGAAGAAATCTCTGATCTGCTTCATCGTTGATTAATCAACATTCAATCCAAAATAAAACTCGAATGGTTTATCAAAAAATTTTACTGATTATTTCACTGTTTTTTATTGCCTCCTCACTCTACCCACAACCTCCTGAAAAGGAAGATGGCTTCACTTTGGGCGGGGCACTTCGCTACAACCTGATGTCGACGAACTACGAGAGCAACGGAAACAAACTTAAAACGAAGACCGACTGGGATACCTGGCGCCTTAACGTGGAGGGATCCCACTCCGGCATCGACCTGAGCTTCGAATACCGCTTTTATCCCTCCAGTGGAACTCATTTCATACATCACGGTTACCTGGGATACGGCTTCACAGATAAGGTATACATGATGCTGGGGGTATCGCAGGTACCGTTCGGTATCGCCGACTTTGCTTCTCATTCCTGGTGGTTCCAGATTCCCTATTACCTGGGACTGGAAGATGACTACGACATGGGGGTGCGGTTCGACATCGCGCCTGCCGACAATTTGGATCTCTCGTTTGCCTACTACCGGCAGGCGGAGCCGGCGGGACCGGTGGCGGGAACGAACAATGTGGGTCAGGGGAGATACTCCTACGACATTCTCCCCGGTACAGGCTCCTTCCTCAATCAGCAGGGGGAATTAATGAGTGCCTATGCAACCCTGCATGAGGTGGATCAGTTCAATGCGCGCCTCAACTGGGAGTTTATCCCCGGCTGGGTGGCAGGTCTCTCCGCACAGGCGGGTGGTCTTTACAACCCCAAGCTGGATGAGACTACCACTTCAACTGCATTTGCCGCTCACCTGGCCGCCACCTTCGGTCGCTTCAGCCTGAAAACAGAGTTGATCAGCTACGATTACAACGCCCTGTCAGACGAGGGTGATAAACTCGATGTGGTACAGATGGGTGCCTATGGTTATGATTATGCGGGAGGTGACAATTACAGCGGTGGTGTGGCGGCCAAGGCTAATATCTATGTGGCCGGTCTAGCCTACACGTTGCCAGTCTCATGGGGACCGTTATCCTCCATACAGGCTCACATCGACTATTCTGTAGTAGACAAGGCCGAGGAGACGTTTTACAATACCCACCACTTGGTACCCGGTATCCTTGTTACCGCCGGTCCTGTTTACACCTACGTGGATTACGCTATGGGTAAGAATCAGCCCTGGCTGACAGATGACTTCGGAAAGGGACTGGGTTCGGGAGTTGAAGATCCCGACTGGAACAGCCGTCTCAATGTCAATGTAGGTTACTACTTTTAAACAACTATTATGACTGAAAACAACGATAGAACGGTAAAAATAAAAGTCGAGGATCTTACACTGATCTTCGGTAAGCGCAAGAAAGAGGCACTGGCGATGCTTGAAAAAGGAGCATCGAAAAAGGAGATCCTGAAGAAGACAAAGTGCACAGTAGGGATCAACAAGGCCAGCTTCGAGGTGTATGAAGGAGAGGTCTTCGTGGTGATGGGCCTCTCCGGTAGTGGTAAGTCAACACTGATTCGCTGCCTGAACAGGTTGAACGAGCCGACCGCAGGGAAGGTTTTTTTCAAGGATCACGACATCACCCGTGAGGGAAACAAAGAACTGATGAAGACGCGCCGCTACGAAATGAGCATGGTGTTTCAGAAATTCGGCCTGCTGCCCCACAAGACCATCCTGGAGAATGCCGCTTTCGGCCTTGAGCTGCGAGGAGAACCTAAGGAAGAGAGGGAGAAAAAAGCACTTCAGGCACTCGAAACGGTAGGTCTGAAGGGATATGAGGAGCAGCTGCCCGCCGCCATGTCTGGCGGGATGCAGCAACGTGTTGGTCTGGCCAGGGCACTGGCAAACGACAGCGAGGTACTGCTGATGGACGAAGCGTTCTCGGCCCTCGACCCACTGATCAAGTCTGACATGCAGGATGAACTGTTGCAAATTCAGGAGAAGCTGCAGAAGACCATCGTCTTCATCACTCACGACCTGGATGAGGCAATCAAGCTGGGTGACCGCATCGTGATCATGAAGGATGGTGTGATCGAACAGATCGGCACCGCCGAGGAGATTCTCACCAACCCGGCCAGTGACTATGTAGAGGCATTCACGGAGAAAGTGGATCGCAAGACCATCATCACCGCTGAGACGCTGATGTTCCGCAAGCCCACCTTGCTGCATCTGAAGAAGGATGGTCCCATGCAGGCGATTCGCAAGATGCGCACCATCTCGGTAGATGTGCTGCCGGTGGAAGATGAGAAACGGGTGTTCCTGGGTTATGTATGGCTGAAAGATGTGCTGAAGCTGGCCGATAAGAACGAGAACTCGCTGCAGTCGGTGATCAGAACAGAGGTGCCGAGTGTCTACAGCCATTATACGGTGGAGGAGATGCTGCCACTAATCTCGAACCACAACTACCCGCTGGCGGTGGTCGACGAGGAGAGCAAGCGGTTGCTGGGTATCGTGACCCAGACCTCATTGATCATCGAGGCTACCCGCTTCGAGCGTGAAGAGGTGAAAGAGTTAATAGAAAAAGCAAACGATATTTGATATGGAAAGAGTAATAAACTTAGGTAAATATATAGAACAGGGAATCAATGCCCTGGAAGAGAATTTCTCTTTTCTGTGGAGCGCCATCGACGATGGGATCTCCTGGACGGTAGATCATCTCAACGACTTGTTGCTGGGCATTCCCTTTGTCCTCTTCCTGCTGCTTATCACTTTCCTGGCCTACTACGCCAAGACAGGCAGTAAGCTATTCAGGAAGGAGGGGCTGAAAATGGGGCTCGGA
This sequence comes from Dysgonomonadaceae bacterium zrk40, assembly GCA_016916535.1. Lineage (NCBI taxonomy): Bacteria > Pseudomonadati > Bacteroidota > Bacteroidia > Bacteroidales > Dysgonomonadaceae > Dysgonomonadaceae bacterium zrk40. Next base: position 1,965,800 of record CP070276.1, read on the forward strand.
TTGGCCTCCTTTGTGGTCGTCGGCTTCCTGCTGATCTATCTGATGGGCTACTGGGAGGATGCCATTCACACCACCACGCTGGTACTGGTGGCTACCTTTATTGCCCTGATCCTTGGAATTCCACTGGGAATCCTCTCGGCAAGAAACAGGACTGCTGATATGATCATACGCCCTATTCTCGATTTTATGCAGACGATGCCGGCCTTCGTATACCTGATTCCGGCCATCTTCTTTTTCAGCGTGGGGAATACGCCGGGCATCATTGCCACGGTAATCTTCTCACTGCCCCCGGCAGTGCGTCTCACCAGCCTCGGCATCAGGAATGTACCCTCTGATGTGGTGGAGGCGGGACATGCTTTCGGTGCCACCGAAAACCAAATCCTATACAAGATTCAGCTGCCGCTGGCCATGCCGACCATTTTGACCGGTGTGAACCAGGTGATCCTGCTGGCGCTCTCGATGGTGGTAATAGCCTCAATGGTAGGGGCCCGCGGACTGGGTAGCATCGTCTATCAGGGGATCCAGCAGAACGACATCGCGAAAGGGTTTGAGTCGGGTCTCGGGATTGTGATCCTGGCCATCATCCTCGATAGGATCACCCAGTCGATTGCCAATAAGAAATAGAATGATAATTTTAAAACAGAGTAATATGAAAAAAATGAGCAAACTACTGTCCATTCTTATGGCAGCATCGATTCTGCTGTTGATGACAGCCTGTGGCAACAGCCAGAAAAGTGACCGTGAAGAGGTGACCATCCTCTACCCCAATTGGGCCGAAGGAATTGCCCTCTCCTACCTGAGTAAGGTGGTGCTTGAAGAGAAGGGTTACGATGTGGATATGATCAACCTGGAACCGGGACTGATTTATGGTGAGCTGTCGAAAGAGAACTCAAAGGGGGATATCTTTCTTGATGCATGGTTACCCCACACTCACAAGGAATATTGGGAAGATTATGGCGACAAGCTGGAGAAGCTGGGTGAAGCATTTAGCGGCGGTACCACCGGGTTGGTGGTTCCCTCCTATGTCACCATCAACTCAATCGAGGAGCTGAATGCAAACCGAGACCGATTCGATGGTGAAATCATCGGTATTGGTAGTGGAGCAGGAATACATGCTAGCACACTGAATGCGATAGAAGCATATGATCTCGACTTTGAACAGATCACCTCCAGTGGCCCCGCAATGGTTGCCAGCCTCGACAAGGCAGTCAAGAATGAGGAGTGGATCGTGATTACCGGCTGGAAGCCTCACTTCAAGTGGATGAACTTCGACCTGAAGTACCTTGAGGATCCCAAAGGGGTTTATCCCACTGATGTGTGTGCCATCATCTCCAGAAGAGGATTTAAGGAGGATATGCCTGAATTGGCTGCCTTTTATGGCAAGTTCAATCTTAGCGAGGACTATCTTTACAGTCTGATGGCAGCCATTGATGAGCAGGGTGAAGAGGCGGGTGCCGCAGCATGGTACGAAGCCAATAAGGCGATGATAGACGGCTGGTTCGAGTGATCAATGCCACAATTCATTCGCTATGAAAAGAAGAAAGCCGCCCCGAGGGCGGCTTTCTTCTTTTTTAATCTGTCGGGATGAGGTGACTCGAACACCCGACCTCCACGTCCCGAACGTGGCGCGCTAGCCAACTGTGCTACATCCCGATGATTTGTGGGTGCAAAGGTAAATAATTTTTCTGTATTCGCTCAAATTTAAGATAAAAAACAATGTGATGCGTATAACGAATAAAAAAATTGGGTACATTTGCAGGGTAATCCTGCGGCAATAGCTCAGTCGGTAGAGCATTAGCTTCCCAAGCTGAGGGTCGCGAGTTCGAGTCTCGTTTGCCGCTCCCTCAACATCAAGCACTTATCGGTATTTACCGATAAGTGCTTTTTCTTTTGGGTAAACAATGGGTAAACATTTTCCGTAAAACATCAATAATTATCTCATTCCATCGATAAGATAATTCCCGTTAAGCATAAATATTCCAACCCTTTTTATTCCTAATTAATCGATATTATCTTCCCCAACTCTCCTACATTTCTTTCATCAATCCATCCCATTCCCCCATTGGTAACATTTAGGAGTATAACTACCTGTACCAACAATGTTACCAATCCTTGTAAAAACTGCTTTCCTTCACAAAATCACCAAAACAGCCAAAGAACCAATTACATAACAAGCTTCAGCGAACCACCCAACCCATTTAGAGACCACCCGGCCATCCTCCCAACCCCCTGGCAACCCCCAAAACGTGTTACCAATTCCCCCGGGAACGGTCACCCCTCCGCTCCCTTATCCCTTACAAAATCAAACCTATCTGCTGTTTATTGTTTTTTATTCTTATTTTTGTAGCGATGTCGGTCAAACGTAAGATATATTTTTCGGTGGTGCACTAATCCGAAATTGGGACATCGGCATGAGTCTTGTTATCTTGGTGCCTATCGTTCTCAAGTAGAACACTCGGCACAGCGTGTAAACTGGTAAGCGGTGTAATTGCTACAGCGTTTGTCGGATGAGTGATATTTTTTCACTTTTTGAAAAAATTCCTTTTGAAGCATGAGGTCTTTGGATTAAGATCAATTGCTGTGCGTATTTAATTCTAACTGTCCTTCCATGAGAGCGAAAGAAAAGCTTGAGTTCAACAAAGCTGAATTCGAATTCTACGAGCTTGTCAAAAAATCAATCTACGATCTTTATTCCCTGAGAACAAACAAACGAAAAACAGAAGAGTATTGCGACAATCATCTCTTTGCCGATGCCAGGTGTCGGGAAATCTTCAAAATCAACAACTGCAATCATGAATCGGTCAATTTCCATGAAAACGATGATGAAATAGATCACCTGATCTCCTACAGGGTCCGGAAGGAGATTCAAAACGCCATCTGCGACGACAAAACATTTATCTATGCCTACAACATCATCGAACGGGACAATAATCCCTACGACTATCATTACAAGAGCAAGAGTCTCCAACTCAAACCCGAGACTCTAACCACCTCGAGAGAGATCGAGGAGGAGATATCACGCTACAAGGAGGACTATCCGAAGAGCAATTTGAGCGACTACCTGATCGATGAGGCGAATTTTAAATTCTACAACGAACGCTTCTTGAATCTTAATTTTGATGATGAGGGGTGGCTCTTTATCTTCAACAAGGCTTACGAGATCTTCGATCGCATTCGCACCTTTGCTGCAAATCCCTCGCAAGCCCATCATATAGCCAACAACATCTATTTTGGCGACAAGCTGATGGAGGATGCAATACTCGACTTTCTACTCCTTCTGATCGATAACTACTCCTACGATCTGACACCGGAGCAGGTGAAGAAGTTCAGGTTGCTGGCATTCTTCATCCGCAAACATCGCGACCCGCAGACGCTGACAATTGAGAAGAAATATCTCGACAGAATTCCATCCCTCAACCTGGCTAAGGTGGACTGGATGAAAGCTACACGCTATTTCAAGGTGTTCGTCAATCGCTCACTTAGTTCACAAAACATGTGTGCAAGGGCAAGCAAGTGGCTTGAAAAAAATCTCCACCTTTTGGAGATCCGCCTCCGGCTCCTCTCTTTCAAAAGGTAGTATTTTTTTCGCCACCCTTGCACACACCGCATCCACACTTAGCTCTTGCGCTCCCACTCACTTCGCTCCCATTCCCCGTATCTGCAATGTGATTGGTTTTAAACACCCAACAGCATTCCCAATCACGGCCAGTCTAAGATCGCTTCGTTTGGTGCTCATCGCTGCGTGGCTGCTTGTTTTGTTGCACAACGCTCGCTCAATCCTCACGCGTGGCTACTCTTGCCCCCTTGAATCCCCAATAAGGTATTCGCTTCGCTCATACATTATTTGAAAGGGGGCAACCGCCACTCCGTGTTTCTGCTCGCCTGCGGGTCGCTCAGGCTAATCGGGGTGTCACACTTTTTGTAAATCTACCGCCCCACCACATCACCGGAGTCCCTTTCTAATCCCATCGCTTTGCCATGTCCATTCCGCTCGCTCCCTCTCCGCCCGACCCTCATGCTTCGGGTCGGACCGGATCCTGCGCTTGCTCCATTCACATCGCATCGCTCTCTCGGTTCTGCACCTCCGCGTTACTGCCGTGTTCGCTATAGCTCTCTCTGTCGGCAGCCGACCCTCATGCTTCGGGTCGATCTCCCTCCTCCGTTCGCTTCGCTCGCACCGCAACGCTCCCCGCGTTTACCACCACCGATCTTTCATCGGTGTGAGCTTGCTTCCGCTCCTCATCTGTTCCATTCCGCGCTTTCACGCCAGGCGCTTTCTACCAATGGACAAGGGATATCAAGCTTTCTTCCCGCCCTTGCAGCCAAGTATGCTTCGCACTTCGCTGCAAGGCCGCCCTCCCCAAAGCCCCTGGCGTTTCATCGCTCCATTCCACTCCTTTCGTCGCTCCACCAAGCTCACACCTTCCCGGAGGCCATATAACAAAAAGTCCGCCACCCCGGCTGTCATCAGCAGGCGTCACCAGCGCTCATTACTTCGCGCTCCCTCATGCCACCGCCTTCGCTCCACTCGCGTCGGCTCGCGCCTCGTCACTCCGCAAGCAAAAACAGGTCGCTGCGCTCCCCCGTTTTTCCATTGCTCCGTTCCAGCTCAAGGCTGCATTTCCTGTTCTTGTCCTATTTTAATCCATTAATAAAGGCTACAACATATAATTTCGTTTGTTCAGAAATAATCACTAAACTTGCAATTGTTGTTTTATTCAACTGTGTGGTTACTTTAATTAACTTATTTCTGAAACTACCCAAATGGTACTTTTTTAAGTCATTACCATCTCATTAATTTTATCAACTTATTACCGAAATTTTAAATATAGTCATTTTATTATGAGTGAATTAAATCAAATAATAGCTTCTCCTAAAAATGGAACCGAAGATTTGACTTTCAACGGACAAAAGACAGAATACAAGCTATTTGACTTTTGGCGTTGGAGCGTTTCGGATCTTTTGAGTAACGCTACCCGTGGTAGATTAGCCGAATTTATAGTTGGAACAGCAGTTGGAATAAATCCTGATCATATTCGCGACGAATGGGATACCTACGACCTGAAAACAGTAGATGGTATAAAAATCGAAGTAAAATCTGCTGCATACATCCAATGTTGGAGTCAAAAATGTTTTTCATCAATCTCATTTTCGATCAAGCGATCTTTTTATAGGGTTCCGGATACAAATAATGAATCTGTTAAACTTAAAAGATACGCTGACCTATACGTATTTTGTGTCTTAAAACACAAAGACCAGAATACAATTGACCCGTTAAAAATGGAACAGTGGGATTTCTACATCTTGCCTACTTTTCGCCTTGATAATTACAAAAGAAGTCAAAGTTCAATCACATTGAACTCTTTAAAGAAACTGACCGTTCCGGTGTCTTACATTGAATTAAATAACCGTATTCAGATAGCTTTTTCAGAACAAACAAATTACATTTCACATTCAGTTCAATGATGCAAGTACAAAAACTATATCAGCAAGAAGCCAAAATGATTTACGACATAAATGGAATTCCTTTGATACAGTATTTTTTTTAATAAAAATCCTATCCCCTTCCGCATTAAAAACCCTACATTTGCTCCATGCAAAAGGAACTCAACACCCAGAAAATCGAACTGATTCATCCTGAAAGCTCTGAGCAAAAATATCCCTACATCGGGGATATCCAGGCTGGGTTTCCCTCTCCGGCCGAAGATTTCTTCCACGATTACATCAGCCTCGACGAGCTGCTGATCGATCAAAAGGAGACCACATTCTTTGCCCGAGTGACCGGCAGTTCCATGAGCAACGATTTCAACGACGGTGATTTGCTCATCATCGACAAGAGCCTGGAGTGGGAGGAAAACAAAATTGCCCTCTGCTTCATCAATGGTGAGTTCACCTTAAAACGGATCAAGGTGAAAGATAATAAATGCTTCCTGCTCCCCTCGAACCATGATTTTCCCCTTATCGAGGTCAACTACGAACAGGGTGTGACGATCTGGGGCATTGTCAAATATTCAATTCGCAAACACTGATGTACGCGCTGGTCGACTGCAATAACTTTTACGCCTCCTGCGAAAGGGTTTTCAACCCTTCGCTGAACGGCAAACCTATCGTTGTTCTCTCGAACAACGACGGTTGTGTCATTGCCCGATCCAACGAGGCCAAAAGCCTCGGCATCCCCATGGGGGCGCCGGCTTTTGAGTATGAATCTGTTTTCCGTCGGAACAGTGTCAAAGTCTTCTCCGCAAACTTCCCGCTTTATGGTGACATGAGCCGCAGGGTGATGAGCCTGCTCTCCAACTTCTCCCCCGATCAGGAGATTTATTCCATCGACGAGTGCTTCCTGAATCTCGATGGCCTCAACGTGGACCTGCAACAGTATGGTCTGCAGATGAAATCCCGGGTCGAAAAGGGTACCGGTATCCCGATCAGCATTGGAATCGCACCCACCAAAGCTCTCTCCAAACTGGCCAACCGCATCGCGAAGAAGTTTCCCAAGGAGACCGGTGGCAGCTACGTGATCGACAGCGAAGAGAAAAGGATCAAAGCCCTCAAATGGTTGAAGGTGGAGGATATCTGGGGTGTGGGCAGAAGGAATGCGAAGAAACTCTATACCATCGGTGCCAACAAGGCCCTCGACTTTGTACAACTCCCCGAATCCTGGGTGCTGAAGAACATGACGATCGTCGGATTAAATCTTCAAAAGGATTTAAAAGGGATCCCCACCCTCGAGATGGTACCGGTGGAAAAGAAGAAGAGCATCGCTACCACTCGCACCTTCGAGTCGGATCTCCGCTCCTTCGATGAGGTGCGGGAGCGCATCACCACTTTCACGGCCATGGGTGCCGAGAAGTTGAGGCAGCAGCGGTCGCTCTGCAAAAAAATGATCGTTTTCCTCGAAACCAACCGTTTCAAAGAGCACGAAACGCAATACTACCCGTCCATACAGATCAAACTTCCTTTCCCGACCAACTCCACGCTCGAGCTGGTGAAGTTCGCCAACATCGCTTTGAAACAGATCTACAAGCCGTATCTCTATTTCAAGCGGGGTGGGGTGTGGTTCACCGATTTTGTCGATGCCAACGAGTTCCAACCGTCGCTCTTCTTCAACTCCGATCCCAAACATAAAAAACTGATGGAGGCCATCGACGGCCTAAATCACAAGTACCACAAGGAAGTGGTCCGCATCGCCACCCAGGATCCCCGCAAACACAAGATGCGCCAGGAACACCTCTCCAAACACTTCACCACCGACATCAACGAAATTCTTACTGTCGGATTGTAGTTCTTGCAACCCCATAAATGAACCCCCGCAAAGATACGGTGGCTTCCGCTGTAATCTTACAAGGTCAAGCCCTCCGGGTTTCCGATCAAATCTCCAATTCCGCTTCCGCGGAAATCGTATTTTACCGGAAAACCTTGCCGATTACAAAGCCACCCTTTGCTGATCGCTATGGTTTCATTTATTCCTTCGATCTATTTCTGTTCGCGCTTATTCTAATTTTCGACGATTAATTAGAATTAAAAGATTCTGATCCTATATTTTTCACTTCCATTGAAGTTCCATTCTTTTCGCTCCAAATTATTAGAGTATTGTTAGAGTATTGTTAGATTTTACCCTTTCTTTCCCCTGCAATCCAATGCTTTTACAAGCATAAAAGCGTAATCCTCACCGGTTTAATTGTGCCTTGATTTCCATTTGTAATTTTATTTCCGGAGATGGCCCGATAGGTATCTGCCCTGGGGCTAGGTGGTTTCCGGCCGGCATCGGTTTACGATTCCGTAAACCAAAAATTTCAGAGTCACCCTACCGACAAGTCAATACCAACTCCGTACCATCTCTTATTAAACCATATGTTTAACATTTTAAAATTTATCTATCATGGGTACAATTAAACAAGGTATTTTAGGCGGATTCTCCGGCAAGGTGGGGAACATAGTCGGAGCCTCCTGGAGAGGCATCGATTACATCAGAAGCATGCCTGCCAGCGTGCACAACCCGCGGACCGAGGCACAGGTGTCTCAGCGCACACGGTTCTCTATCATCGGCAAGATGTTGAAGACTTTCGTCCCGATCATCCGGGTGGGCTTCGCAAGCAGCGTCGGTACGGGTAAGAGTGCCTTCAGCGTGGCGATGTCCTACAACGTCAAAAACGCGGTGATCGGCATCTACCCCGACTTCGAGATCAACTTCCCGTTGGTGAAGTTGACTTCCGGAGAGCTCTATGGTGCCGGCAGTGCATCGGCGACAAGCTCTGGGGGGAGTCTCGACTTCGTGTGGGACACCGATCTGCTCAACAACGCGGCAGCCACCGACAAGGTGATCCTGATGGCATTCAACCCGATCACCGGTGATGCATCCTACGACATGGATGCGGCTACCAGGGCCGACGGCAGCGGTTCACTGGCTGTGCCCCCCACTTGGGATGGCGGATTCGTGGATACCTACCTTCTGCTCACCTCGGCAGATGGCAAGTTGGTCTCTAATTCGGTCTATGCGGGCCGGGTTGAGGTCTCGATGATTTGATCTTTGTTCGGAGCCGCCCCACGGGCGGCTCCGTTTCTCCCTCTGCAGGCTTCCGGCTCCAGGAGAATCTAATGGATTGCTACGATGGATATGTTGATGGATATACTTCCGGTGAACGGTGAATGGCTGGTCACCATGAGTTCTTTCCTGGGCGGTGGCGCCCTGGGGGGATGGATCTCTGCGGTGGTGAACCGCAAGGAGAACAAACGTATAAAGCAAAGCGAGGCTTTCCAATCGGAGGCTTCCGCCAAACGGGAGGATGCCCTGGCTGCAACGGAGATGATGGGTCTCCTGGAACGTACGGTGGCCCATATGGAGAAGATGAACTCTTACAACAAATCCAACTCCGAAGAACTGTTGAGACTCCTAAGGGATAAGGAGGGCATCAACGAGAAGCTGAAGAAGGATCTTGCCTTGCTTCAACTGCAGATCACCGAAGATCACCGACGGATCACCGGTCTCGAGAAAACTGTCGAACGGGAGATCCGCTGGCGCAAGGATGGGGACGATCACTACTGCTTGGTGGTGGATTGTCCAAACCGTTTACCACCTCGTGGTACTTTCAAACGGGTTGAGGAACAACAATAAAATTAAACTCAATTCAAAAACATCATGAACCGGCAACTCTTCTTTCAGGAAATCAATCGTTCTCTCTTCAATGGGAAGCTGAATGACCGCCAGCGGGAGGGGATCCTCCACAAGCTGGCAGCATTCGACAAGTTCGAGGTAACCGTCGACCAGTGGATTGCTTACATGCTGGCCACTTCTTATCATGAGACCGCGCATACCATGCAACCCATTGAGGAGTGGGGGAAAGGCATGGGGAAATCTTACGGGAAGAAGATCAAACAAAATGGCCAGCCTTACACCTGGCCGGACAAGATCTACTACGGCCGCGGGGATGTCCAACTGACATGGTATGAGAATTACGAACGGATGGGTGATCTGATGGGCCTGCCGCTCCTGGAACAACCGGAGCTCGCGCTCGATCCCGAGATCTCTGCCCAGATTCTGGTTGAGGGAATGATCCTGGGTAAATCCAACCGGGGCGACTTCACCGGCTATTCGCTCGAGAACTTTTTCAACCCCCAACGCGACGATCCCTTCGGTGCCCGCAGGATCATCAACGGCCTCGACAGCGCCCACACCATCGCCGGGTACCATTACAAATTCCTGGAAGCAATCCGTAAAGCATCATGATGAACGAACACAAACTTACAGCTTCACAACTCACAATTGTTGTACCAAATGCTACACCAATTTTTGTACCAGTGATTGCACCAGTGGTTGCACCAAATAGAACAACACCGGTTGTCCTTCTGCTCTTCACAACCCTACTCTTCCTGGTGGGCTGCAAACCCAAACAAATCATCACTGAAAAGGTGGTGACAAAGATCGACAGTACAGCTGTGATCTCTTTAAAGAATGAGCTTCATGCAAAGGAGATCCAGGTAGAAAACCTCAAAACCGATTTTAAGCGCCTCAGCGATGAGAATACCCGGTTGATGAGTGAAGCCTCAACCCACACCATAAACTACGACACTGCGGCCGCTGTGGATCCCCACACAGGTAAATACCCCATTGCAAGTGAAACGATTACCCAAAGCAAAAGCCTGCTTGAAAAAACAATCAAAGAATTTGAGATCCTGGAACAGGAGTACAACAATGAGATTTATAAACTAACCAGGGAAAACCAAAACCTTGAATTCACCCTTGAAACTTTAAAAGAGGAAAACCATTCTCTTAAAGAGAAAATCACCACAACAACCGGATTTAATTTCAAACTTTTCTTTGCAGGTATGATCTTCGGTATTGTACTTATACTTATTTCAATTGCTTTTAAAAACAAAATTTTATCCCTCAAAATACCGAGCAATTTATAACGGTTCTCAGCTATACGCAGGCAGGGATTTTAACCACTGAACTTCCTACGAAGAACTGAACTTCAAATTTAGCACTTTCCTGTCCTACGAAGCACGAATCCCCTGCTTGCGTATAGGTGATGTGTGCGCCCTGCATGAGCAGAGCGCACCTGCTGCAAGCAACAGTAAAATTTCAAAATTACAAATAATTTTGGTTAAACAATGCTCTAAGCAGGTGTATTTTTCCAGAGGGTGTAAGTCCCTTATGCACGGGGTCGTGCCCGAAGCATTAGCAAGTCGCAAGCTGGTTGTTGGTGACGACAGCAGTGAAGGAAGCGAGACTGCAAAATCCGGTACTGACGAACAGAAACGGTATATGAGGCATAATTGTCCTGGGTAAGCAACCACATCATTGTAACGCCCAAAAGGTAGTTTGTGGACAGATATGTAGATACCGCAGGGATTGGAGGAAGGAAAAAGCTCTTACCGGGGGAGATCTCTAAGCAGTAAAATGTAATGAGAAGTCAGCCGAGGTCATAGTAATTACGGAAAACGAGCCGGCAAGTGATAGAAATCCAGAGAGTCGGAGGTCTCACGAACGTAATGAAGGACTGAACGTTAAGAAGTTTTTAATGCGACATGGATTTTCAGCAATGAAATAGCCTGTAGCAAGCGAAACAGGGCAAGAGAAGATGATTAAATTAGCAAACAAAAACGAAATGGAATTGATCGAGCAAGTGATTAACCGTCACAACATGATGCGTGCATTGCAACAGGTCAGGCAGAACAAAGGTTCGGCAGGAGTTGACCGGATGCCTGTAAGCGAACTATACGACCACCTGACAAAGAACAGGGAAAGTATAGGGCAATCATTGTTAAATGGCACTTACCTGCCACAACCCATTTTGGGGGTAGAGATACCCAAGGGAAATGGGAAGACACGTCTTTTAGGTGTGCCTACCGTGGTTGACCGAATGCTTCAACAAGCCGTAGGGCAAGTTTTAGCCAACCGGTTCGAAATGGAATTTGAGGATTACAGTTATGGATTTCGCCCGAATAAGAATGCCCTGCAAGCGGTACTCAAAGCATTGGAGTATATAAACAATGGTTATCAGGATATAGTAGACATTGACCTGAAGAGCTTCTTTGACGAAGTAGACCACTGCATTTTGCTGCAATTGTTGTATCGCAAGGTAAAATGCCCGCTTACGCTGCGTCTTATCCGCAAATGGCTGCGAGCGCCGATTTTAATCAACGGGAAGTTAGTCAAACGCCGAAAAGGAGTACCACAGGGCAGTCCGCTGAGCCCGATTCTCTCCAATATCATGTTAGATGAATTGGATAAAGAATTAGACAGACGTGGATTAAAGTCTGTCCGCTATGCTGACGACTTTAGCATTTATTGCAAAAGCCAATGGCAAGCCCGCAAAACAGGCAACGAGATCTTTCTCTTTCTAAAGAGTAAACTACACCTGCCTATTAATCGGGAGAAAAGTGGAATCCGTCGCCCCGTAAACTTTTCGCTATTAGGATATGGTTTTGTGCCCACTTACAAAAAGGGGGAAAAAGGCAAATACCAGCTGGTGGTAAGCGGCAAAGGATGGAAAAACCTGAAACTAAAACTCAAAGCCATCACCCGAAAAACCACACCCGCCAGTTTCGATGAGCGTATCCACAAACTGAAAGAAGTACAGCGAGGCTGGCTTCAATACTACCGCATGGCAAGTATCCAGGAAAAACTCAAAGATGTGGATGGGTGGGTGCGTAACCGGTTACGTTGCTGTATCTGGAAACAATGGAAGAAATCCGAACGAAGACGGAAAAACCTGATACGTTTGGGCGTTGACCTTGAACACGCATACAGCCACAGCCGTAGCCGAATGGGTACATGGGCGGTCGCCTGTAGCCCTATTTTGAAAACCACCATCACGGTGGAACGTCTGCAACAACGCGGTTACGAACCTATGTTTACTTATTATCAGAAAATTGCTCCATTTCTTAACGAACCGCTGTATACGTGAACCGTACGTACAGTGGTGTGAGAGGCTCTCCCCGTCAGCCAAGGCTGGCGGGGCAGTCTACTCGATTGTATGCTGGTGTTTATCCTTCAAAGTCAATCCGTCTCAAGTTTTAACAAATTTAACAGTTTTCTTATCAATCTGCACAGACGTTGATTCGGAGTACAAATTTATTTTGTTTTTGTGGGTGGGTAAATCCCCAAACCGCCCTTAAAGGCGGTTACTTGGGCTGGCTTTGTAAGCTCTTTGGCAAGCTTTGGTCGTGCGGCGGCTCGTGGGGCTTGCCAATGTGCTTACAAATAGGGTGGGCTTTTCCATCAGCTTCTCACTGTTTTACCCAATGCTTCTAACAACTGCGGATTATCCTCTAAACCAATCTTTGCTACTGCATAGAATTCACTCATCCAATCATCTATTTTGGCAAATGCAGCATCTTTTATTTTTGTTGCATCTTGTGATTCCCCTTTTTCTTTCAGATAAATTGCTCTTGCTGCTTCTAATCCAGATATTAGGGTGTTTGCTGCTGTCAAGTCGTCAACTGATATTTTTAAACGAGCTAATTTACCTTGAATAGCAGAATCGGCAGATGCAACACTGTAAAACTTTTTTGCTGCTTCTAACCATTTTATATATGTCCGTGGCATTACGCCTGAAATGGCTAATTTATCTGCGATTAATGAATCATTTCGGAATACAACTTTAGCTTTTTTTCGATGGGTGTTAAATGTGTCTTCTAATTGCTCCTTTTTACTTGAAAAATCTGCGTAAGCGGCAGATGTTTCATCATCTTCGGTTTTGTTTGCATCGTATGCAGTCCGGGTTTTTGTAAGCAATGCTTTACCTTCTGCGATAACTACTGAATCATAACCTAAATCAGCCATAATAGCCGCAATTTCAGGTTGGGTCTCCGCATTTTCCAAAGCTACCCGGTACAATTCCAAAGTTGCTGTGTCTGTAAGTTTTGTTCGTGATGCCATAATTAAATTTTTAAAGGTTAATAATTAATTACATTTGGTTTTTTCGCTTTTACAATTCTGTTTTTCAGTCTTACAATTGCGTTACCCCCACCGACATTTTCTCTATTCGGATTTGAAATTGATTTTTCCGACCGTACTGCAATATTTCCCCTACTTGCCAGTCTTTTTTTCCTTTCTACTATTGCATTTTTCAAACTTACAACTGCTATTTTTCAACTTGATGTTGTATTTGTAAAACCAAATGTTAAATATAATGAAAATACTTTTTGTAGGAACTCAGTTGCATTTCCGTTTTGTTAAAAAATCAGCAACAACTTTCATTCTTTTGTATCGAAGGGCATTTTACCGAACCATACGAACAATAAACGCAGCAATCGCCTTTTTTGGGTTTTATAAAAGCTTTGCACTTTTCACACTCATAGAAGAACTGGCATGAATCTTCAGGCATTTCTTCTTCTTTTTGATGCCCGCAATTTGGGCAGGTTATGATTGAGTGGTATTGAATTTTCATATCTATAAAGTTTTCAACAATCAGTTTTACATTCCTTTTCAATCCTTTCATTCTCAATTTGAAAGGTAGTGTGCCCTATCCCGAATTCGTGTTCAAGTTTCTTCTGCAGTTCAGAAATAAATTCATCGTTAAACCCTTCCGGCATTATCAGGTGGGCGGTTAAAGCTATTTGGGTGGTACTCATTGCCCAAACGTGTAAATCGTGAATATCGTTAACTCCATTTTGGGATAAAAGAAAGTTGCGTACTTTATCAAGTTTTATTTGTTTGGGTACTGCATCCAGTGCTAAATCAATGGAATCGGCAAATAACCGCCATGTACCCCAAAGGATGACCAGAATAATTATAAAACTCATTACCGGGTCAATCCATTGAATTCCGGTAAGGTTAATCAAAAGCCCGGCAACAACTACACCCAACGACACCCCGGCATCGGCAGCCATGTGCAGGAATGCCCCTTTGATGTTCAGGTCATCCTTTTGGCCTTTCAGAAACAGCAAAGCCGTTATGGTATTGATTACCACACCTATCCCGGCAACAATCATTACTTGCGTACCTGCCACGGGTTCTGGATTTTTGAATTTTCCTACAGCATCCCAGCCAATTGCTATTACTGCCCCAAAAAGCAATAGCGCATTGAGTATCGATACAAGAATGGTTGTTTTGCGTAAACCATAAGTGTATTTCCCTTTTGGTTTTATGGAAGCGAGCCTGATTGCAGCCCAGGCAAAAATCAAACTCAGTACGTCGCTGGCGTTGTGGCCTGCATCGGCTAATAGTGCTGATGAGTTGGCTAATAAACCATAAAATATTTCAACGGCTACAAAGGTGATGTTTAAACCGATGCCAATAGAAAAAGCTTTTCCGTAACTTTTGTTTGTCGCATGTGAATGTGCCATAATTTTACTGATTTAATTTCTTGGGGCGTACATAATGATTCCCATCCCGATAAGCGCAACGATTCCCCCAATTATATCGTACCTGTCGGGGATAAACCCGTCTACTTTCCAACCCCACAGTATGGCCATAATGATAAAAACTCCACCATAAGCGGCATATACACGCCCAAAATTAGCGGGTTGCCACAATTCCATACATTATAAGAATTATCCCTCCGATTGCTCCAAACCACCAGGGTTTATTTTCCCGAAGCCACAGCCAAACAAGGTAACCACCGCCGATTTCACAGAGTCCGGCTAAAACAAATAAAAGTATGGAATAAACTATTTTCATAAGCATCTATTTCCCTAATTTTAAAATTCTTAAAGCCCCTCTTACCACAATCAAAAATACAATTGAGCCAATGATTAAATCGGGATATTTTGATTGGGTCAACAATACCAAAATACCTGCAAGGATAACGCCCGTATTGATAATAATATCGTTTGATGTAAAAATCATGGTAGCTTTCATGTGTGCTTCTTTGCTCTTTGACTTTTGCAACAGATATAGACAAACTGAATTCGCAATCAATGCCAGTATTGATACAATTATCATGGTTTGAAAATCCGGCACCTCTTCAAAACTGATAAACCTACGTATTACTTCTACGAGGCCTATCAGTGCCAATGCCAGTTGAAAATAGCCACTTAGTCGGGCTACTTTTTTCTTGCGGGTTACAGTTGAGCCAACTGCCCAAAGGCTTAGGCCATAAACCAACGCGTCTGCCAGCATATCCAGTGAATCGGCAACCAGGCCCATAGATTTTGAAATAAAACCTGTGGTAATTTCAATGAGAAAAAAAGCAAAATTGATAATCAGAACTGTCCAAAGCAGTTTCGATTGTACTGATGAATCGTCCTTGAATTCATCCTGTTGGACAACAATGGTTTCTTTGTGTTCCGTGCCCAATTTGAGTTCTTTAAGGTGTTTTTCGATTTCCTCATTTTCTTCGGAATGAAACACGGTGAGCTTCCGGTTTTCAATATCGAACACCAAACTTTTAATTGTGGAAAGCCCTTCCAGCTTCATCCTGATAAGGGATTCTTCGGAAGGGCAATCCATTTTGCTGATGGTAAATACAGATTTGAACATGTTAACTATTCTTTATGTAACACCACGTTTAACGGAATAAAGACACCTACTTTCAAGCCCCAATTAATATCATCAACAGGTGTAAACAGGAATACAAAGGCATTTCCCACGTTACCCAATTTGAAATTGGGGCCGGTCTGAAGTATGAATTTTTTTTCATCAATCATATACTCTTCCGCCAAAACCCACGATACAGGAATCTTTTTGTCGAAGCCGACAAACCAATATTCGTTAAAATTGTAGATAGCGTTGGCAAAGGGCGTGTATCCCACCGACAGGTAGGTTTTATTATTGAACATGGCGCCCAACTCGGCATGGATACGCGTTATTTCCGTTTTGTTACCGTCAAAATCGTACATCACAAAAGGGTTAACACGTACCCCTGTGATTACTTTTAACCGTTCGCCTTCCTGGGCATTCGCTGTGAATACCCAGAAAAGTACGAAGGTTAATAACAACAGTTGTTTTCTCATTTCCAAAGATTTTTTAAATACTTTAGGTTAAAATACTGGCCGTATTATACGTTTTCAATGACCTTTTCAAGTTTTGCCCTTATTTCGTTGGCGATTTCCCCTAATTTGTCATTTTCAACCGCCAGCATCGAAGCCATCGGGTCAACGGCAGCTACTTCTGTTTTGCCATCATCCAGTTCCTGCACAATCACATTGCAGGGAAGCATGGCTCCGATTTTATTTTCGGCCCGCAGCGCTTTATGTGCAAATGGCGGATTGCAAGCCCCTAAAATTTGGTATTTATTGAAATCGACATCCAGTTTCTTTTTCAATGTGGCCTGCACATCAATCTCTGTCAAAACCCCGAATCCTTCTTTTTTAAGTTCTTCGGTTACTTTCTCAATGGCTTCATCGAAACCGTACTCTGTTATCTTTTCAATGTAATACTTCATGATTTTTTATTTTACATTAAATCTTTTTTTCGTTCTTCAAATTCTTGTTTATCAATTTCTCCCTTGGCATAACGCTCTTTTAAAATATCGAGCGCCGACTTACTTTCGGGTAGGTTGCCGGGGCGGTTATTTTGACTCATTCCTTTAACAACCATCCAAACAACGGCAATTACGATAATGAGCCCTATAACCCACCACCAGCCCATTCCCATTCCCCATCCGTGACACCCAAATCCATCCATCATAACATTCTCCTTTCTTTTTATCGCTTGTTTTTTTAAAAACCGAACTGGTGTTTACCAACAATTGCTGCGACGTGACATCATCATCTGTTTACGAGAATTCATTCCCATATTACCTGCATGCCAGCAATTTTCCGACATATCCCACCAATTGTAATTGTTGTTGTTAAAGTAGGTAAGCTGCTTTTCAGTAAGAAGTTTTTTTACCTGAACTTTTGTCTCCAGGTTGATATCCTCAATTTTTTCTTCTTTATCGCGGATAGTGCTTCTCAGTGATTTCACCTTTTTTACATAGAGCTCGGGATTTGAATTAGCAGCCCGGTATTCCATTCTCAAACTGCGAAGCTCATTTTCGATTGGAAGCTTTTTCTCGTAACTGTTTTTACGTAGCTCATTGATTTCCGTAATTTGTTCGGCTGATAAGGCATATTCCGCCGGGGTGTTGTTGTTCCACCATTGGGCATTAGCGTTTACCGACCAGTTTGAGTTACAACAATGAGGTTGTGCCATTGCCTGCGATGCAGAAAAGATAATTAATCCTGCAAGTAAAAAAGCCATTTTAAATTTTCCAGTTTTCATAATTAATAATTTTTAATGTTAGACATTCTAATAATTTCAACATCAAAATTACCAATAAGTTAGTGCAACACTATTGCAAAGTTAATCGCAGCGAGGACACACACCGTTAATAATGAATTGAGCATTATCGTAGGTGTAGCCTTCAGGAAGTTTAATGTTGGGAATTGGAAGTTCTTTCATACAACGTGTTCTGCCACAACGTGTACAATAAAAATGAACGTGCAGGTCATGTATATTACATGTGCATTCATCATCGCAAACGGCATATTTAACCGAGCCTGAACCATCATCAACAGGGTGGACAATGAAATTTTCCTCGAATGTTTTAAGCGCCCTGAAAATGGTTGAACGCTCCACTTTTTCAAATCGTTGCTCCAAATCCGCCAGGCTCAGCGCTTTCCCGGTTTCGGCAAGTGTTTTATAAACCAGGGTTCGCATGGCTGTTGGTTTGACGTTTTTCGATTCGAGTTTTTTGTCGATTTCCTTGTTTTCCATATCGTCAAATATTTATGAGAGAAATATTATTCAGAACTTTCATACCCCAAATTTACATAAAAATGTTTAATAACCTTACGGGATTTATCTTTACAACTTCAATTGCTGTACTACCCACATCTTTAATTACTTGACTCCTTCAAATACTTCAAAATAATTGGAATTGTTCTGAATTGTAAATTTGAAAATACATGAATTCATTTTTGGATTAAATCCCCCAAAATGATTGTCATTTTGATTGTGTTGGGTATTCATGTGATTGGTCCAGGCGTTCCATTGGTCAGTTCCCGCCCAGTTGCTGTTGCCCCAACCTTGATTCATATTTCCCCAGCAATTGCCATCGTTCATCCAGGCGTTATTTGTCCAACCGGATTGGCGGTTTGTGCAAAAATCATAATTATTGCGATTATGTCCATATTCAGCAAAAAAATCTTGTCCGGTATAACACACCATAATGCTGTCATAGTTTTGGTATAGTTGCATTGTAAAGGTTGAATCAAAATTGTAGGACAAACAATGCATACTAACTAAGCTATCGTTTATTAGCGTTACATTTAATGTCGCCAGACTGGACTGATTAGTAGCTGTACTCTTAAGAGTACCTGTATATGTGCCGATTACGCTGGAAGCTAAAGTATTATCCAAGGGTGTTTCTTCTTCCTTGTTACATGAATAAAAAAGGAATCCAACTACTGCTACCATTAAAAAAAATAACTTTTGTATTTTTCATGCCAGTAAATAATTTATTTCGTTTCATTTTTCTATCCTCCTATTTTATTCCAATATAAATCCTGCATTTTTAACTTTTGCCTCCAATTCGCTATACGCAATTTGTTTTGGATTGTATTCAATCAGTACCTGGTTCGATTTACGATATAACTTAAAATCTTCAACACCTTTAATTCCGTTTAACAAAGTCGTCAATTTCTCGTTATCACCTTCTTTATGCTCAACAAAACAGATTACGGTTTTTCTTTCATCAATTTTAATTGTAGTGATTTTATTATTATCATTAAGTTCAGCTTCTATATAGAGGGCAAAAGGTAAATCTGTCAATTTTGTTTCCTCCCCGTTGTATTTAACAGTCATGTTTTTGTCTATCTGAACCGGCATGCAAGCCTGTGTTCCTAAAACACATATTACAATTCCGTCGTCACCTAATTTTTCACCACCGACTGTTCCAATAATTTTTTCTGTTTCCTGCGCATAGATGTTCGCAATTGATACACCAAAAATCAATACTGTTGCTTTGATTACATTTAATATCTTGTTCATTTTACTTTTTTTATAAATTTTAAGTTATTGTATGCGAATTTTTTGTTTGATTTCGCTTTTCTGAAAGCGGGCAAGTTGCCTTGCCTGCCTTCAAAAAAAGCATCTAAATCTGTTACAATCCTTTGCTATTCAGAAAGGAATTGATTTTATATGAACCACTTGACTGGTTGTATGCATGTAAGGCTGAATTTGAACTAAACAACAATTCCATTTCAGAATAAAGTGGGTCGTCAGCGGGAATAACATTATTGACTCTAAAATTACTTCCATATCTATTTTCCAAGTTTTAATATCCTGAAAGCCCCCCTGACCACAATTAAAAAAACAATTGCACCAATGATTAAATCAGGATACTTTGATTGGGTCAACAAAACCAATACTCCTGCTGCGATAACACCAGTATTGATAATAATATCATTCGATGTGAATATCATCGTGGCTTTCATGTGTGCTTCTTCACTTTTTGATTTTTGTAATAAATAAAGGCAAACGGAATTGGCAATTAATGCCAATATGGAAACAATAATCATGGTTTTGAAATCCGGCACAGCTTCGAAACTGATAAATCTGCGTATTACTTCTATAAGCCCAATCAATGCTAAAGCCAGTTGAAAATAGCCACTCAGCTTTGCCACTTTTTTCTTACGGAACACAGTTGAACCGACAGCCCAAAGGCTAAGACCATAAACAAGTGCATCTGCCAGCATATCCAACGAATCGGCAACCAAACCCATAGATTTAGAAATAAAACCCGTGGTAATTTCAATAATAAAAAATGCAAAGTTGATAATCAAAACCGTCCAAAGGAGTTTCGATTGTACCGATGAATTGTCCTTGAATTCATCCGCTTGGACAACAATTGTTTCTTGGAGTTGCGACCCTAAATTGAGTTCTTTCAGGTGATTCTCAATTTCAGAGCTTTCTTCAGAATGAAAGACAGTAAGTTTTCGGTTTTCAATATCGAACACCAAACTTTTAATCATGGAAAGCCCTTCGAGTTTCATCCTGATAAGGGTTTCCTCGGAAGGGCAGTCCATTTTGGAAATGTGAAATGTACTCTTTTGCATATAGTTATTTTTTGTAGGCCAACAACCTCAAGGCATTAAATACCACAACAAGGGTTGAACCTTCGTGAATAACTACGGCAAGGCCTATGCCGGCCAGCCCAAAGATGGTTGCCGGAATAAGTAAAGTAACGATACCCAGGCTAATCCAGAGGTTCTGTTTTATAATACTTGTTGCTTTTCTGCTCAGGCCGATAGCAAAGGGAAGGGTTTCCAGTTTGTCGCCCATTAGGGCAATATCAGCGGTTTCGAGTGCCACATCAGAACCGGCCGCGCCCATGGCTATGCCCACGGTGCTATTGGCCATTGCGGGGGCATCGTTTACGCCATCGCCTACCATTGCCACCTTCGATTCCTGCTCTTGCAGTTTCTTTATGGCATCTACTTTTTCCTCTGGCAACAGGCTGCCCCATGCATCGGTCAAGCCTATTTCTTTGGCAACGGCATCGGCCACTTTCTGGTTGTCGCCCGTGAGCATGACCATCCGTTTGATTCCGATTTTCTTTAATTGCACCAGCGTACTTTTTGCTTCTGCCCTCGGGGTGTCCATTAAGGCGATGATGCCTACATAATCGTCATTCCGGCGAATAAGCATGGTGGTGTTCCCTTCGGCTTCGAGGGCTTTTACTTCTTCTACAATGTTTTTGGAAGGTTTTTTATCATCGAGGGCTTCATACAGTTCCAGGTTGCCTATATATACTTTATCATTCCCCAGTGCTGCCTTTATGCCTTTACCCAAAACGGCTTCCAAATCTGTGGCCTCGGGAATACTATTTCCTTCCAAACGTTTTTTACCGTCCCTTACCACCGCCTTTGCCAAGGGGTGGTCGCTCAGGTTTTCCACGGCAATTGCCATTATCAGCAATTCATTCTCATCGGTATTGTTCAGCGGAACTACTTTAGTGAGTTTTGGTTTGCCTTCGGTAAGTGTCCCGGTTTTATCGAAAGCCAGGGCGGTCAAAACCCCCAGGTCTTCCAACGGTCGCCCGCCCTTGATAAGCACCCCGCTTTTTGCGGCCCTGGCCACCCCGCTCAATACCGCACTGGGCGTGGAAATGGCCAGAGCACAAGGGCTGGCGGCTACCAGGACTGCCATGGCCCTGTAAAAGCTGTCGCTAAAATTTTCGTCTATGACCAAAAAAGCACCGAGCAATACAACCACCAATCCCAAAACAGCGGGAACGAAGTATTTCTCGAATTTATCGGTAAACCGCTGGGTGGGTGATTTCTGCGTTTGAGCTTCATTTACAAGCTTTACCAAACGGGAGAGGGTAGAATCTTTAGCTTCCTTAATAACCTTAACATCTAATGTGTTGTTACCATTGATTGTGCCCGAATAAACCCTGTTTTCGTCACTGATGTTTTTTTCGTTGGAATAGTCTTTTTCGGGATCTTCAACCGGTATTTTATCCACAGGAATACTTTCGCCCGTGATGGGGGCCTGGTTCACACTGCCTTCGCCGCTAACCACGACGCCATCTGACGGGATTTTGCTGTGTGGCTTCACCACGATGATATCGCCTATACACAGTTTTTCAACACCTACTTCTTCAATCCTCCCGTTCTTTTTTAGAAAGGCGGTTTTAGGGGCAAGTTCAGCCAAAGCAGCAATAGATTTACGGGCTTTGTTCATGGCATATTGTTCGAGGGCATGGCCCATACTGAATAAGAACAGCAGCAAAGCGCCTTCGGCCCATGCACCCAGTATAGCTGCACCAATAGCGGCAACCAGCATCAAAAAATCAATTTCAAATCCACCTTTACGTACGGCTTCGAACGCTTCTTTGGTAGTGTAGAAACCGCCAAAGAAATAAGCTCCGATGTACAACGATAGGCTTACCCATGAAGAGACTGCATCTACGAAAGAAAGGCCAAAACCAATGGTCAGCAATATTCCCGAAAGGATAGAGAAAACCAACTCCGTATTTTTACCAAACAGGCCGCCATGGGTATGTTCATGTTCTTCTCTTTCTTTTTCTTTGTGTTCAGGCTTCTTGTCTTTCGGTGCTTTCTCTGTTTCTTTGATGCCGCGAAGATATTCCCCGGCTTTTAAGGCAGTATCAGTTATTCCGAGGTCTTCTTTTCGTAAGGCTTTAACGATTGCCGCTTCATCCATCTGGCTTGTGTCGAACTCAGCCCGTACCATTCCCGAGGCAGAAACCGATACTTCAATCATACCGTTTAAGTCGCGCAGGTTACGCTCGATGCCGCGCGCATGGCGCGGGTGGCGGATACCTTCTACGCCGATGAGCTTGTGCCCGATTTTTTCGGTAATGGATGCCCCGGTTTGCCGGGCAATTGAACGTACGCGGTCCATGGAAATCAGTTCCGGGTTATAGTGAAAACAGAGTTGGGGCACGCCCTTATCTGCAGCTTCTAAAACATGGACTTTTTCCAGACCCTTTTGCTCCTGAAGCAGTGAGATAAGCTCCTGAACGCATTGGTCTTTTTCGTTTGGCACTTCGGGCAAAATGAGTGGTATTTCTATTTTTAGTTTTTTCATATTCTTTAAATATTAAAACCCGTTTTCCAGTCCTGTTTTCACCCGATACACTTTTTCAACATCGGAGACATAAATTAATCCATCGCCTGGATTTAATGTTTTACCATATTCCGAAATGATGTTTATTACCGTATTTATCTTTTCTTTTGCTACTACCATTTCAATTTTTGCCGTTGGGCTATCGGTTATGGAGAATTTTTGGGAAACAAACGCTTTGTCATCCTGAAATTTCCCTGTCCCTTCTGCAGTAGAAATGGTCATGTTTTCAAACCCAGCATCTTTTAAATGCTGAACAATGTCGTTCACTTTATTTGGTCTTATAAATGCTTTTATTTCTTTCATCATTTCCTTATTTTTAATGTTCGTGTTCTGTTTCTTCCTTTTTCATATCGGCCAATAAATAGTATGCCGCATTCATTACTACCTGTGTATTTTCGGGCAACGGATTAATCAGTCGAATTTCGGTATATCCTTCATCTTTCAGACCAGGGATAACCTCAACCATCCTGAATGCCGTTTTATTTTCTGCTGCATCATCATCGTCTTCATCTCCATGCTCGTGCCCCTCATGGTTTTCTTCTCCGACATGTTTTTCAAGAGCCTGCTTGTCCAATATAAAAATGAATGATTTTGTGCCTTCAGCAACAATGGCATCATTGGGAAGTGCCCGCGTATAGTTTTCATCGGTATGCAAATGGCCGTTAATGTACATACCAGGAATAAGTCCGGATACCTTCTCATTTATTTTTGCATGAACGTGAACTGCTCTCGAATTGGCCTCAAACTCTTTTCCAATGGCAAATATGGTTGCTGTTAATTCTTCGCTCGGGCGGTTTGATACTGTGAAATGAACTTTTTGACCTTCTTTAACAAGATACACATCTTTTTCATACACCATAAAATCGGCATGGATAGCGCTGTTGTCTGAAATAGCAAAAAGCTTGTTTGTTGCGTCAACATAGGTTCCCACCTTAATATTCACTTCATTAACAAAACCGTTAATAGGAGAATTAATGTTTATGGTATTTGAAATATTGCCCTGCATAATTTTATCGGGCGAAAGATTCAGCAATTGCAGGCGTGATTTTAATCCTTCGTATTTTGCTTTTGCCGTATTGTATTCCGCTTTTGCCTGTTGGAAGTCTCGGCCTGCACCAACATTGTTTTCAAACAATTCTTTTTGGCGTTCAAATTCCTGTTCCAGAAATTCAAGCCTGTTGGCAACTTCGGCAAAACTTTCCTGTAAGGCAATGTAATCCGGATGTTCAAGTACTGCCAATAATTGACCCTTGCTTACCCGGTCGCCATGGAATACTTTTATCTCTTTTACATTCCCGCCAATAACAGCTGTAATATCGGCGCTGTTTGCAGGAGGTACTTCGAGTTGCCCGTTTGACTTTACTACCGTGGTTAGGTTGCGCATTTGAAAAGACCCCAATTTTAATTTCAGGGCTTCCCGTTGGTTTTTATTTAATATCACAATGCCTTCGGGGCTATGTTCTTCGTGTTCTTCGCCTTCTCCGGCTGTTTTGTTTTTTGTGTTGCACGATATTAATGTGGCGATTGCCATCAATGCTATAATTATTTTTGTATTCATCGTTACTATATTTTGTTGATTATTTACCTGTTATGAATTTTAATTGGGCAGACAATTCGAAGTATTCTGCCTGTTGCATTAAAAAGTCTTGTTTTGTCCGTATGGCTGCTTCTGTGTTCTGAATAAACTGGACATAGTCGATACTGCCTAAACGGTACGCCAGGTTGGAAGCCTGAATTTGTTCGTCGGCCAGAGGCAATGCTTCTTTTTGATAATAGTTGATAACCTGTTGCAAAGTAAGGTAACGGCTGATTTGCTCGTTGTACCCGGCTTTCAGTTCCAGTTCCTTTTGCTCGTACTGTTGGTTTGCAATTTGGAAGTCAATTTTTGAAGCTTTGGTTTTGCCCGATTGTGAAAAGAAAGCCAGCGGGACAGAAATACCTACTTCCCATCCATAAAATCCTGAATTGCCGTCAACCGACTGCCATTTATAACCCAAGTCTAACTTTGGAAGGAAATTGGCTTTTTCCGCTTTCCATGCCGATTCTGCCACATCAATCCCGGTTGAATAATAATTCAGCAGCGGGCTTTCGCTCAATGAATCAATTTCGGAAACTATATTGAAAGCATACTGCCCCAAATCCTGTATGTTAACATCTACCGCAATCGGGTATAATAGGTATTGATTCAGAATTTGCAAGTTTGCCAAATAGTTGCTTTCAGCTTTCTTTAAATTTACCTGCAATTCTTTGTATTTGGCCGATGCCGAAAGATATTCGATTTTTGAAGTTGCCTGTGTATTGTAACGCAACTCCGCAGCTTTCTGAAAATCGGTGTACAAGGTGTCAAGGTCTTTAAATAGTTGCCATTGCTGTTTGGCATGGACTGCATTGTACCAGGCAAGACTAACATCACGAGCCAACGAATATTCGGTAAGTTCCTGACCGGATAAAGCTTGTTTTGTACGGCTGTTTGCAAGCTTGCTTTTAGCCGGTATGCCGAACAGGTCAATGTCTGTTTGTCCAATCCCGATTTTGTTTTGAATACCCGGTGCGTTGTTGCCTACTTCTTCTTTCCCGGTATAAATCGAAGTCGTTCCCAGTTCGTATGCCGTAGCTTTTAATGCTTCCTGTTTGTCAACTTCCAATTTGGCTGCCTTAATTGCCGGATAGTTTTCTTTTGCCCTTTCAATGGCTTGTGGCAATGTTATCGTAGAATCCTGCGCATTGGCATTTCCTGAAATTCCCAAACCTGCAATCACAACAAGAACGGTAAACATCCCTAAAGCTGTTTTTGGCATTTTTATTTTTTTAACGCCACTTTCAACAAATTTATAGAGAATAGGTAGCACAATAAGCGTCAACAAGGTTGATGTCAACATTCCTCCAATCACCACAGTAGCCAAAGGGCGTTGAACTTCTGCTCCTGCCGACGTGGAAACCGCCATAGGCAGAAAGCCCAGAATATCGGTTGAAGCTGTTAATAAAATTGGACGGATACGCCGGATTGAACCTTTTTTAATAATGTCGTTTATATGGAGTTTGCCTTCTTCTTTCAATTCATTAAAACCGCTAATCAACACTAAACCGTTAAGTACCGCAACGCCAAACAGGACGATAAAACCTACGCCAGCCGAAATACTAAAAGGCATATCACGCAAATAGAGCGAAAATATACCCCCAACAGCGGCAAACGGCACAGCCACATAAATCATTAGCGTTTGTTTAAACGACTTTACAGCGAAGAAAACCAACATGAAAATTAATGCCAAAGCAAGCGGAACAACCAGCGACAAGCGTTTTGAAGCCCTTTCGAGGTTTTCGAACGCACCGCCATATCGGATATAATAGCCGGTTGGCAGTTCTAGTTTTTCATCTAAGACAGATTGGATTTCTTCTACAAGCGATTTCACATCCCTGTCGGCAACATTAATCCCCACGTAGGTTCTACGGTTGGTATTGTCGCGGCTAATTTGCATCGGTCCTGGCTGGTAACTAATTTCGGCCACTTCTTTTAAGGGAATTTGATTACCATCGGGAAGGGTTACAAATAAATTCCTGACATCGTCAATACTTGTGCGGTGTTCCTCATCCAGTCTCACAACAAGGTCGAACATCCGCTCGCCTTCGTAAATGCTTCCGGCAACGCCACCACTAAAAGCGGACTCAACAATGGTATTGAGTTCCTTAATCTTCAGGTTGTAGCGGCCAAGCTTGTTGCGGTCGTAATGAACGGTAATCTGTGGCAATCCTCTTGTGGCCTCTGCTTTTACACCAGCCACACCATCAATACCAGAAACCAGCCCAGCAATTTCCGTAGCTTTATCAGCCAGTAATTCCAAATCATCGCCATACAGTTTAATGGCCACATCTTCACGGATACCAGTTAACAGTTCATTGAAACGCATTTCAACAGGTTGACTGAATTCATAATTGATACCGGGTAATACGCTGATTTTTTCTCTAACTTTATCAATTAATTCTTCTTTCGATGCGGCTTTTGTCCATTGTTTCTGAGGATTTAAAATCACAAATATATCTGCAATGTCCAAAGGCATTGGGTCCATGGGTAAATCTGCCACACCAATCCTGCTTTGAATACTTTCTACTTCATCAGGAAAGTTTTCCAAGACAATTTGTTCCAGTCGGGTAGAAGTTTTTGTGACTTCGCTCAATGAAGTTCCCGGCTTTAAAAATGCCTGAAAAGCAAAATCGCCTTCATCGAGTTTTGGGTTAAATTCGGCTCCCATCCGTGTAAACAGAAAACTGCCGGAAATCAAAAGCACAAAAGCAATTGTTATTACAATCCAACTTCTTTTCAATGACCAACCGATTACGGGAGTGTAAGCATTTTCGAGTTTCCCAATTATTTTATCGCCCCAGGTTTTTTTGTCTGTTTTAGGTGGTTGGAGGAATAAGGCTGCCATCATTGGAATATAGGTAAGGCACAATATTACCACGCCCAAAACGGCAAATCCAAAAGTCATAGCCATTGGTATAAACATTTTACCTTCAACACCCTGCAAGGCTAAAACCGGGATGAAAACAATCAAAATAATCAACTGACCAAAAAATGCTGAGTTCATCATTTTGCTTGACGAATTATAGGCAATTTCGTTTCGTTTCGCCTGGTCGAGTTTTGTGCCGATAAGGTTTTTACGGTGCAGGTAAAAAATCATACTTTCGACGATAATAACCGACCCATCGACCAATATCCCGAAATCGAGCGCCCCCAAACTCATCAGGTTTGCCCATACCCCAAACAGGTTCATCATGATAAAGGCAAATAGTAATGCCAGAGGAATTGTAGATGCCACGATTAATCCGCCCCTTAAATTCCCCAGGAATATTACGAGGACAAAAATTACAATTAGCGCACCCAACGACAGGTTTTCTGCAACCGTAGATGTGGTACTTTTAATGAGCTTACTGCGGTCAAGAAAAGGTTTAATTTCAACACCATCAGGCAGTGATTTTTGAATTAAAGCCATTCGCTCTTTTACATCCTTAATCACATCGTTTGAGTTTTCGCCCTTCAGCATCATCACGATACCGCCAACAGCTTCACCCTTACCATCTTTTGTAAAAGCGCCGAAGCGGACAAAACTTCCGTATTTCACTTCTGCTACATCCCTGATAAAAATGGGTTGCCCGTCAATGTTTGCGACCAAAGTGTTTTTAATATCATCCAACGAACGCATCAACCCTTCGCCACGGATAAAGTTGGCCTGAAAATTTTTCTCGATATATGCGCCGCCTGTGTTCTGATTGTTGTCGTCAAGTGCTTCAAAAATATCCGAAATGGCTAAACCCATACTTCTGAGTTTATCAGGATTAACAGCGACTTCGTATTGTTTACCCCTGCCCCCAAAAGAGTTTACTTCTACCACTCCGGGCAGCATAGCCATTTGTCGTTTTACAATCCATTCCTGCATGGTGCGCAGTTCCATGTCGTTATAAACGGTATCGTAACCGGGTTGCACTTCAAGCGTGTATTGATAAATTTCGCCTAATCCGGTGCTGATTGGCGCCATAAACGGTTCCCCAAATCCCTGTGGAATTTTTTCTTTCACTTCGGCTAAGGCTTCACTTACCAACTGCCGGGGAAGATATGTCCCGGCGCTTTCTTTGAAAACAATGGTTACAACCGAAAGCCCAAAACGTGACACACTTCGTATTTCGGTCACGTCGGGCAGGTTCGCTACTGCCAATTCTACCTGATAGGTTACAAACTGTTCAATGTCTTCCGTGCCCAAATTGGGTGCGGTGGTAATTACCAAAACCTGATTGTTTGTAATGTCAGGTGTGGCGTCAAGTGGCACTTTCGTCATGGAATATATTCCGCCAATAATCAGTCCGATTGTCATCAGCCCGATAAGTGCCTTATTCTTTATTGAAAAGGATATTATACTGTTTATCATTTCATCTAAAATTTATTTGTTTGAATCTTGATTTTATTTTTAATATTTCGTTTCATAATATCTATTGAAATTTTCTTTGTTTTTGAAATAGACCACGTCCTGTTTATTCCTTGTTTTAAGTCCGATAATTGCGTCAGCTTTGTTTATTGAATCTCCCGAAAATGCATCGGCAACCATTGCCACTTCCTTGAAATGTTTTGCGAGATGATTAAAACATTGTTGGCTACAGAAATAGTAAACTTTATTCTCAAAAACTGCTTTAGTACTTTCATGAATCTGTAAATTATCCCCATTCATACATATCCAGTTTTCAGGCATGTTCTGACCATACCATACAATTTTACGCCATGCGAACCTGGTTTCGCAACGATAGGTATAGAAAATCAGAATTGACATAAGACTCAGAAGAAGGATGCTGAAACTTATCAGCATGGTCCTGTTAAATTTTTTATTATCAAGCTTTTGCTTTTCAAGAAGCTCCTGCTTGCTTAATCTCTTCTTTTTCATACTTAAAAGATTAAGTGATTAATATTGCCGATAAAAAATGTGCTATCGGATTTATAAGAAAATCTAAAAGAAATTAAACAGCGAAGGGAGGTGCCCTCAATGAATAGTTGGTGAGAAATATTTGTTTGGGAGGAGAAAAACAAAAATAAATAATGCCAATTACCTCGTCAACATTTAATGCTATATCTGACTTTGATTCACTTCTAAAAAGGTCGAAATGTAGTTGCGTTACAAGCGGTAATTTTACATCAACATCGCCAGATTTTTCTGAAACGACAATATTTAAGGCATGGCAATGCGTTTCAGGATTTTCTCCGTGCTTTTCAGATTTTGATGTTTTACACTCCGAACTTTCCGAATGTGATTCAACGGAATCGAAATGATGATGATGAGGAACAACAGCATGGGCAAAAATAATTATCCCTGCAATCAGCACAAGAAATTTACCCGTATGTTTTTCCAATAAACTCAATCTCTTACAGTTTTAAAATGTTGATACAAAGTTATAACGACAAATATACACCAAAGTTCATGCAACCGGGTTGCAAAGTTATTTTTTACAATTTGAACAAACTCCTTTTACTACCATATTTGCGCTTTCGAGGGAAAAACTACTGGGGAGGTTTATAGTTGGAACAGGAATGTCGTTTAAACAAAAGGTTTGATTGCAATTTGTGCAAAGAAAATGAACATGCAGGTCTTCGGGGTCGCACTCGCAATTGTCCTGACAAAGCGCATATCTCAAAGAACCCGAACCATCTTCTATCGAATGAATCAGTTTGTTTTCCTGAAATGTTTTTAGTGTTCTATAAAGAGTTGCTTTATCGGCTTTTTCAATTTTTTGTTCTAATTCAGGCAAACTAATAGCCGTTTTTTGTTCTGTTAGAACTTGCAAAACCAATTGTCGCATTGCAGTTGGTTTGATGTTTTTTAAGTTGAGTTTGTTGTCTATTTCCTTTTTCATTTTGTCGGTTCATTTCTTAATAGCTCAAAAGTAACAATTCAGCACGAGTGTGTAGGCAAAATTGCAGCTCTTTTACAAGCCTTTGGTTTGGGCGTTGGCTTGTGGGGGCTTGGAAATGTGCTGCAATGTGGGGTGGGGTTTCTTTCCTTTTTTTGCGGGGGGAGAAAAAAAACAAAATAAATTCCATCAAATTTGCACCGACTTGTCAAAGAGCTAAATATTTTAATCTGCTTGTTTTAAACTGCACCTATCAGTCTTGAAGGTTCTCTTTTTTCGCCTTGTTGCTAACATCTGTGTATACGCCATACTATTGCATATACATTTCATATATGCTACCTGTTTGTTTTTATAATATTCATATTATAAATACTTTATGGAGACTGTCTGTTTTTTGTGCAATTGCGCATACAGTAATTTTCCCTGAGCTGATTCTTCATAGGTTATGACTTCTCTTCAATATTTACCTAGGTGAGAATGACCACTGCTCGTTTAGTTCTCAAAGGGATTTCAATGATATGAGTTAACTTTCCACCATTTCTTACTATTGGCAATTGATTCAAGCAACGAATTTACGAAAACATTTCTGCTTTACCTATCAATTCTTTTATCCAATTTGTGCTATTTCTCTCGATTTTCCTTTGAAGTTTCTTTAATCGCCTGGAAGAACAAGTCTGTCCTCCTATCATGACTAATCGTTCCTTCTTCCAGATCCATCAACTCGATGGCTCTCTGATACGCTTCATCGCTTACTCCTACGTGAAATCGCAATTGATCTTCTCCCTCACCACTTTCCAGTACGACATGGTGTGAATTTTTCTCTTCTTGCATCAATTCTGATTTATTTCCAGGTTATGATTCTCAATAAACAAATATAGACAAAGAACAATTAAAAATTTGACAACCTGTGTCATTATGAAAATAAACCTCTGATAAAACTATAAGGTTTTTTCATTTCTCATTCACGCAAATCAGTTTTTTTGTCAATATAATCCTTCACATCCTCAATATTTTCTTTTATTTTTGCATTGTTACATCGTTGGATTTTAAATATATAGTCTTTGACTACCTTTGCCAATATTGAATTCAGTTCTTTTTAAGGATAAATACGAAAGATGAAAAATGTTCTTATGCCATGGATAATGTTTGCCTGGATACCTCCATTGAACAACTATCTGAGATTGAGGGTTTGAGTAATAGTACATTTAATATTTGCAAATACAACAACCTCAACAATCTCTTCCAAATACTGGATTACTATAATTCACATGGCCACTTTCATGACATTAGAAATTGTGGATTACAGACCAGTAATGAACTGGTACAAATTTCCCAAAAATATATTTCTCTCCATTCTTCAAATAAAATGGCGGATATTGAACTGCCAGATTTAAAATCCCATACACCTCTCGTAGAACTGCCTGAACCTGAAAAATATACTCATTTGCAAAAGATGATCTTTACTAATTTCATCAACATTAAAATTATTTTACTCTCTGTTCGTTTAAAGAATACACTTAGAAAGTATTTAAATGATGATTATTCTTTCGATACCTTTGAAAGGATGATTCTCTTAACTCCTGAAGATAAATTGAGAAATATCAATGGATTGGGAGAGAAGTCATTTGTTGAATTGAGAAAACTCATAAACAGTGTAAATGAATACATCGATACTTTCATACATAGATAATCTTACATATTCTTTTTTCTTCATGGCTGATATAGTTGCAAAGTTAAAGCACCTGGCACATGATACTTATGGCCCCCCCCGGCAAAAACAGCTATCCCTATTAAAGCCGTTCTCTATATTCCAAGACAGCAACAACTCTCAATTTCCTAACACCACACTTCCCTGGCTGTTTTTGCCTTACCGGTAGTGAAATCCATCTACCAACTTATGTTCCTTGCAACATCCCCCTTCACACCGCATCTCAACAGTCTCCCAAACATTAACCGGTCTCCCCGTTTCCCATCCGAAGCCGGTTTTTCTCCGCCCCATCTCTCTCACCGCCCCACAAAGTCCAACCGGAACAGGAAATAAGGTGTTCGTCAATCGCTCGCTTAGTTCACAAAACATGCCTGCAAGGGCAAGCAAGTGGCTTGAAAAAAATCTCCACCTTTTGGAGATTCGCCTCCGGCTCCTCTCTTTCAAAAGGTAGTATTTTTTTCGCCACCCTTGCAGGCACCGCATCCACACTTAGCTCTTGCGCTCCCGCTCACTCCGCTCCCGTTCCCCTCATCTGCAATGTGATTGGCATCTACAACCCAACAGCGTTCCCAATCACGGTCAATCTAAGGTCGCTTTGTTTGGTGCTCATCGCTGCGTGGCTGCTTGTTTTGTTGCACAACGCTCGCTCAATCCTCACGCGTGGCTACTCTTGCCCCCTTGAATCCCCAATAAGGTATTCGCTTCGCTCATACATTATTTGAAAGGGGGCAACCGCCACTCCGTGTTTCTGCTCGCCTGCGGGTCGCTCAGGCTAATCGGGGTGTCACACTTTTTGTATATCTACCGTCCCCCCACATCACTGTTGTCCCTTTCTTATCCCATCGCTTTGCCATGTCCATTCCGCTCGCTCCCTCTCCGCCCGACCCTCATGCTTCGGGTCGGTCCGGATCCTCCTCTCGCTCCATTCACATCGCTTCGCTCTCTCGGTTTTGCACCTCCGCGTTACTGCCGTGTTCGCTACGGCTCTCTCTGTCGGCAGCCGACCCTCATGCTTCGGGTCGATCTCCCTCCTCCGTTCGCTTCGCTCGCACCGCAACGCTCCCCGCGTTTACCACCACCGATCTTTCATCGGCGTGAGCTTGCTTCCGCTCCTCTTCCGTTCCATTCCGCGCTTTCACGCCAGGCGCTTTCTACCAATGGGCAAGGGATCTCAAGCTTTCTTCCCGCCCTTGCAGCCAAGTATGCTTCGCACTTCGCTGCAAGGCCGCCCTCCCCAAAGCCCCTGGCGTTTCATCGCTACATTCCACTCCTTTCGTCGCTCCACCAAGCCCACACCTTCCCGGAGGCCATATAACAAAAAGTCCGCCACCCCGGCTGTCATCAGCAGGCGTCACCAGCGCTCATGACTTCGCGCTCCCTCATGCCACCGCCTTCGCTCCACTCGCGTCGGCTCGCGCCTCGTCACTCCGCAAGCAAAAACAGGTCGCTGCGCTCCCCCGTTTTTCCATTGCTCCGTTCCAGCTCAAGGCTGCATTTCCTGTTTGACCCAGTCCAATCACATCCTGAAAACATTTATCTTAATCTAATTACCGGGCACAGTGGAACCTTAGAACACACGTCGCTTCGCGACGTGTGTTTTCTTTTTTCGATCCAACCACATTTGCGTGATCCTTGTTCTCACAATTCCCGCTTGCAACAATTGAAACAAAATAATCTGTATAAATTGGCAGGAAAAACTGATCAGTTTTTCCGCCAATTCAATAATCATTTTTAATGAAAATCTTTCATCTCGTCCAGTGGAAAAACCCTACATTTGCTCCATGCAAAAGGAACTCAACACCCAGAAAATCGAACTGATTCATCCTGAAAGCTCTGAGCAAAAATATCCCTACATCGGGGATATCCAGGCTGGGTTTCCTTCGCCGGCCGAAGATTTCTTTCACGATTACATCAGCCTGGACGAGCTGCTGATCGATCAAAAGGAGACCACATTCTTTGCCCGGGTGACCGGCAGTTCCATGAGCAACGATTTCAACGACGGTGATCTGCTCATCATCGACAAGAGCCTGGAGTGGGAGGAAAACAAAATCGCACTCTGCTTCATCAATGGTGAGTTCACCTTGAAACGGATCAAGGTGAAAGAGAATAAATGCTTCCTGCTCCCCTCGAACCAGGATTTTCCCCTCATCGAGGTCAACTACGAACAGGGTGTGACGATCTGGGGCATTGTCAAATATTCAATTCGCAAACACTGATGTACGCGCTGGTCGACTGCAATAACTTTTACGCTTCCTGCGAAAGGGTTTTCAACCCTTCGCTGAACGGCAAACCTATCGTTGTTCTCTCGAACAACGACGGTTGTGTTATTGCCCGATCCAACGAAGCCAAAAGCCTCGGCATCCCCATGGGGGCGCCGGCTTTTGAGTATGAATCGGTTTTCCGTCGGAACAGTGTCAAAGTCTTCTCCGCTAACTTCCCGCTCTATGGTGACATGAGCCACAGAGTGATGAGCCTGCTTTCCAACTTCTCACCCGATCAGGAGATCTATTCCATCGACGAGTGCTTCCTGAATCTCGATGGCCTCAACGTGGACCTGCAACAGTATGGCCTGCAGATGAAGTCTCGTGTCGAGAAGGGTACCGGTATCCCGATCAGCATTGGCATCGCACCCACCAAAGCTCTTTCCAAACTGGCCAACCGCATCGCGAAGAAGTTTCCCAAGGAGACCGGTAGCAGCTACGTGATCGACAGCGAAGAGAAAAGGATCAAAGCCCTCAAATGGTTGAAGGTGGAGGATATCTGGGGTGTGGGCAGAAGGAATTCGAAGAAACTTTATGCCATCGGTGCCAACAAGGCCATCGACTTTGTGCAGCTCCCCGAATCCTGGGTGCTGAAGAACATGACAATCGTCGGATTAAATCTTCAAAAAGATTTGAAGGGAATCCCCACCCTCGAGATGGTACCGGTGGAAAAGAAGAAGAGCATCGCTACCACCCGCACCTTCGAGACGGATCTCCGCTCCT
This sequence comes from Dysgonomonadaceae bacterium zrk40, assembly GCA_016916535.1. Lineage (NCBI taxonomy): Bacteria > Pseudomonadati > Bacteroidota > Bacteroidia > Bacteroidales > Dysgonomonadaceae > Dysgonomonadaceae bacterium zrk40. Next base: position 2,000,904 of record CP070276.1, read on the forward strand.
TCGATGAGGTGCGGGAGCGCATTACTACATTCACGGCCATGGGTGCCGAGAAGTTGAGGCAGCAGCGATCGCTCTGCAAAAAGATGATCGTTTTCCTCGAAACCAACCGTTTCAAAGAGCACGAAACGCAATACTACCCATCCATACAGATCAAACTTCCTTTCCCGACCAACTCCACGCTCGAGCTGGTGAAGTTCGCCAACATCGCTTTGAAACAGATCTACAAGCCGTATCTTTATTTCAAGCGGGGTGGGGTATGGTTCACCGATTTTGTCGATGCCAACGAGTTCCAACCCTCGCTCTTCTTCAACTCCGATCCCAAACACAAAAAACTGATGGAGGCCATCGACGGCCTAAATCACAAGTACCACAAGGAAGTGATCCGCATCGCCACCCAGGATCCCCGCAAACACAAGATGCGCCAGGAACACCTCTCCAAACACTTCACCACCGACATCAACGAAATTCTCACTGTCGGATTGTAGTTATTGCAACCCCATAAATGAACCCCCGCAAAGATACGGTGGCTTGCGCTGTAATCTTACAAGGTCAAGCCCTTCGGGTTTCCGATGAAATCTCCAATTCCGCTTCCGCGGAAATCGTATTTCACCGGAAAACCTTGCCGATTACAAAGCCACCCTTTGCTGATCGCTATGGTTTCATTTATTCCTTCGATCTATTTCTGTTCGCGCTTATTCTAATTATCGACGATTAATTAGAATTAAAAGATTCTTATCCTATATTTTTCACTTCTATTGAAGTTCCATTTTTTTCTCTCCAAATTATTAGAGTATCGTTAGAGTATTGTTAGATTTTACCCTTTCTTTCCCCTGCAATCGAATGCTTTTACAAGCATAAAAGCGTAATCCTCACCGGTTTAATGGTGCCCTGATTTCCTGTTGTAATTTTATTTCCGGAGATGGCCCGATAGGTATCTGCTTTGGGGCAGTGAGGATTCCGGCCGGCATCGGTTTACGATTCTGTAAACCAAAAATTTCAGAGTCACCCTACCGACAAGTCAATACCAACTCCGTACCATCTCTTATTAAACCATATGTTTAACATTTTAAAATTTATCTATCATGGGTACAATTAAACAAGGTATTTTAGGCGGATTCTCCGGCAAGGTGGGGAACATAGTCGGAGCCTCCTGGAGAGGCATCGATTACATCAGAAGCATGCCTGCCAGCGTGCACAACCCGCGGACCGAGGCACAGGTGTCTCAGCGCACACGGTTCTCTATCATCGGCAAGATGTTGAAGACTTTCGTCCCGATCATCCGGGTGGGCTTCGCAAGCAGCGTCGGTACGGGTAAGAGTGCCTTCAGCGTGGCGATGTCCTACAACGTCAAAAACGCGGTGATCGGCATCTACCCCGACTTCGAGATCAACTTCCCGTTGGTGAAGTTGACTTCCGGAGAGCTCTATGGTGCCGGCAGTGCATCGGCGACAAGCTCTGGGGGGAGTCTCGACTTCGTGTGGGACACCGATCTGCTCAACAACGCGGCAGCCACCGACAAGGTGATCCTGATGGCATTCAACCCGATCACCGGTGATGCATCCTACGACATGGATGCGGCTACCAGGGCCGACGGCAGCGGTTCACTGGCTGTGCCCCCCACTTGGGATGGCGAGCTGGTGGATACCTATCTGGCGCTCACCTCGGCAGATGGCAAGCTGGTCTCTAATTCGGTCTACGCGGGCCGGGTTGAGGTCTCGATGATTTGATCTTTGTTCGGAGCCGCCCCACGGGCGGCTCCGTTTCTCCCTCTGCAGGCTTCCGCGCTCACGAGAATCTAATGGATTACAACGATGGTTATGTTGATGGATATACTTCCGGTGAACGGTGAATGGCTGGTCACCATGAGTTCTTTCCTGGGCGGTGGCGCCCTGGGGGGATGGATCTCTGCGGTGGTGAACCGTAAGGAAAACAAACGAATCAAGCAAAGCGAGGCTTTCCAGTCGGAGGCTTCCGCCAAACGGGAGGATGCCCTGGCTGCGACGGAGATGATGGGTCTCCTGGAACGAACGGTGGCCCACATGGAGAAGATGAATTCCTACAACAAGTCCAATTCGGAGGAGCTGCTTAGAATCCTGAGGGAGAAGGAGGGCATCAACGAGAAGCTGAAGAAGGATCTCGCCTTGCTTCAACTGCAGATCACCGAAGATCACCGGCGTATCACCGGTCTCGAGAAAACGGTGGAGCGGGAGATCCGCTGGCGCAAGGATGGGGATGATCACTACTGCTTGGTGGTCGATTGTCCAAACCGTTTACCACCTCGTGGTACTTTCAAACGGGTTGAGGAACAACAATAATCCCACAAATTCAATTTCCAAACATCATGAACCGGCAACTCTTCTTTCAGGAAATCAACCGTTCACTCTTCAACGGGAAACTGAACGACCGCCAGCGGGAGGGGATCCTACACAAGCTGGCAGCGTTCGCCAAGTTCGAGGTGACTGTCGACAATTGGTGTGCTTACATGCTGGCCACATCTTATCACGAAACCGCGCATACCATGCAACCCATTGAGGAGTGGGGGAAAGGTGCGGGTAAATCCTACGGGAAGAAGATCAAACAAAATGGCCAGCCCTACACCTGGCCGGACCAGATCTACTACGGCCGTGGGGATGTCCAACTGACATGGTATGAGAATTACGTACGGATGGGTGATCTGATGGGGCTGCCGCTCTTGGAACAACCGGAGCTCGCGCTCGATCCCGAGATCTCCGCCCAAATCCTCGTTGAGGGAATGGTCCTGGGCAAATCCAACCGGGGCGACTTCACCGGCTACTCGCTCGAGAACTTTTTCAACCCCCAACGCGACGATCCCTTCGGTGCCCGCCGTATCATCAACGGCCTCGACAGCGCCCACACCATCGCCGGCTACCATTACAAATTCCTCGAAGCAATCCGAAAAGCATCATGAATAACTTAGTCAAACATACAGCTTCACAACACAGAATTGTTGCACAAAATGCTACACCAATCTTTGCACCAATCTTTGCACCAGTGGTTGCACCAGTGGTTGCACCAAATAGAACAGCACCGGTTGTCCTGTTGCTCTTAGCAACCCTGCTCTTCCTGGTGGGATGCAAACCCAAACAAATCATCACAGAAAAAGTGGTGTCAACCACGGACAGCTCAGCCGTGATCTCTTTAAAGAATGAACTTCAGACAAAAGAAATCCAGATTGAAAACCTCAAAACCGATTTTAAGCGCCTCAGCGATGAGAACACCCGGTTGATGAGTGAATCTTCAAGCCACACCATAAACTACGACACCGCGGCCACTGTGGATCCACACACGGGCAAATATCCCATTGCAAGTGAAACGATCACCCAAAACAAAAGCCTGCTTGAAAAAACGATCAAAGAGTTTGAGATCCTGGAACAGGAGTATAACAATGAAATTTATAAACTAACCCGGGAGAACCAAAACCTCGAATACACCCTTGAAGCTTTAAAAGAAGAAAACCTCACTTTGAAAGAAAAAACCACCCCAACAACCGGATTTAATTTCCGTCTATTTTTTGCAGGGATGATCTTCGGTATTGTACTTATACTTATTACAATTGCTTTTAAAAACAAAATTTTAACCCTCAAAATACCGAGCAATTTATAACGGTTCTCAGCTATACGCAGGCAGGGATTTTAACCACTGAACTTCCTACGAAGAACTGAACTTCAAATTTAGCACTTTCCTGTCCTACGAAGCACGAAACCCCTGCTTGCGTATAGGTGATGTGTGCGCCCTGCATGAGCAGAGCGCACCTGCTGCAAGCAACAGTAAAATTTCAAAATTACAAATAATTTTGGTTAAACAATGCTCTAAGCAGGTGTATTTTTCCAGAGGGTGTAAGTCCCTTATGCACGGGGTCGTGCCCGAAGCATTAGCAAGTCGCAAGCTGGTTGTTGGTGACGACAGCAGTGAAGGAAGCGAGACTGCAAAATCCGGTACTGACGAACAGAAACGGTATATGAGGCATAATTGTCCTGGGTAAGCAACCACATCATTGTAACGCCCAAAAGGTAGTTTGTGGACAGATATGTAGATACCGCAGGGATTGGAGGAAGGAAAAAGCTCTTACCGGGGGAGATCTCTAAGCAGTAAAATGTAATGAGAAGTCAGCCGAGGTCATAGTAATTACGGAAAACGAGCCGGCAAGTGATAGAAATCCAGAGAGTCGGAGGTCTCACGAACGTAATGAAGGACTGAACGTTAAGAAGTTTTTAATGCGACATGGATTTTCAGCAATGAAATAGCCTGTAGCAAGCGAAACAGGGCAAGAGAAGATGATTAAATTAGCAAACAAAAACGAAATGGAATTGATCGAGCAAGTGATTAACCGTCACAACATGATGCGTGCATTGCAACAGGTCAGGCAGAACAAAGGTTCGGCAGGAGTTGACCGGATGCCTGTAAGCGAACTATACGACCACCTGACAAAGAACAGGGAAAGTATAGGGCAATCATTGTTAAATGGCACTTACCTGCCACAACCCATTTTGGGGGTAGAGATACCCAAGGGAAATGGGAAGACACGTCTTTTAGGTGTGCCTACCGTGGTTGACCGAATGCTTCAACAAGCCGTAGGGCAAGTTTTAGCCAACCGGTTCGAAATGGAATTTGAGGATTACAGTTATGGATTTCGCCCGAATAAGAATGCCCTGCAAGCGGTACTCAAAGCATTGGAGTATATAAACAATGGTTATCAGGATATAGTAGACATTGACCTGAAGAGCTTCTTTGACGAAGTAGACCACTGCATTTTGCTGCAATTGTTGTATCGCAAGGTAAAATGCCCGCTTACGCTGCGTCTTATCCGCAAATGGCTGCGAGCGCCGATTTTAATCAACGGGAAGTTAGTCAAACGCCGAAAAGGAGTACCACAGGGCAGTCCGCTGAGCCCGATTCTCTCCAATATCATGTTAGATGAATTGGATAAAGAATTAGACAGACGTGGATTAAAGTCTGTCCGCTATGCTGACGACTTTAGCATTTATTGCAAAAGCCAATGGCAAGCCCGCAAAACAGGCAACGAGATCTTTCTCTTTCTAAAGAGTAAACTACACCTGCCTATTAATCGGGAGAAAAGTGGAATCCGTCGCCCCGTAAACTTTTCGCTATTAGGATATGGTTTTGTGCCCACTTACAAAAAGGGGGAAAAAGGCAAATACCAGCTGGTGGTAAGCGGCAAAGGATGGAAAAACCTGAAACTAAAACTCAAAGCCATCACCCGAAAAACCACACCCGCCAGTTTCGATGAGCGTATCCACAAACTGAAAGAAGTACAGCGAGGCTGGCTTCAATACTACCGCATGGCAAGTATCCAGGAAAAACTCAAAGATGTGGATGGGTGGGTGCGTAACCGGTTACGTTGCTGTATCTGGAAACAATGGAAGAAATCCGAACGAAGACGGAAAAACCTGATACGTTTGGGCGTTGACCTTGAACACGCATACAGCCACAGCCGTAGCCGAATGGGTACATGGGCGGTCGCCTGTAGCCCTATTTTGAAAACCACCATCACGGTGGAACGTCTGCAACAACGCGGTTACGAACCTATGTTTACTTATTATCAGAAAATTGCTCCATTTCTTAACGAACCGCTGTATACGTGAACCGTACGTACAGTGGTGTGAGAGGCTCTCCCCGTCAGCCAAGGCTGGCGGGGCAGTCTACTCGATTGTGCCTTCGTGCTTTATATAGCATATGTTCTAATTGCTTGTACAATGCTTTCAGTATTCCAACGGATATCAATTTTAGACCTTGAATAAACTTCTGTCGAAATTCTTTCTTGTCCTCTGGGAATTACTCCTACAATCGGGATTCCATAAGATTGTGCAGTTTCAAGTTCCCAAATCATCCATTCGCTATGTGATGCGTAAATGCCTGCTAGTGCCAAAATGATATTGGAATTTCGAATTCTATCTCTAAGTACTGATTTCACATAAGTTGCATTCTCAGAGTTGATTGGAACTTTCTTTGACGCTTCTAGAAATTCTACATTAAAGTAGCCGCGTGCGTTAAGTAAGTTTTGTAAAGCTTCAAGGTCATCACCATGTGCCCATGAATGGCTAATGAAAATTTTAAACTCTTTTGCCATTTTATTTTGAATTTAATTGATTAATGTGTTTCACGGAATCTTGAAAAGTTTCCATTTCCCATGCCTCAGGGTGACAGTTTTCAAATAAGGATTTATACTTCTCAAACAGGTCAACATTGTCTTGGGCAAGATGACAATTCGCTAATGTTGCAAAAATCCATTTTAAATCACTTCTTATCTCAAAATCCTCGTCATCACTGAGTTTTTCAATAATGTTTATGATTTCTTTTCTGGTCTTTTTAGCCTCTACTTTTAAATATATTTTTTCATCTGAATCTGATGTAATTTCTGATTTGAAGTCTAGGCAAAGTGCATAGTTTTCTCCTGTATAATAATCTTGATTTATTGAGAATCCTCTTTTATAATATTCGATTGCTCTATCAAGATATTCAATTACTTCTATGTCATTTTGCCAAAGTCGCTTATAAATAGCTCCTGTTATACCCAAAGTTTCAGGGTCTGTAGTGTTTCGGTTCTCGGGTTCTAATCTACTTATGATAGTAAGTGCATCATTCAATGCCACTTTTGGATTGACAGTTTTGTCTTTATATGTACATAGAGCCCATTGTTGGATAAAATAAGTATCACTTTCGACTTTCTCTGTTAGCTTTCTCCACATTTTAGACGCCTCTGCAAAGTTTCCATTTTTCATTTCTATCTTGGCTTTCTCAACAAGGGCGAAAATGCTTTTCTCTTTAGATGCTAAATCTTTTATAATTTGAACATACTCATCTTCGGGTAATGTATATGGTTCAACACCTCTAATATGGTGAAAAAGCGGGCTGTCTGTTTCTTTAGCTTTGTCTATTTCGAGAATTAAACTGCTTAAGTGTGTTACACATCTTTCAGCTTCTGATGCCCCTATGTCTTCCCCCATATGAGCGTATGTAAACGTTTTATTATGATTTATGTCAAATGGTATATTGCCATCTTTTTCTTTCATTACAATTGTAGAGTAGGGTCTTGCAGCGTGTCGAATGCCAAGTTCGTAAATTGCATTTGGGTTAAATGTAGTTATGTCTGCAATAACTAAATCTGCTCTAATAAGCAGAGCATACATGCTTTTGTCAATAATTCCCGATTCTAAAATTTCATCACCTCTTATGCAAGTATAGCCTGCCTTTACAACCGCAGGCTTAATTATACGATGATATGTTGCGTCAAGGTCGTAGGTTTTCCCTAGTGTCGGGTCGGTCTTTTTACCATAACCCATAATCACAAAACATATTTTTTCCATTTCTTTCAATTTCTATTAGGTGTCTGGTTGTTTTTTAGCATGAGGCACAACGGTTACGTATATGAAACGTTTGGCATTTCGAAGCACTTTCCTGTCAAGTTACAAATACTTTTGATACGAGCCGAAACGTACTATAACTCACTGACTGCCAAATGTTTTATATATGATGTGTGCGCCCTGCATGAGCAGAGCGCACCTGCTGCAAGCAACAGTAAAATTTCAAAATTACAAATAATTTTGGTTAAACAATGCTCTAAGCAGGTGTATTTTTCCAGAGGGTGTAAGTCCCTTATGCACGGGGTCGTGCCCGAAGCATTAGCAAGTCGCAAGCTGGTTGTTGGTGACGACAGCAGTGAAGGAAGCGAGACTGCAAAATCCGGTACTGACGAACAGAAACGGTATATGAGGCATAATTGTCCTGGGTAAGCAACCACATCATTGTAACGCCCAAAAGGTAGTTTGTGGACAGATATGTAGATACCGCAGGGATTGGAGGAAGGAAAAAGCTCTTACCGGGGGAGATCTCTAAGCAGTAAAATGTAATGAGAAGTCAGCCGAGGTCATAGTAATTACGGAAAACGAGTGTATATATTAATTAAAAAGTACCCCACATTTCAATTTAAAAGTATACCACTTACAACTATGAATGGATTTTATCCGTTCTTAACAAATGATAAGTATGTATACAAAACAGGAAATCATTATTAGCAGCTATCGTGATGGTAAAAGCCAGCGTACTATAGCCCGCGAACTGCAGATCAGTCGTAAGACTGTCAATAAGTACATTCAGGAGTATGAAGCAACTTTAGAATCCTCTGATTGCAAAGAGACAGCCGGTGCATTATTTTTATCCGGCAATCCAGTCTATAAGATGACTGTACCCCGCGGTAAACTAAAGCTTACAAACGATGTGCAAGAGTTTATAGATAAACTGCTTTCTAAAAACAAAGAGAAGCTTGAGCAGGGATTGCAAAAGCAGCTGATGAAAAAGAAAGACATCCATGATGCACTGCTTGATCATGGTTTTGATGTAGGATACACCACGCTGTGCAACTACATAAGGCTTAAAGAGAAGCAGCAGTCATCTAAAGAGGCATATATCCGTCAGGCTTATGCACCTGGTGATATATGTGAATTTGACTGGGGTGAGATTAAACTTTTGATTGGTGGTAAACGCACAAGCTTACAACTTGCTGTTTTCACCAGTGCCTACAGTAACTGGCGGTATGCTTTTATCTATAATCGTCAGGATACACTCGCGTTTATGGAAGCTCATACACGCTTCTTTGAGAAGATTGGCGGTGTATACCGTGAGATGGTTTATGATAATATGCGGGTTGCAGTAGCAAGGTTTGCAGGTAATCATGAGAAAGAGCCCACTCGCGCTTTACTGGAGCTTAGAGGTCATTATCAGTTTACTCACCGCTTTACCAACTTCTATCGCGGGAATGAGAAAGGTCACGTAGAGCGCAGCGTGGAGTACGTGCGCCGTAAAGCCTTTGCTCCCAAAGATGATTTTAACTCTGCCCATGAAGCTCAACGGTGGCTTGATTCCACTTTAGAGAGGCTTAACGGGGTTAAACAGCAGGGTACGGGCAAGAGTGCCAATATGCTTCTGGAGGAAGAGAGAAGAGTTCTGGGCAAACATCCGGTATCAGTGATGATTTGCAGTGAACAGATCCAGCTAAGAGCAGATAAATATGCAACCGTCAGCCATCAGGGCAACCGTTACTCTGTACCCGATCATCTGGTAGGCCTGTTTGTTGATGTGAGCATCAGAAGCAGAGAGGTATATATCTTCTTTGAAAATAAACGGGTTGCCATTCATTCCCGTAGCTACAAGCCTCATGACTGGGTAATTGATATAGAACATTACCTTGGCACATTCAAGAAAAAGCCGGGAGCTCTTGCCGGAAGCAAGGCTCTGGCAGACAATAATTATCTGAGAGATCTTTATCTCAACTTCTTCCAGGATGAGCCTCGTGAGTTTATTGAACTGTTATCTTACTGCCGTGAACAGATGGTTAGTGAAGAGAAGCTGGAAGAATCAGTAAAGCGATTACTTGGCACCTGTGCTGACAATGTTACTGTCGAGAGGCTGCTAGCTCTTATTGGTAACAAGCATCCTGTAACACCAATAACAGAGACCACAGATAATATAGCCATTAAAGCTAAAGAACAACTAACCTGGATTACCCAATTAATGCATCAAACAAACAACAATGGACAATATAAATCAGCAAATAGCAGAATATAGCAAAGCTCTCAGACTGCCTGTTTTCAGACGAGATTACAAAGAGCTTGCAGCAGAGGCTGCTAAAGAGAGGATCGATTATGAAGAGTACCTTCTAAGACTCATGGAACGTGAGTGGGAAGTTAAGCAGGAGAACCGTAAAAAAGCTCAGATAAGGAATGCCAGGTTCCCTTCCAAAATGTATCTGACTAACCTTGAGCGAGATCAATTGCCACAGGGTGCAAAGGAAAAACTGCCTCTGCTTGAAAGACTGGATTTTATAGCATCATCACAAAATGTGATACTATCCGGTAACCCGGGTACAGGCAAAACACACATAGCGATAGGGATTGGACTTAAAGCCTGTATGCAGGGATACAAAGTATTGTTTACAACCGTACACAGACTACTGACTCAATTACGTGAATCGCAGTCCCAAAAGACTTTAAAACAGGTTGAAAATCAATTTGAAAAGTATGATCTGGTAATATGTGATGAGTTTGGATATGTATCTTTCGATAAGCAGGGAGCAGAGTTGCTGTTTAATCACCTCTCTTTAAGAGCAGGAAGAAAATCAACCATCATAACAACAAACCTTGGCTTTGACCGGTGGGAAGAGATCTTTGGAGACCCAGTACTTACAGCTGCTCTTGTAGACAGGCTAACCCACAAAGCACATCTTGTAAATATGAATGGTGAATCGTACAGATTAAAGGAAACTAAAAAAATGATGAATGAAAAATGAAAATAACAGTCAGAATAAGAACGCCTGTTTCCCTGTTGTTGGCGGTACCGCCAACAACAGGGAAACAGACTTGGAGATTAATTTAAAATGGTATACTTTTGGATTGAAATACCGGTATACTTTTGGGGTGAAATAAACAAACGAGCCGGCAAGTGATAGAAATCCAGAGAGTCGGAGGTCTCACGAACGTAATGAAGGACTGAACGTTAAGAAGTTTTTAATGCGACATGGATTTTCAGCAATGAAATAGCCTGTAGCAAGCGAAACAGGGCAAGAGAAGATGATTAAATTAGCAAACAAAAACGAAATGGAATTGATCGAGCAAGTGATTAACCGTCACAACATGATGCGTGCATTGCAACAGGTCAGGCAGAACAAAGGTTCGGCAGGAGTTGACCGGATGCCTGTAAGCGAACTATACGACCACCTGACAAAGAACAGGGAAAGTATAGGGCAATCATTGTTAAATGGCACTTACCTGCCACAACCCATTTTGGGGGTAGAGATACCCAAGGGAAATGGGAAGACACGTCTTTTAGGTGTGCCTACCGTGGTTGACCGAATGCTTCAACAAGCCGTAGGGCAAGTTTTAGCCAACCGGTTCGAAATGGAATTTGAGGATTACAGTTATGGATTTCGCCCGAATAAGAATGCCCTGCAAGCGGTACTCAAAGCATTGGAGTATATAAACAATGGTTATCAGGATATAGTAGACATTGACCTGAAGAGCTTCTTTGACGAAGTAGACCACTGCATTTTGCTGCAATTGTTGTATCGCAAGGTAAAATGCCCGCTTACGCTGCGTCTTATCCGCAAATGGCTGCGAGCGCCGATTTTAATCAACGGGAAGTTAGTCAAACGCCGAAAAGGAGTACCACAGGGCAGTCCGCTGAGCCCGATTCTCTCCAATATCATGTTAGATGAATTGGATAAAGAATTAGACAGACGTGGATTAAAGTCTGTCCGCTATGCTGACGACTTTAGCATTTATTGCAAAAGCCAATGGCAAGCCCGCAAAACAGGCAACGAGATCTTTCTCTTTCTAAAGAGTAAACTACACCTGCCTATTAATCGGGAGAAAAGTGGAATCCGTCGCCCCGTAAACTTTTCGCTATTAGGATATGGTTTTGTGCCCACTTACAAAAAGGGGGAAAAAGGCAAATACCAGCTGGTGGTAAGCGGCAAAGGATGGAAAAACCTGAAACTAAAACTCAAAGCCATCACCCGAAAAACCACACCCGCCAGTTTCGATGAGCGTATCCACAAACTGAAAGAAGTACAGCGAGGCTGGCTTCAATACTACCGCATGGCAAGTATCCAGGAAAAACTCAAAGATGTGGATGGGTGGGTGCGTAACCGGTTACGTTGCTGTATCTGGAAACAATGGAAGAAATCCGAACGAAGACGGAAAAACCTGATACGTTTGGGCGTTGACCTTGAACACGCATACAGCCACAGCCGTAGCCGAATGGGTACATGGGCGGTCGCCTGTAGCCCTATTTTGAAAACCACCATCACGGTGGAACGTCTGCAACAACGCGGTTACGAACCTATGTTTACTTATTATCAGAAAATTGCTCCATTTCTTAACGAACCGCTGTATACGTGAACCGTACGTACAGTGGTGTGAGAGGCTCTCCCCGTCAGCCAAGGCTGGCGGGGCAGTCTACTCGATTGGCAACTGGTGTTCATTCATATCCATCTGTTTATTATTTATTTAGCTTTTATTTCTTGTCATTGTCAAACTGCACCAACCTTACCACGAAGCATAAATTTATTTTGTTTTTTGTGGGTGGGCAATCCTAAAACCGCCCTCAAAGGCGGTTACTTGGGCAGGAGAGGCGGAAGCTCTTTTGCAAGCCGCTGGGTTGAGGGTTGGCTTCCCGAAAAAAATCGGGACAGGCTGTGGGGCTTGCAAATGTGCTTACGACTGTGCGTGGGCTAAAAAAGTGATTTAACATTAAAAACTATATTTCAATTTAAACATAAACATATTATTGTCCTTCAGATTCGAAAACAAATTATCTCCTTTTCCATCAAAAATGGGGATTGATACAGTGATTTCTGAATTAATAGTGGCTTTGTATGCAATCTCAGGCATATACACAAGTGCATAATTGTCTTGAATATTATCCCAGTCGGTAACTATAAAACCGCCACCAATGGGAGTAATTTTCAGCTTATTATTTAAAAATGTTTTTTCATATCGTAAAAAGAAATAATCGTTTAGATTTTCTCTTGCTCTTTCATGAATAAATCCGTGTAAATATTGAACATTAAGATAAGACCCGTCAGAGAAAAAATAATCACCACCAACTACAAATTTAATGTATGGTTTTGTTTTATCTAAGACTAACGAATCCTGGGTAACAGGAACAGGCGACATTGGGTAAAATGCTGATAAATCATTAGTCATTATAATATCTTTTTCCGGAATAAATGCTGCTGCTTCAGCCCAAACCCCAAATCCTGCTATGCTTGTTACTAAATCAGCTCCAATTATATGTGTTCTTGCAAACGATAGTTGTGAATTTATATTTATTCCACCAAGCTTATCAACCGGAATAAAAGTGTTTTTTGTGGCGAAAGGCAAGCCATCATATCCCCAAACATAGCTTAAAGAAAAATTAACCCCTTTAGCAAATCCTTTGAATTTTAAACCTGCCGAAGAACTTTCGCCAATATTATATTTTGGCATCATTAACGTATCAGAAACACTTTTTAATACCATTCCATCCGGCAGTTCCATTGTGGAATTCAGGATATTGGCAAAAATACCAACAGGCATATTTGCAGGCTGGAAAAAAGGGATAAAAACGCCCTGCAAAGAAAAGTCGTTATTAATATAGTAATTCAAGTTGATAGCATCGGAGCCTCTGCGACGGCCAAAATCAAGAATATCCTCCAAATCCAAAGGATTAAGATTGTCGGTTGGATTCAATTTGTCGGCAGTTCCCCAAACAATACGCTGACGACCAATGGTTAAGTCTAAGTTTTTAGTTAGAAAACCATTTAATTGAACGTAAGCTTCCCTGATTTCAAGATTATAAGGGTCAATAATCCCTTTATTATAAAGGTCAGCTGATGAATTTATATCGGGCAAGCCAATATTGCGTAACCATACCTCGCTATAAAACTTAGAATTTCCAGTTACTCGTTTGTCAAGGTTTAAAGTCAGACGGTTTTCGTTCCAGGCCCAATCGTTAGGTGATTTAAGTAAAAAACGTTGGTCGGTAAAAAGTTCACCTGACAGTTTGAGGCTGTTTGCTTCCTGCGCATTGGCAATACCTGAAGTTAAAATGAGTAATACCAATAATTGAAATAGTTTTATTCTTTTCATCTGATTGTAATTTAAAGTGATACGTATATTTATTGTAAAAGGTCTTTAGTTAATAAAATATTTCTTTTTGTAAAAAGCCCTATCCCAATGAGAATAAAAACAACTCCACCAATAAAAATTGGCCAGTAAAAATTTTCGGGATAGTATTGAACAGAAAATTTTAAAATGTCTTTAGCCTGCAGCGACCAAATATCGGCAGCCGAATAATGACTGAGTATAAACCTTATGTAATCTTGGGTAAATGATATAATTATTATTACAGAGCCTGTTATTAACATTACAAGTTCATGAGCCTTTAAGTGAACCTGTTCATTGCGTGCGGAAAAATAAAGTATTAGTAAAGCTAATAAAATCATAAGAAAAGATAGAATTAGTGGGGCTACTACAGGGCCAACCCAGGTTACAGGCAATAGGAATAGAATATCCATTGTCATTAAAGATTCTGGCCAGTTTATTAATATTTTCAGGAAGATATAGTAGAAAATATCCCAAACGGCAAAAGAATATAAAAAGTAAGCAAACCTTGTAACAGTTGATTTGCCTACAAGGATACCAATAGAAAGAAGCATAAGCAAAGAAAAGGCTTCTCTTAGAATTTCTGTTGTTGCAAGCACCCTTTCGATAGGCTGTAAAGGGAAAGCAAATCCATTGGGATATATAATTTCCCTTAGGTAAATTACAATTGCACTTTCGAAAAAGCCCATCGAAACAGCAAAAACTGTTATCCAAATTATTGTTTTTAGTTTCATCCTAAATAGTTTTAGCTTGTCATTTTCTAAAAAGATGTTTCAATATCTGATAATTTATAATCAGCGTATAAATTATTTCTTTAGCTTCAAATAGAAAATGTTTCGTTGCTTTAACAAAGGTTGTTTTTTTATATTTAATGGGATGCTTTAATCCCTCGAGATAAACTAAAGTAACTTTCTTTTTTCTCGATTTGTAGTATATGTTGATTAAGGTTTCTACCCCAAACCTGGATCCCTTCATTTTATCCAGAATAGGCAAAAGATCAAGCCTTAGTAATGCTCTTTCGCCCGTAAATGATTTGAACGGGTTTAATTTTGTATGTATTGCTGTTTCCGTTGGCTGTCCCAATACCATATCGGCCTCATTTTTGAATATTGGTGTTATTAATTGAGCCAAATGTTCTTCCTGTAAATTTGATAAATCAGCATCAACAAAAACAATTATATCACCGCTAGCATTCTCAATGCCTTTTGCCATTGCGTAGCCTTTCCCTTTATTTTCAGGAAGGAGAACGTACTTAATATTGTGTAAGCCGAATAGTTCAGTTAAAATCGCATCCGTTCTATCGGTTGAACCGTCATTAACAACAATAACCTCGTCAAAAAAGTAATCGCATACGGTGGTTACTACTTCTTTGATTGTTTTCTCCTCGTTGTAAACACAAATTATGGCCGAAATTTTACTCATTGTTTCACTCTTTTAGAAATTTGTTTTTCTACAGATTTTAGTAAAAGCTCATAATTCTTAAAGGCTGTATAGGCTATTTCAAAGCCTTCGTTAATATAGCCTGTTGTTGCCTTAAACGCCTTAAACGAAGACATTTTTTTGTACTTATCCTTATGTGTCATCCCTTTTAACCTGATAAATTTTATGGACTTGCCAATCGATATGTAATAAAAATACAATAGAGTTTCTACACCAAAACGTGACTCCTTCATTTTATCAAGAATTGGTATAATATCTTCTTTGTATAAAGCTCTTTCACCTGTTAATATTTTTAAAGGATTTACATCCTGGCTTAAAATATTTACAGTAGAATAGCCTAAAACCATGTCCGATTCTTCTTTTAATAAAGGGTTGGTTAATTGATTAATGTATCCCTGAATAATGTTCGACTGGTCGGCATCAACAAATAGCATAATATCAAAGGTTGAATTTTCAACTCCCACCGCCATGGCGTATCCTTTCCCTTTGTTTTCTGTAAAATGGATTGCCGTTATCTCAATCTCTTTCTGCAGCTCCTCAATTATTTTCTTAGTATTATCCGAAGACCCATCATTAACTACAATAATCTCACTAACAATTAAAGATTCTGAAACTGAAAGGATGACATCTTTTAGCGTTTTCTCCTCGTTATATGCACATATTATTGCCGATACTTTTTTCATATTGCATTTTTTAAGTTATAGACCTGTTTTTTTTACAAATTGTGACCAATCGTGGTGAGACCTTGATATATCGAAGGTGCTGTATGAAATGGGCTTGCCTATTTTAACCCTGATGGTTTTATTTCGTTTGTTAAATAGTTCATGAGGCAATAGAACTAATTCCAAGGTTTTACTTATTCCAAAAGTTTTCCGGGCTATGTATATAAAATAAAAAAGAAGTGAATTTCGCCCGTAGAAATAAAATGGAACAACGTTACGCTGATACGCAACTGCTTTCTTAATAAACCCTTTTTGCCAGTCACTATCCTCAACTTTTCCTTTTTTAATCCTCGAAACAAGACCAGCGGGGAAATGAGTAATAGGGATATCAGACTTAAATTGTTTCTCCAATTCTAAAATATACTCCCTTGGATTTGTTCCAAAAACATTTACCGCAGCAATATTCTCTTTTAAATGAGGAATAAGCATAAATACGTTGTTGCCGATAGCCTTAAAATCACCGTATTTGTTAGCAACTGTGCTTGTTAAAATTAAGCCATCAACAAATCCAAAAGGGTGATTTGCCACAAAAAAGCATTTGCCATTGTCGGGTAAATTCTCAATTCCTTCAAGTTCTACTTTTATGTTTAGCTCCTTAATTATTTTAGGCAAAAAATCAACCCCTTCGTAATCAGCGTAAGCAGATAGAATTCTATTTATCTCATTTTGCCTGATAATTAGCTTAATCAGGTAAATCACAAAGTCGGGCAACCGTTTAAGAAGTTTCGAATCACTTGCTTTAATGAGCTTATGAATATTGATATATTCTTTTGATAAATCCATTCCCTTATAGGTTTTTATAATAATAATTTATTGCCTCTTTTGCTGCACTTTCCCCTAACTGTATCAATTCTTTTGCCTTGTAAAAATCAAAGGTATTTGCCGAATCGTATGGTATATTAATTATCATATCGGGTTTATGTTTCTCGATGCTCATTTTTGCAATCTTATGTATCATTGCCGATGTCGTACTGCTTAAAAGTGAGTAATACCCTGTACTGTACTTGTCACCAGTTAAGATTAAGGTCGATATGGTGTTCATCAACCTATTTAAATATCCGTTATTAGTATTTGTTTCTTTTGGAATATCAGTTTTTTTGTCACCGTAAAGATTCACTACTATCAGCATATCTCCATTCTTACGGGACACGTATTCAATAGGAATTGGATTAAGAACGCCACCGTCAACAAGAATGGTATCAGTGTATTTTACCGGCGTAAAAACTGCCGGAATTGCAACGGATGCACGGGCAGCTTCATAAAAGCTTCCTTTTGTAAAAACCACTTCTTTTTCGTGGAGTATATCAGTAGCAACGGCAGCAAAGGGGATGGGCATATCTTCAATATTCATATCAGGGATAAAAGTTTTCATTTTATCAAAAACCCGCTCACCTTTTAATAAGCCATTTGTTGCAAGCGTAAAATCCATAAAGCCCCATACATCCCTTTTGTTAAAGGTGCTTACCCACTTGGTATATTCTGGTATTTTACCTATGGCATAAACGCCGCCAATAACCGACCCGATAGAAGAACCTGAAATAGAAGATATTTGAAAACCCAGCCGCTCTAATTCATTTATAACGCCTATATGAGCAAGCCCCTTTGAGCCACCACTTGATAGTACTAGTGCTACATTCTGTTTCATATTTTATACTTTTAGTTCAGGTGAAAAATTTTCAGGATATTTTGCTGAAACATCAGAATACAATTGAGCAATCTCTTTTCTTACTATACTAATATCTGTTGGGTTATAAATCACTTTTTTAATTCCGATTTCTTTCTTCTTATAATCAATGTATCCAACAACAATGGGGACATTTGCTCGTACAGCCATATAGTAATACCCTTTTTTCCATCGTATTGTTTTTGCCAATTGCCCTTCCGGAGACAACACGATATGAAGTTCTTGGCTAATATTAATTAATTCAGCAACATAATCAATGTACTCCTTGGTTTTACTCACGGGTATAGAACCAAAAATCTTAAAGAAATAGTTTAATGGAAATTTGAAAAATTCTTTTTTTGATAGAAATTTGTAATTTATACCTAACTGCATTAAATATAGTTTTCCATAAAATCCATCCCAGTAGCTAGTGTGTGGGGCAAATATGATGATGCTTCTTTTGATGTTTGGAAATTCGCCTTTGATTTTCCAACCTAATAAATATTTCAATATAAAACCAGAAATCATTATTTTTTAAATTAATCTTTTGATATACGAAATCAAATCACCAACAGTCTTAATTTCATGAAACATATCATAATCAATTGTTATTTTTAGTTTATTTTCTAAATTCATAAACAATTCGGCTAAATCAAGATTGTCGAATTGTAAATCATCTTCAAACGAGTAATCAATTTTTATATCAGATACTTTGATATCGGATAAATCACTAATACTTTCAATTATTATTTTTTCCATAAAAAAATGTGTATTCTAAAACAATACTCCGTTGACCTTTTTTAAATGCCTGTTAGTGAGTAATTTGCACAGTGCGCAATGTTTATCACAACTCTCTGATAATAAAAACTTTGCGCCATTGCGTCTTTGCGTTTAGATTTTTTTCAACGAACTATTGCTAAAATAAATTATAATTTTTTCAATAAAACGGCACCACTTGAATAACCACCACCGAAAACCGATATAACGATTGTGTCATTTTGTTTGAATCTATCCCAGTTTTGAGATAAAACAATGGGGGTACTTGCAGAACCTGTATTTCCTAAATATTCTATATTTGTTAATAGTTGAGATGGTTTTAATTTCAATTTTTCAGCAACATAATCGGTAATTCGTTTATTTGCCTGGTGTGGAATTAAGTAGTTCAATTGGCTGATAGGAATGTCATTTTTGTGTAAAATTTGCTCTGTTTCCTGTATCATATAAGTACACGCATATTGAAAAACGTCTTTTCCAAAAGGCATTTTTATACCTCCATTACCAGGTCTTAGGTAAACGCCTTCTATACTTTTGCCAATGTTGCCTAAGCCAGTGGTATTTATATCAATCACTTCAATGTCTTCATCTGAATGTCTTTCATTTGATAAAACCACTGCTGCTGCACCATCGCCCCATAAAAAACCCGAATTCTTGTCAGAATCATCGTTATATGCACTATTGTTTTCTGAAACAATAATTAATGCTTTGCTTGCTTTATTATTTGCAAAATAACATTCGACTATTTCAAGAGCATTTACAAATGAAGAACAGGCGGAATCAACGGTAAAACATTTAGCATTAGCAATATTGAATTGATTTTGTACTGCATGAGCCAATGTGCCAACTGTATCATAAGGTGTGTAGGTTGCACCGATTATTAAATCAATTTCATCTAAGGATAGAGGCGATTCGAAATAGGCCTTTTTAACGGCTTCAATCGCCATTGAATTTGTATTTTCTTCGGGACGAGTTCTTCGTCTTTGCTTAATTCCGCATTTGGAAATTATTTCTTCATCAGAAATACCATAATTATCAGTGAAAAACGCGTTAGGGACTATAATGTCCGGTTTATAAGAATTCGCATAATTGATTATCATATCATGAAGTTTATTTTTGTATTATGTTATAAATTTGCGTTTTATAACATTTTTAACATATATATATGTTAAAAAATCAGCACATTAACTATTAAATTAATGTGCTAATCAAAATTTTTATTGTTTCAATTTTCTAACGGTAAAGTCATCGTCTGTTAACCCCGTGTCGTATTCCACATCCGACATTTGCATTTTAGTTTTGTGATTTTTCTTCAAGTCGGTCATTTCAATTTCTGAGGCATTCCAATAGTTGCCAATCTTTTTGAAAGTATATTTGGCTTCTTTTATTTTATTATTACCCTTGTTGTAGTATTCCATAGATTCTGGGTAATAATTTGTTTTATTAACACGTACAATTACTTTCGAATAATCCGATTTACCACTTATAGGAGTTAATTCCAAAACAAATACATTGCCTTCTGTTTTTGCTAATTTTGGGGTGTACTTTACCGAGAATGGTACAGATTCCATATCGTCATAAGAAAAATCGGTGCCTGCAAAGTTTTGATTTTTAGCGCTGGAAGCAATTCTTCTTTCTCTGCCAAAAGCCGGTAAATACAAATACATTACATCATTAGGAAGTGATAAAATGGCGATGCCTTCCTGTGATGCGGGTGCAGTAAAACGAAACATTCGTTTATCGGTTCCTTTCTGCTGAATGGTCGCTTCACGGATTTCTTTGTTGCCATTTTTATCAATCAGGATAATTGTATTTTTCCCTGTCATGTCTTTGGGGGCATACATTACATCGTCCATTTTTTCCAAAATAGTTGTTGCATCTTGTGCATTTGCAGAAATTATACTGCTTACTCCGATTAATACAGTTAATACTGCTGTTCTAAATGTTGATTTCATAATTATAAGTTTTAAATGTTAATGATTATTTGCTATTATTTTATGTTTTCTGTTTGCCAGTATAAGAATAGCAGGCAGCAGTGATAGCGCACTAAACCCGGAACCAATCATACTAATGCCAATCAGTAGTCCGAAATTTTGTAAGGGTACGATTTGAGAAAACAGAAGCACTAAAAATCCTGCTAAAACCGATACTACATTAATTATTATTGCCTTGCCGCTCAATAAAATAACGCTTTCGATTGATTTTTCGGCATCTCCGTTTTCCAGCAGATGATTATTAAATCCGGTGATAATATGGATAGAATAATCAATGCCTATACCCAAAGCAATACTGCCTACCAATACGGTTGCTATATCGAGCGGAATTCCGGTTATTCCCATTATTCCTAACAGGACAATAATCGTTGCAACCACGGGAATTGCGGCAAAAACTCCTTTAGAAGCAGACCTCAAAATCGCGCTAACAATCAATATAACCAGTGCAATAGCAATTAACAAACTGTTGCGCTGGCTGTTTAATAAGCTGCTATTGAGCTTATCGTAAACGGATGGCATACCTGTAAGCTCTATTTGGCAATATTCATTTTGGTTTTCTTCAATAAAACGGTTCATTTTTTTAGTAAATGCTTCAATGTTTTTAGTATCAACTGAGGCAAATTTTGATTGAATTACTCCTTTGGTAAGGTCGTTATTAACCAGTTGCGGCATCACATCCTGTCCATCAAGCAGGAACCATAATTGCTCAATTTTTGCCTTTTCACCGGGTATTTTTTCCCCTTCGCCCATGGCATCGTTCATTTGTTCAATAAGGTCGGCCACCGATTGGGTTATGTCAATACTTGGGTCTTCTTCCATAAAACGTTGCGTTTCAATCATCTTTTGTAGAACTTCAGGACTTTGCATATCGCCTTTAAAAACAACGAATATGGGTAATGACCCACCAAATTTTTTCTGCATTACATCTTCTGCCACCCGGGTAGGATTATCTTTTTTAAAATAATCTGCCATGTTTACACTGGTTTCAATTTGAAAAATCCCGATAACACTTACCAGAAGAATTAATGCCCATGCAGTAATAGTATATTTAGGATGTTTAAAAAGTGTTTTAGTTAGCGGTAATAATATTTTATGGGTTAAGACCGTTTTCTTTTCTGTATTTTCAGCAGGTTTTTTCTTTCGATACGTTGACAAAGCTGAAATCAGAGCCGGCACAAAGAATATGGACAACAACAAGGCGATGAATGTACCGACTGCTGTGAATATCCCAAAGTCCTTAATCATTGTAAGGTATGCGCCAAAAACGAACGAAACAAAACCTGTTGCAGTCGTGACTGCTGCCAATATGACCGGAATGATAATATATGCAACCCCCTTGATTAATGCTTGTATTCTGTCCTGAAGGGCCATGTGGTTAATACTGTTCAGCACATGAATGGTATAGGCACTGCCCACCGCAAGTAGTACAACCGGTATGATATTTGATATAATGGTAAGCTCATAGCCTGCAACAGACATTATTCCCAAAGTCCAGACTACAGAAATCCCGGCAACCAGCAACGGCAATAATACGCCGCGAAACGATTTAAAACTAATCCAAAGAATAATTGCTATAACAAGAAAAACAATGGGTATCAACCAAATTATATCGGATATTATTAAATCGTTAATATCGTTCATCATCATTGGGAGCCCGCCAAAGTATAGTGTTTCCGGCAGGTCCATATTTTCAATCTTCTCCTTTATTTCTTTTGCAATAGTTTGATTATCTGCATCCGGAAGCAGGGTGAACATGATTGCCGTCGCCTTACAGTCATCGGAAACAATTACCCCCCGGTACATGTCTTTTGACAGAACATAAGCTTTAAGGCTGTCTAAGTCAGATGGGTCTGTCGGTAATTCATATTCATCAACCAGCTTTCCTATTTCAATCCCCCAATCGGAGCTTTTAATATCAAGTATATTCGTTAAACTTGTTACGGTAGAAACGCCTCGCGTGTATTTAATACTATCAGTAATTTGTTTAACATGTTTAATAACCTCTGCATTAAAAACATCTTTAGTTTCTAACACAATCATGCCCATATCATTTCCGGCAAATTCCGTTCCTATATCTTTATAGAGTTTGGCAGTCGGGTCATCATCGGGTAAAGAATCAATAATATCAGGATTTATAGGCAAGTTTCTTAGTTGATAACCCAAAAAAACGGTTAATACCACAACAACTGAAATTATCAGCCATTTTAGTCTGATTATTAATTTTACAAATTTGTTCATGTTTTAATTTATTATTATTTACACTAGTATCGTTTTATAGTCAGTTTTGATTAAAAAAAATCAGGTGGCTAAACCTTTATTCAATATGTTTATTAATCCATCAAAGTAAGGTGAATATTTCTCGTACTTATTTTGTAGAAAGAATGGTATTTCAAGACCTTTCAGAACCATTAAAAACATATCCAGCAAAACGTCAATATCTGTAACTAAAGTAAACTCGCCTGTATTAACACCTTGAAGAATGATTTTCTTCAGGTTTTCTTTTTCCCAGGTATCTAAATCAGCTCTCAGGTCGTCTATAAAGTGGAAATGTTCAAAAAAATCGGCTCTTAGCGTTTCATGGTAACTTGCTGCTGAATTAAGGATTTCCATTCTTTTGACAAGATAGCTATGCAACTTTTGAGAAGCATCCAAATCAGAATTGTTAGCAATAACTCCCAACTGGCTTTTAAGGTTAGTAATTTCCTTTAAGATTACTTCTCTGAATAAATCCTCTTTACTCGCAAAATGGTAGTATAACGAGCCTTTTGCTTTACGTGCATTTTTTGCTATTTCGTCCATAGAGGTTTTGTGAAACCCGAACCGGCTAAACAGTTGGTTTGCAACTCTCAATATTGAATCTTTAGTAGTATCTATGCTCATATTCTATTTGTACTAAAATTGTTTTATGGTACAAAAATAGAAATATTTTATCAATCCAAAAAATTTATTCAATCTTTTTTAACATAACATAACGAATGTATTGTCGTAGCAGTTGTGTGGTTGGGATATTGCAGCTCTTTTTCAAGCCTTTGGGCAGAGCGTAGTCTCGTGTGGGCTTGGAAATGTGCTGCAATGTGGGTTGGGGTTTCCTTTTTTTGCGGGGGAAGAAAAAAACAAAATAAATTTCCATCAAATTTGCACTATCCTGTCAAAAAGCTAAATCCTTTCTTATTTTAATTTTGTCAATATCGTATCTGTCTGGTCGTCTGTTTTTACACTTGTTGCCAACGTTTGTGTATACGCCATACTATTGCGCATATATTTCATATATGCTTCCTGTTTGTTATTATAATATGCATATTATAAGCACTCTATAAAAATTGTATGTTTTTAATGCAATTACGTATACAGTCTTTTTATTTGGCAGTTATTAAGGTTAGTACAACTCGGAAACATATGTTTCTCATCAGTACCAGGGTTATAGATGCAAAACTACCAATTATTTAGATAAACAACGAAAAATATCGATAAATTCTTTCTAATGGTAAAAATACTAAGCCCTAAGTATATGCTATATGCTAGATTACCCTTCCTGAATTAATCACCGCATACCTCTTCTCCGGATTCAGTAGCTTCAAATTGATCTCCAGCCTCTTTTTTGCCGTCAGGTTTACATACCCGGCCGTGACATCTTTCTTCGTACTGTGGCCGACCATTTTCCTTACTATAATCGGATTGACAAACATCTCACTCACGAGATGGGAAATGTAGCTGTTTCGGGTGTAGGAAGTTGAAATATTGGGATCCAGCTCAAGCGCTGTCGCGATCTGTTTCAAGGACGAGTTGATCGGATCCAGGGCAAAATTGATTTGACGTTTGATGTTTCTTTCATTCTGTATGGTTGGTTCAATGCCGTTCAGAAAAGGAAATATATACCCGTCCTGTTCTTTGTTCCCCTGCCGGTTGATGATCTCAACCATCGGCGGAAGCATCGGAGCATAGATGAAGGTCGGTTTCTCCCCTTTTCGCAATGTTTTCTTTCTTTGGAATACAATCTCTCCGGATGGTGCATCGATGTTTTCATAGCGCAATCGGCAGAGATCTCCAAAGTTCAAGCCATTGCAGTAGAACATGAACGCGAAGATGTCTTTTGCTAGCAACAGCTGCGGATGATCGGTCTCAAAGTCCTCAATTCTCCAGATATCCTCAATCGACAGTGCTATCTCTCTTCTGCCTCCTTCTGGGATGATGTACTTGCCCCTTTTCGTTCCAAATGGATAATGCTTCTCGCTGATATATGCTGTCTCCCCCTCTTTGTTGTTGATCAATGCCCTGATGGTCCTCATGTACAGCCCTATGGTCGAGTCGGTGATCTCTGTTTCTCTCCAGAACGTCTCACATTCGTTGAAGAAGCTGGGTGTCAATTCCTCGAATTGGATGTTGATCTGTATGTCAAGCTTGTTTTTTCCTTTCGATTTGTACTTGTTTTTCGTGCATAGTTGAATGAATTCTTCTTTTTCCTTTCTGTTCCGGAGGGTCTGGTAATATTTGAATCTTTTCAACGCATTCAGCGTTGTCCGATAGATGGAAGCATTCCCTATGCTGTACTCCATCTCCAGCGATTCAATCTTTTTCTCAAAAGCTTCATTCACACTTATAGTAGTATGATTCTTCAAAAGTGCATCCAAAGCTTCAAAGGAGAAATCGTTTGTTTCAATCAGTTTTTCAATGTAATTTGTCAATGTAAGATTCAAAAACCGATGAAGAGTCTGTTTAATTATTTTATGTTTTCTCAAATCTCTGTTTACAAATTCATCCCATTCAATGTCAGTAAACTCAAATCCTGAGAAATAGTGTTTTAACTTCCTGTTAAATGTTATTCGCCAGAATACTGGAGCTTTTTCTTCTGTATTTTCGCGGTATTTTCTCGTCAAGATTACAGAAACATTCCTGTTTTTGTACTTGAAGTTTTGATCACTCCTTTTTATATTACTCATACCTAACATAAAACTGTAGATTAAATCATTCTATTTGGGTAAACAATGGGTAAACAAATGTAGATAAATATCCCAAAATATGAGCAAATAACGATAAAATTTAACACTGTTAAACTTGTAAATAACAGATAATCAATATAAATATAAATATTGGGAAATAACGGAAGATATAGAAAAAAGCTTCCCAAGCTGAGGGTCGCGAGTTCGAATCTCGTTTGCCGCTCCCTCAACATCAAGCACTTATCGGTTAATACCGGTAGGTGCTTCTTTCTTTGGTGCCTTTCGCGTCACATCGGCTGGACATGGGCGCCTGCCTCTCCATAAAAATTTGGAGGGGCTTTGGAGGGGCTTTGGAGGGGCATGGGAGGGGCATGGGAGAGGCATAAGCCCTGTACCTGCGAATGAATCTTTGTCTTGACTTGAAACAGGTTCTCACTGTTTACTCCAGATGCGGGTGTTGAGGTTCAGTTCTGTCACGATGGCAATGGCCATCTCCAGGTCAAGGAAATACTCTGTTGTCTTATCTTCTGAGAGTATCGACGAGTAATAACGGGGTTCAAAGAGTGGTTTCCGGTAGGGAATGGCGATATAGAGGGAAGATTTCACAAAGGAGACCTGCATCTTCTTTCCTGTGCGTTGTTTAAAATCGAGGAGGCGCCTCATCAGACTGGCAGAAAGGATGTAGCGGGCCTCCACCTGATCTATGCCATACACCACGAACTCCTTTTCAAATTCAGGATCCTCAAGGCGGATCAGTTCACCGAAGCGGTTTTTTGAACTGTGAAATAGTTTTCCTGCCCGTCCGAACAGTTTCTCAGCCCTATCGGGTAAAACATAATATTCCCCTTTGAAATGCTTGTTGAAATCGGCTTTGAAAAACAACCCACCGAAGAGTGGGATCCATCTCTCCGATTTGCCATCTTCGTCGTCACTCACTACCGTTTTGTATTGGGCATGTATCTCGGAAAAAGCGATTTCTGTCTTATCAATTTTGCCACTCACGCAGTCGTCTCCGCTGTAGCGGTCGGGTTTCGGATAGAACAATCCGGAAGCGATGAACTCTCGCTGGGGGACATGGTTCTCGGCTTCGTAGAGCAGACTCTCGTCAATGAACTGTACAATTGAGCTGATGATGTCGTTCTTGTAGCGGCTGACAAATTTCTTTCTGTTTGCATGAATAAGGCCAAAGTAATAGAAGAGAGAGAGAATGACAACAATTACTGTTAGAATGATTGGTACGTTGGCCTTGCTTTCGGTGAACCAGACACCGTAAATCATCCTGTTCACAACAAACCCAATCACGAAGAGAAGAGCAAGGATAAGGATGTATAGAAGGGTGATACGGATGTTTTTGGCGCGTGTCTGGCGTCGGAACTTATTCAGATCCAATAGTGACGGCTGAAGCGTTGTCCTGTAAAATGATCTGAATTCGTTTTCGGTTTTCATCGACGTGAGTTAAACAGAGAATTGACATCGATGTTGTTTCTTTCAGTATCGGGTGTTTCCAGATATGGCTTGGGGCTGACCCCCCGGATGGAGGCAATCAAACTCGACGGGAACAACTGAACGCCGTTGTTGAATGCGAGTACTGAAGCGTTGTATGCCCGTCTGGCAGCTGAGATCTGTTCTTCCACCTCGTTGAGTGATGCCTGCAACTGTAGGATGTTCGTGTTCGATTTCAGGTCCGGATAGTTCTCCATCGCCACGTTCACAGAACGCATGGCACGGTTCATCCTGTTGTTGATCTCGATCACCTCATCACTGCTCAAGCCGGATTTCATGGCCTCGCTCCGCAGTGCGGTGATCTCGGTAAGAACGCTTTTCTCGTGTCCCATATATTGTTGCACCGCAGCAACCAGGTTTGGAATCAGGTCGAATCGTTTTTTGAGGTAGGCATCGAGGCTTGCGAATGCATTATCGGCCTGATTACGCCGGAAAGTAAGTCTGTTGGAGAGGATGACATACAGGAGCAGCAGGAAAACAAGAGGTGCTGCAATGAGAATGATGGTGAATGTTTCCATGATCGTAATAGTTGTAATTGAAAATGTTTATCACATCTTAAGCTGTGTCGCTTGGTTGAAACCGAACCGGTTTATCAGGTCGTTCACCACCTGAATCGCATCCCTGCCCCCTGTAGCGTGTGATATCTCACGGTTCAGCCGGATGATCTCACTGGGATCGTTTGTCTGTGTGCCAATATTTTTCAATTTCGCACCAAGTTCTTTCCAGTAATTGATGTCGGCTTCTGTCTGCAGGTATTCACTGCTACCCGGTTTTGCTTTTGCCAGATCCTGTTCCAGTTTCTTCATCAGCATGTTGTCGATCTCCTTGCTCGCCTCCCTGCATTTGGCCTGCATCTTGGAGGTGTTGCTCAGCATCGGATTCTTTTCGATGGAGTTCACTTTCACATCCAGCACCTTTCCGATGCTGGCCACATCCTTGGGGGCCAGTTGCGAGAAATCCACATCTTCGTTTAACAGTTCGGGCGTGGAAAACGCTTCGGCATGCATCGATGTGGTGAGGTTCATCTCCGATTGTTTGGCGCTGATGTGAAACATCTCGAAGTAGTCCTGATTCATGGCTTGTTGTGCATCCTGCATGAACTCCCTGGCGTCAACCCTTTTCCCGTTTTTGATGAAAAAGGAGGGCTCACTTCCAGTGGTGGCTGAGACAGGTGCCAGGTCCAGGTCCATGCTCGAAGTGCCGCCGCTGGAGGCATTCCTGAACTGCCTGAACCGGATATCAGACATATCGTAGCCTTTGCTCCTCAACGACTCCGCCATCTTCGGTATCATTTCATTGTAATTTTCCTGCACACTCCGGTCGAAACTGATCCTCAGTTTTCGATCCGCCTTGTACTTGAAAAACCACTTGGCGTGATAGTCGGCATTCATAGAGGCAGCCAGTTGGTTCAACTCATTTTTAACTGACCCAATTTGGGTTGCGTTTGCCACTTCGTCCATTTGCAGGATAATCAGTTCATCATTTAATCGGTTGAACGATTTCACGGCATCCTCCGCTTCCAGCTTGCTGCGTGTGGTTCGTATCTGGTCAGTTAATTCCCGGGACCGTTGTGCAGGGGTTTTCACCAGGGGCCTGAAGAGGCGGCTTTCATTGCCGAAGAGAGCAGTAGCCCCTTTCGATACTACAGAGACACCCACTTCAAACACTTTCCCGACAATATATTCGGTCCCGGCGTTTTTTGCACCCACCCAGATCTGAGAGGAGGTGGTGGCACCCTTCTTTTGTCCTGCCTCGTAATAACCATTCACAAATGCGGCCACACCACCGGTTACGGGCGACCATGCACCGGCAGCCTGTATGACACCTTCTTTGGGCCCTCCCCCAAGATAGCCCGTTACACCACCGTAGACGGCGCCCAATGCTTTTGTGCCATAAATGGTTGCCGCAGCTTCGGCACCATAAGCACCTGCCAGGGCACTCGATCCCAACCCGACGCTAATGGCACCGGCTGCAACAATCGTTGACTGTGCCCAAAACTCGTTCTCTTCCGAGTTGACGATGGCCTCCGTCGCTACCGCATGATCATACTCCCCGTAACCCTGCAACTGCTTGTTCAAAGCCAACGCCAGTGAACGTGCCTTCTCCACGTCACCCGATACCAATGCATCCCCGTCGATCACACTTTCTGCCAGCTTGCGGGCGGTCTCGCGCTGGTCCCAGGGGAGGCGCTTGATTTGATGGTCAACGATGTATGCCGCTCTCCGTGTGGCATCACGACGGGCTGCATCAATGTGCATGTCATGAATCATCTTGTTCCGCGCATAGTCAGCGAACATGGTGCGCGTTTGAACCAGTTCACCCGTCTGAAGGGTAGCCACAGCATCTTCTTCACTCTGCATGGTGGACTGCAGTCCCATGATCCGCATATCGATATCGGCCATCTCTTTCCTCAGGCTTGTGGCTTCCTGTGTGTTTCTTGCCTGCGAAAGCCTTTCGGAGGCACGTTGCTTGTATTCCCGTTCGCGCTCTATCTGCTCACGGATGGAGTTGATGATTTCCCTGCGGGATGCGATGGACTCCTCCCTCGACTGCTTCTCTAGAGCCAGTGAGTCCTCCATTCTTTTGTTTCGTGTAGAGCGTTCTTCGGCTTCTTTTGCCAGTTGGTTGTTCTTCTCCTCCTCACGGCGTTCCTTTCTCGATTTCTTTTTGGCTGCCATGTCGGCCATGATGTTCGCTCTCAGGGCTTCTTCAAAATCAACGATGGCATCGTTGGGTATCACGCCGTTTTCTGCGAAGGCATATTGGCTCCAGCGATTTTCTGCCGTCCATTCAATGGCCGTTTTAAAGAAGAAACCACTCCGCATGATGCGTGTTCCATAGTTGTTGCATGCAGCTCGGTAGGCTTCCTTGTTGGCCACCAGACCGGGGTTCTCAAGGTCGGACTCGGTCACCGCCGAATATTCGCGCAACCGGAAATAGTCGAAAGTGAGCTTTGAAATCAGCATCACCGTTACTTTTGGAAAATAGGAGACGAAGGTCCCGTCGGAGGTGATGTCGGGCATTTGGTCATTGTTTGACGGCAGATCCAGCTGTTCCACCTTGACACTCGACAGACAAGCTTCGTCTGTCTCCATCTCCTCATCACTGCAGGGGTCCGATTCGACAAGCTGAATGGCATAGTAGGTATCTTTCCCGTTAACTTTTGTCTTGAACAGATACCGGATCAAGGTTTCTTTCAACTCATCCAGCCCAGCTGCCTGATAGGGACTTTCGCGGGTTCCTATCCAGCTTTCCCCTAAGTCGATTTCCTCTTCTTCCTGTTGAAACACTCGCCTGTAACGGTTGTAAGCCTCACATTTGGCATCGTTGGGGTTGGGAGGATTGCCCAGCTGCTGGATGCGATCAGCCAGTACCTGCATTGCTGCATTGAGCGACTCCATACCCGTGGTGTGTAATTTCGCCTCGAAGAGCGCTGCATGAAAAGCCTCCTGGTCGTCCCAATCCACAGCCGTGGCGGCATCCAGCATAACCATCTGGACCGCTGCGAAGGTACGCAGGTAAGATTCACGTGCTGCCAGAAACTGGCTGATCAGGGGATTCAACCGATTCAGGTAGTCGATGATCTCCTGTGTAGGATAATTGAACAGTGGCGCCCATGTTTGCTCAAACTGCCGTCCTTCCTCTTCCGGCATCGGGCCGTATATCAGTCGCATACCCTCAAAAGCAACCGTTACGGCAGCTTTGTAGTCGAACGCAGACAAGTGGGTGATGGAGGACAACGGCTCAGGAATTATCGGTTCAACATCACCCAACGGCTTGATTACATCAAGGCCCGTTTCCTCCCAGGGCATCCCGCTGGTGACCAGGTTGGCTGGAGCACAGGGATTGGCAGCGGTAAATGTTACTTTGGGGATATCCTTCAGGTCATGCAAGGGAGGAGTCTTGACTGTCTCTTTTTTCCCTTTCTTCTTCTCTTTTTTTTGCAAACTGGTGTTGGGATGAACCTCCATGTTCCTGTGCTCATTCAGACCTGCAAGCATCTCAGCAGGAAGGCTTCCTATTGCAATACTGATGAGGATAAAAAGGATTGTCTTTTTCATAGTATGAATCGTTGGTGTTTTACCATATCACATTACAACAACAGACAAATGTATTCACAAATATTATTAATTTTTTACTGAAACATAAAAATAAATTCACAAAACATAAATTTTTTTTTACGCGCATATAAATATATCTTTGTCACCGGGTCTGATGACTCATCCATGAGATCTTACGTACCAATACAACACAAGGGATAGACCATGAACAAAACAATTTTTTTCTTTCTGACAGGAATTTGCAGCCTGATGATCTTCCCCTCGCTGAGAGCGCAGGAGTTTCAATTAGGGAAATCCGGATATTTCCAAAACAAAGGGGTCGAGGTGATGGCTTACGACGATATCTACCCCGAGGGACACCAGGGTGGGGTGTCGCTCATCATGCATGGCAACCGGGTGGCTACCAACGGTGACATCCGCCTGGAGCCGACGCCGGGGCAATGGCAGCCCGTTCCCAAACAAAACAGACGGGATGCTGATATCGATGCCAACAGCATCACAGCCCATCTCACCTTTCCCGATTCTGCCCGTCATATGACAGGCTTCAATCCGATGATATATCCCGATTTCATGTTCCACTACAAGGTGAGCGTACGGGGTGACGGAGCAGCAGTAGTGGTCACCGTAGACCTGGACCGGCCTGTTCCCGAGAAGTTCCTCGGCAAGGTGGGGTTCAACCTGGAGCTCTTTCCCGGCACGCTCTTCGGGAAGCCATGGATCATGGACGGGCAGAGCGGCTTCTTCCCCCAGCAGCCCAACGGTCCCACGCTGCAGGAACCATCAAACCATCCCCATCAGGGCGATTACAACCCCGGCGGAAAAGCTTCGGTGGCGCAGCTGAGCGGTACAGGCTACAGTCCCATCATCGCCGATGATATTGTCTCGGAGCCCTATGCCGTGGGAAAGCGATTCACGGTGCGCCCCGATGATCCCTACAACCGATTCACCATCGAGTCGAAGGGCACAAACCTGAAACTGTACGATGGTCGTATGAACCACAACAACGGCTGGTTCGTGCTCCGAAGTGAGGTCCCTGCCAGAAAGACCGATGGTGCCATTGAGTGGGTGATCACACCCAATGTGGTGGAGGAGTGGCTCTACCGACCGGTGATACAGACCTCGCAGGTGGGGTACCACCCCGCTCAGCCCAAGGTTGCAGTGATTGAGCTGGACAACAGGGAAACGAAGCGCCTCCAGGCGGTGCTCTATCGGATCACGGAAGAGGGCAGGCAGGAGGTCGCGGCTGCACCTGCCTCAGAGTGGGGCAAATTTTTGCGATACAACTACCTCAAGTTCGATTTCTCGGAAGTGAAAGAGGAGGGCCTTTATCAGGTGGGTTACGGAGATTCACGTTCTTCGGTGTTCCGCATAGCGGGTGATGTTTACGATCGAGGCGTCTGGCAGCCGGTGCTGGAGTATTTCCTGCCTGTGCAGATGTGCCACCTGCGGGTGAATGAGAAATATCGTGTGTGGCATGATTTCTGTCACATGGATGACGCCCGTATGGCTCCCGTCGACTTCAACCACATCGACGGCTATGTGCAGGGTCCCTCTACCCTTACGAAGTTCAACCCTGGTGATCAGGTGGCGGGATTGAATGTCGGTGGCTGGCACGACGCGGGGGACTTCGACCTGCGCGTGGAGTCGCAGGCGGGTGAGACCTATATCCTGGCATTGGCCTATGAAGCATTCGGCAAGCAGTATGATGCCACCGCCATTGACCAGAGCTCACGAGTGGTTGAGATCCATCAGCCGGATGGAAAACCTGACATGCTGCAGCAGATTGAGCATGGTGCGTTGAGTGTGGTGGGCGGATACCGCGCCCTGGGCCGATTGTATCGCGGCATCATCTGCAATGACCTCCGACAATATGTCATGCTGGGTGATGCGGGTGCGATGACCGACAACAACCCCGGGAACGGAGACGATCGTTGGGTCTTCACAGAGGAGAACCCCACCCGTGAGTTGACCACTGCCGCTCAGCTGGCCGCCACCTCACGTGTGTTGAAAGGTTTTAACGATACGCTGAGTGTCCAGGCTCTGGAGGTTGCCCGCGAACTGTTCGACAGGACGCCTGTGGCAGCACCATCGAAAGCATCGAAACTGCACGCCGCAACGGAACTCTACCTGACCACCGATGAAGAGCAATACAGGAACGTTCTTTTGCAGGAGCGTGAATTTATAGCGGATAACATTGAACGTGTGGGCTGGTTCGTGGGTCGTGCCGAGCAGAAGATGAACGATGCCCGGTTCTCCAAAGCGGTCCGAGATGCCCTGCTGGGCTTTCGCGATCAGCTGGAGGAACAGGGCGCAGAAACACCTTACGGCGTTCCTTATCGGCCCAATATCTGGGGTGCCGGCTGGGATATACAGCGTTTTGGTTACAACCACTACTTCCTTCACACCGCCTATCCCGACATCTTCGGTCCGGAGTTCATCTACAACGCCCTTAACTTCATTCTGGGATGTCACCCCGGTTCCAACA
This sequence comes from Dysgonomonadaceae bacterium zrk40, assembly GCA_016916535.1. Classification (NCBI taxonomy): domain Bacteria; kingdom Pseudomonadati; phylum Bacteroidota; class Bacteroidia; order Bacteroidales; family Dysgonomonadaceae; species Dysgonomonadaceae bacterium zrk40. The sequence goes on from CP070276.1 coordinate 2,034,162, forward strand.
CTGCGTCGTTTGCCTCAGGAGTGGGTGCCCGGTCGGCCACGGTGGGGTATGGGTTGAATCGAGCGGACTGGTCCTATATCCCCGGGGGAGTGGTTTCCGGTACGGCGCTAATCCGTCCCGACTTTCCCGAACTGCTGGAGTTCCCCTTCCTGTGGCAGCAGGTGGAATATGTGATGGGCGGAGGCTCCTCCCACTACATGTTCCTGGTGCTGGCAGCACAGCAACTATTGTCTGAATAACATTACTGAAGAGCTGTCGCTGAGTAGAGACAGCGCAGGGAATCTGTACTCCAATTCAGAGTGCATAGATTTTCCCCTCTTCGGTTTTTGTCCAGGTATCAAATCCCATTTCACTCCATGGCAGGTTTATGTCAAAATTATAGGGCCAGGGGTAATGCGGCCTTTTCTCTTCCTTCGACCAGAGGTGGGTCACTTTCCCTATGCGTATCGCAGGATTCCCTGCATGGAACTCAAAATCGGGCACATTTTTGTTGATAAGCGACTTGGCCCCGATCAGACAATGCTTCCCAATGGTCAATCCGGGTAAGATGATTGAGCCTGCAGCTATTTGTGAAAAATGACCCACGGTTGTGCCCATCAGATGATTGGAAGGGGGCAGGGGGTCATTGGTGAAAACGACGATGGGGTAGATGAAGACGAAGCTTCCGAAGAGGCACTTGCTTGCAATCTGCACGTGACTGTTCAAACGACAATAGTCCCCAAATGTCACATCACCCTGCACATCACTGAAGGTCCCCACCGAGCAGTGTTTCCCGAAAACCGATTTCTCTCTGATGGAAACCATGTTGCCGGTGGTGAAGTACTCCCCAAAGAGGCTCCCCGAATAGATATCTGAACCGCTTCTGATAAGCGAATAGGGGCCAATCTCTGTTCTGGGATTCACGTAGCTCTCATTTTTGTAGAAATGGACATTCGGCTCACCAATGATACAGTTATCCCCGATGATGGCATGATCCATGATCTCAACATGATCATGAATAATGGTGTTTCTCCCTATCTGCACATGGTTTCCAATGATTGCAGATTTGCTGATAGCAATGTTCCTGTTCATACGCACATCGTTTTTTAAGGTCTTTGATCCCTTGTGATGGGGTGTGATGCATCATGCATCACCTTTTTACCGATGGCATTGAGATCAAACAACAAAGAAAATTCAATTATTTTCGGCATCTTATTGCAGGCAAGTTTTTGTTTGCAGCATCTCTTTATTTTATCCCTCAGGTCATCCCGATCACAACCTTCATTAACAACTACCAATGCTCTGATAGCCTCACCCAGCAACTCATCCTCAACAGCTGTCACCGTACAGTCCACCACTTCAGGGATTGATACGATCACCTCCTCAATCTCTTTGGGACTGATGCGATGCCCCCCGATTTTCAAAATCCCTTTCTTACGGGCAGTCAGAAAGAGAAACCCATCCTTGTCGAAATAACCCAGGTCACCGGTGTAGAGCCAGCCATCTATCAATGTTTCGCTCGTGCCGGCCGGATCGTTATAATACCTGCTCATGATGTTCTTCCCTTTTGCAATAATTTCACCTGCTTCCCCTGCTTTCGTGGGTTGGCCATGATGATCCACGATATCCAGTGTAACGCCGGGGATGGGAATACCGACAGAGCCCATTTTCTGTTTCAGCGATGCGGAAGGCAGGTAGGTCAGCCGTGCCGTTGCTTCGGTTTGTCCGTACATCACAAAAAAATCGATGTCAGGAAAAGCAGAGACAAATTCCTCGATGAATGCTTCATGCAGTTTGCCTCCTGCCTGGGTGACATAGCGCAAATGGGTGAATCGTGTGGTTTTGAAGGTGAGTGATTTCCGCAGCAACATCTGAAAATGACTTGGAACGCCTGCAAAACCGCTTAATTCATATTTTACCAAATTGTCGATTACGCTTCCCAGCAAAACAAAATTGTTGTTCAGCAGGATGGATGCTCCCACTTTGAGGTGGGTATGCAGCACCGACAATCCATAACAGTAGTAGAGAGGCAGCACCAGCAGGATGGAATCGCCTGAGTTGAGCTTTAAATAGGATAGGATCGACTCCGTGTTGGCCCGGAGGTTCAGGTGGGTCAGCATCACCCCTTTGGGCAGTCCTGTGGATCCTGAGGTAAAGAGAATCTCGGCCAGTCTGCTTTCATCAAAAGCACTTATCTCCGAAAGGTCTCTTTTACTGTTTGCGTTGCTCCCATCCACTGATCGCAGGATCTCTTCCAGACGCGACTCGTTGCATGTCTCACCCCTGAGAGAGAGTCTTTTCAATGACTTGTCAGACACGAATGACCAATTACAACCTGTTGCATCTGCGATGTAATCCAGGTTCTCCTGTTCTACGGAAGGGTTGAGTGGCACACACACATTACCCGACTTGATGATTGCCAGATAACAGGTGATGAAAAAGCGAGAGTTCTGACTGATCAGCAGAATTTTGTGCTCTGTGCCCAATCTTCCTGAAAGGTAGTTTGCGAGAGTCAGTGACCGTTCATAGAGATCTTTGAAAGAGAGCTCTTCACCTTCATTCATGATGAATTTTTTATCCATCTCCTTGCTCTCGCTGAACAGATAGTCGAACAGATTCATGGCAATAACATTATCGGATGGGTTCAAAAGTAAAGTGGTCCCGATCGTAAATATGCAGTTGTCTTTCTTTTTCTTTTCAGGCTTGCAATGATATTGCCGGTCTCCTCCTCAGTTTTACCGACCGATGCAGCAATTTCCTGCACACTGTAATTGTTCTCCACCCCGTAAGTGATCAGATCCACCATGCTGTACGGCATCTGGAAGAAGAACTCTTCCTGTGTTTGTTCCGCGCTATAGGTATCGGTTGTGGGTATCCTGTCAATGATTTCCCCTGGAACACCCAGGTGCTTGGCCAGTTGATAGACCTGTGTTTTGTAGAGATGGGCTAACGGCATCACATCTGCTCCGCCATCTCCATGTTTAACAAAGAAACCCTGCTCCACCTCTTGCTTGTTGGGGGTATCTATCACCGCATAGTAAAGAGTTTCGGCATAATAATAGAGCATTGACATCCTTGTACGTTGCTTGAAATTAGAGGATGCCACAATTTGCAGGTAGTCTTTCCTGGAAAGCACTTTCCTTTTCTCTTCACCGTTGGGACTCACAACCGTCACGGAAAAGAGAGGGGGGATGTTCCTCTCCGCCGATTGGTTGATGACGATTTTGGACTTGTCAGTGAGGGGGTTGAACTCCGGAATAGCTTTTTTTATTGCCTGGTTGCGGCGTTCATAGCATCCGAAGCCCCTGAGGGCATCGGTAATGTGCTCCACAACAGCCTCTATCCCGAACCGAGCGGCCAGTCGCCTGGCCATCAATTCGCTGTCAGAACTTGATTCTGTTTCCGGCAATATTACTCCCAGCACATTTTCAGCACCAAATGCCTTCACTGACAAGGCCAGTGTTGTCGATGAATCGATGCCTCCGCTAATGCCCACGACCGCTCCCTTGCGGTTCAACTGATGCACCACGGTGTCATGCAGTTTCAATGCCATCTCGTTGCATACACGTTCGATATCTTCTATGTAAAGAAGATCAGGTGTCAATTCCTTTTTCGCATTCTCCACATTCATAGCATTACGCATTTTGATGTTTACCGGCAAAAACAACCCTGTTCAAGGGTACCAGCTCCGATTCCCTCAACGGGGGTACAGACCTCTCCACAAAGCAGGAATTCAAGATCTGGGTCGACAATATAGCCAGGAATGCCATGCCGTCAATTTCGGTGATGTGCTGCATCAGTTTCATCTTATCCAGCAGCATCTTCACCTTCTCATAATCGAAAATACCGGTTGCGACGATCTTTTCTTTTGCAAGCAGCTCCTGCAAGCTGCCGGAGAGGTATGTCTGACCAAAGGAAGAGGCGACAGGAGCCCTGTAAGGCTGTTTTCTCCTGGCCACAATCTCCCGGGGCAGCCTGTCGCTCATCAACTTTTTCAACAGATATTTCTCTTCCAGCCCCTTCAATTTGTAAGAGGGCCTCAATCGCATGCAGAAATCGATCACCCGATGATCCATAAAAGGATATCGTCCCTCCACCGAGTGGGCCATGCCCATTCGTTCACCCTGTGAAGAGAGGAGGTATCCGGAGGTGAAGATGGTTGCTTCAAGCCATTGGGCACGTGACAAGAGATCAACCCCGCTCAGTTTGGACCTCACCTTTTCTGAAAGTTCCTCCACGGGATTGTAATCAGCAGTCTCCGCTTTTAGATTGTGCGAGAAATAATTCCTGATACGCGCTGAATTGTTCCATCGCAACAGATGAGAATAGAGTGGAGATGAGGTTTCTCCCAACTTGTATCCGAAGAACATTTTCAGTGCCATCTCGCTGCTGTCCCCCATCTGTGCCAAATAGGGGTAGAGTTTTTTCAGCAGCAGGGGCCTGTAGTTCGACGAGGGCTCTTTCGCCCAGAACTCCCTGATCATTGCCTCTTTGTAAATATTGTAGCCACCCAGGATCTCATCCGACCCTTCACCGGTAAGTACGGTCCCGAAATGGTTCTTCTCGATCAATTGAGAGAGTAAAAACATGGGTACAGGGGCACTGCGCAACAGTGCGGTTTCTGCATGCCATACCACTTCCCTGAAATGGGCAGCGATATCAGCATCGTGACAGAGCAGGTTGTGTGGATTGGTTCGGAAGAATTCGTTTGCAATGTTTTGATAGGACGACTCATCGTAGCCCTGGTTGGCAAAGCCAATGGAGAATGTGTCGAGTGGAATCTCCGGGTGAATCTTTTTCATGTAGGCAATGATCACGGAAGAGTCCAGTCCTCCGCTTAAACAGGCTCCGTATGTCTGACCCGGATTTGTCCTGATGGCTACTGCATCACGCATGAGCTCATCAAACAGACCCATGGAAGTTACGAGCGAATCGGTGGAATACTCTTCCGGCATATAGACCGGGTATTCCCAATAGGATTCAATTCTCAACCCCGCGCTACTCACTTTCAGAGTGTGTCCGGGTGAAAGCTCAGAGACTCCTTCAAAAATTGTTTTCGGGGTCAAGGTTGTCCAGAAAGTTGTAATCTGCGTGAGAGCGCTGGATGAAATTTTTGGTGTGACATGCGGATACTCAAATAGCGCTTTCATTTCGGATGCAAAAGCCAATCCCCCGACTGTAAGGCTGTAGTACAACGGACAGATGCCCACCCTGTCGCGGGCAAGTGTCAACTCCTTCTTCACGGTGTCCCAGATGGAAAATGCAAATTGTCCGTTGATCATATGCAGGCACTTCAAACCAAACAGTTCATACAGATGAAGAACCAGTTCAGCATCTCCATCCGATTTCAGGTGATCTCCCTTATCAAACACCGTTGACCTCTATGCAGTGCGGTTAAACAATGACCCACTCCATGCAATCCATAATGACGCATCATCATTCGTGCAGGGAGAGTCTGTTGCCTGGATCACTTGTGAAGCACCCTGACATTCACCCAATCCGACACATCCTGAAACATATACTCCATTGTGGCTCGATCCCCTGTGCTTGATTCGTGTAAGCATCCGTGTAAGCACATTTAAAGGATCAACAGTTTCACATTCAGAAAAAAACCCAACCAATCCAGACATTTTTCTCCATATTAGTGAGAAACCTACAGCGACAGTCGCTGATCGTTATTCTATTTGCTCCAATTTTTTGATTACAAATGCTGCGATATTGTTGATGGATCTAAAATTGTCGTCCACCAGATCGCTGTCCTGAACCTCAATCTGAAATTCCTGCTTTAGGAAATCAATTAAAAAAGGAAGCCCATGGAATCGAGTAAACCATTGTCAAATATTAAGGTCTCCTCCCGAATACTATCTTTCTGAGAAAAAGATTCCCTTACAATGTACTCTTTTATACTTGCAGTTATGTCAGCTCTTTCCAACATCTTAATGAATCTATTGAGGTGTTAAAGATAAAACAGAATTAACACAGTTGAGTTTTAGAATTCAGGTATTTAACATTGTTAATTTACTTTGCCAAATGGATCTCGTTTGGGATGTCTTTCTGCGGTCATTTCCAATCAGCCATCAGCCCTTGTTAAATAACTCCAAATAACATGCAATGTCGCCTGGGTGACATATTTTGCGATGGTTGGCGGATACCTTTGTGATACAAATAAAAGGAAAAATCCCAACAACCAAAAATTAAAAAAGTATGAAGACAAGAATTGACATGTCACCTACAAGATTGCAGCGTTCGCTGTTCGTTTTATCATTGATCGCCATTTTCTCATTCCTGGGCATTCAACCCGCATCGGCTCATTGCGATTCATTCGATGGACCCGCCTTGGTTGATGCCGCCAGAGCGTTGGAGACAAACAATCTGGAGTTGATAAAGAATATGTTTTTACTTGTGTTGAAACGAATATTTATGAACGCGTAATCAACACCCTACTCTCTTTTCCCTGAGCCTGTATCCCAATAGCCACATCCCGTAAAGGAACACTATCAGGATACTGGCTTTTTTGTGTCAGCATGACACTTAGCAGGGTAATCTTGTTTTTAGTTGTTAATATCTTAAGTCGCAAATCATTTTTCTCGCGTTTCTTTGTTATCAGGAATATATTGCCTATTTTTGTATAAGCATCAGGAATCCGACAGGATACCAACCGAGCAGCAAAGCCACGGTGGTTCAGCATGCGGGACAACAGTCCAAAAAAAGCAGTCTGCCAATCTTTTATGCTGCTGTCATTTTAAATATGAGCATTATGAAAGATTTTTTTTATGCCTTTTCACCGTTTCACGTATGCGTGATGCCGCTACCCGGTTTGATCCTGTCCTGTCATTTTTTAACCAACAGAAAAAAATAAGAGATGGGAACAAAGAGAATCTTTTTCAGTAACCAGCGGGGAGTAGTCGTCACCGAGAGTGACTTGAAACGGAAGAATATCCCCGAAATCAAACAGGTATCCAGGTTCTACTACCAAGGGATCCCCAGGTTCGTTTTCGAAATTGAAGGAGCGCCGCAATTCAACACGATCAGGATTTACTTCTTTCATACCCTGAGGGGTGGCGGATGCATAGACTACATTGAAAGTATGGAAAGGTATACCGACAACTTGTCGCTGAAACCCTTCTCCGGTAGAGAGGATCGGGACGAGACACTGTTGAGGATTATGCATGATTTCGAACAGGTGAACCCCGATGAGGATCATCTGAAACGGTTGATCCGGAGGGCAACTGAGTCGATCGATGACCAGCACTTTAGTGAAAACATGCAGCGCATCTTAAAGTATCTCTTCATCCTGGAAAGAAGAGCTGCTACTGCATATATCGACAAGTTGATTAACAGGCATCGCTATATCGTGATACACAAAAATTGATTTTCTTTTTGCTTAAAATAACTGTGGAATTGGGAGAAATATGCGAAAAAATTTGTTCTTTTGTAAGGACCAAGTTTCAATATTACTATTATGCCGATTCACGATTTGTCGGAACTGGTGCAACGCGCCAAAGAGAGAGGGAGATGTACCGTTGCGGTTGCAGCCGCAGAGGATGAGGATGTGCTGATTTCCCTGTATCATGCGATGCAGGAGGGATTCGTAGCCCCCCTGCTGATTGGTGACAGTGAGAAGATTGCAGCTTCATCCCGCCATGCAGGTATTTCGACCGGAGAGATGGAGGTGCTGGACAACCGTGAGGGCGCTGCCGTTTCGGCCCAAATAGCCGTAGCGAAAGTGAGAGAGGGGCGTGCCGGCATGCTTATGAAAGGGCATGTGGGTACGGCCGATCTGCTGAAAGCGGTGCTCGACAAGGAGAAGGGTCTAAACACCGATGGATTGTTGAGTCATGTGGCCTTTTTCGAGACGCCTTACTACCACAAGGTGTTTGGCCTTACCGATGCGGCGATGAACATTGCACCAGACCTGGAAGGTAAGAGACAGATCCTGCTCAACGCCGTAAAGCTTTGTCACCGGCTGGGAATCGTCAACCCCAAGGTAGCGGTGGCCGCTGCGGTGGAGAAGGTGAACCCGAAGATGGAGGCAACGCTGCATGCTGCGGCACTGAAAGAGATGAACCGCAACGGAGAGTTGCCGGGTTGTGTGGTGGATGGTCCTTTTGCCATCGATATCGCCTTTAACCGCGAATCAGCATTGTTGAAGGGCATTGAGGGGGAGGTGGCCGGAGACGTGGACCTGATCCTCTCTCCCGATATCGAGGCGGGAAACATGTTCTACAAGGCGCTCAACTTCCTGGGAGGTGCCGTCTCAGCGGCTCTTGTGACCGGGACATCTGTGCCCATCGTGCTCACCTCGCGGTCGGACAACGACCGCAGCAAACTACTCTCCCTGGCTTTGGGAGCCGTGATCAGATAATCATGCAAAAAATATAACCACAAAACCAGCAACTTATGGCAACCAACACCCGCATCCTGGTAATCAACCCGGGATCTACTTCTACCAAGATCGCCATCTACCAGCAGGAGAAGGTGATCTTCCTGAAAACCATCAAGCATTCACCCGACGTGTTGCGACGATTTGAAAAGATTACCGATCAGTACGAATACCGGAAGGATATCATCTATGAAGAGTTGAAGAGCGCAGATGTGCCGGTGGAATCAATCGATGCCGTAATCGGTCGCGGGGGCTTGGTGAAGCCCATCGCGTCAGGCGTCTACCGTGTGAACGATGCCATGCGCGACGATCTGCTTGCATGTAAGCGGGGCGAGCATGCGAGCAACCTGGGGGCACTGATTGCGTATGACATTGCCAAGTTGCTTCCCTCGGCAGAGGCTTTCATTGCTGATCCGGTGGTTGTGGACGAGCTGCAGCCGTTGGCCCGCTATTCCGGTCATCCTCTTTTTGAGAGAAGATCAATCTTCCATGCCTTGAACCAGAAAGCGATTGCCCGTGCACATGCCAAGTCGATCATGAAGAAATATGAAGATCTCAATCTGATCGTGGTGCACCTGGGTGGCGGAATCACCGTGGGAGCCCATCAGAAGGGGAAGGTGGTGGATGTGAACCAGGGACTGGATGGAGACGGTCCCTTCTCACCCGAACGTACCGGGTCACTGCCCGTGGGCCAGTTGCTGAAGGTGGCTTTCAGCGGCATCTACAGCTACGAAAAGATGTCGGAGATGATCGTGGGCAAAGGGGGGATGATGGCTTACCTGGGTACCAACGATGCCTACATTGCCGAACGTGAGGCGAAGGATGGAGACAAGAAACACCGTGAAGTGTTGGAGGCGATGGCCTATCAGGTAGCGAAGGAGATCGGTGCCATGGGTACCGTGCTGAAAGGTGAGGTGGATGCGATTCTGATCACCGGCGGCATTGCCAACAGCAAGTGGTTCTGCAACCTGGTAATAGAGCGGGTCTACCGCATTGCACCGGTGCATGTTTACCCGGGACAGGATGAGATGGGTGCTCTGGCGGATAACGCCCTGCTGGCAATCAACGGGGAAATCGAGGTTAAGGAGTACCAATAGGAGAATGCATCTGTTCAATCCCGAGCACGACCTGGCGCTGGCCAACTTTTCACCCAACTACACACCGCCTGCCTCGGCTACCCTTATGGCTGCTGAGCTGGCGTTGCTGCCGGCGTGGTACAGCGTGGGTGAACCTGTTGTCGCTGAGGGGGAGCAAAACCGCCTGCTCCTCGAAGCTGTTCGTCAGTGGCTGCCGGTCACTTCTTCACTGCTATCATCCACTGAAATCAGCAAATATCCAAACCAACCCATCCTTCCCTGGGGCTGGAACCCGGCCCTGCGAAAACGACTGATCTCCTGCGGGGTGCAGGAGGAGCGCCTGCCTTCAACCGATGAGTTGTTACGACTGCGGGAATGTTCCGACAGGCGACATGCGGTCCGGATGCTGCGGGAGCTTCAGGAAGCGGAACCGGCCTTCTGTGGCGAGTCACATCATTTCACCTCTTTGGAAGAGCTGTTGAGATATCTCTCCTCTTTACCGGGGGATAAGTTGTTAAAGATGCCGCTCTCCGGCAGCGGCAAGGGATTGATTCGTGTGCTGGGCAGGATTACCGACAAACAGACCGACTGGTGCAGGCGGGTGATCCGCGAGCAGGGGGGCGTGGTGGCAGAGCCGGTACTGAACAGGGTGAAGGACTTCGCCATGGAGTTCTACCTCGAAGAAGGGAAAGCTCGCTTTGCCGGCTTCTCACTTTTCAGGGCAGCTGTCTCAGGTGCCTACCTTGGGAACGAGTTGCTCTCCGATCACTGCATCAAGGAGAGACTCTCCGCTGATATCCCCGGAGCTCTGCTGGAACAACTGCGTGAGTCACTCACAGTAAGGCTTGCCGCCCGCTTTCCTCATTACACCGGATATGCAGGGGTCGATATGATGATTTGTGATACCATGGAGGGATATCGAATCCAGCCATGCGTGGAGATTAATATGCGGATGAACATGGGAATGGTGGCACGCATCTTTCACAACCAATTCATGGAGGAGGATAGTGAGGGAACCTTTAGGGTTGGTTATTTTAAAAAGCCGGGCAGTGCGCTGTTCCATCATCATCAGATGCTGCAAGAGCATCCTCTCAGGGTGCAACAGGGCCACATCACCTCCGGCTACCTGGCACTCACACCGGTCACCGAGGTCACCCGCTACGAGGCGTATGTGATTGTCTGAGATTCGACAAACAGCATATCAAAAAATGATTCCGCAGCCTCCTGTTATACAGGCACCGCGGAATCATTTTTTTGTGAAGATACATCGTGCTTACTTCTTCAACTGCTCTGCAAAATGCTTGTAGAAGAGGGGTATGGTGCGGATGCCGTTGTAGAACTGCTCTAACGGGAAGTTCTCATTAGGGGAGTGGATCGCATCAGATCCCAGACCGAAGCCCATCAGCACCGACTTGATGCCGAGGATCTCCTCAAAGGAGGCGATGATGGGGATGCTGCCGCCGGAACGGACCGGTACCGGCTCCCTGCCGTAGACTTCGCTGTATGCCTTCTCTGCCGCTTGGTAGGCCGGCAGGTCAATGGGACAGACGTAGGATGGACCTCCGTGGAGGTACTCCACCTTCACCTTGACCGACTTGGGGGCGATCGACTCAAAGTACTTCACGAAGAGCTTTGCAATCTTGTTGTGGTCCTGGTTGGGTACCAGACGAGTACTGATTTTGGCGTAGGCTTTTGACGGGAGTACCGTTTTGGCACCTTCACCGGTGTAGCCGCCCCAGATACCACAGACGTCGAAGGTAGGCCGTATACCGGTGCGCTCGTTGGTGCTGTATCCTTTCTCACCGAACAGTTCCTTCACGTCAAGCGCTTTCTTATAGTCGCTCAATGAGAAGGGTGCCTTCGCCATCAAGTTGCGCTCTTTTTTTGATACCTCTACCACATCGTCATAGAAACCGGGGATCAGGATGCGTCCATCGTCGTCCATCGTCTGTGCGATCATCTTTGCCAGCGCATTGATCGGGTTGGCCACGGCACCGCCGAAGAGTCCCGAGTGCAGGTCCACGTTGGGGCCTGTCACCTCTACCTGCCAGTAAGCCAGCCCACGCAGTCCCGTGGTGATGGAAGGCACGTCGGGGGCGATCATCGAGGTGTCGGAGACCAGGATCACGTCGGCTTGCAACATCTTCTTGTGTTGCTTGCAGAACTTGGGCAGGTTGGGTGATCCCACCTCCTCTTCTCCTTCGATGAGGAACTTGACGTTGCACGCCAACGTGCCCGATTGTACGAGGTACTCGAACGCCTTGGCATGCATGAAGCCCTGTCCCTTGTCATCATCCGCACCACGTGCCCAGATCTTGCCATCCTTCACCACCGGCTCAAATGGATTGGTCTTCCAAAGTTCAACAGGGTCCACAGGCATCACATCCATGTGGGCGTATACCAGTACGGTGGGGGCATTCTTGTCGATGATCTTCTCTCCATAGGTCACCGGGTTGCCGTCGGTCTCCATCACCTCGGCCTTGTCGGCACCCGCAGCCAGCAGGAGCTCTTTCCATTTTTCGGCCGCACGGTACATGTCCGGTTTGTGCTCAGGAAGCGATGAGATGGATGGGATGCGGATCAATTCGAACAGTTCATCAAGGAAACGTTGTTCGTGGGTTTTTACATACTTGTCGATTTCATTCATTACGGTTAATTTTATAATGATTTTTGATTGTTACAAATATAGGAAAATTACTGCTCTTTGCCTTTTCATTCTGCATTATTGGTCGATTCGTAGGAACATTTATCGCACCCCTCTCGTCTTCATCTTCAGGATGTAGACCGATGTGCGGGCAGTGATGAACAGGATGTCACGCTTTTCTCCGCCAAAACAGACGTTGGAAGGACTCTCCGGCACTTCAATCTCACTGATCAACCTCCCTTCAGGTGAGTAGACCCACACCTTTCCCATTGTAAGGTAGATGTTTCCACCGTCGTCGATGGTCATTCCGTCCGACCCATGGGGAGCAAAGTAGGTCTTGTTCTCCAGGGAGCCGTCAGGCAGGATGTCGTATCGCCAGATTTTCCGGTCCTCGATATCGGCCACGTAGAGTGTTTTGCCATCCGGGGTGCCGATGATGCCGTTGGGTTGCTTGTAGTCGTCGATCAACCGAGTCACCTCCCCGTCGGGTGTGAGGAGGTACACCCCCCGTGCTTCCTGTATCTCGCTGTAGCCTTCGGGCCAGTAGGGACGGTGGTAGTAAGCATCTGTGAAATAGATATCACCATTGGGTGCTATCCAGAGGTCGTTGGGTCCATTGAGGTGCTTCTCTTCGTAATCCTCAAAGAGCACCTTCCGCTTATCGCGGTTCTCAAAGAGGATGATCCTGTTCTGCGCATCGGCACAAGCCACCAGCTTCCCCTCTTGGTTGAAGTACAAACCATTGGAGCGTTCGGTACCCTCCAGCCAGAGGGAGATGCCCTCCTGTTCATCCCAGCGGTAGATGCGGTCGTTGGGCTGGTCGGTGAAGTAGACACTTCCATCTTTGGCCACAGCGGGGCCTTCGGTGAATGCGTAGCCGGTTCCCGCTTTTTGTGGAACGACTCCCTCTGCAACAATGTCGCATTCCTGGGCGGTTAGTGCTGTTGTGAGAAGGATGCATGCAAGGGTTATGGATGGTTTCATATATGTAAAATGGTTACTCTGAATATTCTACGGTCGCTTGTAACCTTCACGGTAAGGTCTGGCGAGCATTGCTGCACCTGTCTCGTTGCCGGTGATGGTCTGCCGCTCCGCATCCCACTTTATACTGCTGCCGGTCTCGTAGGCGATCATAGCCAGCTGCACCGTGGCGGTGGAGCGGAAGGCATCGTCAATGGTGCAGCTGATCAGATCTCTCTTACCGGTTCTCACGGCCCTGATGAACTCAGCCACATGCTCCTCTTGCATGCGGGGAGAGGGAATCTCCATCACCTCCTGTCGGCTGTTGCGGCCCGCCGGCTTCAGCACCAGCCGGTTGTCGGCAGCAAAGAGGGTACCCTTCTCACCGTGGAAGAAGATGCCGTTGTTGTACTGCGGATCCATCTCTCCCGTGCCCCAGAGGCGATGCTGCCAGATGAGTGGCACCTCGCCGAACTGCATCGTCGCCCTCAAGGTGTCGGGGGTGTTGGTCAGCCCCTGCAGTGCATGGATGCCTCCCTGGGCTTCAATTGATGTGGGCATGTCGTACCCAATGATGGTGCGGATGATGTCGATGTTGTGAATGCCCCAGTCCACCAGGTGACCGTTGCCATAGGCTTTCTCGAAACGCCACGACATATGTCCTTTAGAGGGACTGTAAGGCAGCAGGGGTGCCGGGCCGCACCAGGCATCCCAGTCGAGCGATGCCGGCGGATCCTGGATGGTGGTGTCATCAATATTGGGGTTGTAGTGTATCTGTGCTTCTATCTGGTGCACCTTACCGATCCTGCCTTCACCGATCAGCTCCTTGGCCCTGCTGAACGCCTTGTTCTGTCGCCGCTGAAAGCCTATCTGCACGATGTTGCCCGCCTCGTGGGCCGCCTTCACCATCGCCTTCCCCTCCTCGATGTCGTAGGCCAGAGGCTTTTCACAATAGACGGGCAGCCCTTTTCGGTTGGCGGCGATGAACTGAAGTGCATGCCAGTGAGTAACCGTGCCGATCAACACCGCCTCGAGACCACTTGTCTCCAGCAGCTCCCTGTAGTCCTTGAACCCTTGTGGACGACTGCCCTGCAGTGATGCCAATTCGTTCAGGCTGTTCGCCAGATGTTGGCTGTCCACATCGGCGACAGCGATCACCTCCACGCCGCCGGCCTCCAGTGCCGCCTTGGCGATTACCATGCCGTACCAGCCACTGCCGATCAGGCCGATCTTCAGTTTCCTGTCGTGATCGTTTGCAAATAGAGGAGCGGATAATCCGGCGGCCAATCCTGCCGTCGCCAGTGATGAGCTTTTGATAAATGTTCGTCGGTTCATAAGATCAGGAGAATTTGTGTGGGGTATTTGTGATTCACAGTAGGTGAAACACATTTGCAGTATAAAATGTTTGCCATCAGCCGTTCGGTTGATTCGGAAAATTGTGCTATATTTGAAATAAAATGAGTCTTATGAAGCTAAACACATTCAGTGCCATTGTCATGGTGGTAACCCTACTGGCGGCATGTACAAACAATCAGAAGATGAATCAGGATATGAATCAGGCGACCTATATCACACCGGTACAGGCCGAAGAGGTGATCGCACAATTGAATGACTCGCTCGGTGAGGCATCTGCATTCCGCATTGAACGGGGTGTAGAGCAGGTGGCTGCCCTCTGGCGAGAGCAGGATGGAGACGCTGAAGCGTTTGCACAGTTCTGCAAGAGCTCGTTCGTGGGCGACACGGCGGCACTCGTCACGCTGTTCACTACGCTGGAACGCAACTTCGAGGTGATGGGCGGATACTTTCACAAGATGGATGTGGAGCTCAAGATGCCGTTGCAGTTGGAGGGGCCTGCAATCACACCTGTGGATATGATGTTCGGTAGCTACGATGCGTCGGCACATCTTACCGACGACCTCTACGGCAACAAAGTTGCTTTCCTTACCGCACTCAACTTCCCCTTCTACTCTCTTGAGGAGAAGACGGAGCTGGGCACCGGATGGAGCAGGAAAGAGTGGGCCTATGCCCGGATGGGGGACCGCTTTATCTCACGTGTGCCGGCAGCCATACAGCAGGATATCTCCAAGACATTGACGGAGGCCGATGCTTATATCTCCGACTACAATATTTTGATGGATCACCTGCGGAACGATGCTGGTGAACAGCTCTTCCCCGAAGGGATGAAGCTGATCACACACTGGGGGTTGCGCGACGAACTGAAGTCGAACTATGCCGACAAGGAGCGGGGAGTGGAGAAGCAGCGCATGATTTACAAGGTGATGCAGCGTATCATCGACCAGTCCATTCCGATGGAGGTGATCAACAATGGATCCCACACCTGGAACCCGATGACCAATGAGCTCTTCGCTGCCGGAGAGATCGTACAGGGTACCCCTGAAGAGACGCGCCGCTATGAGGTGTTTCTGGAGAATTTCCTCGCCATGCGCCAGCTCGACGCTTACTCTCCCCATTATCCCACCCAGCTGACCCGTGCCTTTGACGGCACCATGGAGGTGCCGCAGAAAGATGTGGAGGCGCTCTTCGTGGGGTTGCTCTCCTCACCGCAGGTGAAGGAGGTGGCCTCCTTTATCGCCTCACGCCTGGGACGGGAGCTGGAGCCGTTCGATATCTGGTACAACGGTTTCAAGGGCGGTGAAGGAATCCCCGAGGAGCAGCTGACAGCGCTCACCTCAAAGAAATATCCCGATGCGGAGGCTCTGGGAAATGACCTGCCCAACATCCTGGTGAAGCTGGGCTGGAACCCTGAGAAAGCGAAGGAGATCACCTCGCTGATCACCGTCGACGCCTCCCGCGGTGCCGGACACGCCTGGGGGGCCGCCATGCGGAACGACCTCTCCCGCCTACGTACCCGTATCGGTGAGGGAGGGATGGATTACAAGGGATACAACATCGCCGTGCATGAGTTTGGACACAACGTGGAACAGACCATCACCATGAACGATGTGGATTACTACATGCTGAACGGCGTTCCCAACACCTCGTTCACCGAGGCGGTTGCGTTCCTCTTCCAGAAGCGTGACCTGGAGCTGCTGGGCCTGAAGAACAGCAACCCCGACGAGGCGTATTGGCTTGCCCTTAGCAGTTTCTGGTCCGCCTATGAGATCATGGGTGTCTCGCTGGTCGATATTCGTGTATGGGAGTGGCTTTACGCACATCCCGATGCCACGGCGGTGCAGCTCAAGGAGGCGGTGATCGACATTGCCAAAGAGGTTTGGAACAGTTACTATGCCGGTGTGCTGGGGGGTGAGGATGAGACGCTGCTCGGCATCTACTCACACATGATTGATTACCCGCTCTACCTGCCCAACTACCCGATGGGTCACCTGATTGATTTCCAGATTGAGCAACAGGTGAAGGGGAAAAACCTGGCAGAAGAGATCGAACGGATGTACACCCAAGGGAGTATCATTCCCCAGCAATGGATGCAGCATGCCGTGGGGGCACCCATCTCCATCGACCCTTTGCTGGACGCCACAGCGGAGGCACTGAAGTCATTGAAGCAATAAATGGTTACGGGGTTGCACTTTTTTCACGGAAAAAGTGTAATTTTGTACCTGAACAGGAAAGATGCCGGAGTGGTCGATCGGGGCGGTCTCGAAAACCGTTGTACTCTCACGGGTACCAAGGGTTCGAATCCCTTTCTTTCCGCAATTCTTCACCCAGTCATGCACCATAAGGAGCAGGATTGGGTTTTTTAATGCTTCATGGAGACCAGTCCGGTGAACAGGTCGTAGGCGGTCTGGAGGTAGCTTTGCCAGGCAAGTTGTGCCTTCAGCTGCTCGCTGAGTAGTTGCTGTTGTAGGGTATACTCCTTTTCGTATTGCATCTGTGCTGCCTTAAGGTTCTGCATACTCAATACCAGATTTTCTTCGCAGAGGCGATAGCTCTCACGCAGTACCACGAGCTGCGACACCTCTTCCAGCCGCTCCTTCTCCTGGCGGTTGCGTATCTCCAGCAGGCTTGCCTCTTCCAGTCGTTGTTGCAGCCTGAGTCGTGACACCTCTTTGGCGGTGCTCAGCGACTGGCTGATGGGTATCTTCAGCGAAAGGCCGAGGTAGCTGTTGCCACGCCAGTATCGGTCGTTAAAGAGCTGAAGATCATTGTTGTAATAGTTGGTACCCAGGTAGCCATTGAGTGTGAGAGTGGGGGCATACTTCCATTCTGCCGAACGGGTACGCAAGGCTGCTAGCGACATCCTCTCATTTTGCTTCATCACTTCGAGCTCCTTCCCGGTCAGAGTTGTGGATGCAGGTTGATCCACCTTAGCCAGCAGGGAAGGGATATCCTCTTCCAGCTGCAACGCCGCTACGGTTTGGGATGTGACCTTAGCCCCCGCCAGGAAGAGCAGGTTGGCCCCTGTATCGGCTGCAATCTTTTCTGCACGCAGGCAGTTCGCCACAGATTCGTTATAGGCTTTTTGTATCTCATTTTTCTCCACCAGGGAGAGCTGTTCTTTTTCGTAGAGATCACCGGCGTTCCGCAGTAGCAGGGTATAATAGGATGTATCCTGTCTGCAGGAGCGGAGCTGTTCCTTTGCGATCACACATTCGGCATAGGCAATGGCGATCTGTTCCCGTAGCTCCTTTTCCGATATCATCTCATCATATTGCTGAATCTTCAACTGCTGCTTTTGTTCGCCCACGCTGTTCACCTTCTCGGGGTTGAAGAGGTCATAGCTGAGGTTGAGGCCTGCCGAAGCGTTCCAGGTGGTGTTGAACCGCAGGTACATCAGTTCACCCTCCGATGCATCGGGGTCGAAGAGATGGGCCGGCACCGGGGTGGAGGGGATGATCAGATTGCGCCGCAGATCGCTGGAGGCGTAGATGTCGGGCAGCTGCTGCAGACGGGTTTCATTGAGTCGTATCGCCGCTTCATCCACCATCAGTTTCTGTCTGATCCGCTCCGGTGCATGTTCCAGCGCGTAGGCAATGGTTTCTTCCAGTGTCAACCGTTCCGGACGCAACTCTTGTGCCGGCAGAAACAGGGTCAACGACAGCAACAGTGAAAGGGTGATTGATCTCTTCATAGTTTCACAATTTATCGGAATACGGATGAGGGTTCCACCTTTCTCAGTTTGTTGATGGAGAAATAGGAGCTACCTACCGAGATCAGCAGTGTCATTAGAAAGAGGAAGGTGAGCAGGGGCGGTGAGAGGCTGATGATCAGTCCGGCCCCGGCCATCCCGATTTTGGAGATGAACAGCAGCAGGAGTGATACCAGGAAGCCGGTCACAGCGTAGATCAACGACTGGGCGATCACCAGGCGGGTGATGTAACGGCCTGAGGCACCAATCGCCTTGAGGGTGCCGTAATCCTTAATTCGGTCGTAGGTAGCTGAGTACATGGTGAGGCCGATGATGAAGAAGCCGCTGATGATTCCGAAGATGACCAGTGTGGCAAAGCTCATGCCCATGTTGTTGGCGGTCATCACGTTGACGATGGTTCCGGTGCGGAGCTCCTCTGCAGGCCATGCCTTCAGGTCGGGTGCAGTCTGGTTGATGCGACGGACCACCGGTTCAATCATTTCAGGATTGCGTACGGTGACGATGATGCCGCTCACCATTGTTTCCGACAGTCCCGAGTAATAACGAGCCTTGTCGAGTGTGGTGTAGAGCAGTGGTGCGTTGAACCCCTTGGCATGTCGTGTGGTGACACCCACCGTGGCTGCCTTTCCGTTGATCTCGAAGCGGGTACCCCTTTGCACCTCATATCGCAGTGCCTTGTTGTCGTAATAGTCGGTCGACACGATCTCCGGTGCAGCCAGGTCGTGCAGCGAGCCACTCTCAATCAGCCCTGAGCTGGGTCCAGCCGCCAGTGCAGGGTAAACTGATCCGACAATCATGGCGGGGGCATCCTTGCCGTTGGGGAATTTGACCGTGACGGGAGTAATCACGAAGCCGTGGGTATCGTCCACCCCCTCGATGCTGCGCAGCTGGTTGATCCATCGCACGTCGAAGGGTGAGAGTTGGTTGGCGTTCTCAGTCTGCCGGTTCACCACGAACACCTGTGCATAGTCCGGGTTGGCATTTCCCACCAGTCCCCCGATCAGATTCGCCAGGTAGAAGAACATCCCCAGCTCGATGCCTATCAGGTAGATGCTGATGATGATGGCCGTGAGGATGCCCATGCTCTTGGACTTCTCGAAACGGACAAATTTATAGGCTGTAGTGAACATGTGCGATCAGTTTAGCTCTACCCTGCACTCCACTTTCGACTCAATGAACAATGTCTGTGGCACCTCATCGAGCAACACCTCTATCTCCCGTATGCGACGGTCTTCCAGGTCACTGCCGCTGTCGGAGAAGAGCGACTTGCGCTTCAGGTCGGGTGAGAGGCGCGTGATCCTGCCGGAGGCGGCAATGTTGCTGTCACCCGGGAGGTGAATGTTGCAGCGTTGCCCCACCGCCAGCCTGTCGGCAAACAATTCATCGATCTCGGCCATCACTACAAGAGGACTCTCGGGTGCGATGCGGCCATAGGGCTGATGCATCGTCACCGCCTCTCCAGTGCGGGGTGTGAGTGTGAGCAACGTGCCCCTGGCAGGTGCTCTGAAGGAGCGTTGCGACAGGTCGTTTTCCCGTGTAGCGCGTGCTGTTTGCATCTCCCACAGGCGGGACTGCTGCAAGCGGTAGTCGTTCTCCACTTTCTTCAACTGCTCGGTACCCTGATCCAGTTCCTTTTGCAGGCGACGCACCTCCTCTCCCGTAACGGCACCCACTGTCAGCAGCTCAACCGCATCCACATGACGCCGCCGCAGATCATCCAGTACGATCCGCTCCTGTTCCAGTGCCAGCCGTGCCGACTCCACCTGCAGTTGTTGCGTGGCGATACCGGCATCGCTCTCCTGCAGGGAGAGGGTCTCCACATTTTTCTCCAACACCAGGATCAGGTCACCTTCTCCGACCTTGTCTCCCGCTTCAAAGTAGCGCTCCTCCACAATGCCGGAGGCGGGAGCCGCCAGCTCCACCACGCCTCCCTGCGGGATCACTTTTCCGATTCCCACCACCTGATTGACGGAGAGGGACTCTACTGCGGGGGTGCTGTTTTTTTCGTTCCTGTTACCACAGGCTGTTAGTAGCAATATGGCCGACAACCAGCCAATCTGGTGTTTCATCATTATGCGTATCATCGTTCAATCTAAGATTTCCATTTCAAGGGCTCAAAAAGGATTCCGCAAACTAAAACTCATCTTCGATGTCAGTATCACTGATCATCCCTTCCGAGACGTAAATGGTGCGGTCTGCATATTTCTTCAGCCGCACATCGTGGGTCACCACGATCACTGCCCTGTTCTCGAGGGAGAGCTGGCTCAGCATCTCCATCACCATTCTGGCACTGTTGTGGTCGAGTGAGGCGGTGGGCTCGTCACAGAGGATCAGCTGCGGGTTGGTAATCAGCGAGCGGGCGATTGCGATTCGCTGCTGTTGGCCACCACTCAGGTTGCGGGGCAGGTTGTGAATTCTCTCCTGCATACCGAAGGTGTGGATCAGCTCCATCGCCTGTTTTCGGGCATCGTGGCGGTTCACCCCCTGCAACAGCAGCGGGTGCATCACGTTCTCCAGTGCGCTGAGGGGTGCCAGCAGGTTGAATCCTTGGAAGACGAAGCCTATCCGTCTTAAGCGCAATTGCGCCAGTTCCCGCTCCGGGAGGTCGTTTACGCGGGTGTCACCCACCCACACCTTTCCCATGGTGGGATAAATCACACACCCCAGCAGTGAGAGCAGGGTGGTCTTGCCTGAGCCGGAGGGCCCGACGATCAGGGTGATCTCACCCTTTCTAAACTCAGTAGTGGTGGGTTGCAGTGCGACGATGGTCGATTCACCCGTCTTGTACTCCTTGCCGGCTGCCTCGAGCCGTGCTGCAATTTCGGTCATATGCTTTTCGTTACAGCAAAAGAAGAGATTTTATTGCACATCTGCAAACATAATCTATTCCATTTTCCGGATACGGACATCGATGCCGCTCTCTTCCAGTTGCTCCTTGATTGGCTTTACATCGGTTTCACCGAAGTGGTAGGGGTAAAGCACATCGGGAGAGAAGAGCTTAGCGGCACGTACTGCCTGTACCACGGTCATGGTGTAGGGTTGGTTGACCGGCAAAAATGCGATGTCGATTGCCTTCAGTTCACTCATCTCAGGGATGTCTTCTGTGTCGCCGGCAATGTAAATTCTCAGTCCGTCAATGGTGAGGATGTAACCGTTGTCACGGTGACGTGGATGATACTGCTCCCGTCCCGGGGTCGTGTTGTAGGCAGGGACGGCATCCAGGTTTATCTCCTTGGTTAACTGCAGCCGTTCCCCGTTTCGAATTGCTTTTCCCTTGCCCAGGATTTCCTTTGAGGAGGGGTTGAGGATTAGCTGCGTCTTATCTTTCGTAAGTGCATCGATTGCCTTTGAATCGAGATGGTCGCCATGCTCATGGGTCACCAGGATGAAATCAGCCTTCGGGAAGGTAGTGTAGTCGGCAAACATGGTCACCGGATCCACCTGTATCTGCAGATTATCATAGCTGAGCATCAGAGATCCATGCTTGATAAAGGTGATCACTACCTCCTTGCCGTTGTTGGTGCGGAAAGTATCTTTATCGTAGTCTCCCGCCAGTAGCAGATGGGTCATGAGTAGAGTCATTGCAAGAAAGAGAATTCCAGGTTTCATAATGCTTGATCTTTAAAGTGATAACGTACGCTTGATATTAAAAACAAGCAGTAGCGCCATCTTGTTCAGGCGGACAATGGGAACTATCTCACTTTCGTGGCCCGCAGCATCTCCCTTTTTCCCGGGGGACCGGGAAGGCGTTCCACGGTGAAGCCGGCTGATTGCAGCATCCTTCGTACCGCTCCCTTGGCGCAGTAGGTGGTGAGGATGCCATCGTCAGCACACAGTGTGTAAAGCCGTTGGAAGATTGTCTCCTGCCACATTTCCGGCTGTTTTTCTGGTGCAAATGCATCGAAGTAGATCAGGTTGTACTGTCTTGGCGGTTGAAATTGTTCTGGATGGCTGAAGTCGTTCTCCTCCTTCAGCAGGGTGAAGTAGGGTGTGAGGACTTCCACCCTTTCCCATGGTGATTGATGCAGCAGGCGAAAAAACGGTTCGGGTTGATACTGTTTCAGCAACGCCAGGGTTTCATTTTTCATTTTTATCTGCTCCGGATAGTTGAGCTGCATGGCTGCAGCTTCCGCTAGCGGGTATCGCTCCAGCGAGTGATAAAAGACTTTCTTCTGCAGTTTTTCCGCCTCCAGCAGGGTCAGCAAGCCGTTCAGTCCCGTGCCGAACCCGATCTCCAGCAGGTGAATGTGTTCTTTGTTACAATGCCGCAGCCCTGCATCGATAAAGACATGCATCGATTCTTGTATGGCACCGTGGGTGGAGTGGTAATGCTCCTCCAGCTCCGGCACATAAAGGGTGTGCGATCCGTCTTCGGTGGTTTCTAATATGGTTTTCATTGTTATATGGTGGAACAAATGTAGGAAATCTTTGTTTACTATTTCCACCGACTCTCTAATTTTCGTACTTTTGTCGTTCAAAATCAACCTATGCAGAAATATCTTTCCATTCTCCTGATACTCATTCTGGCTGTTGCCTGCAACAACCCTTCCAAGAACAGAAGTGAAACGGAGAAGCCACAGCTCACCGTCACCATCGAGCCGCAACGCTACTTCCTGGAGCAGCTGGCAGGTGAGGATTACCGCATCAACACGCTGGTCCCTCCAGGCACCAGTCCCGAGACCTATGAACCCTCTCCCTCGGTGTTGATCGACCTTGGAAAGAGCGCCATCTACTTCCGGGTCGGCGACTTGGGGTTTGAGAAGGCATGGAGCCGACGACTGGCGGAGAACAACCCGGATGTGAAGGTTGTGGATTGTTCCGCGGGGATAGAGCTGATAGCGGGTGATCTGCATGACCATGAGGATGAGCACGGGGATCACTCAGACCCCTCAGATCATGTGGGGCACGACCATAACCACAGTGCGCTCGATCCCCATGTATGGTCCTCCCCCCGCGCCATGCGTGTTTTTGCACGAAACATGCTGGATGCGCTGGTGCAAGCCAACCCGGGGAGAGCCGAATTCTACCAGGAGAATCATCGTGATCTCACCAAAAAGATTGATGCGGTGGACAGCACGCTCACCACATTGCTTAATAAAGCACCCTCACGTTCTTTCATCATCTACCACCCGGCACTGGGCTACCTTGCCCGCGATTACGGATTGCAGCAACACAGTATCGAGTTTGAGGGGAAGAACCCTTCACCGGCACAGCTAAAGGAGCTGGTCGACCTGGCACAGGAGGAAAAGATCAACACCCTCTTCGTGCAACGCGGCTTTGACCTGAAAAACGGAGAAGTGATTGCCCGTGAGGTGGGTGCCGAGCTGTTTGAGATCGATCCCCTGCGCTATGAATGGGATGAGGAGCTGATCAGGATTGCCACCATCCTCTCACGATAAAGCGATGAAAAGACTGATTGAAATCACCAACCTGACGGTGGGTTACGAGAACAAACCCGATGTGCTGAAAGACGTGTCACTCACCATCTACGATGATGACTTCCTCGGCATCATCGGTCCCAACGGCGGTGGGAAGACTACCCTGCTGAAGACCGTGCTGGGGCTGATCACGCCTGTAGGGGGTACTATTCGCTTCTACGACGGCGAGCGGCAGGTGCCCTCCCTCAACATCGGCTACCTGCCGCAGATCAACCAGATAGACCGCAAGTTCCCTATCTCAGTCTCTGAGGTGATCCTCTCGGGACTGACCCTGCGCAAGCAACTCTTCAGACGATACAGTGCAGATGATAAACAGCGGGTGAGAGAGGTGTCTGGGCGGCTGGGTATCAGCGAACTGCTGCCCCGCGCCATCGGCGAACTGTCAGGTGGACAACTGCAACGGGTGTTGCTGGGCAGGGCCATCATCGACAACCCGAAGCTGATCATTCTGGATGAGCCGAGCACCTATGTGGACAAGCTCTTTGAAACCAATTTCTACAAGCTGCTGGGTGACATCAACAAGGAGATCGCCATCATGCTGGTATCGCACGACGTGGGCACCATCATCTCGCTGGTGAAGAACATCGCCTGTGTGAACCAGGGACTCCATTACCACTCCGGCAGCGGGATTTCTCAGGAGTGGCTGAACAACGCCTACGACTCCTGTCCCATCGAGCTGTTGGGTCACGGTTCACTGCCGCACCGGGTGCTGATGCAGCACGACCATGATGAAACAGCACCTCACACCCACTCACACGACTGACCTATGGGAGATACAATCGGAATCATTCTTGCCGTGCTATTGCTGGTGGTAGGTGCCATCGGTACCGTGGCCCCGGTGATTCCCGGGGTGCCGCTCAGCTGGGGCGGCCTCCTGTTGCTGAAGTTCCTCCCCTCCACGCAGGATGAAATTTCCTGGGTGGCAATTGTTTTGCTGGGTATCCTGACGGTGGGGGTCACACTGCTTGACAATATTCTTCCTGTGTGGGGCACCAAAAAGATGGGAGGAAACAAAAAAGTGGTGTGGGGTGCCACCATCGGACTGTTGGTGGGCTTCTTCCTCGGCCCCTGGGGAATCATCCTTGGCCCTTTCGTTGGGGCACTTGCCGGCGGAATCCTTTCCGGGACGAAATTTTTCCATGCTGTGAAACATGCCACCGGTGCCTTCTTGGGTTACATCACGGGACTCGTGCTCAAGCTGATCACCGTGGGATTGATTGCCTTCTTTTTCCTGCGGATATTGCTGTGATATGATTTCACAATGTAGCAGTGCCGAACAGTAGTAGACTGTATTTAGAAGAAGCGTTGCTGCTCACCCGGTTCCGGTAAACGACAGGCATCCCGCTTCCCAAACCATCTGTATCTGTTCCTGGCAATGAATGCGTAAAGCGCGTTTGAGATTTTCCGGGGGATGATCCTAAGTAGTATGGAGAGCCACGAATAACCTCTCAGTTGTCTGGTGATGCTGATTACGGCCTCCACCCCCTCCAGCCATTCATCCCCATCGATAAAGACAATCGTTTTCAGTGCGGTGTCAGCTTTGCCATGTTGCTCCAGCAACCTCCTGCCCTGTTCGCTTTGTTGTGGTGAGAAGCGAAAGATTTCCTGCTTGTCCTTTTTCAGGATGAAATTGACAGTGGCGTTACAGAAGTTACAGACACCATCAAACAGTATGATTTTCATTGCTTTTTAAACGCAATGAAGGTGTCATTGCCTATGACACCCTCATTGGAAAGAGAATTATTGTTTGATCAGGTACTCCGCAATTTGCACGGCATTCAGTGCGGCACCCTTGCGGATCTGATCCGATACCGACCAGAAGCTGAGTCCCTTGTCGTTGGTCAGGTCCTTTCGGATACGTCCCACGTAAACAGGGTCCTTGCCGCTGAGGTCTAATGGCATAGGGTACTCCTTGTTGGCGGGATTGTCTATCACCACCACACCTTCGGCTTTTTCAAACGCCTCACGGGCTTCCACAACCGAGACGGGGCGTTCTGTCTCGAGCCAGATGGCTTCGGAGTGAGCACGCATCACCGGCACCCGTACGCAGGTGGCACTCACCTCAATGTCGGAGTGCATGATCTTGCGGGTCTCGTTGTACATCTTCATCTCCTCCTTGGTGTATCCGTTGTCGGTGAACAGGTCCACCTGCGGAATCAGGTTGTAGGCAAGCTGATAGGCAAACTTGCTGATGGTGGGTTCCTCGCCGTTCACCAACTGTTTCTGCTGCTCTTCCAGCTCCTGCATCGCTGCGGCTCCGGCACCCGAAGCTGCCTGGTAGGTGGCCACATGCACCTTTGTGATGGGGGATAGATCGTTGATCGCCTTCAGTGCCACCACCAGCTGTGCCGTGGTGCAGTTGGGGTTGGCGATAATGTTGCGGGGACGGTTCAATGCATCTTCTGCATTCACCTCGGGTACCACCAGGGGTACATCCTCCTCCATGCGGAAGGCGCTGGAGTTGTCGATCATGATGGCTCCGTGCTTGGTGATGGTGTCGGCGAATGCGATGGATGTGCCACCACCGGCAGAAACGAATGCTATATCGATTCCCTTGAAATCGTCGTTGTGCTGCAGCTCTTTCACCTTAATCTCCTTGCCTTTGAAGCTATAGGTGGTTCCGGCACTGCGTGATGAGCCGAACAAAAAAAGTTCATCGAGGGGGAAGTTCCTCTCTTCCAGTACGCGCAGCAACTCTTGTCCTACTGCTCCGCTGGTTCCTACAATCGCGATGTTCATGAGAATAAAAATTTAATAATGTTGATAACCAAACCGACCTCCTTGTTCATCATTACTGAATGAAGGAAGATCATATAAATGTAAACCACAAAGATATATAAAAGCGGATAAATGAAGCAATCTGTAAATGTTAAAATGTGATTATTACCGGATGGCAATCTTTTTCGTGGTCTTTCCAATTTTCAGGATGTAGTATCCCCTGGGCAGATTGACCGGGTATTCACCAGTGCCGGGTGGTATGCGACGACTGTAAACCTTCACTCCCATGATGTTGAAAATTTCCAGAATCATCTCTTTTTGGAGATTCTCTACTGAAATCCTGTTTTCAAATACCTTGATTTCAATTACCGATTCCTGGTTCTCCCTCCCTTGTCTGATCGTATCAGTTTGTTGTGCCGTGATCCTGGCAGGGTCGTTTCCCTGCGCCAGGGCAGGAAAAACAGTAGCGCAAGCAAAAGCCAACAGCAAGATGAGCCAGTATTGTTTCATGGGCAATTGTTTCTGTCACAAAGATAGTATTTTTCCTTCATCAGCCAGATCCACTTCCGGGAAGAGTACCCTGGCTTCATTGAGCAGTGTCCCCAACTCATTGTAGCGTGATGAAAAGTGGCCGATCACCAGTTTCTTTACACCGGCAGCAACTGCGATCTCAGCTGCCTGTCGGGCGGTGGAGTGGTAGGTCTCTACAGCTCTGTTAAACTCACTCTCGGCGAAAGTGGCTTCATGGTAGAGCAGGTCTACCCCCTCAATGATAGGGATGATTTCAGGAGCATAGGCGGTGTCGGAGCAGTAGGCATACCGTCTGGGCGGGGCTGACGGGCGGGTAAGGATCCTATTGGGGATTACTGTTCCGTCGCCGGAGACAAAGTCGGCTCCCTCTTTGATGGCAGTGATCTCTTTGACCGGTATGCTGTAGTAGTTGATCATCTCCCGGATGATATGGTTTGGAGCCTCCTTCTCTTCGAAAAGAAAGCCGTTGGTGTGAACCCTGTGTTTCAGTGGAAAGGAGCTGATCCGGATATTTTTGTTCTCATAAATCACCTCCCTTTCCAGGGGATTGAGTGGATGGAGATGAATCTTGAAAGAGATATGGCTGCCCATGTAGGTCAACAGGGCTTTGAGCATAAAATCGATCTCTTTGTGGGCGTAAATGTGGAGGTCGTCAGTGCGTCCAAGCAGGCTAAGGGTGGATATCAGCCCGGGCAGGCCAAAGATATGGTCGCCATGCAGATGAGAGATGAAGAGGCTGTGTAGTTTCCCGATACGAGCTTTGTACTTCCTCATCTGTAGCTGTGTTCCCTCTCCGCAGTCTATCATGAACAACTTCTCGTTCAACTCCACCAGCTGTGACGGAGGGTTGTGCAGGGTGGTGGGCATGGCGGAACCGCAACCCAGGATGGTGATGTCGAACCTTGTCATATCAGCGGATACCAATCAATTTATGTGTCTGCAGACTGAGCGCCCACTCAGGATGCTCTCTGACCAAGGAGATGCAGTAATCTACATTCTCAGGAATCATCTGTTGGTTGTCAAAGATAGGACTTAGCAGATATCTTTCCGTTTTGGGAAGGATGGAGATGTCTGGCAACGGATCACCCTTCTCTATCGGAAAACGCAGTTCGTCTACGACGGGAATAAGCTCTTTCACCTTTTCGAAATGTTGCTTGGGACTGCAGGTGATATAGTCTATACCTTTCGGGACGCGACGGGTGCCGTTGGTTTCAATTGCCTGGGAGTATCCTCTCTCCTTGAAGAAGGCTACCACCGCATCGGTTAGTTGGAGGGTGGGTTCCCCTCCTGTCCAGACAATCCATTTGCAGGGCCAGTCTTCAATCTCGTTCAGCACCTCCTCCAGTGTCATTTTCACTCCCCTTTCAAAGTCGGTATCGCAGAAGCTGCAGGCCAGGTTGCACTTGGCCAGACGGATGAAGATGGATGCCTGCCCAGTACGTCCCCCCTCCCCTTGGAGGGAGTAGAAGATCTCATTCACATTCAGGTTCATAGATGGCTGAGGTCTTGGGCGTTTCACTTACTTCGATGGCGTATAGTTCCGGGAGCAGCGGCTTGAAGTGATCGAAGATCATCTTCGCCAGGTTCTCTGCCGAGGAGTTGAGGGGAGCCATGATGTCGTTGAGGTTCCTGTGGTCAAGTTGAGTGTCGATGTACTCCTTCACAACATGTAATTCGTTGTAATCACGTACGAAACCCTGGCTGTTCAGTTTTTCTGCACGCAGGTGAACGGTGACCACATAGTTGTGCCCATGGAGTCGGCTGCAGGGATGGTCATCGGGGAGGCCGTGCAGCGAGTGGGCAGCCGAGAAAGGAAATTGCTTGCTTATCTTGTACATTGTGATTTTGCTGATGTTTTACTCTTTTTCTTCGCTGTTGTCCACCCATTTCAGGTGGGTCCTTAGCGGATAATGGTCTGAGAATGGTACCCTGTCGACTTTTGTACGAAAGGGTTTCAATTCTTCACTGTGAAGGATGTAGTCGATGCGAAACAGGAAGAGGTCTTCGTGATAGGTGATCCCCGGTCCAAAGGCGGTGGAAACGTAGGCATCTTTCAATCCCCTTTTCATCCTTGAGTAGGCGTATGAGATGGGGGTATCGTTGAAGTCACCGCAGATGATGGTTCCATCAGTTTCCTGTGTTGTGATATACTTCTTCACTTTCTCTGCCTGTTTGGCACGCAGGCGGTAGGCACTGCCCAACCGACTACGGATGTTGCTGGCAACCTGCTCCAACTTTACCGAATCGCTGTTCTGGATGAAATCGCTGTAGAGCTTCTTGTCCTCCGCCATGATGCTGTTCGACTCCAGGTGTACATTCGCTACCGTATACCTCTTACCCTCTATGTTGATGGTGTAGACCGCTGCACCGTTGTAGGAGGACTCGAAAACAATCTCCTCCGTATCCTCAATGGGATGCTTTGAGAAACATGCCAATCCGAAGATATGATATTTTCCGGAAGATTCCAAACCTGTAACCGATCTGTAAGGATATTTATTCAGAATGCGGTTTACATCTCGCTGTGAAAAGATCGATTGTCCAGTCTTGCTCACCAGATACTCCTGCAGGCAGACGATGTCGGCATCGGTCGCAGCGATATAATCGAGGATAGGGTGCTCCTCAGAGTTCTTGTTCCGTTCCTCCGGAAAGCCTTGCACGTTGTAGGTCAGCACTTCTATTGTGCCGTGGGGCTCTTTCACCGGGAAAAGATGCATCGGGAAGAAAGTGGTGACCGGTTTGTGGCAGATCAGGATTGCCGCCAGGGAAATCAGGGCCAACTTCCACTTCGAGAAAAAGATCCAGAAGAGGAGGTAGGCCATATTGAGCAGAAAGATGAGGCCGAACCCCAACCCAATGTATGAGAAGAGGTTGGATTTCAGGGGTGACACCTTCCAGGAGAGAAAGGAGGTGAAGAGCAGCAGGATCACGACCAGGTTGGTGGCAAAGATGATCCACTTAATAAAGTCCCTGAACGACCGCTTTTTTTTACTTCTTGCTCGCATCGAAAAGCTTCTTTTTTTCATCTGATGAGAGGCTGCCATAACCAGACTGTTTCAACTTGTCCAGGATTGCATCAATCACCTCCTGCTCTTCATTCTTCCGCCTGTTGTACTCCCAGTCGGTCTCATTACGGCTGTGCTTCACCTTCATTCTTGCACTTTTCTGTCGTGGTTTGAAGAGACCTGCCACTCCATCGAGCAGGCGACTCATCCAGTTGGTGATATCTTTTCCTTGCTTGTATTGCATGGCAAAGAGGAAGCCCAGCAGCGCTCCCCCAATATGGGCTACATGTCCCCCGGGATTGGAAGCGCTTCCCAACGACAAGAAGTCGATCAAAAAAGCAAAAATGGCGATGTAGACGATCTTGATTGGACCCAGGAAAAGGAGATTTATCTGTACCTCGGGACGGTAGAAGGCAGCACCCATCACGATGGCCATCACCGCTGCAGAGGCACCTATCATCCATCCCCGGTCCATATCTGTATAGTAAGGGATTGTGTTGAAAGCAACCACGTAGAACAGGGCACCCGCCAATCCCCCCAACAGGTAGAGACTTCCCAGGGTGCGTCCGGAGAAATACTGCAGGAAGATTTGCCCAAACCAATAGAGCCAGAGCATGTTGAACAGCAGGTGCAGGAATCCCTCATGCACGAACATGTAGGTGAGAGGGGTCCAGATGCGACCCAGCAGTATAGGAACATGAGAGGGTACACCCAGGAAGGTGACCGGATCTAAAGCATGGACATTGAATAGCGTGAAGAAGACCATCACCACCTTCAGTGCAACAAATACAAGGGTGTTGATGAACAACAGGCGTGTGATCACATTCCCGGTTTTGTATTTATGTTTCAGGTTGTCAATAATATCGGCCATGGTTCCTGTCTTTTTTTCTCCAGTATAAAATCATAATGATACCAAACAGCATCCCTCCCAGGTGGGCAAAATGGGCCACGTTGTCGCCCGATCGGTTTGCAACGCCGAAGATGAGCTCCAGCAAGCCATAACCGATCACGAACCACTTTGCTTTGATTGGAAAAGGAAATGGAATGATGAACAGCTCGGCATTGGGGAAGAGCATACCAAAAGCGAGCAGGATGCCGAAAACGGCACCGGAGGCGCCCACGGTGACACTGTCAACCATGTAGAACATCTCCTGAGGGAGAACGGATTGAACCCTGATGAAGAGTATTAACAATTGGATGAGTCCTGCACCAATTCCGGTAACCAGGTAATAGGTCAGGAATCTTTTGGGTCCCCACACCTGCTCCAGGGTCCGTCCGAACATGAAGACTGCGAACATGTTGAAGAAGACATGGGAGATAGAATAGGGGTCATGCAGGAACATGTAGGTGACCAACTGGTAGATCCGAAAATCTTCTGACGCCGGAAAATGAAGTCCGAATTGCCCGGACAGGTCAATGTTTGCCCTGTTGAACAATACGAACTGCGCCAACCATATGATTCCGTTGATGATGATCAGGTTCTTGGTGACCACCGGTAACATTCCCGCAAAACTGTTTCTTGAATTGTACATATTCATACCCAACTGTTGAGGCGCAAAATTACGATTATTTCCTTCAAAATGCGGTTTTTCGCCACACAAAAGGATTTTTTTTATAAAAAACAAATACTTTTTATCATTTTTCTTGATTTTATAGGTTTTAACGCTTATATTTGGCGATTAGAAATAAGGCTCAGCCTTGACTTATAGTATGTTTAATTAATTTATTTACCATTTCTTATGAACAAATCAGAACTTATTAGCGCTATTGCCGAAAAAGCCGGTCTTAGCAAAGTGGATGCAAAGAAAGCACTGGACGCCACCCTCGACACCATCTCCGGTGAAGTTAAAGCAGGTGGTAAAGTTGTATTGGTTGGATTCGGCACATTCTCAGTGTCTGAAAGAAGTGCACGTAAAGGGATTAACCCTCGTACAAAGAAAGCCATTAACATTCCTGCAAAGAAAACCGCTAAATTTAAAGCCGGTTCGGAATTGTCTAATCTCTAAGGGCTTGGTCGAAGCATAAAAAAGGAACAAATCACAGGTTTGTTCCTTTTTTGCCTCTTCACCCTCCGGCGGTTAATTGGCTATCCTCCGAGTTTATTTTGTGCGTCCTAAAAAAGTGGTGAATATTTTGCAGCCATAAAAAAAATATTTGTACCTTTGTCATCCTGAAAATGACTCCGTAGCTCAGTTGGTAGAGCAATTGACTCTTAATCAATGGGTCGAGAGTTCGAGCCTCTCCGGGGTCACTTGATAATCAAGCACTTACCGCGTCAACCGGTAGGTGCTTTTTCTTTTGGGTAAACATTGGCTCAAACAAATAGGTGCTAAACGTGCAGTTCATCTTGGGATATGCCATCACACGCGATCCGAAGACGCCAATGAGGTAGGGAACATCGATATTCTCATACCGTAACCTGCAGAGGACTCCGAAGTTCAAGCCGATGCAGTAGAACATGAAGACGCATAGGTCACGCGTGCTGACCACTCTGAATTCCTCTTTCACCGAGTCAATCTTATCCTTGAAAGCTTGATTAAGAGTGAAATCCTTTGAATTCTTGTTCAGAAACCTGGTATCAAAGGAAGCTGGGGAAAACTGATTGTTGGATGCAAGATCATTTCGAAATCACTCTTTTTGGCCCGTCATAATCATACCGGAACCAGTTAAAGAGTGCCGTTCCCCCATTTTCTACTTCGTTGTAACTGAACAAGGCGATGCGGGCTCCTTTCCAGAAGCTGAATATGGCATCGAAAGATCGTCCGAAGAGGATGAAACGAATGTTGTCACTGCTGTAGTAGAACCGGTTCTCATGTGAGTTGAAATCGTACTGCATTTTCAGGTAAATCAGATCTCCGCTGAAGGGGATCTTCTCCAGATAGTTGGAATCGGTGTTGAAGTAATTGACTCTGATTCTAGCACCCGGGAGGCGATGGGATGCGTCAAACAGATCCTGGTTGCTTTCGAAGAAGAGATGGTTGCCATCTTCCTCTACACTAACACCAATCAGGTTGTACATCGAGCCAAAGCTGGCCAGCCCCGCTCTTTGTCCTTTTGCCAGCTTTGTAAGGTTGAGCGCTGTCACTGCCTCCCCGCTTTTGCCCATAATCTTTTGTGTCAAGCTGTTCTTAGCCCTCAGAAAGCTTTCGCTTTGGAGTGCTGTAAGGCTCAGGTAACCGGGATGAGAGGTCAGTGACCAGGCATCATTCACGGGGTTGTGGTTAAACTGCCACTGTAGACCCAGACGAGGTGCGTTGAAATCATCATCTGTTTGGGGGGCATCTATCCCGGAGCTGCTTCCGGTATGCGGTTTCTTCCATACGTAGACCGGCTCACCGATCCCGTTGCGGTCGATATCTGCACCCACCACCGGCCAGTCGTCCTGCCAGCCTGCAGGCTGCAGGTGCACCACTCTCCCCATGGGGCCGTCGGACTGGAAATGATAAAACCAGGACTCACCTTCGGGAGTTTCTACGAATGCACCCTGGTGGGGACCGTTGATGGTGGTGGATCCGGTCTCGAGGACCACCCTCTTCTCGTAGGGCCCATATATGTTTTTCGAGCGGAGCACCGTCTGCCAACCGTGCGTAACCCCACCTTCGGGGATGCTGATGTAGTAATAGTCGTTGCGTTTGAACATCTTGGGACCTTCTGCCACGGGTCCGGTATAGACCGTGAAGCCATCATCCAGCAGCGTTGTGCCATCGCTGCTCATCCGGTGGATGATGATGGGGCCGGCACCATGAAGACTGTGCGCAAGATAGGCATTGCCGTCGTCATCCCACAGGGGGCAGGGGTCTTCCCATTTTTCGACCGCTTTCACCTGTAGCAATGGTGACCATGGTCCTTCCGCCTTCTCCGCATTGCTCATAAACAATCCCTCTGTCGGTGTACAGAAGTATACCCAGAACCTGTTGTCGTGGTAACGAATGGAGGGGGCCCACGAACCGTTGGAGTAGCTCTCCACGCTGTCGTACGCCGGGAAATCGAGACGTGAATAGATCTGAGCCACGAGGCGCCAGTTGACCATATCTTCCGACTCAAGCACAGGCATGCCCATGTACTGAAACTCGGAACATACCATGTAATATTTGTCATCTACCCGTACCACATCAGGGTCGGAATAGTCGGCATATAGAATTGGATTGATGTAGGTGCCGTTCCCCTGATCCCCCCAGGAGCCTGTTTGTGCCGAATTTTGTGCTGCCGCGGGCAACGTGATGCAGGCCAACAGGATAATGAATGCGATTTTCATAGGTAGTGAAATTCTAAAAAAACGCAAGATACAATTATTTTAAGAGATTCAATCCCTCTTTGGCCGACTGATCATCGGGTGATATGATCAGGACAATCTGGAAGAGTCGTTTAGCCTCATTCACCTTGCCCAGGAAATATTTGGTCCACCCGGACATCAGAGAAGAGTAGTAATCAAAGGGATACATGCGTTGAACCTTGTCGAAATAGATCTCTGCCTGCTTGAAATCTTTCCTGTAGTAGTAGATGTTCCCCAGGGCATAGTTGACTTTCGAGTTCATGCTGTCGAGCCGGAGAATCTCTTTGTATACTTTTTCCAGTTCCTCCCCGTATTTTTCGGCTTCAAGCGGATAGCAGAGTCCCAGAAGTGGCTCAATGGCAGAAGGTGCCATGCTGACCGCCTGGCGGTAGTAGCGTTTGCTGGCTTCGTAATTACGGGAGAGATAGTTGAGCCAACCCAGGCGTAGTGTCTTGTGGTAGTCATACCCGTTAAGGCTGCTGAGAGCGCTGATCGCTTTCTCATAGTCGCCCGCCGATTCGTGGCGGTAGCTTTCGGCAAAGATTTGCGAGGGGTTGATCTGCGCTTCAAGGGCGAATGAAAGAGAGAGTAGCAGGATGACCAGCATCCACTTTTTTTTCAGAAGTTCCATGACCATGCGAAGTTTATCAGGTGATTGTTGTAACGGTATGTTTTGTAGTCGGTTGCAGACCATGAATAGCCCTCTTTCTGCTGCCATCCGTAGCCGGCACTCCATGTCATCTGCCGGACGAACCAGGAGAGGGTGACGCTGGCAGTGGCCATCAACGGGTCGTAGGTATCGTAGACGGTGAAGGAACGGTCGCTGATGTAGTTCAGGTGGTTGCCGATGCTGCCTCCGGTGTCGGCCCACAGCTGTCCAAACAGCCTGAACCCCAGATGCTGTGAGAAGAGGTATTGATGGGTGGTCCACCCCCCCGGGGTGTGGATAAGCGCGGCGGCAGTAGTGCCATAGAAGTTAAGGTTCCCCAGCGGGTAATAGGTGAGTGAACCCTTCGCCTGGTACTGGCTGATCCCTCCGAAGTCGGACCAGGAGAGGGCGATCTCCGGGAGGGTGTAGCGAGATCGTTTAGCGAGAAATGTGGTCACTGAGTAGTTGTTGCTGCTGCCCACATCGTTCCGTTCAATGTTGTAATAACCGCCGGCGAAGCCCCAGGAGATGTTGCCTGGAGTGAAGAACGACAGTGAAGCCACAAGCTGGTGCTGGGCAAGCTGATCTTCCCGGAGAAGCAGGGTGCCTGAGGAGCGCTGAAAGCGGGTGTTGTAGTATTGGTATCCAAACTTCAGGCGGCTGCGTGGCGATAGGTTGAAGTCGATGCCCAGTGTGGTGAAGGCCATGTCTCCATACTGGTTGAGTGAGTCATACCCGCTGCCGGCAGCGATGGAGCGATCATTTTCATTCATCAGGTATCCGCTGGCCAGTGAGATCCGGTCGACTGCCTTGGTGTGGTAACCAGTCACCGCCTGGGTGTGAGGTGCGAATGATGCAGCCAGGATGTGTGCCTTCTCCTGTTGACCGCTCAGCAGGAGAGCATAGTAGAGGCTCTCCTGCAGCAGGGCATCGTTGGGTGTTACTGCCAGCGCCCGCTCGTAGAAGGTTGCGGCAGCGGCATGGTTCTTCAGAGCATCGTAGGCAATTGCGGTGCGGTAGTCCAGGTAGTAGAAGGTGACCCCCTGGTTTCGTGCGGTACGGCTTGTCTCAATCAGTGCACGGTAATCTCCGTCAAGGTATTGGCGGTAGGTGATGCTATCTGTCTGCCTTATCAGCAGCGAATCCTGTCCGACCAGTACTACGGCGGTCATCCAGCAGAGCAGGAAAGTTAATCCCATTCGATGCATAACGGTTGTTTTTGGTTTTCAATCATGATCTTTCGCGGGGTGATTGTTACCGTCGCCTTCCTCTGTTGGCGCCAGAAGCGAAGCAGGGTGGAGGTGGTCTCGGTATGGTAGATAATCATTCCAGGGTAGTGGATGTTGTCGGTCTCAGCCAGCAGCGATCGATAACGTATGTTGGTGAAGAGTACAAAGGGTGCCAGCAAATCCTGCAACCACCGGGTGCCTGTGGGATGTTCATAGGTGAGCGGCATGCGGTCGTTCACTTCAATCCCTTTTCCGGCGCTGAGCAGTAACTTGAAGCAGCTTTGGTAGAAGTGGTAGAGAGGGGAGGTTTTTATCCCTTCAAAATCGGTGAAATAGAACAATGTGCCGTCGTTTTCGAAGTATGCCTTCGACCGGCTTTTCGGACAGCGGATGTAGCTTTTGTTGTAGGCGTCTGTGGCGATCTGCCAATCCCAGCTTTCGCTCCCCCGGCTCACCCTCAGCTGTCGTCCCGGCTTTGCCGCCAGTGCATCGAGCGCCAAGACCATCGGTGACAGCATGAAAAGGATCTCTCCCTCATTGGGTATCTTGCCTGTGTGCAACAGGGTCTTTCCTCCCTCTTCGGTAAAGAAGTAGCCGAAGGGGTAGGGGTGGGTGGCGGCTCCCAGCTCCGGTGTCAGCTGGACCTGAAAATGTAGGTGTGGCACCGGGGAGCGCCCTGAGTTGCCGCAGGCTGCGACCACCGCTCCCCTCTTCACGTAGTCGCCTGTGCGGACCCTGAAGCTCTCTTTCTTCAAGTGACTCATCTGCGTGTAGAGGCCGTTGAGGTGGTTGATGATGATGCTGTTCCCCCAGTTCTTCTCCATATCCATGTTGCCGATCTCATTCTCGTCTGTGATGTTGCTGACCAGGCTTACGTAACCATCTGCCGGTGCCAGTACCGGCTTGTTGTAGCAGTAATACTCCTCCCTCAGGTTCCCATTTCCGGAAAAGGGAGACCCATGCTCATCGGTGATCTCAAAATCGAGCGCTTTGCCCCAGGGCCCCAGGTGGGTGATCTCCCCGTCATAGCCTTGGCTCACAATCCACCGGTCGAGGAAGGGAAGCTGAAGCTTGAAGAGCATTTCCTGCCCGAAGCGATGCATGTAGTTGACATACTTGTAGACCGTTTTCTCCGGGTGGTAGTGCTGGATGTATGGAAAGATGAAAAAGCGGTTGTTGCTGCGTTGCTTGAGGATGTAGATCAGCAGGATGGAGAGTAGGCTGAAGGAGAGGGTGTAGGAGGAGAGTCCGATTCCGGTGATCAGCTGCTCGGTGCCGGTGTAGATGAGAAAGAGTACCGGGGTGAGGCCAATCACCAGCAGGTAGCTGTAGCTATTGGGCACCAGAAAGAAACTACCAATGGCCATCCCCCAGAAGATGTAGTTTACTCCTGCAAGATTCTGGGTCAGTATCCGCAGATCGACGCCCAGCCACTTGCTGGTGACAAAGGCAAAGAGGAAGCCGAGGAAGGCGACGGTCGATTTGATGCGGGAGTGGAGCAGCAGCGCGATCACCAGCATTGCTCCCACCAGGATACTGTCACTGAAGAAGACCGATGCCATCGTCCTGAGGTAATAGTAGAGCATCTGCGGCAGTTGCATATGGTCGAGGCTGTGTACCCAGTCGTACCATGGCAGCTTCATCTGTGCTGCCAGCAGGGTGGTGACCCGCTCAAATGGCAGGATTGGCATCACCCGGGTAAAAGCCTGGTAGGAGAGGTCGATGACGAAGAGTGTCAGTACGAAGGGGAGGGTGAGGATGGGGAGCTGATGTTTGTTGAAGAGGGTCTCAAGCCATATGCTCAGCATGAAGCCGAGAATGACGGCGAAGAGGAAGAGCAGCAGGAAGGGCAGGTTGATGTGGAACTTGTAACACATGCTGATGCCGATGAAGACGGCGTTGAAACCGTAGAGACCTGTTTTGATCTTCTCCTTCGGAAAGCCCAGAAGGTGTGCCAGCAGGTTGCTCAGCAGCACCGCCACCAGCCCACCCGCCCCCAGTCGCAGGTCGAGCAGACTCAGCAGCAACAGCATTCCTCCATAGAGCTTGCTGCGGGTGAAAAAGATCTGCCCGTAGCTCTGGATGATGCCGTTTAGGTGGAATACGGCAAAGGGATGAAGCGACCTTCCCATGGGCTTTTCAGGTTTGATGGGTTATCCTTACAGCTTGCATGCTTTCAGGTGGTCGGGCACTAACTCCTGACCGGTGATGCTCTCCAGGGTCTCATTTTTCCGGATCGTGTGGATACCCCCTGATGTATCAATCAATACCACCGCGGGGCGGAAGGTGATGAACTGCATCCACTGTGTCATGTTGTAGGCTCCCACCTCGTGTACCACCACCCGGTCACCTTTCTTCAGCAATGGCAGGCTTATGCTCTCGCGGATGCAGTCGATGTTCATGCAAAGGGGGCCGTAGAGAGCCATCTCTTCGCTGTGCTGCGTAAATTCCTGGGCAGGTGATATCCGGTGGTTGTACCAGAAGGAGGTGAAGAGGATGTTGACACCGATGTCGAGGATGGTGGATCTTCGTCCGTCAGAGAGTCGTTTGGAGGCCAGCACCGTTCCCAGCAGGTAGCCTGCCTCGTCGATTAGTGCGCGGCCGGTTTCAAGGATCAACAGCGGCAGCTCTTCCGGACGGAAGCCAAACTGCATGATGCTGCTGACGATAGCCTCTGCGTAGTCGTCGAAGGAGGGGATCACATCCGCCCCCTGGAGATATGTGCCCTTGAGGGTATTGGAGGAGCAGAAGCCACCCCCCATGTCGAGGTACTTCACCCGGACACCTGTTTTACCGGCAGTTGTCTGCATCAGTTGGCATAGCTTATTCGCCGCTGTTGCGTAGGCGGAGGGTGTCAGCATGTAGGTGCCGATGTGGCAGTGCAATCCCTCCAGCTCCAGGCTGTGCTGGGTGACGATCTTCATGATGGCGTTCCAGGCTTCGCCCGACTCATAATTGAATCCAAACCGGTCCCACTGAGGATAGACCCCGGTATCCATATTGATCCGGATGGCCACCCTGGCCTTTTTCCCGGTACCCTCCAGCAACTCGATCAGGGTGTAAAGCTCGTCGAAATGGTCGAGGTGGATCAGCGAGCGGTTGTCGACCGCCAGCCGCAGATCCTCCCTGCTTTTGTCGGGACCGTTGAAGATGATCAGGTTGCCAGGCACTCCGTTCCGGATTGCTTTCTGGTACTCAAACCCTGATACTACCTCCGCCCAGCTTCCCTCCTGGTGGAAGATGTTGCAGACGGCATCCAGGTAGTTGGTCTTGTAGCTCCAGGCGAACTGCACTTTCGGGTAGCGCATGGTGAAGGCGCGCATTGCCCGTCGAAAGGTCTGCCTGATGGTCCGTTCACTGAGGACAAACAGGGGGGAGCCATGTTCCTCCATCAGACTGCTGACCGATACTCCCTCGATCTCCTTCATCGGCTGTTGGAGGTTTCTGCTTCCGAACTTGTTCAGCATACCCGTGTTCAGCTTCTGAATCATTGGGCGTTCGTAGGTTGGTTTCATTATTTCTTTTATTAATGACCTGTAAATTACATCTCACCCGTGGTAGAGATCTTCTCGAAGGCTGAGATATCAACAACCATGTCGTAGGAGTACCGGATGAACATCTTCCCGCTCTCATAGCGTGTGAACGGCTCCACCTCCTCGCCTAGCGCCATCTTCACCAACGCCTCGGGATGGTTCTGCCCGCATCCGTTGGCCAGGTATACCCAGGCCGGAAAACGGGGGTTCATCTCAAGCAAGTAGTACTCATCTTTTTTACTCTTGATAAACTCCAGCTCACATCCTCCCCGCCAACGGCTCTTCTCTACCAGGCTGCGTGCTGTTTCCAGCAGCTTCTCATCCTCCAATGAGATCCCCGACCAGGCTTTCCCCTTGTCGGTGATGTAGAGCTTGCGCATCGGTACCGCACCGATGCATCTTCCGTTGCCATCTCCCAGGGCGGTGACGTTCACCTCGGTACCGGCGATGAACTGTTGCAGAATGACCGGGTAGCCCCACTTGGCCACGATCTTGTAGAAATAGGAACTGGCCTGTTCGAACGAGGAGGCGATCCAGGCATCGTAATAGCGCCCCTTCACCACGATGGGATATTCCACCTTCTCCTCCTCCTCCAGTTTTTTCAGTTCCTGGAGCTGGGTGATCATATGGCTCTCCGGAACTTTCACCCCATATTTCTCGCCGAATTTGTTCAATTCCGATTTCTGTCGCTCTTCGAACGATTCGTGCGTGGGCAGGAAGGAGGCGATGCCCAGCTCCTCCTTCATCCAGCCGGCAATTTTGATGAAGTTGTGCAGCTCCGCATCGAAGTTGGGGATAATCACGTCGGGTTGCTCCTTCTCCCGGATGTAGCGCAGTCGTTCCTGCAGCATGCCAGTGCCGCCCGTGGGGAGGGGGAGCTGGTAGACCCTGTGGGCCATCTCCTCCATGTAGATGCCCGGCTCGAGCGTTTCGTAGGAGAGACCGATGATGCGGACGTCGAAATCACGACTCTCCCGCAGCGCCCGGATCACCGGGATGCCGGGGCCGGGACTGTCGATGTTGTTCAGCCCGGTAACGGCGACGGTGATCTTACGCCTCTTCATACTCGGTGAGTTGGTAGCTCTTCAGCATGGTGAAGAAGTCGCTGAGATCCATCTCGGCGCTGTTTTTGTCCAGTTCGAACCTCTCACGGAATCTTTCCATAATCGATTCGGTCTCTTTTCCCTCCTGCAGCATGTGCAGCACAAATAGACCGGTCTCGTTCACGCTGAAGCTATCTCCCGTGAGCGGATTGAATATAAAACCGGTCTCGCTGATGGCGATGTTTTTTCTGATCTTCACGGTGTGAGTGTAATGGTTATTTGCAGTAAATGTATAAATTAATCGGGAGCAGACTCCCGATTACCCAATTATTTAACGAATCCTTTACTTTTTAACAGGTTCTCTCCGGTCACAGATGCCATTGTTGTTTGCATCTACAAAATTCACCGCTCGTCCCTTGCCGTTGCGCAGCCCGGCACCATTTCCTGGTCTGCGTCCGGCCCTGCCGCTTTCATAATAGTCGCAGATACCGTTCTCATCTGCATCTACGAAACCGCGACCTCCCCTGCCGCGACCGTTGCGCATGCCCTTGCCATTGACTCTTCCGCTGCCGTCTAGCAGCCGTCCTTTACCGTTGGCATTGGGATTTCCGGGCGTCCCCTTCTCAAAGTTGTCGCAGATGCCGTTGTTGTCGTTGTCCACGAACGCTGGCCCATTTTGGGTGGTGGTTTCCTTTTCGGTTTCTACAGGTTCCTGTGCAGTGGCCAGACCGATGGAAAGCACGACGGCCAATGCTGAAAGAAAAATTTTTGTTTTCATCTTGTTGTTCATTTTATAGAGTTTGTATGGTTGTTTTATCGTTTGAGCCACCAATACTTCATTCGCTTCTGCCGTTCCTGCCATAGCGGTGCCGGTATCCTGGAGTAATTGCGGTACTGTCGTTCCAGTTATAACCCCTGCCCCGGTTCATGGTCCCGTCGCGAAACAGCGGAGTGAATGCCTGTTGTAGTTGTAGGCACTGCGAGGAGTCGCAAAGGGTTCGCAGAGTGAGGTAAAGATTATTGGTGATTTTTTTCAGGTCGGCATGGTGGCTCCCTACATGTTCCGAGAGAGTGTTCAGTCGGACTGTATCGGGTAAGGAAGCGTTCAGCTCGGTGAAAAGTTCATTTTTCAGTGAGTCCATCTCGAAGATCAGCTCGTTTGCCGTGTACTGGAAGTTACGGTGCGCATCCCTGAATTTCTGCATCTGTGCATCATTGAAGCCAAGTTGTTGTCTGAAAAATTTTCCCGTGAGGGGATTGGGCTGATCCTCATCCAACACGATGGCAACCTCCTGCTCCTTAGCCATTGCCCGATTTCTGACAAGGATGGTGCCAATGGTGGAGAGATTGAGAATCACCAGCAAGGCGATGACCCACCATAGAATTTTAGTCGTTCTGTTCATGATCGGTGAAGTTGTAATATCCCAGGTTTTCGATTTGTCCATCGTTGATGTTGAGGCTCATACCCGCGGTTGGCCGCTCACTGTAACTGCTGCCGATGGTGATGCCCAGAAAAACTACCGCGACGATTGTTCCCGCCAGCACGACGCTCTGCCAGATCGGCACCCTTCTGCCCGCTCTGTCGCTTCTCCGCTCAATTTCTGCCATCACGCGACTGGCAAGGAAAGGGTTGGATTCCGTTGCCCTTTCACGCCGGATAAGTTCATCGACAAGATGTTCTCTTTTCATCATTTTCATCAGTTCGTTCATTGTTTAGACACACGGTGCAGAGATTTCCTACGGACTCTGCAGTTTTTTTCTCAGTTTCTCGTTGGCTCGTTGCAATAGCTGCTCAACCGCGCCCTCCGTGCGGTTCATGATGGTTGCGATTTGCTTCTGTGGCAACTCCTCGTAGCGGCTCAGGACGAAAGCCATCCGTTGCTTTTCAGGCAGTGCGTCGATCGCTGCCCGAATCTCCCGATCCTGCTCTTCACGTTCCAGCATCTCAAGTGGTGTCTTATCACTGCTGCCCCTGTTGAAAATCGTATCGAGCGATTGCAGCAGCCGTTTCTTCTTGTTTTTGCGGAGTTGGTTGAGCGACATGTTAAGGGTGATCCGGTAAAGCCAGGTGCTGAATGCCGCTTCTCCATGGAAGGTGTGGAGCATTTCGTAGACGCGGATGAAGACCTCCTGTGTGAGATCTTCCGCATCCTCCTTA
This sequence comes from Dysgonomonadaceae bacterium zrk40, assembly GCA_016916535.1. NCBI lineage: Bacteria > Pseudomonadati > Bacteroidota > Bacteroidia > Bacteroidales > Dysgonomonadaceae > Dysgonomonadaceae bacterium zrk40. The sequence continues at coordinate 2,076,843 of CP070276.1, forward strand.
GCATGCAGGTACCCCATTACCACACGGAACACCTGCTGCTGATAACGTTCCATCAGGGTTCTGAAGGCAGTGGAGTTGCCTGATATGATCTCTTTTATGAGTTGTTGGTCCGACATGCAGTTTGGTTGGCACACTTTTGCTATGTTTGACACGATAGGAAGCCGATTCCTACGGTAAAGGTATTCTTTTTTTAGCAAGCAGCTATTCCTGCCTGGGAATGATTCGGTTGACTTTGCTCGTCATTGCCGGTTAGATTTGCCAGATGAGTATCTCATCTAGAAATAGCGTTACACTAAAAAGTGAACCTTTTCTGATATTTTTGGAAGCTCATCCTATATTTTAAGTTTATTGCACCCTTATATCCACTCCAATAATTATGGGAGTGGATATAAGGGTGCAATAAGGCTAGAGCTTTTCAGAACCCATGAAAGTCCTTGTCTCGTCCTGAAATAGGGTTCACAAAAAGGCCGTCTCATGTGATATGATGAGACGGCCTCTTTGAATTTTTTCTTTTAACGTGAGTTCGGGATAAGAAAAGCATAAAAAAAGTTGTGATATAGGGAGATTATTTGTATATTTATAGCTGATAATCAAACAAATAACAAACATCAGCCCTATGATCACAACAGACAAAGTTATTGAAATATTTTGTATTGCCGACGATTTTTGTGCAGAATATGAGAATGAAATTCAGAATCATCAACTTCAAGCCGGGGGTACAACTAAAAGGAGAAACAGGAAAACGCAAATGTCCCAGAGCGAGATTATTGCCGTGATGGTCTGTTTCCACTGCGGAACCTTCCATAATTTCAAGAATTATTACCTGTTTTATATTTGCAAACACATGAAGAGCTATTTTCCAAATGCCGTTTCCTACAACCGTTTTGTCGAGTTGCAACCCAGGGTGATTGTACCTTTCATGCTCTTGCTCAAACTCTTTGGATTTGGTGAATGCACAGGCATTACATATGTGGATAGCACTCCCATTAAAGTATGTCATAACAAGCGTATACACTCGAATAAAGTATTCAGGGATCTGGCACAAAGAGGGAAAAGTACGATGGGCTGGTTTTTTGGATTCAAGCTTCATCTGGTCTGTAACGAAAAGGGTGAATTGCTGAATTTCTCTCTCACAAAAGGCAATGTCGACGATAGAAACCCTGACGTAATCAATGTTCTTACCAAAGATCTTTTCGGTAAACTATATGCAGACAAGGGTTACATCAGCACAAAGCTCTTCGAGATGCTGTTTGACCAGGGTGTTCATTTAGTGACCGGTATACGCTCAAATATGAAAAATTCCCTGATGTCATTCCGCGACAAGATTCTCTTACGCAAAAGATCTGTAATTGAGTCCATCAATGATGAACTGAAGAATATCTGCCAGATAGAACATTCAAGGCATCGTTCCACACATAATTTCATCATGAACATAATTGCTGCATTGGTGGCATATTGTTTCTTTCCCAAAAAGCCTTCAATCAAATTTGAAGTGGAAAAGTCAAGTCAATTAACCATTTGGGGATAATATGTTATCCCGAACTCACGTTTTTAGTCTGCTGTTCAGGATTGCTGCAGACTCCTGATCTTCGTGAAATAGTGTGCGAAGGAACGGTAGAGGAAATGGGTCCACTTACCGAAAGGCACGATGATCAGTGCCCACTGAGCAAGTATGGTGAGGTGGAGGATGTGCATCCAGATATTGCTTTCGAGCAGCTGAAGGTCGATGAAGAGGCGCACCAGGAAGGCGGTCAGTCCCATCATCAGCAGCCAGATTACGAAGAACCAGTCGGAGGGTTGAGAGAACTTGTTCAACGACTTGTTCTTTTTGATCCTTCCGGAGACGAAATGGATGGTGATCACGAATACCAGCAGACTCTCCAGGTAACCCAACAGGATCACGAAGAGATGCTCTGTGCCAAACCAGTTTAGAAAGACCGTGGTGAAGAGCAGCGACAGGTAGGCGAATACCAGTACCATGTGTTCCAGCCAGCGGAAGTTGTCCTCTTCGTCGCAATCTTTGGCCCTTTTCTGGGTGAACATGTTTACGAAAAGTTCGGTGAGTGCCGTGAAATAGCTCTTCAGCGGAACCTTCACCTTCTGCTTCACGATTGTGAAATACCACATCCGTAAAAGGTTTGGCACGAAGATCACCAGGAAGACGGTTGCGATGGCCATCATCTCGAAGAGGTGTCCCGCATGGATCAATCTCTCAGCATCAAAGCCTGTGGAGCGGGCGAAGAAGAAAACACCTGCGGCTACCAGCAGCAGTGCCATGATGGTGAAGGGTAGAGAACGGTAGAGCAGTCCCGAGAGACCGGTCCAGTCATACTTGGCGGTGAGCCAGCGCCGCAGCGACATCATCAGCTCACCCGGGTTGGCAGTCTGCGGACACTGCGCGGTGCACTCGCCGCAATAGTAGCACTCCCAGGGCTTAAGCGACTGCTTCAGTTCATCCTCCAATCCCAGTGCACTGAGCCGCACCATCTCACGCGGAAAGGATTGGTCTGGGGTGGATAGTGAGCAGACAGCTGTGCAGTTACCACAGTTGTAACATGCATTGAAATTGACGGAACCGTACTTCTTCAGCTCCTCCGCGAAACGGGGATTTATTTTACTTGCCATTATTTTACCAGTTTATACGAATAGTATTCGTCCATGTCGTCGATCTCGCCGGTGGCTACCACCCCATATTTCACCAGGGTGAGCAGGTAGTATGTCGCTTCGTGGAGGGGCATCTGCAGTCGTTCAGCGAGCTGCGCGATGGTGAGCTCCTCCTGCTCCAGTGCACCGGTGATTGCCCGTTTGATCCGGTTGAACTCTTTCAGCTCCTCTTTCACCCGTTTAGGGACACCCTGTTTCTCCCGCAGGTAGCGGGATGTTTTTCCTTTTTCTACTTCCATACTCTTATACCAATGCGTCAATCATACTCATTATCTCTTCACTCGAATAGTTGATCAGGTTGATGGCGTCTGGCGGACATACCGGGGTGCACATGCCGCATCCCTTGCAGACTGAATTGTTGACTGCAGCCACCATTTTGCCGCCCACCTCCTGCTGCAGGATGGCATCGAAGGGACAAGCCTCGGCACACTTCCCGCACCAGCTGCAGGTGTCGCTGTTCACCTCCGCCACGATTGGCTCTGTTTCGAGTGTACCCTTGCTGATCAGCGAGTAGGACTTAGTTGCTGCCGAGAGGGCCGAGTTGACCGATTCGGTGATGTTCTTCGGGCCCTGACAACTGCCGGCGATGGTGACCCCGTCGATCACAGTCTCCACCGGACGCAGCTTCATATGGACCTCGTTGAAGAAGTGGTCTCTTCCCTTGGGTAACTTGAAGAGAGTTCCCACCTTGTTGTCGGCGCGCGGCACCATACCGGTTACCAGCACCACCAGGTCGGCTTCGAGCTCCAGCTCGCGGTTGGCCGAGAGGATATCACGCAGGGTGATTGTTGTCTTCTTCCCTTCCGTTACTACTGCCGGTGGGGTCTCCTCTGCCCATTGCAGATACAGATCGCCCAGCGCCAGCGACTCGGCATAGAGCAGCTCCTGCTTGCCGTAGGTGCGGATGCCGCGGTTAAGGTGGTAGTTGCTGATCTTCCGAAATCTCTTTTTTGCCAGGATGGAGGCATGGATGGCCGAGGTGCAGCAAAAGCGGGAACAGTAGGTGTTCTCCCCGTTGGTCTGACGGCTGCCCACACAGTAGATGTAAGCGATGTTGCGAATTTTCCTCCCTTTGTAGATAAGTTCTTTCCCTTCGGCATGGTCAATCAGGTGACGGAAATCAGGTAGCGTGATCACGTTGTCGCTCTGTGCAAAGCCAAACTCACCCTCCTTGGGCTGGTAGGAGTCGAAGCCGGTGGCTACCACTACCGAACCCACGGTGAACTCGGCGGTTTCTACCGGATCACCCTCCTTCAGTGGCCGCTTGCGCACCTTGAGGGTGAAGTTACCGATGCTTCCCTTGGAGGTGATTACCTCCGTACCGGTCATGATGGTCACATTCTCCCGTTGCAACAGGTCGTTGTAGATCCGCTCCGAGAGTGCACTCCCGCTCTCTTCGCTCATCGCCAGGGGACCCCAGGTGGCGGTATGTCCCCCCACGCGATGCTCCTTCTCGATCAACAGCACCTCCGTCCCTTTGTCCGCCAGGGCGGCTGCCGCCTTCATCCCGGCGATGCCGGCGCCGATCACTGCGATGGATTTCTCGGCTTCGAACAGGTTTGGGTGGAGCGGCTCAGCGTATCGTGACTTGGCGATGGCGGCTTTCACCAGTCGGATCGCCTTGTCGGTAGCACCCTCCTTGTCGTCGGAGTGCGCCCAGGAGGCCTGTTCGCGGATGTTGGTGTGTACGTAGGTATACTTGTTCAGATCACCCCGCTCCGTCACGTTTCTGAAGGTGGTGAGGTGGAGCTTCGGGGAGCAGGAGGCCACGATTACCCCGTCGAGGTTGTGGGTGTGAATGTCCTCCACCATGTCGTTCTGGTTGGCGTCGGAGCAAGCGAAGACCGTTGTCTTGGCCATCGCTACCCCTGTTTCATGTTCCACTGCCTGACGCACCTTCTCCACATCGACATAATCGGATATGTTGCCGCCGCAATGGCAGATGTAGACACCTATTCTCTCTTTCATAATCGTTTATGCTTCCTGGTGCTGTTTGATGTAACTGATTGCTTCTGATGATGCTGAGCCTGCCGAGAGGATTGAATCGGGAATATCCATCGGGGCGGCAGCGGTGCCGGCCACGAAGACTCCGTCGATGCTGGTCTTGGCTGGGCTGCCCATCAGGTCGGTCTGGGCCACAAAGCGCTGGGGATCGAGCTTCAGTGTTCCCTGCGGGAAGATCTTCCCCGCATCGGGGTTCGATTTCACCCCTACCGAGAGCACCACCATGTCGTGCTCCGCCTCCTTGACCACCCCCTCGCTAATATCCTCATATCGCAGGATCAGGTTGCCGTTCTCTTTCTCACTGATGGTGCCGATCTTGCCCTTCACGAACGAGACACCCATTCCCTTGGCCTGCTGGTAAAACTCCTCAAAACCCTTCCCGAAAGAACGGATGTTGATGTAGTAGATGGTGACATCTGCCATGGGCAGGGCACCCATAAGCAACTGTGCCTGCTTGATGGAATACATGCAGCATATCTGCGAGCAGATGGGGTTGCCCACCGAGGCATCGCGTGATCCGGCGCAGAGCACGTAGGCGATCTTGTCGGGTACCTTGCCGTCGCCCGGTCGTAAGATGGTGTTGAAGGGACGAGTGGGGGCGATCTCTCGCTCCATCTGCATGGAGGTGATCACGTTCTTGTGCTGTCCATACCCGTAGCGTGGTATCTCCAGCGGATCGAAGAGTTTGAAGCCGGTTGCCATCACCACAGTGCGGGCATGCAATTCGAACTGCTCCGGCTTCATGGTGAAGTCGATACAGTTGGTGGGGCACACCTTCTCGCAAGCACCGCAGAGCGTGCAGTTCTCGATGTCGATGGCTGCTGCCTTGGGGTTGGCGATGCTGAAGGGGATGAACGCTGCTTTTCTGCCAATGAGCCCCTCTTGGTACTCATCGCGCACACTTACCGGGCAGGCCTGTTCACAGAGCTGACAGGCAGTGCAATCCTCCACGTGCACGTATCGCGGTTTTTTTGTGATCTGCGCCACGAAATCGTTTTCCGATCGTTTGTCAATGGCGGTCACCTCACTCTCGGTGAAGATGGTGATGTTCTTGTGGCGGGCGATCTCCGACACCTTGGGTGTGGTGATGCAGGCGGAACAGTCGAGGGTGGGGAATACCTTGCTCAGCAGGATCATCTTGCCCCCCAGGGAACGTTCTTTTTCCACCAGCAACACCCTGTAACCGGTGTTGGCCAGGTTGAGCGCAGCCTCGCCGCCGGCGATGCCGCCCCCTACCACCAGGGCATCGTAGTGAATGATCTTCTTCTCTTCGTTCATCAGAATTTATGTGTGGATTGTTTTGATCAGGTATTCGTTGAAGCTGCGTATCTGCTTCACGAACGCTTCACTGCATACGGAACAGATGGCAGCCATGCGCAGACGGGCGGGGTCGAGGTTTTGTGCCTTCATCCGCTCGTGTGTATCGCCCACCAGGTTGCCCGTCTTTTCCGTGCAACTCTCTCCATAGACACAGTCGCTGCCGTCGGCCGCGATGAACACCCCGTCGAACCCTCGTTCGTAGGCATGCAGGATCCAGCTGGGCTTGATGCCGCTGGAACAGGGAACCGTGATGGTGTAGACCGTTGGCGGGTAATGGAGCTTCAGCAACCCCGCCATGTCGATGGCGGGATCGGAGATTTTTTCCGTCGAAAAAACCAGTATCCTGGCACTTTTTTTCATCGTTGCTGGAAACTTATTTCTTCTTCATGTATACCTTGAAGTAGCCGTTCTCCTCCACGGCGCCGAGGTACTCGTGTCCCTGCTTCTTGCACCACTTGGGGATGTCTGATTTGGTACCCTCGTCGGCCGAGAGAATCTCCATCACGTCGTCCGTGCCGATAGTGCCGATTGCTTTCTTCGCTTCGAGGAGCGGTCCCGGGCAGGCTGTGCCCCTTGCATCTACTGATTTAGCCACTGTCAGGGCTCTTAATTCTTCTGTTGTCATTGTTTTAATTATTTAGGTGTGAATAAATTTTATTTCAATTTTGTAACGTTAGATGAACCATTGCATGCTGCTCTCGCCGGCATCTGCCACAAAGGTGGTGGCTCCGGCATAGCGCAGGTGCGGGTAGTCGATGATCTCCTCCTTCTTGAATCCCATCAGGTTCATCGACATCTCGCAGACGGTGATCTCAATGCCCAGGTCGGCGGCTTCCTTAAACATCTCATCGAGTGACATTACATTCTGCTGTTTCATCAGCCGCTTGATCATCACCGGTCCCATGCCGCACATATTCATGTTGGAGAGCTTCAGCTTGTTGCGCCCGTTGGGTAGCATCATGCCGAACATTTTTGAAATGAAATCTTTACCCTTCGCCTTCTTTTTAGGATCGCGCAATGCGGAGAGTGCCCAGAAGGAGAAGAAGAGCTTCACCTCTGAATCCATTGCTGCGGCGGCCAGTGAGATGATCATCGCGGCCAGGATCTTGTCCATGTCGCCCGACACGATGGCGATCGAGAGCTGGTCTTTCCGTGCTTCCTCAATGTCGGAGGTTTTAGCCTTGAGCTTCTCCAACTCTTGCTGGAGCAGTTCCATTGAAAGGGGAGTTGATTTTTCCATAATTTGTCAGTATGATTTTGTAATTGAACAGTATGCAAATTACGGAAAAAAATCTGCAATATTTTTTTTTGTGCCGGTGCAGAATGATACACTATTTTGTGCGATATATCACATCTTTCCCTATCTTTGCAGGGTTAGCAGGTTAACCGGGTGAATGCCACATGTTTCTTCGGAAGACTACACATAAAAGTATAGCAGCAATGAAAAATGAATGTATCGATTGCGACTGTGTCCTGAAATCATCCGTTCAGATGAAGGATTGTCAGCTGGAGCTGCTGGGTGGCAGCCATGCAGTGGTTAAATTCAAAAAAGGAGATACCATCATCCGGCAAGGTGTCTTCTCCACCAATGTGGTATTCCTGCGCAAGGGGATGGCCAAGGTTCATCTCACCGGCCCTTCCCGCGAGCAGATCGTGAAGCTGGTGAAGGCTCCCACCTACCTGGGACTACCCACTACCTTTGGTGACAAGATCAACCAGTACAGCGTTACGGCTGTGGTGGAGTCGGAGGTTTGTTTCATCGATATCGAGGTGTTCAAAAAGCTGTTGGCCGAGAATCCAGACTTTTCTGCCTACATACTTATGGAGTTATGCAAGAGCGAGTTGGAGGCATACCACCGTTGTGCCGGTCGTACGCAAAAGCAGCTCAGGGGCAACCTGGCCGATGTGCTGCTGGAGTTTTCCGAACGGCTGTTCGAATCGGACCGCTTCCTGCTTCCCCTCTCCCAGTCGGATATCGGCAACTGGGTGGATGCCGGCAGGGAGAGTATCAACCGTGCGCTTTCGGAGTTCATCGCCGACGGCATCATCCAGATGGATGGTAAGCAGGTGACCATCACCGACAAGAAACTACTGCAGTTAATCAGTCAAAACGGATGATTGCTTTCATCTCATCCTTTAAACCCCGTTGTTTACTGCTTATCCCAGTCTTTCAATCTTCTCCAATTCTGTTTTGTTGAGAATGGTGATTCCTTTCCCCTCAAGGGCGATGATCCCATCCCGTTCAAACTCCTTGAGCAATTTGATGGCGCTTTCGGTGGCTACCGATGCAAAGTTCGCCAGATCCTGGCGCGACAGGTATTGAAACAGGTTTTGCTCACTGAAATTTTCTCCACTCAGGTAGAGCAGTGTGGATGCCAACTTCCCTCTCATCTGCTTGTAGGTCATGTTCGCAATTATGGTGAGGAGTTGTCGCTCGTTGCGGTAGTTGCGGGAGGTGATGCGCATTGCAAATTGGGCATTGTTGAGCAAGATATTGCGCATCTGCTCCTTGTCGATCATGCATACCTCCGTGTCGGTAAGTGCAACGGCAGAGGTGGCATGCAGCGTCTCGCCGAAGAGAGAAGCGAAGCCCAGAAAGTCTCCTGTCTGCGCCAGCTGCAGATTCAGTTGCTTCTCCCGTCCGGTCTGAAGGTAAACCTTGACCAGTCCCCTGGTAATCAGTAACAGGTGCGTCGAGAAAGCACCCTGTTTGAAAAGGTTCTCACCAGCCAGGTAGGTCAGCTCAGTCTTACCACTGTTGATCTGTTCCAACTCTTGCGTCGTGAGGTCACGGAAGCAGGCAACCAACTTTCCGCAGTTGTCCGGTTCATTTATGTTCCTACCATTCATAGGATTGTTGTTTGATCTCCAAAGATACAACTTTTCATGTAACTGTTCTCCATCATGCGGGAAACTGATGCATATCAACTTTACAGGCGGTATCTCTCATCCTCTCAGTCGTCGGAGGAGCAACTATTGCCGTTACCTTTGCACCCGGAAACAAAAGAACAATTTAAAGACGAAACAAAATGAATTATTTACGGACCAATATCCAGGAGGTTGAAACAGCAGATGAACTGCAGAAGATCATCAACGAGAATGAAAATGTAATGGTGTGTTGTGGACGGATGGGCCCCATGTGTATCCCTGTCTATGAGATCATGGAAGAGCTCGAGGAGGAGTACGAAAATGTGAAGTTCTATTCTATGGGCTTTGACAATCCCGAATCGGTTGTGATTCGCAGTGCACCCGAGTGCCGTGGATTCATGGGACTCCCCTTCACCATGTACTACAAGAACGGTCAGGTAGCCAAGGCAACCACCAGCATCCAGAATATGACGCAGGTGAAAGAGAACCTTGATAACCACCTTGCTTGAGGAATAACGATAATAGTGGAGGCAGTACTTGCCTCAGGTGAAAATCAATGCCGGAGTCATCCGGAGAATGGAATAGAGAAACAAAATGGACAAGATATTTGATGTGATGATTTTGGGTGCAGGCGCTGCCGGGCTAACTGCGGGGATTTATACTTCCCGCGGTAAGCTCGACACGCTGATCCTGAGCGAAGGTGTCACCGGGGGACAGATGGTGCTGACCAACGAGATTGCCAACTATCCCGGTGTGGATACCATCAAGGGGTATGAACTCTCCGCCATCATGAAGCGGCAGGCGAAGAACTTCGGTTGCACCATGAAGGCCAATGTGAAGATAAGCAAATACCGGCTCAGCGACGAGGTGAAATCGGTTGAACTGGAAGATGGCAGGATGTTCCGTGCCAAAGCTGTGATCCTGACTCCCGGCGGCAGACCAAGATCGCTCGACATCCCAGGTGAGAAGGAGTTTGAAGGAAGGGGCATTTCCTACTGTGCCACCTGCGATGCAGACTTCTTCCGGGACAAGCGGTTGGTGGTGGTTGGAGGCGGTAACTCTGCCCTGGAAGAGGCGGTCACCCTGACTCACTTTGCATCACATGTCACCATCGTCCACCAGTTCGAACATTTCCAGGCTTTTGCCCATGCGGTGGAAGAGGCGGAAAAGAATCCGAAGATCAGCTTCATCATGGAATCGGAGCTGAGAGCCTATATTGGAGGAGAACAACTGGAAAAGGTAATGATTGAGAACCTGAAAACAGGAGAGATGCGGGAACTCGAAACTGACGGGGTCTTCGTATTCATCGGTTACCAGCCCAACACTGAAGCCTTCAACGGACTGATTGAGATCAACGAACGGGGTGAGTTCCCGGTTGACCAGGCGATGAAAACGAATCTTCCGGGTGTATTTGCAGCCGGCGACTGTATTGCGAAACGCTACCGGCAGGTTACAACCTCTGTGAGTGACGGTACCATTGCGGCTCTCAGTGCCATCGAATATATCCGTACCGGGAAATAAAAAATGAAGAAGTAAATCTAAAGACTGTTATGTAACCCTTACCCGTGAAAGCCTTGCCGCTTTCGCGGGTATTTTTTTTATTTAGCAAGCATTCATATAGACACAGAAAAAGAGGCCACCTCGAACGAGAAGGCCCCTTTTGTGATGGTTAACGTGATATCAGCGTTAAGGTAAAAAAGATTGTTTTAGGTTATCGATACAAAGATAGAGGAGTATTTTGAACGGGCAAAATAAAAAAACATATTATAAAACATAGTTTTAGAATATGTTTTTGGTTTTACTTCTCTCATCTCTTCTTACTTGTCAGATTCTATGATTGTTATGGATAAAACAAAAAGAGGGAAGAAACATGATTCAACCCTCTTTTTCTTTTTTTCATGAGAAAATTATTTTCTGATACCCAATTCTTTGATGATTGCACGATATCTTTCGATATCTTTCTCAATCAGGTAATCGAGTAAACGACGACGTTTACCCACCAAAATTCTCAATGACCGTTCCGTGTTATAATCTTTTTTGTTTGACTTCAGATGCTGAGTCAAATGCGAAATACGGTATGAAAACAATGCTATCTGCGACTCAGGTGAGCCGGTATCAGTGTTAGACTTTCCGTGCTTTGCAAAGATTTCCTCCTTTTTGGTAGAATCTAAATACATACTTGTTTGTAAATATTACTTGTGTATAAATATTTGGGATGCAAAGATACTCCTAATATTTAAAAAAACAAACCCTTTTCACTTTTTATTCACTCCTGCGTTTCAGTTTGCCGCTCAGCCGTTTGATTGCATCGCTGATTTCCTGGTCCGGTTCAATCACGTTGTATGCGCCCCAGAAGTTGGGGTCGAGAAAATGCTCGACCTTCTCGGCGATCACATCTGTGGAGCGGATTCTTTCCTTGCGGGGGAATTTCACCACGTTGTCGTTATACTTGTCAGTGATGGCCATCTCCGAGCGGATGGTGTAGTTAGTGGCAAAAAGGCCGAAGAAACGATTGGTCCATCGCACGCGGAACGAAACCTCTGTACTGCTGTAATTGAAATACCATTTCCCCCCATTCTCCGTATAATCTACTACGTATCCGGCACCGGAGACCTCCACCCGCATCTTGGAGGGTTTACGTCTGATAAAGATGCTTGCCGCATCATTGCGATCTTCAACGTTCATGTTAAAAACCATGCGGGCAAAAGCCAAGGATGCTGCATCCAGGTAGATTGTTCCCCTGAAGAGAATCTCTTCGATACCTTCGTTGGGTTTAAAGGCAATGATGTAGTGAGGTTTGTTGTTGATGTTGATGAGTCCCTCTATATGGAAGTCATACTCATCACCTTCTGTGCCGAAGACTACCTCGGGGTTTTTTGCGATATCAAGCAACAGCGCGTCACTGATGCCTCCCTGGAACTTGAGCAGCACCGTGTCACGAGGTGAGATATCGGTTGCTTTCCGTCCGATGTAAATGCGAGCCTGGTCATTGCTGTAGGATCGGTATGATGCTTTGTAAATATCAAGTACCGCCTCCACCAGTGAGATGTAGTTGTTCCCCTTCTCTACCGACTCACGGTAGAAGGCAATCATCATGTTGGGATCGGTAGCGTAGTTCTCGGGGATGCGTTGCAAAGCTTCCTTCACCAGGTCCCTTCCGTCGCCCGAAACCACCAACACCTCGCTTAGCTGGATGGGTGAGGGGCTCATCATGATGTGGTTGTTGGGACTTTCAATCAGTGTGATTACCGGTATGCTCTTGTTCTGGTAGCCCAGGTGTCGTATCACAAGTTGTGCATTACGGGAAGACGAAGGTACCCGGATGGAGAAATATCCTTCCTGGTTGGTGATGCTTGAGACACTAATCTCTTCGACCATGATGCTTGCATTGACGAGTGGTTGGTTCGTGTCACTGCCTACAACTCTGCCTCTTAGTACAAAAGTGCTGTCACCCTCTTGAGTTGTCTCTGCTAAAGAGAGAGCGGGTGAAATGAGAAAAAAGATGAGAGAGAAAATTACCGGTAATTTCATCTTATTGTTGTTTTGTGTCAGATAATTCTTTTCCGCGCGATTTTATCCAATTACAATGATACCAGATGCTTTTTGCAACACCATCTACCGGTACAAAGTAAGTAAAAGGAAACAATATGACAAATAAACCACTCATTTTTAACTTAGTTTCCTTCTATTTCATTTCCTGCATCTGTGGCAACCATGTCCTAAAAAAAGGAATCTGTGACAAATGACACAATAATTGTGTAAATTTGTGGAATCATAAACCAAAATGAGAGACGATGGTACACAGGTATGATTTCCTGGTAATCGGTTCCGGCATTGCCGGGATGAGTTTCGCCCTGAAGGTAGCCAAAGAGGGCAGGGTGGCTATTGTGGCCAAAAACCCTCTTGAAGATGCAAATACCTATTATGCACAAGGTGGCATCGCCTCTGTTACCAACCCCTGGGATAATTTTGAGAAGCATATCGCTGACACCCTCGACGCAGGTGGAGGGCTTTGTGACCGAAGGGTGGTAGAGAAAGTAGTGCGGGAAGCTCCCGCTCAGATCAGGGAGCTGATCAGCTGGGGGGTGGATTTCGACCGGGATGAAACAGGTAATTTCGACCTGCACCGGGAGGGAGGGCATTCCGAGAATCGCATCCTGCACCATAAAGACAGTACCGGAGCGGAGATTCAGGTGAGTTTGATCGATGCTATCCGCAACCATCCGCAGATTGATGTTTACGACCATCATTTTGCCATTGAGATACTCACGCAACATCACCTGGGACAGATAGTAACACGCCATACGCCGGGCATAGAGTGCTACGGTGCTTATATTCTGGATCAGGAGACCAACGAGATTGATACGTTCCTTGCACGTGTTACCATGATGGCTACCGGCGGTATCGGATCGGTATACCAGACTACCACCAATCCACTGGTGGCTACCGGCGATGGTATTGCCATGGTTGCTAGAGCCAAGGGTGAGATTAAAGGGATGGAGTTTGTACAGTTTCACCCTACCGCACTCTATCATCCCGGTGCACGTCCATCTTTCCTGATTACCGAAGCAATGCGTGGTTATGGGGGCGTGTTGAAAACAACGGATGGTAATGAGTTCATGCATAAGTATGACCGTCGCGGTTCACTCGCTCCACGTGACATCGTGGCGCGTGCCATCGACAGCGAGATGAAGGAGCGGGGTGATGAACATGTCTTTCTCGATGTCACACACAAGGATGCAACAGAAACCAAAAAACATTTCCCCGGGATATATGAGAAGTGTCAGTCGTATGGTATCGATATCACACAAGAGATGATTCCTGTCGCACCTGCTGCCCATTACCTTTGTGGTGGTGTTGTTGTGGACTTACATGGATGCACCAGTATTGGTCGGCTTTATGCCAACGGCGAGTGTGCCTGTACCGGTTTGCATGGCGCCAATCGTCTCGCCTCCAACTCGCTGATAGAGGCGGTGGTGTTTGCCGATGCTGCTGCACGGCATTCGATACCCTTTTTCAGGCACTACCCTCTTAGGGAGGATATCCCTGCCTGGAATGCCGAGGGTACAAGTTCCCCCGAGGAGATGGTGCTTATTACCCAGAGTTACCGTGAGGTGGGACAGCTGATGGCCTCCTATGTGGGGATTGTACGTTCTGACCTGCGGTTACGCCGTGCCATGGATCGACTCAATATTTTGTTCCGTGAAACGGAGGATTTTTTCCACCGTTCGGTGGTGTCGCGTGAGATCTGTGAACTACGTAACATCATCAAGGTAGGGTACATGGTAATCAAGCAGGCAATGGCACGTAAGGAGAGCCGTGGGCTTCATTATACCATTGATTACCCAAATCTCGATCCGGATTCGGTGTTGTAGATGCTTGCAGGTTACATAGTTGGGTAGTTATTTAGGTGTTGGTTTGAAGTTCAAGGTTATTAAATTCACAGACTGGTAGGTTTGTAAGCAGAATAATTTGAAGAACTTCGAAGCAAGAACTAATATTTTAACAGCTTGTTGTTTTTATTACTTAAACAAATCATTTTGAGGAAAACAATCAACATCGATGGAGAACTGCTGGATCTCACCACCCCAAAGGTGATGGGGATACTAAACGTGACCCCTGACTCCTTTTACTCCGGTAGCCGAAAGCAGACGGAAGAGGAGATCCTCCAGCGCTGCCGTCAAATTCTGGAGGAGGGTGGAGCGATGATTGATGTTGGGGCACAGTCAACGGCACCTACATCTTCTTTACTTACAGCAAAGGAAGAGGCTGCGAGGCTGATGCCGGCATTAAAGCTAATCAGACGGGAGCTGCCGGAAGTCATTCTCTCAGTCGATACCTTTTATGCCGATGTGGCCAGGCAGGCTGTTGAGGAGCATGGAGTTCAGATCATCAACGATATCTCTGCCGGACAGATTGATTCACGGATGTTTTCAGTGATGGCTGAGTTGAAAGTTCCATATGTATTGATGCATATGAGAGGCACTCCACAAAACATGCAAAAGCAGACCAACTACGATAATCTATTCCAGGATATAACATACTTCTTCTCCGAACGAATTGCACAACTTAAAAGCCTTGGAGTGAACGATGTGATTGTTGATCCCGGTTTCGGTTTTAGCAAAACGGTGATGCAAAACTTTGAACTGATGGCTTATCTCAAATATTTTCATATCTTTGATGAACCCATACTGGTAGGGATCTCGAGGAAATCGATGATTTATCGGTTGCTTGGGAATACCCCGGAGGAGAGCCTCAACGGCACCACCGTCCTCAACAGTATCGCTCTGCTTTCGGGTGCATCCATCCTCCGCGTACACGATGTAAAAGAGGCGGTGGAGTGTGTGTTGCTTACAAGCCAGATTAAACAATTTGATCATCAAACTGCTCAATAGCTACTCTATGTTCGCACATTTCGGGATAAAGGACTTTATTGATGTTCTGCTGGTGGCCTTTCTTCTTTACTACCTTTTCCGGCTGGTAAAGATTTCCGGGTTGAGACCACTTTTCATCGGTATTCTTGTGTTCATGGTGATTTGGATTCTGGTGTCACGTGTCTTCAACATGGTGCTGTTGGGTTCAATCCTTGACCAGTTTGTCAGTGTGGGGCTGTTTTTACTGGTGATCCTCTTTCAGGATGAAATACGTCGATTCCTGATGTCACTTGGTTCAAAGAGAGGTTGGAACTTCATCTCGAAGCTCTTCTTCCCCAGCGACAGGCAAAAGAAAGACAATTCACACCTTACTGCAATTGTGCTGGCTTGCATGAATATGTCGAAAAGCTACACAGGTGCCTTGATAGCAATTCAGGGGGATATTCACCTGGGACTTTATGAACAGACCGGTGAGATTGTCAATGCAGAGATCTCATCCCGCCTCATTGAAAACATTTTTTTCAAGAACAGTCCCCTGCATGATGGTGCGATGATAGTTGTGGGCGATAAGATTAAGGCTGCCGGGTGTATTTTACCCATCTCTCAGAATCCCAATATCCCGACCCACCTGGGGCTGAGACACCGGGCTGCACTTGGTATCTCACAAGAGACCGATGCAAGGGTGATCATTGTCTCTGAAGAGAGGGGGAAAATCTCATTCGCATCAAAAGGACGACTTAAGGTGAATATTTCACCCGAAGATCTGCAAAGGCTCTTGCTGACAGATGAGTAGTTGGGGATGCTCCCTAAGGATTGAAATCACTGCCGGGGACATGACCTGTTCCGCATTAAACATAACTTTTAAATGATATTACAATCTCTCTCAATCATCAACTATAAGAATCTGAGGCAGGCAGAGCTGCAGTTCTCCCCCAAGATGAACTGTTTCATCGGTAACAACGGGATGGGTAAGACTAACCTGCTGGATGCGGTTTATTATCTATCGTTCTGTAAAAGCTACACAAATCCCGTTGACTCGCAGATAATATGTCACGATGCTGATGTATGCATGTTACAGGGACGCTATCACACGGAAGATGGTAAAGAGGAAGAGGTATACAGCAGTATCCGTCGCCGACAAAAAAAACAGTTTCGCCGCAACAAAAAGGAGTACGAACGGCTTTCGGATCACATAGGGTTAATTCCCCTGGTGATGATTTCGCCAGCTGACAACGACCTGATTACAGGTGCCAGTGAGGAACGGCGAAAATTCATGGATATGGCGATCTCTCAGTTTGACAGGGAATACCTCCGTGCACTGGTTCGTTACAACAAAGCTCTCCAGCAGCGCAATGTACTGCTCAAGAGCGAAGAGGGGGCAATTGATCCTGATGTTCTGGAGTTGTGGGAGGAGCAGCTTGTGGTGGAAGGCAACTATATACACCGGGAGCGGAAGGCATTCATAGACGTTTTTACTCCAATATTCAATCGCTTTTATGAACGAATCAGCGGTTCTCATGAGGATGTTTCCTTCGCTTATAGCTCCCAGCTTAACGTGGATGATTTTGGTGAAAGACTAAGACGTAACAGACAGCGAGACATGATTATGGGGCACACTACAACAGGTATTCACCGTGATGAGCTGGAGATGTTGTTGGACGGGTATCCAATCAAGAAAGTTGGCTCACAGGGGCAGAACAAGACTTTTTTTGTTTCGCTCAAACTGGCACAGTTTCACTTTCTGTTGTTGAAAGGAGGTGCCAAGCCGATACTTTTGCTCGATGACATCTTCGACAGGCTTGATGCTGCACGCGTGGAGGAAATCGTGAAACTGGTCTCCGAGCCTGAATTCGGACAGATATTTCTCTCCGATACCAACCGTGAGTCTCTCGATCGAATCCTGCAGGGTGTCGGCAACAACTCTCATATCTATACCGTCATTGATGGCGAGATTACACTGATAAACGATTAGAAGCCTATGGAGAAGAAAAATGCCCAACCCTTGTCGGAAGTACTCTCCGATTTCTTCGACAGTAACAGTCCACTAAAAATGAAACTTGCCGAACACCGCGCCGTTAAAGGGTGGTATGAGTTGCTGGGAGAGGGAGTTGCAGCATATACTCGAAGTGCATATTTCAGTCGTGGAGTGCTTTATGTACAACTCTCTTCATCAGTCTTGCGTGCTGAATTGCTGATGAATAAAAAGGGGCTTGTAGAGAAGATCAACCAACATGCAGGAATGAACGTTGTACGTGATATCGTGTTAAGATAATGAATGGCTGGTCTTCTCAGAAGAAAGCCGAAACCCCGAGGTAAAAACCTTCCGGATGTGGTGAATTCACATGCTGCACCAGGTCGTAATTCAAAGTGATATGTGATCTCCCGATACGTAGACCACCACCCACGACCAGAGAGGGGACCATGCCTCTACTCCTTTCCTTATTCCCATTTGATTTGTATATCAATGTTGAATGTATATAATTTAGCTCCGGTTGCGCAAAGAACGTGATGAATCGGGTGGGATATAGATAACCGAAGAGGTTTGCTCCCGTGAGATTGCTTTTGATCTCATAGCTGGTTGTGGCTGCGCGGGTGTAATAGTACTTGATACCCGCACCGGCCAGCAGGTAACGGTTCAGTTGGTATCCAATCTGCGGGCCTATCCCCAGGCGGGTGTAGTTTCTGCTGATTGACAATCCCAGGTCTGCTCCGAAACGAAGCTTCTTGCGGTCGAACATCGGAACGTCATTTCCATTTAACTGATTGTCTGTTGATTTGAGGGGTTTTGCCACCGTGTGGTGGTATTGCCCGTCGGCAGGATAGATGTTTCGTTCATCATCAGCAGAGACGCTGATGGTGTCGTAACGAATTGTCTGTGCTTCAGTAAGGAGGCTGAATGTGAGAAGAAGGACTGTTAGAAGCTGTTTCATAAGGAATCAGACAAAAAGGAGGGAGAGAGGTTTAACTAAAAAAAAAGAAGTTGAAAAACAATTCAACCTCTTTTTGTCATTTTTTCTATTCCTGAACAGAATTACTCTGCGGTTCCCCCTTCTTCCGGTATCGGTTGAGTTGGGACCTCCGTCGGAATGGGCAAACCGGGTGCTACATCGGGAGCCGTGGAGGGGTTGAGGGGAGCAGGCTGCTGTACTTCTACTTGCGACTGAGGGCTGTTGCTCTGAGAGGTAGTAAATTTGGCAGTCAGGACGCTCAGCACAATCATGATGCCGGCCAATGTCCAGGTGAATTTTTCCAGGAAATCGGTCGTTTTGCGTACCCCCATGATCTGATTTGATGAAGAGAACCCGCTTGCCAGGCCACCTCCCTTTGATTTTTGAACCAGTACGGCGAGTATCATCAGGATGGCTGCCAGCAGGATGAGAATTGTGATGAAAATATACATGTCTTATTTGTTTTTGTTCTTCTCGTTTGCAATCAATAATTCCAAGAAACGAATTTGGTCGGCAAAGTAAACACTTTTTTTTGGAAAATTCAAACTTAATCGTTTAATAATTGTGAGTGCCTGCTCATATTTATGCTGTTTAATATAAATACGAGCAAGTGTTTCGGTAAGGAACTCACCTCCATCCTCATCATTCCTGTTCTCCAATCTTCTTTCCCTGGGAGCCTGTTCAGAGGAGGTGAAAAGATCATCTGTCTCTGCTTTCTCAATAAAAGCATCGATGATGCCTTGATGTTGAAAAGGTTGACTCTCTGTATCCACTTGTTTATCAGTTTCGCCAAGTGACTCCAGGTAGGCGAAATAGTCGGTACCGGCAACTTGTAGATAGTCATCCGGGAGAGAGAGCTCATTCGTCTCCATTGAAAGTGTGCTCAGAAAGGAGTCGAGAAGGGTTTCGGTGCGATCTTCCGTTTGCTCCTTCCCTTCTGCGTGATTTGTCACAAATTGGGCATATTTTTCATGGCGAATCAGGTAAAGAAGCTGCCTCCTGTCGCTGCAAAGCACCGCTGTCCTTGCCAGCTCTTCCTCAAACCGTTCACTGATGTGCATTTCCAGGCTTTTGGTGAGGAGCATCCGCGAAGTGGGAAAACAGGGGTACTCCTCCACCACCTTCTCCAACACCTGGAGGCTTGTATCATCCATGCCGCCGGGGTCGTCCATCCATTTGTAAAGCAATTCTTTCGTCATAGACTACCAGTTAGCCATGGTTGCATTGAATATTTGGTCAACGATCTCTTCTATCAGTTCTCCCATCAGCTGATCCTGTACACTGTCGAAGACGGTGTTGCTGGAAAAGGTGCGGTTTGCGGATATACGCTCTTCAATTTGGGGAGCGTCAGTTTTGTTGTTGCGGAAACGCATTCTTACGGTCATGGTGAGCTTGGTCTCCGATGCGAAAGCATCCTCCTGTACCGCAAGAGGTGTTAGTTCATACCCTACGATTTCTCCTTCAATCTCCATGTCACCATTTTGGTTTACCAGTTGCAGACGGGTGTTTCGGGTGAACATATCTTTCATCTCCTCATTGAAACGTTGCTCCAGTGGTGGATATACCAGAGGGGCCTGGTTCACGAAATGAGCTATCATCAGAGTTTTCGTCAGTTCATAGTCAATCGAAGTAGTCCTGAAAGAGTAAGATATCCTACAAGAGCTAGCCATCACAGAGAGTATGAGAAGAAACAGGATTTTTTTCATCATCATCCTTCCAGTTTGTATTCCTTGATTTTGCGGTATAACGTTCGTTCGGAGATCCCCAGATCGGTTGCGGCCAGCTTTCTCTTTCCCTGATGTCTTTCGAGTGCTCTTGCAATCATCTCCTTTTCTACCTCGCTGATGGAGAGTGCACTTTCTTCGTACTCTGTGGCCTCCTGAACGTCTCCTCGCTCGTGTTCCTGCAGTTTGATTTTCTTTGGCATTGTATCAAGTTTTACCGGTAGGGAGACATCTGCCTCTTCATGACGAATCAAGGAGGAGTGCATAGCAGCTGCATCTGTATCGTATGAAGACGAGCTGTTTCCCGTTCCCTCCATCAGATTTTTCACCACCTGTTTCAGGTCGGTGATATCTTTCTTCATGTCAAAGAGCACCTGGTAAAGGATCTCCCGTTCGTTTGCAAAAGAACGTTGGTCTGAATCGTTTAGTTGCGAAACAGGCACGGGCAGCATGCCCACTTCATTGTAGGGGAGGTATTTTTGCAGGATATCAGCGTTGATCACCCGTTCCTGCTCGATAATGGAGATCTGTTCGGTGATGTTCTTGAGTTGGCGTACGTTTCCCGGCCAACGGTAATTTTTCAGCAGTTCACGTGCATCGTCGGTAAGGCTGATGGGCGGCATCATGTATTTCTCTGCACAGTCACCTGTGAACTTGCGAAACAGAAGAGGAATGTCATCTTTTCGGTCACGAAGCGGCGGGATTCTTATCGGCACGGAGTTGAGACGATAGTAAAGATCTTCACGGAACTTGCCCTTCTCAACCGCTTTTACCATGTCCAGGTTGGTGGCTGCTACCACCCTCACATCGCTCTTCTCCACCTTAGAGGATCCCACCTTGATGAACTCCCCGCTTTCCAGCACGCGCAACAGACGTGCCTGCGTGGAGAGCGGCAGTTCACCCACCTCGTCGAGGAAAAGTGTCCCACCGTCAGCCACTTCAAAGTAGCCCTTACGGCTACCGGTAGCTCCGGTGAAGGAGCCTTTCTCATGGCCGAACAGTTCAGAGTCTATGGTTCCTTCAGGGATCGATCCGCAGTTGATGGCGAAATAGGGCCCATGCTTGCGACGGCTGTACTGGTGCACAATTTGTGGAAAGTTCTCCTTGCCGGTACCACTCTCTCCCGTGATCAGCACCGAAAGGTCGGTGGGAGCCACTTGCAAAGCTACGTCGATTGCCCGGTCCAGCTCGGGAGAGCTGCCGATGATACCGAAACGCTGCTTGATTTGCTGTATAGGGTTCTTAGCCATATCTGTTTGTTGTAATGCAAATGAACTACCAAAGATACACAATTATTCAGATTCTGCCCAACGAGTAGGTTCTAGCTTTGAGAAATCTGCCCAGTGCTTGAGTGTCATCTTCAAAGTGGCCGATTTCCTCCGGCAGGATGGGATCGCCAAAGGTGAGTATCATCTCATATCCTTTTTTGTTATAGAGTTCGTGACAGAGTCGCAGGTTTCTTATACGCCACCCCAGTATGCGTGAAAGGTAGAACAGGGGACTGTTGTGGCCGGAGATGTGCAATGGGATCACTGGAGCCTTCACCTTGCGAATGATCTTCAGGGCTGCAGGTTGCCAATCCCGGTCTTCAATCACCATCCCGCTTTTTTTTAAGTAAAGGTTAGAGACAGCACCGGCAGGGAAGAAGCCCAGAGGATGTCCGTGACGGAGATGGGCAATGCTTTCACGGATGCCAGCATAGGTGACGCTCTTTTTCTCAGAATCCTTCATTGGATTCACTTTAATAAAGTTCTCCTCCATGGTATCTATAAGTCCCAGGAAGAAGTTGACCATCATGCGGTAATTGGGAAAACGAGTGGCCAAAGCCTCGATGATAGCAATGCCATCGATATGGCCATAAGGATGGTTTGAGACGGTGATAAAGGGCCGATCGCGGAACTGTTCCAAAACTTCTGAATTACGCAAGGTGCGCTTCACTCCCAGTTTGTCCAGCACATCACGACAAAAGTCCGGTCCCGTAAGGTGTTTGGAACGTTCGTAGATCTCGTTTGGTACGTTCAGTGCAGCAATCTTCATGCCCAGATCGATGAACCAGTCCCCATGTCTGCCACGGAAAATGGGGTGGATTCCCCGCACGTCATCGTGGCTTACAAGCATCTCTTTCATCCTTCTACAATGTTTTTCCGTTTATCTAACTCAAATGCCACGTCATGGAGATGAAGTGGCATGCGAGCGGTTAATCAATATGTTGTACAGGGCTTCTTCTATGTTAGTTCCCTGATTAGGTCAATAATTTCTTTGCCGATTTTCTCGGCCGCATCAGCTGAGGCTGCCTCTGAATAGATGCGAATGATCGGTTCGGTGTTGGATTTGCGTAAATGAACCCATTTGTCAGGAAAGTCGATTTTCACCCCGTCGATATCGGTCACCTGCTGGTCGCTGAAGCGTTCTTTCATTTGCTGAAGTATAGCATCGGTGTCTATGTCGGGTGTTAGCTCCACTTTTTGCTTGGCCATGAAGTAGGAGGGGTACTCCTTTCGGAGCTGCGAAGGTGTTTTCCCGGTACGGGCCAGGTAGGTGAGGAAGAGCGCAATCCCCACCAAAGCATCCCTCCCGTAGTGTGATGCGGGATAGATTACACCTCCGTTGCCTTCACCACCAATGACAGCTCCCACCTCTTTCATCTTCTCAACCACATTCACCTCTCCCACGGCAGCGGTATGGTAGGAACCTCCCCTGGCCAGGGTGATATCACGCAGGGCGCGACTGGAACTGAGATTTGAGACTGTGTTGCCGGGTGTATACTGCAGGACATAGTCGGCCATTGCGACTAGTGTGTATTCTTCACCAAATGGCTCCCCATCTTCACAATAGATTGCCAAACGGTCCACATCAGGATCGACAGCAAATCCCACTGTAGCTTTTGAACTGCGTGTGAGCGAAGATAGCTCGGTGAGGTGCTGTGGCAATGGCTCTGGGTTGTGAGAGAAGTTGCCGTGAGGGGCACAGTGGAGTTTGAAGATCTCTTTCACTCCCAGTGCGTAAAGCAATTCGGGGATAGCGATGCCCCCAACCGAGTTGACGCAGTCCACCGCAACGCGAAAGTTCGCAGCAGCGATTGCATCAACATCTACCAGCTCGAGCGAAAGTACCGACTGTATATGATCATGTAAGAACTGTTTTTGTGTGATCTTTCCCAGATTATCCACCGGCGGGAAGGTAAAGGCGCCTCCCTCAGCCAGTGCCAGAATCTCTGCCCCTTCAGCCGCATTTAGGAATTCACCTTTGTGGTTCAACAGTTTCAGGGCGTTCCACTGGCGCGGATTATGGCTTGCAGTGATAATGATTCCTCCTTGGGCAGACTCTCGGGTTACAGCAATCTCAGTGGTGGGGGTAGTTGCCATGCCGATGTCAGTAACATCGCATCCCATCGCAATGAGTGTACCTGTGAGGATGCGATGTACCATCTCACCTGATATGCGGGCGTCACGTCCTACTACAATCCTGGTTTTGCCCTCTTTCGATTGGTTCTTGATAAAGGTGGCGTAGGCTGCCGTAAATCGCACAATATCTGAAGGTGTAAGGTTGTCTCCTGGCTCACCGCCAATTGTGCCTCTGATGCCGGAAATTGATTTGATCAATGTCATGTTCTGTATCTCGGTTTTGTATGCTCTATAGGTATAATTTTCAGTATTTTCCCTGGAAACGATACTGTACAAAATCGTAGTAGGAGGGTTGGTATTGTGACCGATCGTTAGATGAACCCATGGTGAATGGAATGATCATCTTTACCTCCCCGTTGTGCCCCACACGCTCCAATGGTATCATCCAACCGGGGTTACTGTAGTAGCTTTTTGTGGTTGAGTTTACCGGGCCCAGATACTTCACTTCGACCGGATAAGCCAGATTTGAGTAGCGGATGGTGTCATCTGCCATGAAGTAGTGAAGGTCACGGAAACGAATATAGACAACCTGGTTTTGTGTTAGATTCGTAGTCGTGTCACCGTATGAGATGACATGGTAGTAAACACCTGAAGCAGGATCCTTGTAAAATTCTTTCTCCCCGAAGTTGCCACTCGCGGGATATTCGTCTAAGATGGTCAATTGTTGTTGGGCTATGAAAAGATCAATTGCTTTTTCTTCATCATTCAGGTAATCCGCATAGGTCTTCCGATCGTTGCAGGCGGGAATGATGAGCAACATTCCTAAAAGCGCAAATATGATAAGTATTGTTTTGTTCATATATCTCTGTCGTCTAATTGATACTGATTGCAAAAGTACACAATCTGTACTAAAAATAACTTTATTACGCCGAAATAAACATTATCTATTCTTAAAAATGAATTAATCCTGATTTATCGATTGTTTTAGGAGCTCTTCATACTTTTCGAGTCCTTCAGTAAATCTTTGCAAAGCCATTTCCAGGGAACCGTAAAACTCTCCACCCGATGCATTCAAGTGTCCACCTCCATTGAAAAAGTCTGAGGCAAACTCATTGCAAGGGAATGATTGTTGTGAGCGAAAGGAGAGCTTGATCAGCCCCTCATCCTCACGAATGAAGGTGGAGAAGATGATTCCCCTGATGCTGAGGGGATAGTTTACAAACCCTTCGGTGTCTCCCTTGTTGAACTGAAACTGGGCCTGATCCTCTTTTGAGAGCCAGATCAGTGCCGCATGCAGGTCGGGATATACCTCCATGCGTTTGGAGAGGGTGAACCCTAATAGGCGGAATCGTTCGGCTGAGTAGTTGTGAAACACCTTCGAGTAGATTGCATCTTTATTGATCTCTTTACGCAGAAGCAAACTGATGATCTCGAAAATTTCAGGATCACTGGAGTTGTAGGTGAATCCCCCAGTGTCGGTCATCATGCCGCAATAGATGCATTCCGCCTCTGTTTTCGACATCACTTCATACTTCCCTGCCTGAAACAGGAGTCGGAAAATTAGTTCGCTAGTGGAGGAAATATCAGGGTGGGATGCCACGATGTCGAACCCGTTGCCGGGAAGGAGGTGGTGGTCGATCAGAATCTTCGTTGCCGGTGATGCCTCCAACATGGGAGCCATCAGTCCTATTCGCTTGTGAATGTTGTAGTCGAGTGAGAAAATAAGATCGGCATGAAACAAAATATGCCTGGCTGCTTCTGGATTGTACTCTGCCACGCTGATATCACCAGCACCCTTCATCCATTTCAGGAAGTGGGGGAAAGAGTTGGGTACGATGATCCTGGCCTGTTTTCCCTGCTTCTTCAGGAAATGGTAAAGTGCAAGTGATGATCCAATGGCATCCCCGTCGGGGGAGAGGTGGGTGGTGATCACGATCTGCTCAGCCTCATTGATGGCTTGCATAATCTGATTCACCTTCCCAGGTTCAATCACGTCGGTGAGTGTTTCAGTAAACTTCATTGAGAACGTTTCTTTTGATGATAAGCGGCAAAAGTACTAAAAATTCAGTGAATAGGCTCCATCTTGTCGCACATCATGCACCGGGATACCCCTGTTGCGACAGCTCTCTCTGAATCTCACAGCCGAATAGCTCGACAGTGAGCTGTCGAGCACAATTAGTGAGGGCTGGAAGATACTGTAAAGTTGTTCCACATTGAAACAACAATATTGGGAAAGAATCAGGATATCTACTGGGAAGGTGTTGCTGTTTGTGAAATCGTTGAACGATCCATCGGAGAGACGGATGATTTTCTTGTTGGGGTGAGGCAATACCCCATTATCCGGTATCAGTATGGGGAAGTTATTCTCCTCTACATAAATCGAGATCTCACTGTAAGGTGAGTTGTTGAAAACGACCAGCTGAGGGGAGGGGGGCTGCAAATGATCCAAAAGAGAAAGCAGTTGAAACAAGAGCAGTGATGATAGGGCAAGGATTAGTACACGGGGCCGTTTTTTTTTCATGAAGTGGCTAATCAGAAAAATGAAAATCAGCAGTAGTATAGAAGAAGGCAGTGAAATCTTTAGGCCGGTGAGTTGAGCGAAGGGAAGTGATTCGATGAACTGAACAATGGTTAGCATGAGGTTTGTCAATAATTGAACAAGGCTATGGAGAATCTGAGGTAGCCACTCAAGAAAGTTCGACAGCGTTTTTGGCAACAAGCCGGTCAGCAACAACGGTATCATCGAATAGATGATGCCTCCCAAAAGCGGTACCACAAGGATGTTGGTGATGAAGAACCAGGTTGGAAAGGTGCCGAAATGGTATAACAAGAGTGGAAAGAGGCCTAGTTGAGCCGACAGAGAGAGGGTCATCAGGTTCCAGAGGTATTTTGTTATTTTCTTTTTGGTTATGACCAGTGCCGCAATCCGAGGTTGAAACCATAGAATCGAAAAGACTGCTCCGAAGCTCAATTGAAAACTGATGTCATAGAAGCTGTTTGGTTGAAATATAAGAATCAGGAAAGCGGCTGCGGCCAGTGTGTTTACGGTGAAAGAGCTTTCTTGTCTAAGGCGCCCAATGCAATAAAGTGAAAGCATGATTACGGCCCTAACTACCGATGCTGAGAGTCCTGCTAGGAAAGCATAACCGCAAAGCATCAGGATGATTGTCCATTGGCGGATGTGGAAGCCTATTCCCCTTGTACCAAGTGGTGACAGGAGCAGGGAGAGTATCAGATAGATTATCCCTGTGTGAAGTCCGCTTACTGCCAGCAGGTGAGCTGTGCCGGAGGCTTGGAAAGCCTTCTTGATGTCGTCCGAAAGGTATGCCTTGTAGCCGAGTGTTACTGCTGCTATAAAGGCATAAGTGTCCCCTACAAGCCCAAGAGAACGATAGTAACTGAGAATATTTATCCGGCATCTTTGTGCCAACAGATAAGGAGTATTAATGCTTCTTCCTGTTATACTCCATTCATTGTCAGTAATATAATCTCTGGCGGCAAATCCTTTGTTGCACATATATCCGGCATAGTCCCATTCTCCGGGATTCCCGAAGTTGCGAAATGGTTCCGGTTGTGCACTGATAACAATTTCGTCGCCAGGCAATAGTTTCATCGCACGGTTGCTTTTTTCCAGGTAGAGCATCACTTTCTTTTCCAATGGTGGAGCTGTTCGCACTGGGCATTGTACCGATCGCTCTTTCTCTTCAGGAATATCAAGTAGAACTGCGAGGTATGTTTTGCGATGTTCGGGGAAGGTGAATTTGCTGAATGCTCTCTGTTCACGGCATTGGAGCAGGGTTAAGCCAAAAAGAAAGAGGTAGGTGCCGGCACCGAAGATCCACCTGCATGCAAAGTGATTTAGGTTATGTCGTAAGAATGATAGGAAGAAGAGCAGGGCACCCAATAAAGTCAAAATCACATTCAGCAGTCCGATGTCTGAAAGGAATGGACTGGAAATGATAGCACCGACAACGGGGAGTAGAAGTCGGATAAAGGGCGTTTTACCAATCACTTCGTTCATTTCACGCGCATGGTGAAACCGATCGAAACTTCTCCGCTCTGCGAATAAAAGAGCCGAAGTCGCCTCTTTTAGAATTGTGTATTGTGTCTTAAAGCGCCTTCAGCTGTCGAATGGTCTCTTCAGGATCATCGGAAGAGAAAACGAAGCTGCCGGCCACCAGCACGTTAGCGCCGGCATCAACAAGTCTTCTGCCGGTCTCCAGATTAACACCTCCGTCAACCTGGATCAGTGTGGGAAGGTTTCTTTTTTCAATCATTTCCCTAAGCCTGGCAACCTTTCTAACAGTAGATTCAATGAACTGTTGTCCACCAAATCCGGGGTTTACAGACATCAGGAGTACCATGTCCAACTCCGGTAGAATCTCATCCAACAATGCAATCGGAGTATGGGGGTTCAGTGTAACTGCCGGCTTCATTCCTTTACGGCGAATCTCCTGAACCACCCGGTGCAGGTGATTGCATGCCTCGTAGTGAACATTCATGAAGGAGGCACCGGCTGCCCTAATCTCATCGGTGAATTTTTCAGGACTGACAATCATCAGATGTACATCCAGCTTTTTTTGTGTGACGCTCTTCAATTGATTGATCACCGAAAATCCGAATGAAATATTCGGGACAAAGACACCATCCATGATATCCAGGTGGATCCAGTCTGCCTCACTTCTGTTGAGCATCTCAATATCCCTTTTGAGATGAAGAAAATTGGCCGCCAGTAGGGACGGTGCTACAATCGTACTCATTTGTTTATTTTTTCTGCTTCCAAAGGTAAAGAAAAATCTTTATTTGTGAAAATTGAGGCCTTTTCACTCCTGATTATATTAATCAGGTATTCAATTCAGAATGAACAGTTTCTCGTTTTGAGGTATTCTTTTCTTAGGACAGTAGCATCTTGCATACTGACGAATGATCAGCAGTGATGTTAGGGAAGGGTGCACCTGTTCGCAGGGAGGCTTTTTTGCTGTTTTCTTTTCCTGTGGATTTTTTTTGTTCATCAGCTCTTTGGCTTCTTAAAGGTAAACGTCCGGAGGATACAATTATTGCCATGACCCCAAAAATAACCTTCTTGTAGTAGACAAATCCCACTCTTTTACATATCTTTGCCCACTTAAATCCATAAATACGACAATAATGAGAAAATTATTTTATCTTTTTATATCAGCATTAATTCTGATCTCTTGTCAGAATGCAAATGAGTATACCATCAAAGGTACGGTTGCTAATCCAGGTTTTGAAGGAACAAATGTATATCTGCAGGAGATGACTGACGACGCAATGGTCACAACCGATACAGCAGTGGTGGAGAATGGTCGGTTTAGTTTCACGGGTGCGTCGGATGCTACCCACCTGCGCTTTGTCCTCTTGGATGAGTCGGTTGATCCGCGACAGGAGACCCGTATACCAATTTTATTGGAACCGGGAAAGTTAAAAGTCGCTTTCGACAGCGTGGTGACAGTAAGTGGCTCAACAATCAACGAAGCATATACCGATTTCAGGTCAAAACAACGTGAATTGGGGATGCAGATTCGCGAAGTAGTGGAACGTTACAACAGTGCCCAAGCTAACGGTACAATCACCGGGGAGATGGAAGCCGAGATCAACGCCAGCTACGACAGCATCAGTAACGAAATGACCGATTTGAACTTCAACTTCATCAAAGAGAACATCGGCAACGACTTGGGGCAGTACTCCTTCATGGCTTCTTCTTCGATGTTTGAACCGGAACAACAGCGTGAGATTCTCGATTTAGCGGATGAGTCTTTCAAGTCTAAAGAGAATATTCAGCGTGTGGTAAAACGGTTAGAGAACCTGGAGAATGTAGCTATTGGAAAGAAATTTGTTGATTTCACACTGAACGATCCCAATGGCAATGAGGTATCGCTGTCACAATATGCAGGTCAGGGCAAGTATGTACTTGTCGATTTCTGGGCTGCCTGGTGTGGTCCCTGCCGTCAGGAGATGCCCAATGTGGCTGCAGCTTATGAAAAGTATAAATCGAAAGGATTTGAAGTGGTTGGTGTTTCTTTCGACAGAAATCGCGACGAGTGGCTTGAGGGAATCAACCAGATGGAAATGGGTTGGCCGCAGATGTCAGACCTGATGTATTGGGATAGTCCGATAGTGGACCTTTATGCCATTCAGGGTATTCCCCACACCATCCTGCTAGACAAGGAAGGCATTATCATTGAGAAAAACCTGAGAGGTGAAGCATTGGATGCAAAACTGGAAGAGTTGATGCCATAACCTGACCGAACAGATAAACATAAGAATGGAGCTACCCCAGGTGAGCTCCATTTTTTGTTTCAATAAAATTATTTCCTATTTTTGTGGAAAAGATATGCAGATGATGCCACGCAATCAGTTTTTGGTATTTCTATTATTGGGTTTTTTGCTAGCCCTTTATCCTGGTACCATTTCATTCGCACAAAATAGACCATTTACGGTGGTTATTGATCCCGGTCATGGGGGTAAGGACCCGGGAGCTGTCGGCGCCACCTCCCGTGAAAAAGATATAGTTCTCTCTGTTGCTCTAAAACTTGGTACACTCATCGAGAAGCACCACAAGAATGTGAAGGTGCTTTATACGCGTGACAGCGACCGGTTTGTGGAACTGAATAAACGAGCCGAGATTGCCAATAAAGCACATGCCGACCTCTTCATCTCGCTTCATTGCAATGCATTGGATCGGAAACGTACCTCACCACAAGGTGTCGAGACATTCGTGCTGGGTTTGCATCGCAGCAAGGATAACCTCGATGTTGCTAAGGCTGAGAACGCAGTGATCATGTATGAAGAAGATTATTCTCTCAAGTATGAAGGCTTTAATCCCAACGAACCTGAATCATACATCATTTTTGAGTTCATGGCCAACACGTTTCTCTCACAAAGTGTGTACCTGGCTTCCATTGTGCAAAACCAGCTGGTGACAAGTGCAAAAAGAGTAAACCGTAATGTGAGACAAGCTGGTTTTCTGGTGCTGCGTGAGGTTGCAATGCCCAGTATCCTGGTAGAGCTGGGATATATCAGCAACCCCCATGATGAAAAATACCTAAAGAGCATTAATGGGCAGAATGCACTGGCCAGTGCGATCTATAATGGTTTCAAGGAGTATAAGCGAGAGCATGATAAGAAGAGTTTTGTTTTTAATGGCAATTCATCTTCTCGGGAGGAGGATGGCTTAGCTTCCACCGCTTCTATTTCAACAGTAGAAAGTGAATACAGGATCCAGTTTCTCACCTCATCGCGCAAGTATGAGAAGGGAGCAAAAGTTTTCAAAGGATTGGATCCTGTTGAATATTATGTTGACGGGGGGTTGTATAAATACACCTACGGCAACACATACAATCAGTCAGAGATCACCCGAACCCTGCGAGAGGTGCGCCGCAAGTTCAAGGACGCATTTGTCATCGAGCTTGTGGAGGGAAAACGTGTGAAATAATCAATCAGATGAAGAAAACTTCCAGAAATGCGCTTATTGGTCTGGCATTTCTCGCCAGCCTGTTCATGATCTATTTCGGCATTCATTTCCTGAAAGGAATTAATGTGATGAAACAACAAAAGCAATATTTCGCACTCTTCGATGATGTTACCAGCCTGCTGCTCTCTTCTCCAGTTTACGTGAAGGGATACCAAGTGGGATTAATAAGCAGCATTACAATGGCCGAAACGGATCCGATGCGATTCGCAGTGGCCCTGAGTCTTACAGAGGAGTTTCCTATATCGGACGACAGTTACCTGGAGTACGGTACCGATCTTTTCGGTGCCTCTATGGCAACGCTGGTACTTGGTCGTTCGTCGGTGCTGCTACAACCTGGTGATACAATCAATGGCAGAAAAGTGACCGGTTTGATGGATGGCGCCGCTAATTTAATGCCTCGGGCCGACTCAATCTTCCTGCGTATTGACTCGCTGCTGCTATCACTGCAACGACTTACCGCCCATCCCTCTTGGGAGGAGTCCATTAACGGAATTGGTCAAACAGTGAATCAGCTGAATCAGACCAGTGTTAGTCTGAACAGGATGATGGCTGCCATCGAAAAAGATTTACCCCAGATCAGCAGCAATCTGCATGCTGTCACAGACGATTTAAACAAGGTGAGCAGCGATCTGAGTGAGATGGATTTCAAGCGTACCTTCATAGGGATTGATGAAACAGTCAATAACTTGAAAATTCTCTCTGAGAGAATTAACAGTAACGACAATTCATTGGGTCTCCTGATTAACGATACAAAATTGCATGACAGCCTTAATGTGACCATTGATGCAGCCACAAGGCTTCTGGAAGATATTAGGCTGAATCCGGGTCGATATCTTAAGGTGAAAGTGAGTTTGTTTTGATTCAATGGGGTTTCAATTGGGGATCTGTGGAATTGTCTAATTAGAATAAATCTAAATAAGACCTTGCTTGCTTTTCAGTATAAAACACGTTGATTGACTGCACTTACGTAACAAAAAAGAAACATTAAATTGGAGGGGGAGATATTAAGCCGTTTCCTTATATCGACTTGATAATCAAATTGGTCTCCATGTTTTGATTTGTTTAATGCTTTGAAAAACAGATTGATACTTCTATCCTGTTGATAAATAACGTTTTTTTTTTGAAAGTGTGAAAAACAAAAAAAAGTTCATTTTTTTTTCTCGTTTATTTTTCCAAAATTTGTAATCTCTTAGCTGGAACGGCGGGAAAACAAAGATCATTTTAGAAATTCAATGAGTAACGATTGTCAGATTTTGTGGAAAAATTGTTTGGATGTGATTCGGGATAATATCCCCGAACCGGCATTCAATACATGGTTTCTCCCAATTGTTCCACTCAATTACCAGGATCATGTGCTCACAGTTCAGGTACCCAGTCAGTTTTTCTATGAATACCTTGAGGATAAATACCTCGATCTGATTCAACAGACACTTTACCGTGAGATCGGAGAAGGGACCATACTCAATTACCGCATACTTGTGGAGACTGAAAGCAATACTGTCGTGGAATTGCGGGGTGAGAGTAAGTCGTTCGTTACAACCGACAAGAATTTTCGGAAAAAAGTTTCGGAGAAGGTGCCAAGTCCTTTTGACCGGGTTGAAACTACTGAGTTTGACTCACAGATCAACGGTAAGTATCGGTTTGAGAATTTCTTTGAAGGTGAAAGTAACCGACTGGCACGTACAGCAGCTGAGGCGGTTGCAAACAATCCGGCGAAAACTGCTTTTAATCCTTTATTTGTACATGGTCATTCCGGAGTGGGTAAGACGCACCTCTGTCATGCCATCGGTTCAAAGGTGAAGGATCTTTATCCAGAGAAGAAGGTGCTCTATCTCTCGGCACATCTCTTTAAGGTACAGTTTACCGACGCACGACGCTTCAACACCATCAACGATTTCATTAACTTCTACCAAAGCATTGATGTGTTGATCATCGATGACATCCATGAGTTGTCCGGACTGGAAAAAACGCAAAACACCTTCTTCCATATATTCAACCATTTGCATCAGAATAACAAGCAGCTGGTGATGACCTCTGATTGTGCTCCCATGGATATGCAGGGAATGGAAGAGCGGCTGTTGACCCGTTTTCGTTGGGGACTATCCACTAAACTGGAGCGCCCTGACAAGGAGTTGCGTAAAAAGATTCTTCAAAATAAAGTCTTGTCAGACGGCCTTTCAATTCCGGCCAACGTGATTGATTTCATCGCCGAGAATGTAACTGAGAACGTGCGTGACCTCGAAGGAATTGTAGTCTCACTGATGGCCCATTCCATCATCAACAACAGGGAGATTGACATGAGCCTTGCCCGCAGGGTGATGGAACAAAGCATCCGGTTTGAACGGAAAAGGATCACAGTAGAGCGGATTCAGGATACCGTTTCTCAGTTTTTTAACATTAAGAAAGAGCTGATACAATCTTCCTCACGTAAACGTGAGATTGTACAAGCCCGTCAGGTTACCATGTACTTCATCAAGAAGCACACCGAGTTGTCGCTTTCCCAGATTGGTATTCAAGTAGGAAACCGCAATCATGCAACAGTATTGCATGCATGCAACACGGTAAAAAACTTTTACGACGTGGACAAGGGTTTTCGCTCCGATATCGAAGAGATTGAACGAATCCTCAACGCCTGATTTCCTCCTTCAAATCCCCTTTTTTCAGTTCCTCCCCCTTTTTATTTCATTTCATTCTCAGTTAAAGAGAGTTTTTTTTATATTTGCCTTTTCTATCGGGCGCTCTTAGCTCCCCAATACCGAAACATCATAAGCAATGATCATTTTCCGATATTTCATTTCGCTGTTTATTCTGTCGGTTGTGACATTTCCTCTTGTTGCACAAATCCCTCACGGATACTATAACCGGGCAGAAGGGAAGAGTGGAGCTGCATTGAAGAGTGCTCTTTGTTCGCTTGTTGGTGACCCCATGGTGCTTTCATACCGAGAGTTATGGGACGCTTTTGAGTCTACGGATGCCTTCAGGAATGCTAAGGTGTGGGACATCTATTCCCATGACCCTGGTGTTGGAGGAGCTTATAACTATGACTTCATACAGCATCGTTGTGGAACTTCCCGAAAGGAGGGAGATTGCTACAACCGGGAGCATCTCTTCCCCAGGAGCTGGTTTCGAGGAACAGATGCCCTTGAGTCAGACCTTTTTCACATCTATCCTACCGATGGATACGTAAACAATCGTCGTGGAAACCTCCCCTTCGGTGAGGTTGGTATCATCAACTGGGAGTCAACCAACGGTTCGAAAGTGGGACAAAATACTTTTGGCGGTTATACCCGTACGGTCTTTGAACCCATTGATGAATACAAGGGTGATGTGGCACGCAGCTATTTCTATGTGGTGACAGCCTATGAGGATGAGTTATACAGGTGGAACTCAGACCAGACCTCGAGAGACCGCTATCCCGGTTTCAGTAAATGGTCGCTTGAGTTGTTGCTGAAATGGCACCGGGAAGATCCCGTAAGCCTAAAGGAGGTTCGTCGCAACGAAGCGGTTTACAAGTTGCAACAGAATCGAAATCCCTATATCGATTATCCGCAACTGGCCGAACATGTGTGGGGAGATACCGACAATGAGCCTTTTTATTCTGAAACCATAGCCGACAGCTTCCGTGAGATTGAACAGAGTCCTTTTGAACGATGGCTGGAGAAAATAATGGGTTTTATGATGACCAGATAGCCAATGAGAAAACTGCAACTTTCGTTACTTTTCCTAACGGTGATTATCACCGGTTGCAACGCTGTATCAGCTGACTCCCTGAAGATCGCATTGCTAAGCGATATCCATTTCTTATCTCCGAAGCTATACGACAGTGGTCAAGCACTTAAGACATACGAGCAGGTTTCCGGCAGGCAATTTGATGATCAGCAGATGGTGCTTGAGCAGGTGTGGAGTAATTTGCACCAGGAGAAACCCGATCTCCTCCTGATCTCAGGTGATCTCACCCATCACGGGGAGCGACAGAGCCACCATGATCTCGTTGCGGATCTCCATTCCTTCGAAAAGGAGGGTGTTCGTGTACTTGTAGTGCCCGGAAATCATGACATCAACATCCCCAATGCCGTTGCTTACAGGGGTGACAAAAAGCTGCCGGTAGAGAGCGTTACTAAAGATGAATTTGTTGCACTATACGAGTCGTTCGGATATGGTGAAGCGCTTCACAGGGATTCGGCTTCACTCAGTTATGTTGCCGCACTGGATCCTCAGCACTGGTTGCTTTGTTTCGATAGCAATCGTTATGAAGAACATACTACAGGATCAATTACCGCTGGCCGCATCAAAGAGCAAACCCGTGAGTGGGCGCTTTCGGTGCTTCGAGAGGCTGAGGAAAAAGGAATCACTGTGCTGGGCATGATGCACCATGGACTGGTGGAACATATGCCCTACCAGTCGGCATTCTTTCCCGGTTACCTTGTGGAGGAGTGGGAACTTCATGCGGCATGGTTGGCTGAGGCGAAGATGCCTTTTATCTTTACGGGGCATTTTCACGCGAACGACGTCACCCGTTTTGAAGCTTCCTCGGGTCACAGCATTTTCGATCTGGAGACTGCCAGCCTGGCGCAATATCCTTATGCCTGGCGAATGATGACTCTCAAGGAGAGCAGCCTCACGGTGGAGAGTCGTTTTGTTAAACAGGTAGACGGCAACAGCAATTTGGAGGAGGACGCCTTCAAGCGATTGGAGATGCTGACCCGGCGAGTGGCAGAGCAGCGACTGAGAGGAGTGGGTATTCCGTTGCCGGAGGAATTAATGCCATTGCTCACCGACCTGATAGTGAAGCTCAACATGATGCATGTGAAAGGCGATGAGAAGGCTGATCCTGAGATGCAGCTTGCACTTCGTTTGTTTGCCTCATACCTGGGGAATGAGATTGAAACGAAAGATTTTTCATTCGACTTTCCTCCGGAGGATAACAGCCTTGTTATCAGCTGGGGAAAGGAGAACGGAGAATGACGCAGCGTTTGAAAAAGTGTACCGGTTTGTTATCCTGCATGCATGAAGGCATTCTGGAAGCGGGATGTGATGAGGCAGGCAGGGGGTGTCTTGCCGGACCGGTCTTTGCTGCCGCTGTCATTCTGCCGCCTGACTTCAGGTGCGACATGCTGAACGACTCCAAGCAGCTCACCGAGAGGCAACGTGAACAGTTGCGAGTTGTGATTGAACAGGAGGCGCTCTTTTATGCCGTTGCATCCTGTACACCGGAAGAGATTGACCGACTCAATATTTTGAGAGCCTCCATAGAGTCGATGCATCGTTCACTAAGCTTGCTCTCCAACAAGCCGCAGCATATACTGGTGGATGGTAATCGCTTCCTGCCGTATGAGGGGATACCTTACAGCTGTGTCATCAAAGGTGACGCGAAATATCTGTCGATTGCTGCGGCATCGGTGCTCGCAAAGACCTGGCGCGATGATCACATGCGTGATCTGGACAAACAATACCCTCAGTTTGGTTGGAGCCGCAACAAGGGCTATCCTACACAGGAGCACCGCGAGGCGATTCGAGTGCACGGCATAACACCCCATCACCGCAAGAGTTTTGCCCTGCTAAAGAGGCAACTTGAATTCAACTTCTAAACCAAATCTGTCAGGATAATGGTTCAGACTCCTTTCATTGATAGCTGAATTCGTTTTCTCTCCTTGTTCACAGAAAGCACTTTCACTTTCACATGTTGGTGGAGTGACACCACCTCCGATACATTGGAGACAAACCGATTAGCCAGTTCCGAGATGTGAACAAGTCCGTTTTCCTTGATGCCGATATCCACAAAGCAACCAAACTGGGTGAGGTTGGTCACGATACCAGGAAGGATCATCCCCTCCTGCAGATCGTCTAACAGCCGGATAGAAGGGTCAAATTCAAGTGTCTGAACCGTTGATCGGGGGTCGAGCCCCGGCTTTTGTAGCTCTTGCAGGATGTCAACCAATGTTTCATCACCAACAGTTTCATTCTTGTATCTTTCCTTATCGATGGCGGTGATGCGTTCTATGTTGCCGATTAACTCCCTCACACTGCATTTAAGGTCTTTCGCCATCTGCTCAACGATGGGGTAACTCTCGGGATGGACTGCGGAATTGTCTAGTGGATTCTCTGCTTCAGTTATCCGTAGAAAGCCGGCGCATTGCTCGAACGCTTTCTCCCCCAGTCGT
This sequence comes from Dysgonomonadaceae bacterium zrk40, assembly GCA_016916535.1. Classification (NCBI taxonomy): domain Bacteria; kingdom Pseudomonadati; phylum Bacteroidota; class Bacteroidia; order Bacteroidales; family Dysgonomonadaceae; species Dysgonomonadaceae bacterium zrk40. Next base: position 2,113,745 of record CP070276.1, read on the forward strand.
GGAACCTTCTTCAGTTCCAGGCGAGAGCGGAAAGGACCGTTTGTGGAACGCCACTCCACAATGTTGTTAGCAAGCGATTCACCCAACCCTGAGACGTAGATGAGCAGGTGCCTGCTGGCAGTGTTCAGGTTCACTCCCACCAGGTTGACGCAACTCTCCACCGTCAGGTCGAGTGAACGTTTCAGCTTCCCCTGATCTACATCATGCTGGTATTGCCCCACACCGATCGCTTTAGGGTCGATCTTTACCAGTTCCGCCAGCGGATCGCTCAGCCGCCGTCCTATGGAGACGGCTCCCCGGACGGTGACATCGTATTCCGGAAACTCCTCGCGGGCAACCTTCGAGGCGGAGTAGACTGATGCGCCACTCTCGCTTACTACAAACACATTCACCTCTTTCTCGTATCGCAGTCCGGTGATGAAACCCTCTGTTTCACGGCTGGCTGTGCCATTCCCGATGGCGATGGCATCGATACGGTAGGTGGAAACAAGCTTCACCACCTTGTTGCCTGCCTTGCCATACTCCTTCTGTGGTGGATGGGGGTATATGGTCTCATTGTGCAAAAGGTTCCCCTGCTCATCGAGACACACCAACTTGCAACCGGTACGGTAACCCGGGTCGATGGCCAGGATACGCTTTTGTCCCAGTGGAGGTGCGAGCAGCAACTGCCTGAGGTTCTCTGCGAAGACGGTAATGGCCGCCTCATCAGCCTTTTCCCTTGTAAGGTTGGCAAATTCTGTCTCGATGGAGGGTTTCAGCAATCGTTTGTAACCATCCTTCACCGCCTCGATCACATGGTCCGCCGCTTCACTGTTGTTCTTCACGAATACCTTTTCAAGTCGTCGGAAGCAATGTTCATCATCGGGGGAGATTGAGACACGTAAGAATCCCTCTTTTTCACCACGTCGGATGGCCAGCAAACGGTGTGAGGGCAGTCGTGAGATGGGTGCGACGAAGTCGAAATAATCGCTGTACTTCTCACCCTCCTGCTCTTTGCCTTTTACCATTTTCGCGGTGATCATCGCCTCACGTGCGAAGATCTGACGTACTATTTGTCGCGCTTCGGAATCCTCGTTAACCCACTCGGCAATGATGTCACGGGCTCCTTTCAGTGCTTCAGCGGTACTCCCCACGTCATCATTTTTATAACGTTCAGCCTCTTGTTCAACCGGGTGCTGTTGTTGTGACATCAGCCAACTGGCCAATCCTTCCAGCCCCTCCTTGCGGGCTATTTCGGCTCTTGTCTGCCGCTTTGGCTTGTAGGGCAGATAGAGATCTTCCAAAAGGGTGCTGTCGGGGCAATGGCGGATCTCCATTTCCAATTCCGGTGTCAGTTTCTCCTGCTCGCTGATCGATTTCAGGATATACTCCTTCCGCTTATCAAGCTCCTCCAGTTTCTCTTTCATTTCGCCGATCCGGGCGATCTGCACCTCATCGAGGCCACCGGTCATCTCCTTTCGGTAACGGCTGATAAAAGGGATGGTGGCTCCTTCCCCCAGCAGGCGGATGGTATTCTCAACGCTTCTGAGGGGTAACCCGAGCGATTGGGCAATGGATGAATGGTTCTGGGACATAAGTAGATTCTTCGATGACAGTAATGGTTCAAATGCAAATGTAAATATTTTTTCCTAACTTTACCTCACCAAATGCTATCGGTATGGCCAAACTAAAATCAGTCTATTTCTGCAGCCAATGCGGCTACGAATCACCCAAGTGGATGGGCAAATGTCCCTCTTGCGGTGAGTGGTCCACTTTCGTGGAAGAGCTGGTACGCAAGGATGTCACGGCTAAACAGGAGGACACTCGTTCCTTTCAGAGCGTAAGGAGTGAACCTCAGCAGTTGGGGGAGATTCGTGCAGACGAGGAACCACGCATCGACCTCCTTGATGGCGAGTTGAACAGGGTTTTGGGTGGGGGACTTGTTCCTGCATCGGTGGTATTGCTGGGTGGCGAACCGGGGATTGGCAAGTCTACCCTTGTCCTGCAAACCATCCTGAAGCTGAATGGATTGCGCACACTTTATGTCTCCGGAGAGGAGAGTGCCCGGCAGCTTAAACTGCGTGCCGATCGCATTGGGTTGCAGAATGATGACTGCCTGATTGTATGCGAAACGAACCTCGATGAGATCTTTAAACATGTGAAGAGCACTTCTCCCCGATTGCTGGTCGTCGATTCCGTTCAAACCATCTACAGTGAGGCACTCGAGTCGGCTCCAGGGAGCATTTCACAGGTGCGGGAGTGTGCGGCAGCCCTGCTCAAGTTCGCCAAGCAGTCTGGAACACCAGTGCTGCTGATTGGCCACATCACCAAGGAAGGAAGCATTGCCGGCCCAAAGATCCTTGAACATATTGTCGATACTGTAATTCAGTTCGAGGGCGATCAACACTATATGTACCGCATCCTGCGGAGCATCAAGAATCGTTTTGGCAGTACCGCCGAGCTGGGAATCTACGAGATGAACCAGTCGGGTCTTCGTGAGGTGAGCAATCCCTCCGAGTTGCTGTTGACGCAAAATCATGAGGGGTTAAGTGGTGTCTCCATTGCGGCCGCCATCGAGGGGATTCGTCCTTTTTTAATTGAGACACAAGCACTGGTGAGTACTGCTGCCTACGGAACACCGCAGCGCTCCGCCACCGGTTTTGATATCAGACGAATGAACATGTTGCTGGCAGTACTGGAGAAACGTGCAGGTTTCAGGCTGGCACAGAAGGATGTCTTTCTCAATATTGCCGGAGGGTTGCGTGTGAACGATCCCGGGATGGATCTCTCGGTGATTAGTGCCATCCTCTCTTCCAGCCTCGATATGAGTGTGGAGAGCAACACGGCACTTTGTGGTGAAGTGGGTCTGTCCGGTGAGATACGGCCGGTGAATCGCATTGAACAACGCATCCAGGAGGCAGAAAAACTGGGCTTTTCCCGCATCCTGATACCGGCCAATAATCTGAAAGGGTACACCAAAAAGGTGAAAATTGAGATGATTCAGGTGAAGAAGGTGAGCGATGCCTTTCGTATTCTTTTTTCCTGATACCGCCTGCCTGTTTCAACCTCTGCCAGAGAAAAAGGAGTAAACCATTTTGTATGTAGGAAAAAAATATTACCTTTGCATCCGCTTTGTGCGAGAATGGTACCTTGGCCGAGTGGTTAGGCGCCGGTCTGCAAAACCGTTTACGGCGGTTCGAATCCGCCAGGTACCTCACAGCAAAAAAACTCCAAAACCTGAGAAGGTTATGGAGTTTTTTTTTATTTGAATAATTTCATGAATATGCCCAGTCCGCAAATTGACTGTCAGTTTTCCTGTGGGGGTTCTTTTCTAAAGGCATCCGCAACCTTCCCGTAGTTCTCCTTCCATGCTTCCGCAACAGATGCAAAGAAGTTTCCGGCACTCTCCTTCACTACATCCCATTTGCCGTCTGCCATCATGTCATACTCATCCAGTTTTGCTGAAAGGCTGTCGCGTAGCTCTCTCAGTTTCTCCAGTTGTTCCTTGTATTCCTCCTTTGCATCATCTGCAATCTCGCCTGCCCTGGCTTCCAGCCTTGAGATGGTTTCAGCCAGCTCATCAATCACCAGGTGTGTCTTTTGTTTGAATTCCTCTTTTTTCATTGTTCCTTCACATTGTTGTTGTTGGACATTTTATAAATAACATCCAAATCAGTGATTGGTTCAAATGACGATAATAACCTTTTAATGCGTCATTTCAGAAATTAAAAATTGGCAAAGTGGGAATAATGGGATCAAAATGAAAGTGAAACGGATGAAAAAGTGTATCTTTGCAACTTTATTATTGTTGAGAAATATGCTGAATATAGTGATTTTTGGTGCTCCCGGATCGGGAAAGGGAACACAAAGTGAGAAGATAGCCGAACGGTACGGACTGCAACACGTGTCCACCGGTGAGATCTTAAGAGAAGAAATCGCATCATCAACCGAACTGGGTAAACTTGCCGACTCCTATATGTCGAAGGGAGAGCTGGTCCCCGACTGTGTGGTGATTGAGATGCTGGAAGAGTTAATTGCACGCAACAAAGGTGCAAAAGGATTTATCTTTGACGGTTTTCCCCGTACGGTTCCTCAGGGGGAGGCGTTGCATGAGTTACTTCTGCGACACGATGAAACCGTGAATATAGTGGTAAGCCTGGAAGTGGCCGATGAAGAACTGATTGACCGTTTGCTGAAAAGAGGTGCGATCTCCGGCAGGAGCGATGACAATCGCAAGACAATTGAGTCAAGGTTGAGAGTCTATTACCGACAGACCGCCCCCCTGAAGGAGTTTTACCGCAATCAGGATCTGTTGAAAGAGATAACAGGTGTCGGATCGGTCGAATCGATCTTTGAATCGATTGTGAAAGAGATTGAAAGGGTAACATTATAATGGCTGAAACAAATTTTGTAGACTACGTAAAAATTTTCTGTCGATCTGGAAAGGGAGGACGCGGATCCGCCCATTTCAGGCGCGAAAAGTATATTCCCAAAGGTGGTCCCGACGGAGGCGACGGAGGGGATGGTGGAAGCATCATCCTGCGTGGCAATCGCAACTATTGGACTTTGCTTCACCTTCGCTACCAGCGCCATCTCTTTGCCGAACATGGTGAGAATGGCTCCAAGGCGCAACGCTCCGGCAAGAAGGGTGAGAGCCGCGTGATTGAGGTTCCCTGTGGGACCGTAGCCTATGATGCCCACACCGGTGAGTACCTTTGCGACATCACCGATCACGACCAGGAGGTGGTGTTGCTCAAGGGAGGGCGCGGCGGTCAGGGCAACCAACATTTTAAGACAGCAACCAACCAGGCACCCCGCTATGCACAACCGGGTGAACCCTATGAAGAACGTTGGGTTATACTGGAGCTGAAGCTGCTGGCTGATGTGGGACTGGTAGGTTTCCCCAATGCCGGCAAGTCAACCTTGCTCTCCGTGGTCTCGGCAGCCAAGCCTAAGATCGCCAATTATCCCTTCACCACACTGGAGCCCAACCTGGGTATCGTCAGCTATCGCGACACCAAGTCGTTTGTGATGGCTGACATTCCCGGTATCATTGAAGGTGCCAGTGAGGGTAAAGGGCTAGGACTCCGTTTCCTGCGTCACATCGAACGAAACGCACTTCTTCTCTTCGTAATCCCTGCCGATGCCGAAGATATCCGAAAAGAGTATGATATCCTGCTGAACGAGTTGCGGCAATACAACCCCGAACTGATGGACAAGAGACATGTGCTGGCCATCTCCAAGTCCGATATGCTCGACGAGGAGCTGATGCATGAGATTTCTTGCGATCTGCCGGAGATACCCTATGTCTTCATCTCTTCAATCACCGGTTTTGGGATTCCCACCTTGAAAGATATTCTCTGGCGGGAACTTAACACCGATATGACGGTCCCAATGACAGTCACACGTGAGTCACTGGTTCATCGCAACCTGGATCTGTCGCAACTAGGCTTTGAAGAAGATGAAACAATCCCTGACGATGAGTCATCTGTGGATGATGATGTGTGGGGTGGTGACGATGAGCCTTATGATATTGATGAATAAACAGGCAGATGAGGCAGCATCCCCATTATAACAACCTGTTGTTATCTGATCTGTTCGCGGCGGAAGAGAAGGTGATGCATTTCTTCACCACGCGCGTCGGAGGTGTGAGCAGTGGTGCTTTCTCCTCCTTTAACATGGGTAATTTCTCCGATGATGATCCACTGAAGATTAGTGAGAACCGTGAGATCTTATCCAGAATGTTTTGCCTTGCCCCCAACCACTTTATCACTCCTCATCAGACACACGGTACTGGTGTGCTGACCATAGATCAGGATTTTCTCTCTCTCGGCAGGAGTGAAGTGATGGAACGGCTCTACGGAGTGGATGCCACCCTTTCCGCTGAGAAGGGACTCTTTCTCTGTGCCACTACTGCCGATTGTGTTCCCATCCTCCTCTATGATAAGGAAAAAGAGGTGATAGCTGCAATTCACGCCGGTTGGCGGGGCAGTGCGGGCCGCATTGTGGAGAAAACCATCCGTGAGATGGGTGATCGATTTGGATCATCTCCTGCCAATCTGCTTGCTGCCATCGGACCCGCCATCTCAAAGCATCACTATGAGGTGGGGGAGGAGGTGATGAACTCTTTCTCCCTGAATGGTTTTGATTTGAATGACCCGCTATTGTCGACGGCTAATGGAGCCTCGTCACGCTGGCACATCGACCTGAAGGAGATTAACCGGAGGGAGCTACTCCGCTTGGGAGTCCTGCGGGAAAACATTGAAAAGAGTGATCTCTGCACTTATGAACGGGAGGATCTCTTCTTTTCTGCCCGTCGGCAGACTGTTCATTCAGGAAGAATGCTGAGCGGCATCATGATGCTTCCGTAAGTAGTAAAAAAAAGAGAAGGAATCCCGGTGGATTCCTTCTCTCATAGTTTATCACATAGACTGGGCTTAGTTGATGCCAGTCTATTTTTTTTTGATCAGTAACGTGCGCTCACCACATCCCAGTCGATGATGTTCCAAATCTCCTTCAGGTGATCGGCACGACGGTTCTGATAGTCGAGATAATAGGAGTGCTCCCATACGTCGAATCCGAGTACCGGAGTCAGGCCGCTGGTGAGCGGATTACCGGCGTTGCTTTCTTTCAGGATGGAGAGCTTGCCGCCTTCATCCTTGGCCAGCCATACCCATCCGGAACCAAATACCCCCATACCGGCAGCGTTGAACTCCTCTTTAAATTTGTCGAATGAGCCGAACTGCTCATTGATGGCATCTGCCAGTTTTCCGTTCGGTTCACCTCCGCCGTTTTTCTTAAAGGAGGTGAAATAGAGATTGTGGTTGAGTGCCTGGCCTGCGTTGTTGAAGATCGCACCATCGCTCTCCTTCACAATGGTTTCCAGATCTGCGTTCTCGAATTTTGTTCCCACTATCAACTTGTTGAGGTTGTCAATATAGGCCTGGTGGTGCTTGCCATAATGCAGTTCTACGGTTTGTTTACTGATAACCGGCTCCAGGGCATCGGTTGCATAAGGTAATGCTACTTTTTCAAATTTCATATCTACACTGTTTTTAGTTTGTTGATCTTTATTATTTGCGTTTGATTGGTTGCAACTGACCATTGTCAGTGCCATCAGTCCAATTGTAAGATATTGATGAATCGCTTTCATATCTCTGTTCTTTTGTTTGTTTATATAACGAGAAGGAGAAACAATTTGTTCGCCATAGTTTGAAATGATTCCGGATAGCGAGATCACTCGCCTCCATCATAAAAGCCTGAATGTTGTCATTCAGGCTTTTATGATGGAGGCCGACCGGGATCGGTTCTCTCTATCGGGTGTTGAGATTATTTATGGGTCTTGATTTCCGTCTCCTCGGTCTCATCGTTTAACTTCTCCTCATCCTGTTGCTTTAGATTGGAACCATGACCGTCGGTATCAGTGTCAATGAAAACCGAGTCGCTTGAACCTGAAGGACGTGAGGGGATCACCTCTTCTTCCGCCACTTCTGTCTTGCTGTCGAGGATCTCCTGTGAGCGCGATACCCATCTGCGTTTACCAAAAATATGTTCAAGGTCATCCGAATAGATGATCTCTCTCTCCAGCAGAATCTCCGCCAACTGATTGTGGCCTGCGGTATGATCATTCAGAATCTGTTTGGCGCGTTCGTACTGCTGGGCGATCATCGCCTTCACTTCGGTGTCGATTAACTGTGCTGTCTCATCACTGTATGGCTTTGAGAAAGTGTACTCCTGACCTGTAGAGTCGTAATAGCTCAGGTTGGCCAGCTTGTCACTCATACCCATATAGGTGATCATCGCATAAGCCTGTTTGGTGACGCGTTCCAGGTCATTCATTGCTCCGGAGGAGATCTGGCCGATGAATATCTCTTCGGCGGCTCGTCCCCCCAGCAGGGCGCACATCTCATCGAGCATCTGTTCTTTGGTGGTGATCTGACGCTCTTCAGGCAAGTACCAGGCCGCGCCCAGCGCCTTGCCGCGTGGCACTATGGTTACTTTAACCAATGGGTTGGCATGCTCCAGGAACCAACTGAGTGTGGCGTGACCCGCTTCATGAATGGCAATAGATCGCTTCTCATGCTGCGTGATGATCTTGTTCTTCTTTTCCAGACCTCCCACGATGCGGTCAACCGCATCCATGAAATCATTCTTCTGCACGAATTTCTTTTTGCGGCGGGCGGCAATCAATGCTGCCTCATTGCATACATTGGCGATGTCAGCGCCTGAGAAGCCGGGTGTCTGACGAGCCAGGAAATCGATGTTGATCGACTCATCTATTTTGATGGGGCGTAGGTGCACCTTGAAAATCTCCTTCCGATCGTTCAGGTCAGGAAGTTCTACGTATATCTGTCGGTCGAAGCGGCCGGCGCGCATCAACGCTTTATCCAGTACGTCTGCCCGGTTGGTGGCTGCCAGGATGATCACACCGCTGTTGGAGCCGAAGCCGTCCATTTCGGTCAGCAGCTGATTGAGCGTGTTCTCCCGCTCATCGTTCGAGCCGAAGTTGGTGTTCTTGCCACGTGCACGCCCTACGGCATCGATCTCATCAATAAAGACGATACAGGGTGCCTTCTCTTTCGCCTGTCGGAAGAGGTCGCGCACACGTGAGGCTCCCACCCCCACGAACATCTCCACGAAGTCAGATCCGGAGATGGAGAAGAAAGGTACGTTGGCCTCACCGGCCACTGCTTTTGCGAGAAGGGTCTTGCCGGTGCCCGGGGGGCCTACCAACAGCGCTCCCTTGGGGATTTTACCTCCCAGGTTGGTGTAGTTGCCCGGATTTTTGAGGAACTCAACAATCTCCTGCACCTCCTCTTTTGCCTCCGAGAGGCCGGCTACATCTCTGAAGGTCACCTTCTGGCCCGAGTCCTTGTCGAATAGTTGTGCTTTCGACTTGCCAACGTTGAAAACACCTCCGCCGGCACCACCACCGCCACCACCCTGCATGCGGCGCATCATCCAGATCCAGAAGACGATCAGCAGCAGGAATGGAGCGAAAGTGATCAGGATGCCCCACATCTCCGAGGTAGTGTCGAACCGCACATCGATGTCGTAGTTCTGTTCTGTCTTGACAGTCTCGATAAACTCTGCAATGGCATCGGCAGATGCTCCTTCCACCTGGATCACAGGAGTGCGTCCCGCCTTGGCTGCATCCTCTCCAAAGATATGGTTCACCGACTCTTCGCGTACCATCGCCTCGGCTGTACCCTTGTTGCTGAAAACCACGATGCTTTTCACCCGGTTCTCTTTCACATATTGTTGGAATTCAGACCATGTCACCTCCTTCACGGAGGTGTCCTGACCAAAGAACCACATTCCCATTAAGATGGCCAGTGCGATGGCGTAGATCCAATAGGGGTTGATGGGGCTTTTGGGATTGGTGCCACCCATCTTGGGGCGCATCGTAGGTTGCTTATCTTTATTGCTGTTTGTATTGCTCATGTTTGAAATGTTCTATTGCCTTTTGGCTTATACCGGCGTGGTGCATGAAGTTGATTCGCTTCGTCCGGATAAATTGTAACAAATATTCGGTAAATTAGTTTTACAAGAGTGAGGGAATGCGTTCACTCTTTGCATCGTCCCATAGGTTGTCGATGTTGTAGAATGTTCGCAGTTCGGGTAGGAAAATGTGCACAATCACATTGCCATAATCAATGGCAATCCATTCTGCTTGTTGTTGTCCATGGATTCGTATCGGTTTCTCGGTTGTTTTCTTTTGAACCATCTCCTCAACCGAGTTTGCCAGTGCCGATACCTGGGTAGGGGTGTTTCCCTCGCAAATCACAAAGTAATCGCATATAGCTCCGGGGATACCTTTCAATCGTATGGAGCTGATATTTTTACCTTTTTTCTCCTGGATGCCTTCAATAATAGTTTCTACCAGTTCGTTTTTTTCTGTCATTCTGAATGATAAGTCTGTTGTTGTTACAAAGATAGGCTGTTTTTTTGGAAGGGATGCATCCAGGCACAACCTTTCTCTCTTTTAGAATATGTTTTGCAAAAACAATGCCACGATCATCCAGGCTATATCAGCACAAACCCTGTCTCGGGATAAGAAACAGGGTTTGTGATATTGATTCTTTGCGCAGTGTTTATTTTGGAATGAATCAGAGGGTTTGAAGGCTCATGTTGCGCCACCGTACCTTGATGCCACCCCCGTCGTGGATTTGAAGTGCAATCCGTCCCTGTGCCGCACCAATTTTCTCGTCGGTCAGGTCCACCATCTCTTCCCCGTTGAGGTAGGTTTTCACGTTGTCGCCCTTCACCAGGATACGCAGCGTGTTCCATTCACCCTCTTTCAGGATCTCCTCCTTCTCGTCGGGGATCTGTACCAGCCATCCACGGCCGTAAGATTCATAGATGCCGCCGGTATCATTCCCTTTGGGGGCTACCTCTACCTGCCAGCCGTTTACCATGGCTACCGGTTCGATAAATGAACGGATGAAGACACCGGAATTTCCGTCTGCCTCCTGTTTGAATTGAACTGAAAGATCAAAATCATCATAGTAGGCGCGGGTGGCAAGGTAGCCATACTGTTTGTCGGGACCGCTCTCACAAATCAGTTCTCCGTTTTCTACGTACCATTTCTCGGTGCCGTACACCTCCCATCCGGTCAGATCGACGCCGTTAAAGAGAGAGACTTCCTCTTCCCTACGGGGCAGCTCCCTGATCTTGATGTTGCGGAACCAGGCTGCTGAACCGTGGTCTTGCAAGCAGATCACACCCTTGCGGGCAAGACCGTATTCGGGTGCGTTCTCCCATTTGCCGCTCTCTTTGCGGGCAAACCAATCCTCGCTCCAGGCCTCAAATTCTACTACCTTTTCACCGTTAAGCCAGTGTTCCACGTGGCCGTTGTCGAAGAGGATTCTGGAGCTGTTCCACTCTCCTGCCGGTTTGATGATTGTTTTCTCCGGGTCGGTGGTGTGCATGGCATAGTCTGCTGCCGTCTTTTGCCAATCCTCAAGTGGCTCGGGGAAGTTCAGTTCATCGATGAGTTGATACTCCGGCCCGGTAACATAGGGGACCGCAAACTTGGGATTCTCTACCACATGATACAGCACGCCGCTGTTGCCTCCGTCGGCAATTTTCCAATCCCACACCAGTTCAAAGTTTTCGTAAATTTTCTCGGTAACGATGTAGCCATGCTCATCGGCTCCCTCTCCCTTGGCCTGAATCATCCCATCTTCGGCGTACCAGGGCGCCGTCAAATTTTCACCATTGTAATCACGCCATCCGTTCAGGGTTGTTCCATCGAACAGCAGCTCCCACCCCTCGGCAACCTCTTCCTGAGTGAGGCTGTTGTGTTTCGTTGTACTACCGCAGGAGGTGATTGCGGTAGCTGTTGCAATTGCGATCAGAAAATTAAATTTTGACATTTCTCTATTACTTTTAGGTTGACAGATTATCTTTGCAGAAGGATTTCCTTTTTGCAAAGATATTGAATAATTGTATCTTCACACCGAGTTACTTAATTTTTTTAATATTTTGCAGACAATGACAAGCACTCTTCATCAGGATGATCAAAGTGGATGGTGAAAACCAAACAGTCTGGTAAGATGTTATGATCATTCAAAGAGAGAAAGGGAAGAGGACTGAAAACAATCGGGTTATTTTGGAACACATTGATCTAACAAACAATCAAGAAACGACGGAAAAACGATTTGTAGCCACGGTCGGTTTTTTTGACGGCGTGCATGCCGGGCACCGTTATCTGATAAAGCAGGTAAGAGAAGAGGCCGCACGAAAACAACTACCCTCGGCAGTGGTTACCTTTCCGGTACATCCCCGCAAGGTGCTACAAACAGATTATCAACCGGCATTGCTCTGCGGATACGAGGAGAAACTGGCCTTGCTGGCATCCACGGGAGTGGATTATTGCATCACACTGCCCTTCACCAAGTCGCTTTCACAACTTTCTGCAAGTGCCTTTATGCAACAGGTGCTGCAGGAGCAATTGCACGTTTCCACCCTTTTGGTGGGATATGACCATCGCTTCGGCCATGATCGGAAGGAGGGTTACGCAGACTACGAGCGATATGGTGAGGCGATTGGCATGGATGTGATCCGTGCTGAGGAGTGGCAGTCCGATGGTGAGAATGTCAGTTCCACCCGTATCCGCAAACTCTTGAAAGAGGGTGACGTGATGCGTGCAAACAGTCTCCTCTCCTACAGATATACCTTGTCGGGTAAGATTGTGGAGGGGTATCGCGTGGGGCGCACCATCGGTTTCCCGACAGCCAACATCCGTTCATGGGAGCGATACAAGGTAGTGCCTGCACTGGGTGTCTATGCCGTGCGGGTTCACTTGCTGGGAGAAACCTATGAGGGGATGTTGTACATTGGCACACGCCCTACACTACATGCTGATCCGGAGGTGAGCGTAGAGGTGAACATCTTCAATTTCAGCGGTAACCTCTACAACCAATCCCTAACGGTTGAATTCATCGATTTCATCCGGTCAGATCAGAAGTTTGAAACGATGGAACAGTTGGTGGAACAGATACATATGGACAAAAAGAACGTACAGCAACGTTTGCGAAAAGAACGATTATGAAAACCATTGAATTGAATAACGGAATCGCAATTCCTTCACCGGGCCTTGGTACCTATCGCCTGGGCAGAAATGATGCCGAGGTGGAGCATGCGGTTCGCACTGCCCTTGATGCCGGCTACCGTCACATCGATACCGCCACCCTTTACGGGAATGAAAAGCCTATCGGCAAGGCACTGCGCGAAAGCGGTATTCCCCGGGATGAGTTGTTTGTGACCACCAAGTTGTGGGGCAGTGACATCCTGCAAGGAAGGATCACGGAGGCATTTGAAGAGAGTATGCAGAAGCTCGATGTTGGCTTTGTTGATCTTTACCTTGTTCATTGGCCCGTGAAGGGTAAGGTTGTTGAGGCCTGGCATGAAATGGAAAAGATTTACGCTTCTGGCGCCGTTCGTGCCATCGGGGTGAGCAACCACCTGATGCACCATCTGAAAGAGCTGCTTGATGGGGTAGATGTTGTTCCTGCTGTGAACCAGGTGGAGTTGCATCCTTATCTGGTGATGCAGGAGCTGCAGGATTTCTGCCGCGAGAAGAGCATTGTGGTGGAGTCCTGGAGCCCACTGGGGAGCAGCAAGATACCCCTGTTGACAGATCCCGTTTTGCTGGAGATTGCATCCAAAAAAGGAAAGAGCACCGCACAGGTGATCCTCCGTTGGAATTTTCAGAAAGGGTTGTTGCCCCTCCCCAAGTCATCCAACAAAGATCGACAGCGGGAAAACATAGAGCTGTTTGATTTCTCCTTGACAGCCGATGAGATGTCGATGATCGACATGCTTGACCGGAATGAACGTACAGGTGTTCATCCCGATGAGATCGAATTTTAGTAGATCCCCCGCTCGTTGAGCGCTCTTTGGTAGCGCGCGGCATTGCGTGCATGCTCGGCATGTGTGACAGCGAAGTTGTGCCGTCCTGAGAGGTCATCCTTTGCACACATGAACAGATAGTTGTGTTGCCCTGGTGACAGGGTGGCATTGATGGCTGCGATGGAGGGTATTCGGATGGGACCGGGCGGCAATCCCTCTCTCCTGTAAGTGTTATAGGGTGATTCCACCTCCAGGTGTTTGTAGAGGATGCGCCGCAATGTGAAGTCGCCTACGGCAAACTTCACCGTGGGATCAGCCTCCAGCCGCATCCCTCTGTTGAGGCGGTTCAGGTAGAGCCCCGCCACAACGGGGTATTCATCTGCATAGGTGGCTTCCTCTTCTACAATTGAAGCCAGTGTGGAGACCTCCATGGGTGTCAGTCCCAACGCTTCAGCCTTCTTCCTTCGTGCCTCGTTCCAGAAATGGTCATATTCACTTTTCATCCGCTGCAACAGCGACTCTGCATCCGTGTTCCAGTATACCTCGTAGGTGTTGGGGATAAACATGGCTGGGAAGTTCTCAACGTTGAACCCCAACTCCTCAGCCACTGCCGGATCATGGAGTAACTTCAGGAGCGACAGGCTGTCGACCATGAGCTGTCCGGCGAGTCGTCCGGCAAGATCCTCCCTTGTGCGGATATTGTTGAAGGTGATGTTGACTGGGGTCTGATTCCCCGAGCGCAGCAGGCGTATCACATCGGGCATGCTCATTCCCGCGCTGATCCCATATCGCCCGCTTTTCACCTGTGACGGATAATTCATCTTTTCGGCCAGCAGGCGAAAGATTTTTTCGGAGGGAAGAGACGCTTTTTCCTTGAGCTGACGGATCACCTCTTCATAGTCGTGCTTCTCCTCAATGTAAACATAGGCTGTCTCGGCCGGATTCAGGGGGGCGAAAACCTGCCGGTATGCATAGATTGCTGCCGCAAGCAGCAACAGCAAAAGCAGTCCCGCTGTCCAGAGGATTATTTTATGCGATTTTCGTTTGTGGGTTTGTTCCATTTTAATGCTGCTTAGTGGAAAAAAATCAGCACAAAAGTAGGAAGATTCAATTGAAATTATCGCTTTTTCTTTGACAAGTTAAAAACTATCTTGTATATTTGCACCCGATTTCAGGCGAACACAGAAGGAAGTGTGGGTGAGTGGCTGAAACCAGCAGTTTGCTAAACTGCCGTACGGGTAACTGTACCACGAGTTCGAATCTCGTCGCTTCCGCAGATTGGGGAATTTTGCATTGTCAAGAATGCAAATATTCCCCTTTTTTTGTCTTGAATCACACCCTCATAGTTTCTCCGCTCTTCTGTGTGGTTGAAGTGGCATATGGATCGCCAGTTTCAAAAGTTTATATATTTCAGTCATAAACAAAATCGATGCATCTTTTGTAGAATCAATCAAAAACATGTTGTAAAACATATTTTTTGTGGTATCTTTGCAGTGATTTAAATGGCAAGCGAGTTATTTGAAATCATTTTTTAGGTTATCACAGACATCTTGAATGGCTTACAAAGACGGTTGCCGATAAATCATAACTTTTTAATTGAAAAAAGAATTATGACAATCAGAAACCTTACCAAAGAAGAAATTTTGGGACAGATCAGGTATCTGGAACAAAACATCTCAAACGGGGCTGTCTCATATCGCACAAACAGAATGAACAGACTTCGTCTATTGAGAGCGAGCTTGCGCAATGCGGGCTGAATGAATGCCACATCTTCTCAGGAGCAGAAAGCAGGATTCCCTGCAAGTATGCTGATGCCCGAAGGAGTGAAAATGAAGGTTGAAGCTGAATGTCCGAAAGGGGCATGAACGCTTTTTTTTTGAATCAGTACGAAACAATTATAGATTGGGCTGTCTTAGGACAGCTTTTTTTGTTTTTATGAAAGACATTTCTGTGTATTATTGCCTTTTATTCAGAAAAAACAGGAATATGATGTGAAATATATATATCTTTGTGCGATTATCTAACAAAAAGAACAATTTAATTATGGATGTATTATCTGCCAGATTGACTGCTTTGTCGCCTTCCGAAACCTTTGCGATGGCACAAAAGAGCAATGAACTCAAGGCTCAGGGTATTGATGTGATCAACATGAGTGTGGGTGAACCCGATTTCACCACGCCGGAACATATCAAACAGGCAGCCAAAAAAGCGATCGACGATAATTTTTCATTTTATTCGCCCGTAGCCGGTTTCCCGGACCTCAAAAAAGCGATCTGCACCAAGCTGGAAAATGAAAACGGACTCACCTATACTCCTGCACAGGTTGTCGTGTCAGGGGGAGCCAAGCAATCTCTCTGCAATGTGATTCTCTCCATTGTGGACAAGGGGGATGAGGTGGTGATTCCCGCACCCTATTGGGTGAGCTATCCAGAGATGGTGAAGTTGGCAGAGGGAACACCGGTGTATGTGTACGCAGGCATTGGACAGGATTTCAAGATTACACCTCAGCAACTCGAGGAGGCCATCACACCGCGCACGAAAGCGCTGATTCTCTGCTCTCCTTCCAACCCCACCGGGAGTGTCTACACGCAGGATGAGTTGAAGGCGCTGGCTGCCGTGTTGGAGAAATATCCCAATGTTTACGTGATTGCCGATGAAATCTACGAGCACATCAACTATATAGGGCAACACCAATCTATTGCACAGTTCGAGTCTATTCGCGACCGTGTGGTGGTGGTGAACGGTGTATCAAAAGGGTATGCCATGACCGGTTGGCGCATTGGCTGGATCGCAGCACCCCAGTGGATCGCTTCTGCATGCAGCATGTTGCAGGGGCAATATACCTCCGGACCCTCATCCATCTCGCAGAAAGCAGCCGTCGCAGCCTACAACGGTGACCAGTCTTGTGTGGCTGAGATGCGTACCGCTTTTGAGAGAAGACGCAACCTGATTGTCTCACTCCTGAACGAAATTCCCGGATTGCAGGTGAACAACCCGATGGGAGCTTTCTACATTTTCCCTGAGTGCACCAGTTACCTCGGCAAGTCATTCAACGGCCGTAAGATCGCAACTGCTACCGACCTGGCCATGTATCTCCTGGAGGAGGGACATGTGGCTTGTGTGGGGGGCGATGCATTCGGTGCCCCAGGCTGTATCCGTCTCTCTTATGCCACTTCCGACGAGAACATCAAAAAAGCGATTGCCCGCATCAAAACGACACTGGTAAAGCTCTCCTAAAGGGAGATGTCGCAAAAACCTGAAGCTGTCTCATGATTTCTCATGAGACAGCTTTTTTTTTCTTCTTACCTCGGAAAATGACCTTTTAGAAGCATATCATATGTTTTGAGAGGGTACAGGACGTGTGCCTCTCCCATACCTCTCCAATGCCCCTCCCATGCCTCTCCAAAAAATCTGGGAGGGGCACAAGCCCATGTCTTGAGAATTCCTCTCGGATTCGTTATTCCCTGAGTCTGCTATTAACAGCAACAATCACTTTTTGATCCCATCTATTTTCAATTGTCAATTCTCAATTTATTGCTACCTTTGCATCTTCAAATTTGCATGGTATAAATTCATTGACAATGAGTAATAGGTTTCCGGAATACAATCAGTTGAATCTTTCAGATATAAACAAGGAAATGCTGAAAGAGTGGGATGACAAGGATCTGTTCAGAAAAAGCCTGGAGATGCGTCAAGGGCATCCCCAATTTGTTTTTTATGAAGGGCCCCCATCGGCAAACGGAATGCCCGGTATTCATCACGTCATTGCCCGCTCCATCAAGGATATCTTCTGTCGCTACAAAACAATGAAGGGGTTCCTGGTCGACCGGAAAGCGGGTTGGGATACCCACGGTTTGCCGGTTGAGCTGGGTGTGGAGAAGTCACTCGGCATCACCAAAGAGGATATCGGCAAGAAGATCAGTGTGGAGGAGTACAACGCTGCCTGTCGTACCGAAGTGATGAAATATACCCGTGAATGGGAGGAATTGACCCGTAAGATGGGTTACTGGGTTGACATGAGTGATCCCTACATTACCTATGACAATCGTTACATCGAAACACTCTGGTATCTGCTCAAGGAGCTTTACAAGAAGGGGCTGCTCTACAAGGGATATACCATACAACCCTATTCGCCCGCCGCGGGTACCGGGCTGAGTACCCATGAACTGAACCAGCCGGGATGCTATCGTGATGTGAAGGATACCACCTGCACGGCCCAGTTTCTGGTGAAGAACCCCCTGCCGGAATGGCAAGACTTTGGCGATCCCTTCTTCCTGGCATGGACCACCACCCCCTGGACACTGCCCTCGAACATGTTGTTGGCTGTCGGGAAAAACATCGAATATGTAGCAGTCCAAACCTACAATCCCTATAGTGGAAAACCGATAACGGCAGTGCTGGCGAAGAGCCTGGTGCATCTCTATTTCCCGGAAAAGAATGCCGCGCTGTCGCTCAACGACTACAAGGCCGGTGATAAGAATATTCCATACAGGGTGCTCGACAAGGTCTGGAATGGATCGGAACTGGCGGGTATCCGTTACGAACAGCTGATCCCTTGGGTGAAGGTGACCGACAACGCCTTTCAGGTGGTGACCGGTGATTTTGTTACCACCGAGGATGGTACCGGCATCGTGCACATTGCCCCCACCTTTGGGGCTGATGATGCCCGTGTGGGCAAGGAGCATGATGTGCCGGGTCTGACCCTGACCGACAAGGAGGGGATTCAACGTCCCATGGTGGACCTCACCGGTAAGTTTTACCCCATTGAAGAGCTTGATCCGCAATTTGTGAAGGAGCATATCAACAGCGACCTCTATGGTGAGTTCGCCGGCAGGTATGTGAAGAATGCCTATGACGATGCGTTGACAGAGGAGGATGCCACGCTCGATGTGGATCTCTCCGTGATGCTGAAACAACAGAACAGGGCTTTCCGCATCGAAAAGCAGGTCCATAACTACCCCCATTGCTGGCGCACAGACAAACCGGTGCTCTATTATCCCCTCGACAGCTGGTTCATCCGCTCCACGGCCTGCCGTGAGGAGATGATCGCGTTGAACGACACCATCAACTGGAAACCCCAGTCCACCGGTAGCGGCCGCTTCGGCAAGTGGCTTGAGAACCTTCAGGACTGGAACCTGAGCCGCAGCCGTTATTGGGGTACACCGTTGCCCATCTGGCGTACCGACGACGGGAAGGAAGAAAAGTGTATCGGCAGTGTAAAAGAACTCTACGAGGAGATGCAGAAAGCCGTTGAGGCCGGTGTAATGCAGGAGCTTCCCTGGAAAGAGTTGGATCTGAGGGATTACAAGGAGCTGGATTATGAGCAGATCGATCTGCACCGGCCTTACGTAGATCAAATTTTACTGGTCTCCAACAGTGGACAGCCCATGCGTCGTGAGACGGACCTGATTGACGTCTGGTTTGACAGTGGTGCCATGCCCTTCGCACAGGTCTTCTATCCACACATCACAGAGGATGCGTTCGCAAAGGTGTTCCCCGCCGATTTCATTGCGGAAGGGGTAGACCAGACACGCGGCTGGTTTTATACCCTGCATGCCATTGCAGCCATGGTGAAAGGGAGTGTGGCTTTCAAGAACGTTGTTTCTAACGGTCTGGTACTTGATAAGAACGGAAACAAAATGTCGAAACGACTCGGCAACGCTGTCGATCCGTTTGAGACCATCGGCAAATATGGCTCAGACCCACTCCGCTGGTACATGATTACCAACGCCGCACCCTGGGAAAACTTGAAGTTTGACATCGAGGGCGTTGAAGAGGCAAGGAGGAAGTTCTTCGGTACTCTCTTCAACACATACTCCTTCTTCGTACTCTATGCCAACGTCGATGGGTTCCATGCGCAATATCCCCAAATCGAGATCTCCAGACGGCCGGAGATCGATCGTTGGATTATCTCGTTGCTGAACAGCCTGGTGGAGGAAGTGGATAAGGCCTACGACGCTTATGAACCCACGCGTGCAGGACGTGCCATCGCCGATTTCGTGAATGACAACCTGAGTAACTGGTATGTACGCCTTAACCGCAAACGTTTTTGGGGCGGAGAGATGAGCGACGACAAGCTGTCGGCTTACCAGACCCTTTATCAGTGCCTTGTCACGGTGGCGCAGTTGATGTCTCCCATCGCACCCTTCTATGCCGACCGGCTCTATCTCGATTTGATCGCACCCGGAAGCAAAGAGACGGATCAGTCGGTACACCTGACCGACTTCCCGCAAGCGGATGAGACGCTCATAGACAAGGAGCTGGAGGAACAGATGTACCTGGCCCAGACCGCATCTTCCATTGTGCTGGCGCTTCGCCGGAAGGTGAACATCAAGGTGAGGCAACCGCTCTCTAAAATCATGATCCCGGTGCTGAATGATCAGCAAAAGAGGAATGTTGAAGCGGTGAAGTCTTTGATCATGAATGAGGTGAATGTGAAGTCGCTCGATTTTATTGATTCAGCAAGTGAGATGCTGGTGAAGCGGGTGAAGCCCGACTTCAAGAAGCTGGGTCCGCGCTATGGGAAGATCATGAAACAGCTTGCAGCACACATTCAACAGCTCGAACAACAGGAGATCAACACTCTGGAGCAGGGGGGTTCGCTGCGGATGATGATCGATGCGCAGGAGGTCATCATCACCACAGAGGATGTGGAGATCCTTTCGGAGGATATTCCCGGCTGGCTGGTGGGTAGTGAGGGGCGTCTCACCGTGGCCCTCGATATCACGATCACTCCCGGGTTGGAGAAGGAGGGCATTGCCCGCGAGTTGGTGAACCGTATTCAGAACCTGCGTAAGGCCAAGGCATTTGAGATCACGGATCGTATCACCATCCGACTCTCCTCACACCCTGCATTTGATGAAGCGGTAACCGAACATGCGGTTTATATCTGCAACCAGGTACTGGCCGACGAGATCACGCTGACAAATGAACCGTTGGGAGATACCATTGAGATTGATGAACAGACGCTCACCATTGGCATTGAGAAAAACAGTTGAAAGATATCCGATTTATCGTTATCTTTGCGCAACCATGCGGTAGCATGCATATGTGAACTTTATGGAAACCAAGGTTGTTGTATATAGACTCTGATTCCGAAAAGAGAGACACAGCCCATTTTATACATTAATCATTATGAGCGAAAAGACGAGATATTCAGATGAGGAATTGGACGAATTCCGTGCAATTATCAACGAGAAATTGCAGATTGCCCGGCAGGAATATGAGAATTACCGTGCTGCGGTGACCAACACTGACGGGAACGATACAGTGGATACCTCTCCTACATACAAGGTGCTGGAAGAGGGGGCATCTACCCTCTCGAAGGAGGAAGCCGGCAGACTGGCTCAACGGCAGATGAAGTTCATACAGAACCTGCAGGCCGCCTTGGTTCGTATTGAAAATGGCACCTATGGTATCTGCCGCGAGACCGGCAAACTGATCCCGAAGGAGCGTCTCCGTGCCGTACCCCATGCTACGTTGAGCATTGAAGCCAAGTCGGCAAAGAAGAGATAACCCTTGCAACCATAAAATGAGAGTTGTGAGGTTGGCATCGTGTGTGATGAGGGGGATTGTTCCCCATTGGTAGCCAGTCTCCCCCCAAACAGTTAGGTATGAACAATAGAAATCACAAAGGTTGGATTCCCGTTGCGGTTGTTTTTCTGGTACTTCTCGTCGATCAGCTCTCCAAGATATGGGTGAAGACGCATATGGCATTGTATGATGCGATACACATTACAGACTGGTTTCAGATCTATTTTGTGGAAAACAACGGGATGGCGTTTGGGATTGAAGCCGGGGGCAAATTGTTTCTTTCGATCTTCCGGATCATTGCTGTTATCTTGATAGTCATTTATCTCTCCCGGCTGGTGAAGGAGAATTACAAGAATGGGTTCATCGTCTGTATCACGCTGGTGCTGGCAGGTGCCGCGGGAAACATTGTGGACAGCATTTTTTACGGAGTGATCTTTGAAGCCAGCTATCCGGGACATGTGGCCTCTTTCGTGCCATGGGGAGAGGGTTATGCAACGTTGTTGCACGGAAAGGTTGTAGACATGCTTTACTTCCCCCTGATCAAAGGGAATTATCCTGACTGGTTCCCCTTTGTGGGAGGTGAGGAGTTTCTTTTCTTCCGGTTCATTTTCAACCTGGCCGATTCGGCCATCACGGTGGGTGTAATATTGATATTGCTCTTTTATCGAAAGACTCTGTCCTATTCACTGATGTCGAAAAGTGAACGGGACAAGCTGGAAAAAGAAGTAGCGGAAAATAGCGTTACAGGTGAAATATAACATTGCATCATATCTTCCTTTTTTACTTGCGTGGCTCCTTGTTGTCTCATCCTGTCAGAACCGTCCGAAGGAGGTGCTCAACAGAAAAGAGATGGAGCAACTCCTCTACGATGTCTACCTGGCGGAAGCTACCATAGAGAATGAATATCAGTTGTTTAACTCTGCTGAAAAAAAAGAGGCATACATCAACCGTCTTTTTGCGTCACATGGTGTCACACCGGCTGAATGGGACAGTTCGCTTTCCTGGTACTCAGACAGGATTGATCTCTATCTACAAATGAATGACTCGGTGAAGGCCCGACTTGAAAGGGCCCGGAAAGTGACAGATGCCGAAATTTCAAGGATGGCAGCAAGGAAGATACTGGATCCTCGCACACTCTCCCCCTCCTACATTCCTCCTCACTACTCCTTTACCTCCTCGGCAGCAATGAGAGGATTCAACTTCCGTCTGATGGAGTCTGAACTTAATGCACGGATCACAGACGATCAATTCAGTTTCTCATACAACGTGATTGGGATTCCCCCCAATTTTTCCAACCGACTCTCTTCGCGGCTCACGCTCGAATATGGAGATACCACCATCTATCTGCCACAGATGATTACTGAAAACAAAACATATCGTGTTACCGCCATGAAATATCTTCCGGGCGATAGCATCAATGAGATTCAGGAAGACACTCTTAAACGCATTTACGGATACCTGCACCTGCATGACTCGTTGCAGTGGAACACACTCATTCAACTACATGACATCCGGTTGGGGAGTGTTGGGGCAGATTCTGCCCGCAACCCGCAAACTCAGGTGGAGGATCGTGTTCCGCGTGACAGGGTACGTTTGCTGAATGACTCACTTGTGGCTCGGTAAAATAATCACATATTGATAAAAACTATTTATCATAAAAAAATCATTCGTGGGGAAAATACTATATTTGCAGTAACAATCGAAAAATCAACATTTAACATTTAATTTATCATAACTGTACATCAAATGGAAAAGAAAAGAGTTTACACCTTTGGTAACGGCGCAGCAGAAGGGCGAGCGGATATGAAGAACCTGCTCGGAGGTAAAGGGGCTAACCTGGCCGAGATGAATTTGATTGGAGTGCCCGTACCACCGGGATTCACTATCACCACCGAGGTTTGTACCGAGTACAACGAGCTGGGACGTGACTATGTGATCGATGCTTTGAAGGAAGAGGTAGAGCAGGCAGTTGCGCAGATCGAATCACTGACAGGTACCAAGTTTGGAGACAAGGAGAACCCCTGCCTCGTGTCGGTTCGATCGGGAGCACGCGTCTCCATGCCCGGCATGATGGATACAGTGTTGAACCTCGGACTCAATGATGATGCCGTGGCAGGAATCGCGAAAAAATCGGGCAACGAGCGCTTTGCCTGGGACTCCTATCGACGTTTCGTGCAGATGTACGGCGACGTGGTGCTTGGATTGAAGCCACAGAGCAAAGAGGATATTGATCCTTTCGAGGAGATCATGGATGAGATGAAGGAGGCTAAAGGCATTGAGCTGGATACCGATCTTACTACCGACGACTTGAAAGAGCTGGTGAAGAGGTTCAAGGCAGCGGTGAAGGAGAAAACCGGCCATGATTTCCCTGTGAGCCCCTGGGATCAGCTCTGGGGTGCAGTATGTGCTGTTTTTGACAGCTGGATGAACGAGCGGGCCATCCTCTACCGCAAGATGAATAACTTCCCCCATGAGTGGGGCACTGCAGTCAACGTGCAGGCGATGGTTTATGGCAATATGGGTAAGACCTCCGGTACCGGTGTGGCTTTCACCCGTGATGCTGCAACCGGTGAGGATATCTTCAACGGTGAGTACCTGATAGATGCTCAGGGTGAGGATGTGGTTGCCGGTGTGCGTACACCACAGCAGATCACCCTCGAGGGATCACGCCGCTGGGCTAAGTTACAAGGCATCTCTGAAGAGGAACGCGCCGCCAAATACCCCTCACTGGAGGAGGCAATGCCTGTGTGTGCACGTGATCTGATTGAGGTACAGCAGAAACTGGAGGATTATTTCAAGGATATGCAGGACCTGGAATTTACCATTCAGGATGGCAAGCTCTGGATTCTGCAGACCCGCAGCGGTAAACGTACCGGAGCAGCCATGGTGAAGATTGCCATCGATATGCTGCACCAGGGATATATTGATGATAAGACTGCACTGCGCCGTTGTGATCCGGAGAAGTTGGATGAACTGCTTCACCCCGTTTTCGACACAAAAGCACTGGCAAACGCCCAGCGTGTCACCCACGGGTTGCCTGCATCACCGGGAGCTGCTGCCGGACAGGTGGTATTCCATGCTGACGAAGCTGAAGAGTGGAGCAAGGAGGGTAAAAAGGTGATTCTTTGCCGTATCGAGACCTCACCCGAGGATCTGAGGGGTATGGCCACCGCCCAGGGTATCCTTACAGCCCGTGGCGGGATGACCTCTCACGCAGCTGTGGTAGCCCGTGGCATGGGCAAGTGCTGTGTCTCTGCTGCCAACAATCTGATCATCGACTACAAGTCACGCTCCATGACCATCAATGGGCAGGAGGTGAAAGAGGGAGACTGGATCTCACTCGATGGCTCCACCGGAAATGTGTATGTTGGGAAAATCACCACGCAGGACGCTGAGCTGGATGCTGATTTCGCCGAGCTGATGGAGTTGGCCGATAAGTACTCCCGCATGGATGTACGCACCAATGCCGACACACCGCACGACGCCACTGTGGCTCGTAACTTCGGTGCAAAGGGGATTGGTCTTTGCCGTACCGAGCACATGTTCTTCGAGGAAGACAAGATTATCCCGATGCGCGAGATGATCCTGGCAAAAGATGAAGAGGGACGTCGCAAGGCACTCAACAAGCTGTTGCCTCTCCAGAAGAAGGATTTTGAAGGTATCTTCCGTGCGATGAGCGGTCATGCCGTGACCATCCGACTGCTCGATCCCCCGCTGCACGAGTTTGTGCCGCACGATGAGAAAGGTCAGATGGAGATGGCGAAAGTGATGGGCATCTCATACAAGGACATTCACGACAGGGTAGAAGGACTGATGGAGGCCAACCCGATGCTCGGTTTGCGCGGTTGTCGTCTGGGAAACCTCTATCCCGAAATCACTGAGATGCAGACACGCGCCATCATGGAGGCTGCCATTGAACTGAAGAAAGAGGGTATCAAGGCTAAACCTGAGATCATGGTGCCGCTCACCGGGATCGTTCATGAGTTCAAGGCTCAGAAAGATATCATTGAGAATACCATTCAACAGGTGTTTGCCGAGCAGAATGTTTCCGTGAAGTATAAGATCGGAACCATGATTGAAATTCCGCGTGCCGCACTTACGGCGCATAAGATAGCTGCCGAAGCCGATTTCTTCTCATTCGGGACCAACGACCTGACGCAGATGACCTTCGGTTACAGCCGCGACGACGTTGCCAAGTTCCTGCCAATGTACATTGACAAGGGAATTCTGAAACATGATCCTTTCGCGGTGCTCGACCAGAATGGTGTGGGACAACTGGTGCGCATGGCTGTTGCCAAGGGACGTGAGGTGAAGCCCACCCTCAAGTGCGGTATCTGTGGAGAGCATGGGGGAGAACCTTCTTCGGTGAAGTTCTGCCATACCGTGGGACTGAACTACGTTTCCTGCTCACCTTTCCGCGTGCCTATCGCACGGCTGGCTGCTGCACAGGCTGCCATTGAAGGCTGAGAAGCTTGATCATTCTTACAATGGGGAGATGTCCGTCGGGATATCTCCCTTTTTTTTCGCTCTGCAATTGATGGTTGTGCCTGCCGGACGCATTGCTTATAACTACTTTTAACCATCAAACTATTTTGCTGCTTAGCGGATTATCACTACTTTTGGGTTGCTTTTATTAACAGAAGATTCTATGAAGTATACATTACAGATATTGTTCTTCCTGGTGGCTCTTATATCAGCCCTGCCGGTGGTCTCACAAAACAATGTGATTGACGAGATCGTATGGGTGGTAGGCGATGAAGCCATCCTTAAATCGGAGGTGGAAGAATACAGAAAAGAGATCCTGATGCAGAACCAACGCATTGAAGGTGATCCCTACTGTTTTATCCCCGAACAGCTTGCTGTTCGTAAGTTATTCCTCGATCAGGCCAAACTCGACAGCATTGAAGTAGAGGAGACTGCCGTAAACCGTCAACTCGAATATCTCATCAACGAGTACATCGCCTCCTCCGGATCGGCAGAACGTCTTGAGGAATATTACGGCAAGAGCATCGCAGGCATTCGTGAGGATCTGAGAGAACAGATTCGTGAGCAGCAGCTGGTAGAAGGAGTCCAGCAGAAGCATTTCGGCAACATTCAACTCACCCCTTCCGAGATCAGGAAGTACTATAACAGCCTCCCACAGGATAGTCTTCCCTTCATTCAGACAACGATGGAGGTGCAGATCATCACAGTGGAGCCTAAAATTCCGCTAGAAGAGATCGATAAGGTGAAGGCCCGTCTGAGGGAATACACCGATGAGGTGAACAGTGGTGGAAGAGAATTCTCTACGCTGGCCTTGCTTCATTCAGAGGATCCCTCAGCCATGAGGGGGGGCGAGCTGGGTTTCATGAGCCGTTCGCAGCTGGTGCCGGAATTTGCCAACGTAGCCTTTGCCCTCAACGATCCCAAGAAAGTGTCGAACGTGGTTGAGTCGGAGTATGGTTTTCACATCATCCAGCTCATCGAGCGAAGGGGTGACATGGGCAACTTCAGGCACATCCTGCTCAAACCGCGTGTGCCCCAGGAGTCGCTCGATACGGCCCTGGTGCGTCTTGATTCAATCCGCAACGGGATCATGGAGAAGAAAATTACTTTCGACGACGCAGCTACCTATCTCTCTTTCGACAAGGATACACGCAACAACAAGGGTATCATGGTGAACAATACACCTCGCAGCGCCAATGCTGGTACGCCCCGGTTTGCACTCAATGAGCTGAACCAGGACATTGCAAAGATTGCGGGTGAGATGCAGCAGGGGGAGATCTCCAAGCCTTTCATCATGCTCAACGACAAAGGACGACAGGTTGCAGCCATGATCCGGATCACCGCCCGCAACGAGGGACATAGGGCGAACATCAATAACGACTATCAGATTATCAAGCAGATGGCCGAAAGTTCGCGACAACAGGAAATGGTGGATGAATGGCTGCAAAAGAAGATTGAGCAAACCTACGTGCGCATCGATCCTGACTGGCAGGGATGTGAACTCAAATACAAGGGTTGGGAGAAATAATTGCCTTTGTCCCCGACAATGAACAGAGAAATCATACAACGGTTAGGGAAAAGCATGCTTCTTTTATTTGGTATGCTTCTCGTCCTGATGGCGTCAGCAGTGGCGCAACAGCCCCCCGTAGCCGATACTGAGGTCGTTGAGCTTCGGCAGGCAGACCTCTGGAGCAAGCGTACCGGCTTTGACGCGGAGATACTGACGGGCAACGTGATCTTCTTTCACGAGGGGGCCTATATGTTTTGCGACAGTGCCTATCTTTTTCAACAGACCAACACTTTTGAGGCATTCAGCAATGTGCGAATGGAGCAAGGTGATACCATCTTTGTATATGGTGACTACCTGCACTATGAGGGCAACAGCCGCCTGGCGCGCCTTCGCAACAATATTCGCATGGAAGATAGAAATGTGACGCTCTTTACGGACAGTCTCGATTACGACCGTGCAGGCAACCTTGGATATTACTTTGAGGGTGGGATGCTGATTGACGAAGAGAATGAACTTACCTCATTCTGGGGACAGTATGCCCCTGACACGAAGATAGCGCTCTTCAGCGACAGCGTGAAGTTGGTCAATGAAGATTATACCATCTATGCTGACACGCTCAAATACAATACCGAGTCGAAATATGCAGATATCCTGGGCCCTTCGCGCATCGTGTCGGACAGTGGTTATGTCCATACCAGCAATGGTTGGTACCATACGGTTACCGAGGATGCCCGGTTGCTGGATCGCTCGGAGGTATACAGCAATGATGGTTCCAAGGTGTTGATTGGCGATACCATCCTCTACAATCGCCTGAGTGGAGAGGGTGAGGTGTTTGGCAATATGTATCTCGAGGACACAGTCCGTAAAGCAATCCTTCAGGGCAACTACGGGTTCTACAACGAGAAGACTGAGTATGGACTGGCCACCGACTCTGCTTTTGCCATCGATTATTCTCAGGAGGAGAGTATGTTCATTCACGGTGATACGCTGGTGATGAAAGCCGATTCCACCTATCGTGACATCAAGGCTTATTACCAGGTGCGTTTTTACCGTTCCGACATTCAGGGTCTCTGCGATTCACTGCACTACTCTTCACGCGACTCAATGGTCTACCTCACCGGCAATCCGGTGTTGTGGAATGAAAACAATCAGATACTCGGTGACCGTATAAGTCTTTTGCTCAATGACTCTACCCTGGAGAAAGCAGTCATCAGCGATTATGCCTTTGCCATTCAGGACAGGAATGCTGGTGGCCAATACAATCAGTTGAGTGGCAGAGATATGACAGCCCATTTTCGTGATGGGGAACTCTATCATTTGCTGGTGGAAGGAAATGCACAGTCGTTATACTATCTGCTGCAAAAAGATAGTACCATCATCGGACTCAATAAAACCGAGAGTCCCTATTTATCCATGGACATCGAGAACAACCAGATCAAACGATTGAAGCTATGGTCTACCACCTCGGCGGTGACCACCCCTCTGCCACAGCTCAATGAGGGAGATGATCGGCTGGAAGGGTTTGCCTGGCTCGACTATCTGCGCCCCACGGGGCCGGATGATATCTTTCGCAGCAACGAACGCCGCGCCTCGGAGGCTACCGAAGAGCGCCCACGTCGTTTCAAACGCGAGGATATCACCCTTTAAGGGGATCAGTATTTGTCATTGCGCGCTCAATCCCCTATCTTTGTATCAAACAACATGCATTCATCTATGGCATTCTTCTTTTACAACAACAGAAAACCCCGCAAATTCGGGTACACTCCCATCCTTTACAACGAGGATGAGGAAGCCCGGAAGAAGAAGCTGGAGAAACGGATCCTTGAGATCAAAAAGGAGATGGGGGTGATCCCGGATGAGCCGAAACAAGAGCCCAAAGCGTTCAAGTCGGAGTTTGTCTCTCAGACACGCCACCTCAGGAAACGTAAGGAGAGGGAGTCAGCTGGCAAAGGCTCTTTCCTGACGAATAACCTGGTGCTCATTTTGATCATCGCTCTTCTGTTTGCCATTTTCTACTTCTGGATCATACGATAGTTACAAAACTGAATTGCCTATGCCTGACATTATTCAGTTGCTTCCCGACTCCATTGCCAACCAGATTGCTGCCGGCGAAGTGATTCAGCGACCCGCATCGGTGGTGAAGGAACTCGTGGAAAACGCACTTGACGCTGGAGCTACCAAAATCCGTATCCTTATCAAGGATGCGGGGCGAACGCTTGTGCAAGTGATTGACAACGGAAAGGGCATGTCTGCGACCGATTTGCGAATGGCGTTCGAGCGCCATGCCACCTCAAAGATACGCAGTGCAGACGATCTCTTCGCCCTCTCCACGATGGGTTTCAGGGGCGAGGCGTTGCCTTCCATCGCTGCCATCTCACAGGTGGAGGTGAAGAGCCGCAGAGGGGAGGATGAGCTGGGCAGCAGCCTGTTGATTACTGGCTCGAAGCTGGAGAAGCAGGAGTTTCTTGCTTGTGCTGCCGGCACCTCCATCGCCGTGAAGAATATCTTTTTCAATGTGCCTGCACGACGCAAGTTCCTGAAGTCGAACGAAACTGAAAGACGCAATATTTTCACTGAGATAGAACGGATTGTGCTGGTGAATCCGGACATCGAGTTCACACTGGTTGAGAATGAGATTGAGACCCTTCAACTGCCGATAACCAATACGAGACAACGGATTGTTCAGCTGGAAGGTAAGAGCATCAACCAGCAGCTGATAGAGATCAACGAAGAGACCACTCTTGGTAAGATTTCCGGCTATGTGGCTCGTCCTGAGTTTGCCAAAAAGGGTAGGGCAAGCCAATTCTTTTTTGTCAACAACCGTTTCATACGCCATCCCTATTTTCACAGGGCAGTGATGCAAGCTTTTGAGCCGTTGATCGCGGCCAATGAAAAGCCGAGTTATTTCATCTATTTTCAGGTGAATCCTGAGACCATTGATGTGAACATCCACCCCACCAAGACTGAGGTGAAGTTCGAGAATGAGCAGGCACTCTGGCAGATTGTGCTGGTGACCATCAGAGAATCACTGGGTAAGTTTAATGCGATGCCCAGCATCGATTTCGATCGAGAGGATGCCCCCGAAATACCGGTCTTTGATCCTTCACACAGCTCCCCCATGCCAAGGGTGAATGTGGATCCCCATTACAATCCATTTCATCACAACGGATCCAATTCATCACAACGGAAGTCATCCTCCATGGGATGGGAACAGCTTTATCGCGATTTTGAAAAAGAGAAAGAGGGTGTTGTGGAGCAGGAGGTCCTGCAAGGTGAAGATCCGGATAGGTCGCAGGGTAGCCTGTTCAGTCAGTCTGAGAAGGATCGGAACATCCCCGAAACGGATCTTTTCCCGGAACATTACCAATACAAACAGCGCTTTATACTCACTTCGGTGAAATCAGGACTGATGATCATCGATCAACACAGGGCTCATGTGCGAATTCTGTATGACAAGTACCTGGCACAGATCATCAACCGTAAGGGTATCTCGCAAAGGGTGCTCTTCCCTGAAGTGCTCGAACTCTCCGCTGCTGAGGCTGCTACATTGCCTTCCATTCATGACGATCTGGAGGCTCTGGGTTTTGAATTGAGCCATCTCGGGAACCACAGTTTCGGGATTCAAGGCACGCCATCAGAAATAGGCAATACCGATCCTTCGCAGTTGATACGGGCGATGATAGACAGTAGCATGCACACTGGCAACGATGTGAAAGATGAACTCCGTGAAGCGCTGGCACTCTCATTGGCCCGCATGACAGCCATTCCCTATGGGCGGGTACTCACCTCGGAAGAGATGCTGCTGGTGGTGAGTGAGCTATTTGCTTTACCCTCTCCCGGTTATACCCCTGACGGGTTGAAGGTGATCAGTGTCCTCACTGATGTTGAAATAGAAAGAAAAATGCAATGATTAACTTCCTAAATTGTGAGATACTATGAAATATTCTTATTGTGGTAAAAGTGGCCTACAACTCCCGCAAATATCGCTAGGATTGTGGCACAACTTTGGATTTGCAGATGATTACGAGTCTGCACGCGAAATGATCATTCACGCTTTTGAACAGGGAGTCACCCATTTCGACCTGGCCAACAACTACGGTCCCCCGCCGGGATCGGCAGAGAGCAATTTTGGTCGCATCCTGAAAGAGAATCTCTCCTCGCATCGCGATGAGATGATCATCTCATCGAAGGCGGGGCATCTGATGTGGGAGGGGCCCTATGGAGACGGATCCTCGAGGAAACAGCTGATGGCGAGCATCAATCAGAGCCTCAAAAGAACAGGGCTTGACTATTTTGATATATTCTATTCCCATCGATTTGACCCATTCACCCCGATAGAGGAGACGATGCAGGCTTTGGTAGACATTGTTCGTGCCGGGAAAGCTCTCTATGTGGGCATCTCTAAATATCCCCCCGAAGAAGCACGAATAGCGATGCGTTACCTGATGGATAGTGATGTGCCCTGTCTCATTTTTCAGGATAAGTATAGCATGTTCAACCGGAAACCGGAACAGGAGATCCTGGGTTTGACGCGTGAGTTCGGATCGGGATTCATTGCCTTCTCACCTTTGGCACAGGGACTCCTCACCGACAAGTATCTGCACGGCATCCCTGAGTACTCGCGTGCAGCTGATCCTGCCGGCTTCCTGCAAAGGGAACAGGTCTCATCGATGCTTGTGGAAAAAGTGACAAAGCTGAATGAGGTGGCTGCCAATCGTGGACAGTCGATGGCTGAAATGGCACTTGCCTGGGCACTGCGCGATGAGGGGGTGACATCACTTATTGTAGGGGCACGCAACGTGGATCAACTGAATGAAAACCTGGATGCACTCGATAACATCTCCTTTAGCCAGGAAGAGCTGTTGCTGATCGACCAGATCCTCGATGGGGCTACATTGTGATAGCATCCGGCAGTGAGAGCCTCAAAGAGATGGGGGCGTTTTTTCAAGACAATGTTTAAAAAGATATCTCTCCTGATTTTTATGGTGGCGATGGTTTCCTCCTGCGGGGAGGAATCCATTCGCAACACCATTCCCTATGCACCGGTAAATTTCAACATCGATCTCAACGGAATGGATCACGATCTTCGTAACCCTTTGTCATACAAGGTTTACGGGAGTGATGACCGTCGTCTGGAAACTGACCGGATGGGATATGCCGGCCTGCTTGTGGTTACTGGTGCCGATGGGACAATATATGCCTACGACAGCTGTTGTCCGCACGAGGACAGCAAACAGGTTTCCGTACACCCCGAGCAGGACGGGACAGCAAGCTGTCCCCTCTGCGGATCGCAATATGTGACAATCTACGGGTTGGGGAGCCCGGTGTCCGGACCTTCCACCGAACCGCTTCAGCTCTATCGGGTGATACCACATAAGGAAGGTATCTATCAGATTGTAAACTGAATGTTCGATCATCAGATCTGTCAAAAAGATAATTTAACAACCTTGAACGTCGAATAAAAGTGAAAATTTGTATCTTTGTTCCCTGATTCGTTATTAGGTTTTTTTAAGAGTATTCACACGCTTACCATAACACTTTTTGGATGAGGAAAGTATATATTTTTTCTTTTTTACTTGTTTTAGGCCTCGTATTATCACAAATTTTACCGCACCTGCTGGGGGGTAACTTCGGAGTTTTCAAATCGGTTACCGACAGTATGCTCTACATCTCTCTTGCCTTCATCATGATCAATGTGGGGCGTGAGTTCGAGATAAATAAGAAGCAATGGCGCAGCTACACCGTCGACTATTTCGTTGCGATGGGTGCGGCAGCCTTTCCGTGGATACTGGTGGCACTCTACTATATCTTTGCCGTTGCTCCCCCGGAGCTGCAAATCTGGAAGAACGGAGACATTTGGAAAGAGACTTTTTTGCTGAGCCGATATGCCGCACCCACCTCTGCGGGCATCCTCTTCACTATGCTGGCTGCTGCCGGATTGCGTTACACCTGGGTTTACAAAAAAGTACAGGTATTGGCTATCTTCGACGATTTGGATACGATTTTGTTGATGATTCCACTGCAGATCCTCATGATTGGGATGCGTTGGCAGATGTTTGTGATCCTGGTGGTAGCAGTTGTATTGATTTGGTTGGGGTGGAAGAAGATGAACAGCTACGGATTTCGTCAGGACTGGAAGGCGATATTATTTTTCTCTGTGCTACTTTTTGTGGTGATTCATGCCATCTATCTTACATCAAAACATTTTTACGGGGAGAGTGGCAGTATTCATATCGAGATCCTGCTCCCGGCCTTTATCCTGGGGATGATTATGAGAGCAGATCACTCTATAGAGCCGGGTAAAACTGAATTACGGGTTTCCAATTCAATATCCTATCTCTTTATGATGCTTGTTGGGTTGAGTATGCCTCTTTTCCTGGGAGTCGACTTTGTGGAGGTGGCTGAAAATTCAGCTTCACATATCTCCCAGATACCAATGTTACCTTGGGGTACGATCGCATTCCACGTGTTCATGGTGACGCTCATCTCCAATCTGGGGAAACTCTTCCCCCTGGCATTTTACCGTGACCGGAAAATGGACGAACGGTTAGCCGTATCCATCGGGATGTTCACACGTGGTGAGGTGGGTGCAGGTGTACTCTTCATTGCCATTGGTTATCATATGAGTGGTGTATTGCTAATCATTTCCGTCTTGGCAATGTGTCTCAACCTGCTCTTTACCGGTTTTTTCATTGGATATGCCAAGAAACTGGCAATGAAGTCAGCACAAGAGGAACTCGCCGGCGAAGAGTAATAGTTGCTCACCCATTCTTTTTTTGGCACGATGCTGCCAAAATATGGGAGAAATGCTTTGTAAACCCGATAAACCTGTTTACATTTGCAGTCGCTTTAAAAATGAATACAGACCTTGGTAAGGTGTTCGGCAAAGTGATGCCGGTTTTCAAGAATTTAGATGAAATTATTGCGGAAGTAGCTCAGTTGGTAGAGCACGACCTTGCCAAGGTCGGGGTCGCGGGTTCGAGTCCCGTCTTCCGCTCCAGGTCTGCTCGGATGGTGGAATGGTAGACACGCAAGACTTAAAATCTTGTGACCATAACGGTTGTGCGGGTTCAAGTCCCGCTCCGAGTACCTTGAAACATGGTGAAGTCCTGATAAGAAAGTTTTATCAGGACTTCATATTTTATAAAAGCTTCCAACCCTGTCTATATTCCATGCTGAGAACGTAACAAACATATTTTCAACCCATGAACAGCTCTTACAACAAAACTTACATTTTTGCCATCACATTGGTTGCAACCCTAGGGGGATTGCTTTTTGGATATGATACTGCCGTGATTTCAGGAGCGGAGAAATCAATACAGGCATTTCTGATTGAACCGTTGGGGCTAAGTACCTGGATTCATGGCGCTACCGTTTCGAGTGCCCTAATCGGTTGTATTCTGGGGGGTGCCATATCCGGTTTTTTCTCCAATAGAATCGGGAGAAGAAATACTCTTCGGATGGCAGCCACTCTCTTCTTTCTCTCGGCGCTCGGATCTGCCTTTCCGGAAACGATATTTTTTCCACAGGGAGAGCCCTCAGTAGCCCTGCTGATTACTTTCAACCTATACCGGGTGCTTGGAGGAATTGGTGTCGGTCTGGCATCCGCCGTTGCTCCCATGTACATCAGTGAGATTTCCCCGGCCCATATCCGTGGGAGGCTGGTCTCCTTCAACCAGTTCGCCATCATTTTTGGTATGCTGGTGGTCTATTTTGTCAATTGGGGCATTGCCAAGGGACAAACAGTGGAGTGGATCAATAGTGTGGGCTGGCGTTACATGTTTGCCTCTGAAGCCATACCGGCTACACTTTTTGGTTTATTGCTGCTCTTGGTGCCTGAAACACCCCGTTATCTGGCGCTTCGAGAAAGAGAAGATGAGGCTCTTGGGGTGTTGAGAAAGGTGAATGGCAGCATGGAACGTGCCAATCTCATCATGGGTGATATCAAACGTTCGTTGGGCAACCAGACCAAAGCGAGGTTATTCACTTACGGAAAAAAAGTGATTGTGATTGGGATTCTCCTCTCTGTATTCCAGCAGTTTGTCGGAATCAATGTGGCTCTCTATTATGCACCACGCATCTTTGAAAGCATGGGTGCTGCCAAGGATGCTTCAATGCTTCAGACCATCATCATGGGACTGGTAAATGTGATCTTTACAGTGTTGGCCATCATGACCGTTGACAAGTGGGGGCGGAAGCCGCTGTTGATCACCGGCTCCATTGGCATGGCCATCGGGATGTTTGCGATCTCTGCGCTCTCGTTCAACAATGTCATCGGTATCTCCACGCTGGTGTTCATCATCATCTATACCGCCTCCTTCATGATGTCATGGGGCCCTATCTGTTGGGTGTTAATCTCTGAGATCTTTCCCAACAAGATTAGGGGACAGGCGGTGGCAATGGCTGTTGCCTTCCAGTGGTTTGCCAATTATCTGATCTCTTCTACCTATCCCGCCATGATGGAGTTCAGTGGTGGGGTGACCTATGGGTTTTACGGGTTGATGGCCCTCCTCTCCGCACTGTTCGTATGGAAGATGGTACCTGAAACGAAGGGACGATCCCTGGAAGAGATGGAAACGCTTTGGCGGAAATCTTAACGATGATTACCGAAGCAGGAAATTGAAATCATCCTCATTGGTCAATTCGAGCGGTTCTTCTCCATAATAGAAGATGCGGGCTTTCCTGTTGCCCATCAGCACCAGTTCATCATCCTCGAGGAGCAACATGGTGCCCTCGCGGAGTCCTACCACATAGGTCTCCCTGTTCACCTCGATAAATTCCCTGATGCGTGTTTCCCGTGTTTCCCCGCCATGGTTGGCAGGATTGTCGTCCAGGTAGTGAGGGTTGATCTGGAAAGGAACCAGTTTCAGTGTCTTGAACTTTAACGGCTCCACGATAGGCATGTCGTTGGTGGTGCGCAGGGTTGGGCAGGCGATGTTAGAGCCGGCACTCCACCCGATATAAGGGGTTCCTTTTTTCACTTTTTTGCGAATTACCTTCATCAGACCCTTTTCTTGCAGCATCTTTACCAGTTGCCAGGTGTTCCCGCCACCCACCACAATCGCATCGGCATTTTCAATCGCTTCAACAGGGTTGATGTATCGGTGGATACCGGTGACATGGTGCCCGATCTCAGCAAACCGATCGTTTACTTTATGCTCATATTCATCATATGAAAAAGTAACAGCTGCATAGGGGATGAACAGGGCATTCATGGGCTTGTCTCCGAGAAACTCCCTGATATGATTTTTGGGATAATCGAGATAGGCCTCGCCAGGGTTGGTGGAATTGCTGATCAGTAATAGTCTCATAATGGAAAAGGTTTTTATGGGGTCCAAATGCAAATGTAATGAAAATTGAGGAAATCAGATTGTATCAAGCCACTTTCTGTTAATTTTGTACTCCAGAACTAAAAGATGTGACGATGGAGACAATAATCAGAAGCATACGCAACGACCTGCGCTTATCCATGAATGGAATCGCGTCAACCAGCATGCGTGAAAAGGGAGTGCATTATCGTATGAATTTTGGCGTGGACCTGATGCGTATCAGGGAGATCGCTTCCTGCTACGCCCCTGATACGGCTCTGGCAGAGATGCTCTGGAAAGAGGATGTGCGGGAACTCAAGATCCTAGCCACGTTGCTCTACCCAGTCGACAGGTTCACTCCTGAGGCCGCCAACCGTTGGACTGCCACCATCACCAATCAGGAGATTCGTGAACAGGCCTGCCGTAACCTCTTTCAGCAAATCCCTTTTGCTGGAGAGCTGGTGAACGTTTGGAGTGTTAGCGAAACAGAGGAGATACGGGCTACCGGTTACTGGCTTTTTGCCCGCCTCTGTATCACGCAAGCTCCCTCGCTGGGGAAGGTGGAGAGTGTACGGATCCTAGAGCGTGCAGTCGGAGATCTGAAAAGTGAGTCGATGTTGCTGCGTCAGGCTGCACTGAACGTGCTGAAATATCACGGTCGCCTCACTGTAAGGAATAGCGAGGATGTGCTAGAAAAGGTGGCAGGCTTCAACGATTCAACTGACCCCTACGAGCAGGAGGTGCTGGATCAGCTCCGCTTTGAGTTTGGCTTGTCTGATTAATTGCGGAAGTTCTTACGGATAAAGAACATTGAAATCAGCAGATTCAGGATCAGAAAGCCACCCATACCGGCGAAGAAGATACCCTTCCATTGGGGGAAGATGATCAATGAGCTCACACTGGCGGCAGCAATCAGTGCAATGAGGATCCAGAGGATGGTAAGTGTAGTCTTTTGTTTATTCATCAGTAGGATTGATTTCTTCATTTGAGTTGGAGGGATATGCAATTTTTTTAAGCCATTCACCCAGCTCGTTTAGCATTACCGGTGCGAGCGTCTGATCCGATTTTGCATATTCATCGAACTGTCCGGTGAGGCTTTCCTGAAAGAGGTGATTCAGCCCCGGGTAGATTCTACTCTCCACATTTTTGTTGTCTGCATTTTCCAATGCCATACAGATTGCCGCAATATTTTTTTCGGCAGGTACCTGGGTGTCTTTCTCACCGTTGAGTGCCAGCAGTGGACAGGTTACCTTTTTAAGATGTAGTGAAGGATCACTCCGAAGGAAACTAAGATATCCGGGCGAGATCATCCCATTGAATTGGCTTCTCAGGAATGAATCCTTGTTTGTTTTCATACGGATGAGCAGCGGCAGCCGCTCCCAGAAGCGAGAGAGTTGGTCACGCAGGGTGGTACGCTCTTCTTCCGTTCCTTTCCATTCAAGCAGCATGCCGAAAGTCTCTCTGTTTAGTTTCTGCAATTCTGCTATCGTTTCAGGTTCGACACCTTGGTGCCGTAACGAGATTTCATTCTGATCCAGCACAATCTCAATGCCTGTTGTGCCGGGTGCAGCCATCAACACCACAAATCCGATGTCACGGTTGTCCGCAGCCAACATGGAAGCTACCAGGCCGCCCTCGCTGTGTCCCAGTAGTCCGATACGTTCAGCATCTATCTCTCCGTGCTGTTTGAGGTAGTCTACAACCTCGTTGGCATCTTGTGCGAAATCTTCCACCGTGGCTTTGCTGAAACTGCCTGTGGACTTCCCAACGCCCCGCTTGTCATAACGCAGTACCGCGAATCCCAAACGTGTGAGGTGGTCGGAGATAACAAAGAAGGGTTTATGCCCGAATATCGTTTCGTCGCGGTCGTTGGCACCACTGCCGGCTATCAACACCACTGCCGGAAAGGGTCCCTTCCCGTTGGGGAGTGTCAGCGTCGCACCCAGTAACCGCTCATCTTTACCTGTGGGTATCAATAGCTCTTCCGAATGGTAGGGAAGTGGTTCCTGGGGAGTCTGAGGACGTGCCACTAACGGTTGTTCAATCCGGTAAAGGGTGAGGGGCAGCGGAATCCCTCCCTGATTAAAAATGCCTGCAATGGTATCCTGACCAAGAGTGCCACGGTAAAAGAGTCCCAGGCCGGAGGCAATGATCTCCAGCTTGTTGTCACGAAAGGTAGTACGAGTAGTGGGCAGATCAAACGCTCCCTGATCGGGACTGTCCATTCTGCTGCTGTAGGCTGTGTCGTTCATTTCAATGTGAAACCGTATCCGCAAAGAGTTGTTTTGGATCTGCAGCTTTCCTTCCCAACTGCCGCTAACCTTTTCCTGTGGGAGAATGTTGCTGCTAATCATCAGCAACATGAGAAGTAGAATAATCTTATTCATGATGGTAGGGTTCGTTGTGTATGATTGTCATCGCACGATAGAGCTGTTCGGTGAAAACAAGCCTTACCATTTGATGCGTGAAAGTCATTTTGGAGAGTGAGATGGTTTCGGTTGCACGATCGTACATCTCTGGAGCGAATCCATAGGGACCACCCACTACGAAGACAAGCTGTCTGGGAACAGAGTGGCTCTTCTTCTCCAAATAACGGGCAAACTCAACTGATCGGAATTGTTTCCCCTTGTCATCCAGCAGTACCACCTGGTCCGTGGGTTGCAGTATCTTCAACAACAAGGTAGCCTCTTCTGATTTTTGTTCGTTCTCCGATAAGTTCTTCCTGTTCTTCGGGTCAGCTACAATCTTCATCTCGAAGGGAAGGTAGTGGTTCACTCTCTTCCGATATTCTTCAATGATCTGAGACAACAGAGGGTGGTCAGTTTT
Source organism: Dysgonomonadaceae bacterium zrk40 (assembly GCA_016916535.1). Lineage (NCBI taxonomy): Bacteria > Pseudomonadati > Bacteroidota > Bacteroidia > Bacteroidales > Dysgonomonadaceae > Dysgonomonadaceae bacterium zrk40. The sequence goes on from CP070276.1 coordinate 2,152,742, forward strand.
GCCGACCGAAAGTAGAATAACTTTCATTCAGATGTTTTATTTGTTTTGCGCCAGGCCGACGGTTCTTAAGGCCTGTTGTATTAAGTTGACTACCAGTTTTGACAAAAGTCTCGCCACAAAAAAAGAATAAATGTCCCATCAGCCGAAAAAAGCATCTGTTAAGAACAAATGTAACTGTTTATTTCCTATTTTTGCATAGATTTTAGTAAATTTATAACAAAAGGGGACCGCTGGACGTTAACTCTCCGGTAGTTCTGTTTCAATAAAACATGATAGGAAAGGAATTGATTCATCAACTTATTCAACTCTCTTTTGCTGAGGATATCGGAGAGGGCGATCATACCACCCTCTGCAGTATCCCTGCCGATGCTGAGGGGGCTTCCAGACTTTTGGTAAAGGAGCAAGGTGTGCTGGCCGGAGTAGAGGCGGCCAGGGAAGTGTTTCATCAGTTTGACCCGACCCTGCAGATGGAGGTTTTCATCGGTGATGGGGAGTCTGTTAATCCGGGGGATGAGGCATTCCTCGTCAAGGGCAAGGTTCAATCTATTCTTCAAACCGAGCGATTGGTGTTGAACATCATGCAACGCATGAGCGGTATTGCTACCATCACCCGTGAATATGTGAAGCTACTGGAGGGAACCAAAGCCAGGGTGCTGGATACGCGCAAGACCACTCCCGGGATGCGCATGCTTGAGAAGCAGGCTGTGAAAATTGGGGGTGGCGTGAATCACCGTATCGGTCTTTTCGATATGATTCTTTTGAAGGATAACCATGTCGATTTTGCCGGTGGCATTGAACAGGCCATTCGTGGAGCCCAGGCCTACCTTCTCGAACACAACAAACAGCTCCAGATTGAAATTGAGGTGAGAAGCCTTGAAGAATTGAAGCAAGTGTTGCTGCTGGGAGGAGTAGACCGAATCATGCTCGACAACTTCACCCCCGAGAAGACGCGTGAGGCCGTCGAGCTTGTGGGGGGACGTGTGGCGCTTGAATCTTCGGGAGGCATCACCTTCGACACCATCCGCAGCTATGCTGAGACGGGTGTTGATTACATCTCAGTGGGAGCCCTAACCCACTCAGTTAAGAGTTTGGATATGAGTCTTAAAGCAATATAGTCAGGCGATGAATCAAACGGATGAAAAGCAGGTACTGCTCGACCGGCGTTACATGCGCATGGCATTTATATGGTCCGAGAACTCATATTGCAAGCGCAGGAAGGTGGGGGCACTACTGGTAAAGAACAAGATGATCATCTCCGACGGTTACAACGGCACGCCGTCAGGATTTGAAAATGTATGTGAAGATGAGTCGAATGTGACCAAGCCTTATGTACTACATGCCGAAGCGAATGCCATCACCAAGGTGGCACGCTCGGGCAACAGCAGTGAGGGGGCAACACTTTATGTCACCTCTTCACCCTGTATTGAATGTGCCAAGCTAATCATTCAGGCCGGCATCAAACGTGTTGTATATGCGGATGCATACCGGTTGAGCGATGGTATTGAACTGTTGCAGAGAGCCGGTATTGAGCTGGTTGCAGTTGAGCCTGAGAAAGCGTAAACGTTTATTTAGAGATGGATGCAGAGAAGAAGGTGAGAACATGGCTGCCCCTGTGGATTGGGATCGGTATTGCACTGGGTATTTTCATCGGCAGCAAGTACGGCCAGTTTGGTCGTTCGGGCAGGGTCGATGGGACGGGTAAGATCGATGCAGTCATGAGCTATATTCGTGAATCGTATGTGGATACCGTCAACATGCGACAGCTGGTGGAGGATGCTCTGCCCAACATTATCCAGGAGCTGGATCCCCATTCTGAATATATCTCTGCAGCCGATATGAAAAGGGTGAACGAGGATATGGAGGGTCATTTCTCCGGTATTGGTGTCACCTTCTATCTCTTGCGAGATACCATCGTTGTTACCGGAATCGTACCGGGTGGCCCCTCGGAAGCAGCAGGCATCATGCCGTGGGACCGGATTGTCATGGTGAATGACAGTCTTGTTGCCGGGAGCAACCTTCACAACGAGGATGTGTTGAAAATTCTCCGTGGTGAAAAAGGGTCAGAAGTGAAACTGGGAATACGCCGTGAGCAGGAAGAGCAGCTGAGGGAAATCACCGTCACTCGAGGTGACATACCAATGAACAGCATCAATGCTGCTTATATGGTATCGGAAGAAGTAGGATTGATTAAACTGGGGAAGAATTTCGGCTTTCAGACCTTTAGCGAGTTTATCTCAGCCATCTCCAAGTTGAAGAGGCAGGGAGCTACCGCCTTCATCATTGACCTGCGGGGAAATGTGGGGGGATCGCTCGAAACAGTGGTTGCCATGGTAAATGAATTCCTACACAAAGGAGATTTGATTGTTTATACCGAAGGTCGCAGCTTCCCCCGTAGTGATAATTATGCCAACGGTTCAGGAACCTGCCAGAATGATGATGTAGTGGTCCTGATCGACGAGCTGAGTGCTTCAGCCAGTGAGATCTTTGCCGGTGCCATACAGGATCACGACCGTGGACTGGTTCTCGGACGCCGTTCCTTTGGCAAGGGGCTGGTGCAGAGTCAGCGCAACTTCCCCGACGGATCAGCAGTTCGTTTGACTGTCGCCCGGTATTACACCGCCTCAGGCAGATCTATACAGCGTGGATATGAGAAAGGGAAATATGCTGATTATGAAATGGATGCCATCAATCGTTACCTGGACGGCGATTACGTCAACGTGGACACGGTTTCGAATAACCTGACCCCCTACCAGACAACTGGAGGGAGAACGGTTTACGGGGGTGACGGGATCATGCCTGACATCTTTGTGGCACGAGACACTGCCGGCATCAACCCCTATTACAACCTGATTGTAAACAATCGGTTGGATGAACAATATGCGATGCTCTATTCCGACATGAACAGGGACAAGCTTAGCCAATTCGATGGATGGGAGGAGCTCTACCGTTACCTGAAGCAGCAACCGCTCCTGTTAAACCTGGTCAGCTTTGCCGACCATAATGGTATTCGCAGACGGCCATATTACCTGCAGGAGTCGGCAGAGTTGTTGGAGAATACGATGGTTGCCTACATTGTGCGTAATTTCTTTGGTGAAGAAGCGTTCTGGGCGGCTTATCACAAGAGAGACCAATTAATTAAACAGGGAATAGAATTGATTGAAACGGGAAAAGCATCTCCTGAATCAATCGTTCAGGAAGCATACCGGTGAGATACGAAGCAATTTTCCTCGATTATGAACTTCTACGCCTGCCGACTGTTTCTGTAATATGGATTTGTTTATCTTTGCGTTGTGCTTAATGATTCAATGGATGTCAATTTGAATGAAATTTTATGAGTAAGATCTTTGAAAATTTTCTCTCCAACAGAGTATTGTCGAGATTCTCCATCTTTCTGATCGATCACCTCATGATCCTCTTCTCCTGTATCTCAATCTACCTGGTAAGATATGGTTTCAGCGGCCTCACTCCCGAGGTGAATGCTGACGGGATTACGCTCACCCTGCTCCTCATCCTCTTCAACACCATTTTTTTCGTCTCATTCCGCACCTTCAGCGGAATCTTGAGGTTCTCCTCTTTTACCGATCTGATGCGCATCTTCTATGCACTGGTGATGGGATATCTGCTCACCTTCATCGCTGTGCAAGTGATTAAACGTTTTGATCCAGAGTTTGCGGCAAGCAATGTGACCTTCATCGCCATCTTCTTCCTGAACATGTTCCTGATGATCTTCTCACGCATCCTTGTAAAGGAGACCTATGAAAGCATCACCGGCAGAGGTGTGAAACCGGTCAACATATTCATCTACGGTACCAAGCAGGCGGGTATCAGCGTAGCAAAAGCACTGAAAGGAAACAACGAGTTCAACTACAGGGTCATGGGCTTTATCTCCGATGAACATCATATGATTGGCAAGCAACTGATGGGGGTAACCATACACGCCAACGACGAGAACCTCTTCCGTACGCTCGAGACAAAGGATGTGAAAACCATCATTGTCTCCCCACAGAAGATGCAGGAAATCAAGAACTCCAACTTGCTGGTCAACTTTGTGGACCACAACATCGCCCTGCTGACCACCGTACCGGTGAACGAATGGAGCGGCACCATGATGAGCAAGGCACAGATCAAGGATGTACAGATTGAGGATCTCCTGCCACGGGATCCCATTCAGGTGAACATGCTGCAGATCGCTGAGAACCTCGAAGGAAAACGGGTCATGGTAACCGGAGCCGCCGGCTCCATCGGTAGTGAGATTGTACGCCAGGTAGCGACTTTCAACCCCTACAGCATCATCTTAATCGACCAGGCGGAGACTCCCTTGCATAACATGCGACTGGAGCTGCAGGAGAAGTGGCGCGACCTGCGCACGGAGATCATCGTAGCGGATATCAGCAATGCTCCCCGAATGGAGAAGGTGTTTGCCCGAACCCGTCCACAGTATATTTTTCATGCGGCGGCTTACAAGCATGTGCCCATGATGGAGGACAACGTTTCTGAGTCGGTGCAGACCAATATCCTTGGAGCCAAGATCGTGGCCGACCTGGCGGTGAAGTACAACGCCCGCAAGTTCGTGATGGTCTCAACCGACAAGGCGGTAAACCCCTCCAACGTGATGGGTTGCTCCAAGCGTATCTGTGAGATCTACGTGCAGTCGCTGGCGAAACACCTGGAGAAGACGGGGTTGCACACCACACAGTTTATCACCACCCGTTTCGGGAACGTGTTGGGTTCCAACGGATCAGTGATTCCTCTCTTCCGGGATCAGATTCGCAGTGGGGGACCTGTGACGGTGACCCACCCCGAGATTATCCGTTACTTCATGACTATCCCAGAAGCTTGCCAGCTGGTGATGGAGGCAGGTGCCATGGGTCACAACGGTGAGATCTACATCTTCGACATGGGGAAGCCGGTCAAGATTCTTGATCTGGCCAAACGGATGATTCGTCTCTCAGGGACGCCCAACGTGAAGATCGAGTTCACCGGCCTGCGTCACGGTGAGAAGCTTTACGAGGAACTGCTCAACCTGAAGGAGCTGACCAAGCCAACGCATCATGAGAAGATTATGATTGCTGAAGTGAGGGAGTATGAATATGCAGAGGTATCCAAGCAAATAGAAAACCTGATCAAGGTGTCGTACGATTACGACGACATGCGCACTGTGAAGAAGATGAAGGAGATGGTGCCTGAATTTCAGAGCATCAATTCACCCTTTGAGGCAGTCGATCGCCTTTTGGAGAAAATCACGAACGGAGCGGAGATCGCCCGTAAATCATGATTCGTTGAACTCGCCCTGGGTGTCGCATAGCTTGGCGTAGTATCCACCCTGCGCATAAAGGACCGCATGCTGTCCCGATTCCACGATCTTGCCTTCCCGCATCACATAAATCTCATCGGCATTCTTAATGGTAGAGAGCCGGTGTGCAATCACGATGGTGGTCCGGTTCTGCATCAACTTCTCCAGTGCCTCCTGTACCAGTCGTTCGGAATCAGTGTCTAATGCCGAGGTGGCTTCATCCAGAATCAATATCTGCGGATTCTTCAGGATGGCACGCGCGATGCTGATACGTTGTCTCTGCCCCCCCGAGAGTTTACCCCCCCTGTCGCCAATGTTCGTTTGGTAGCCGTTCTCCGTGGCCATGATGAACTCATGTGCGTTTGCAATCCTGGCCGCTTCTATTACCTGCTCCTCTTTTACATTGCTCACACCAAAGGATATGTTGTTGTAAAAAGTGTCGTTGAAGAGAATCGCCTCCTGGTTCACGTAACCTACCAGTGAGCGGAGATCGTGTAAACGAACATCCTTGATGTTGGTGTCGTCTATAAAGATGCCACCTTTCTGGATATCGTAAAAACGAGGCAGCAGGTCGGCCATGGTTGACTTGCCTGAGCCGGATTGTCCCACCAGTGCGATTGTTTTGCCTTTATCGATTTGCAGCGTCACATCGCGGATTACCCAGTCGTTGTTGTAGCGGAACCATACATCTCTGTAGGCAATTTCCCGTTTGAACGTGAGTGTCGCGGGTTGTTGTGGTTCAGCGATTGGGTTTTCCGCCTCCAGGATACGGTCGATACGTTCCATCGAGGCCAGGCCGCGTTGTACTGCATAGGCCGATTTAGAGAACTCCTTTGCCGGATTGATGATGCTGTAGAAGATGGTGAGGTAATAGATGAAAGTGGCGGCGTCAATCACCCCGTGGCCGCCCAATATCAGTGATCCACCGAACCAGAGGACGATGGCGATGGTAATGGTCCCCAGCAGCTCACTCATGGGGTGAGCCAGCTGCTGCCGGCGTGCAATTCGGTTCGACATCCGTCGGAACTGGTTGCTCCCTGTATGAAAGCGCTCTGAGATTTTCCCTTCTGCATTGAACGCTTTGATCACCCTTAGCCCACTCAGTGTCTCCTCCACCTGCGACATCAGTTCACCCCACTTATTCTGGGCATCAAATGACTTTCGCTTCAGCGATCTGCCCACGCGTCCCATGATGAAGCCCATGCCGGGCAGCACCACCAGGACAAACAGGGTGAGCTGCCAGCTGAGGATGAGCATCGTGGCGAGGTAGATCACGATCAGGAGCGGATTTTTGAAGAGCATGTCGAGCGAGCTCATCACTGAGCTCTCCACCTCATTCACGTCACCCGAGATGCGGGAGAGGATGTCTCCTTTACGTTCCTCTGTGAAGAACCCTATCGGCAGGGCGAGAATCTTATCGTTGATCCTGTTGCGGATATCCTTCACCACACCGGTGCGAATGGGAATCACGAAGTAGGAACCCAGATATGCAGTGCCTGTCTTCAGAAGGGTCATCACGATGAGTATTACCGCCAGCATCATCAGGGTGAAACTGGCCCCGTTGGTTTCGATGAGCTGGGTGATATACCAGTTCACATTGTTGAGCGCGATGTCGATGAGAGAACCGTTCCCGCTGCCCCATGCGATGAAGGAGTAGGTTTCGGTGTTTACCCTGAAGAGCACCTGCAGGATGGGGATAATCGTCGCCAGTGAAAAAACATTTAATACTGCGGTAAGTATGTTGAAAAGAAACGTCAGTATAAGATGCTTCCTGTAGGGTGGTATAAATCTCTTTAATATATGTATGATCCCTTTCATTGTATCTTTATTTGTAATGGCTGCTGGCATACAGCCCGAATTGATTCCTTATTTTTGTGCGAAGATACACAATTATTGGCATCGTTTTTTACATTTGAACGCTTTTTCCCATGCCATGAACGTTGCTACACTCGCCGGGAAACTTCGTGAATCATGCAAAACATTTGCTTTTTCACCCCAATTCTTTGATCAAAATCAACTTTTCACCCCTATTCTTTCGGAACCTGGTTTCAACTGTAAAACCGAAAAAAATAGTCTTTTTCCCGCTACGTCATTTTTTTCTCAAAAAAAGTCATTTTTTATTTTTGTGATTACATTTATGGAAATCATGTTGTTAAACATGTTTTCGAAAAAATGTGCAGAAAAAGATTGAAAATTTATCGTGAATATGTTTGGATGGTATGAAAACTCTCCCTATCTTTGCACCCGCTTTTGAGAGGAACGCCTCAGAGAAAAGCGAGCAAGAAGCGATCTTTAGGTATTTACATACACATTTTGATAAGACATAAAGCAGAGTATACAAGGGTCTGTTTTGAAAGAACCGCCGGGCAACCGACGGAGATATAGAAGCAGACAAATTGGTACCCGTTCAATTTAAACAGGAATATAAATCGTGAATCCGGGAGTTATTTTGAAGGGATCGACAAGAGCTCATAGACGTTGAGGTATAGATTTGGCAAATTTGCGACCGCGAAGTAGCCCTTCACTTGAAGGTTGTTTCAAGGAAACAAAAAAACAAATTTACAACGAAGAGTTTGATCCTGGCTCAGGATGAACGCTAGCGATAGGCCTAACACATGCAAGTCGAGGGGCAGCACATGAAGTAGCAATACTGATGGTGGCGACCGGCGCACGGGTGAGTAACGCGTATGCAACCTACCTACAACAGGGGAATAACCCGTTGAAAGACGGACTAATACCCCATAATACAGGGATCCCGCATGGGAATATTTGTTAAAGATTTATCGGTTGTAGATGGGCATGCGTTCCATTAGCTAGTTGGTGAGGTAACGGCTCACCAAGGCAGCGATGGATAGGGGAACTGAGAGGTTTATCCCCCACACTGGTACTGAGACACGGACCAGACTCCTACGGGAGGCAGCAGTGAGGAATATTGGTCAATGGACGCAAGTCTGAACCAGCCACGTCGCGTGAAGGAAGACGGCCCTACGGGTTGTAAACTTCTTTTGTAAGGGAATAAAGTGAGCCACGTGTGGCTTTTTGCATGTACCTTACGAATAAGGATCGGCTAACTCCGTGCCAGCAGCCGCGGTAATACGGAGGATCCGAGCGTTATCCGGATTTATTGGGTTTAAAGGGTGCGCAGGCGGGAGATTAAGTCGGCGGTGAAATTTTGCAGCTCAACTGTAAAAGTGCCTTCGAAACTGGTTTCCTTGAGTGTAGATGAAGTAGGCGGAATTTGTGGTGTAGCGGTGAAATGCATAGATATCACGAGGAACTCCGATTGCGCAGGCAGCTTACTAAACTACTACTGACGCTCAGGCACGAAGGCGTGGGGATCAAACAGGATTAGATACCCTGGTAGTCCACGCAGTAAACGATGATTACTAGCTGTTTGCGATACAATGTAAGCGGCTGAGCGAAAGCGTTAAGTAATCCACCTGGGGAGTACGTTCGCAAGAATGAAACTCAAAGGAATTGACGGGGGCCCGCACAAGCGGAGGAACATGTGGTTTAATTCGATGATACGCGAGGAACCTTACCCGGGCTTGAAATGCATCTGACCGGCCTTGAAAGAGGCTTTCCCTTCGGGGCAGATGTGTAGGTGCTGCATGGTTGTCGTCAGCTCGTGCCGTGAGGTGTCGGCTTAAGTGCCATAACGAGCGCAACCCTCATCATTAGTTACCATCAGGTCAAGCTGGGGACTCTAATGAGACTGCCATCGTAAGATGTGAGGAAGGTGGGGATGACGTCAAATCAGCACGGCCCTTACGTCCGGGGCGACACACGTGTTACAATGGGTGGTACAAAGGGCAGCTACCTGGCGACAGGATGCTAATCTCCAAAACCACTCTCAGTTCGGATCGGAGTCTGCAACTCGACTCCGTGAAGCTGGATTCGCTAGTAATCGCGCATCAGCCACGGCGCGGTGAATACGTTCCCGGGCCTTGTACACACCGCCCGTCAAGCCATGGAAGCTGGGGGTACCTGAAGTTCGTAACCGTTAAGGAGCGACCTAGGGTAAAACTAGTGACTGGGGCTAAGTCGTAACAAGGTAGCCGTACCGGAAGGTGCGGCTGGAACACCTCCTTTCTGGAGAGACGCCTTAACGACAGGTGATAGGTGAAGGTCACAATACAAGCCAAACCGTTAGAAGTACCGACAATGTAAGAGATTCTAAAAGATCATCTTCAGGGTGTACTTCCGGTTCACGATTTTTTTTACTTTTTCAAATTGAAAAACGGAGTATCAATTAAAGAGCTATATTTTGCAGGATGTCAGATGTCAGAAGTGTGTATTAAATGATATAACCCGCCCATCAGGCGGGAAGGGAGAACCCCGGTGATGTACCAGCGCAAGCGGTCCGTACGGGGGGGTACCGCCAGACATCCCGTTTTGGGTCAGAGGCAGATGATTCTTTCTGTATCTGGGTTAGCCAGGAAAGCCAGGGATGCCGACAGCAAACCAGCCAGTCCTATAGCTCAGTTGGTTAGAGCGCTACACTGATAATGTAGAGGTCGGCAGTTCAACTCTGCCTGGGACTACAAGAAGAAAAAACGGGGGATTAGCTCAGCTGGCTAGAGCACCTGCCTTGCACGCAGGGGGTCAACGGTTCGAATCCGTTATTCTCCACCCAAGAACAAGACAAGCGAGTCTGTTCGAAACAAAAGAAATAATTATTGATGTTTGAAAGCCGGACGGCGGCGAGAAAAGAAGAACGGTTCGATTCCGTATCAGACAGCTATCGATCAGCGGAACCCTTTTTAGGGGCGAGGCAGCGATTGAAGCGATCTTTGACATGATGAAATAAAAACAAGAGCAAATAACAAAGTAAATAAAGTTCATTTTAAAGAACATTAGACGCTAGTATTTATCAAGCCCGGCTGCAAGAGGAGCAATCCTTGTGTAGAACCGGACGGCGAAAAGAAAGTGAATAAGGGCACATGGGGGATGCCTAGGCTCTGGAAGGCGAAGAAGGACGTGATAAGCTGCGAAAAGCCGCGGGGATTGGCAAATACGAATCGATCCGCGGATATCCGAATGGGGCAACCCGGTACGAGAAGATTGTACCATTCCATGTAAGTGGAAGGCGAACGTGGGGAACTGAAACATCTAAGTACCCATAGGAGAAGAAAACAAAAGTGATTCCCGAAGTAGTGGCGAGCGAAACGGGAATAGCCCAAACCGGTGTTGTTTCGGCAACAGCGGGGTTGTAGGACTGAGACGTGGCAAGAAATCAGGGAAGCGGAACCGCCTGGAAAGGTGGATCACAGAGGGTGATAATCCCGTACGCGACTCCCTGGCGAAGCCTATCAGTATCCTGAGTAACGCGGGACACGAGAAATCTTGCGTGAATCTGGCGGGACCATCCGCCAAGGCTAAATACTCTCCAGAGACCGATAGTGAACCAGTACCGTGAGGGAAAGGTGAAAAGAACCTCGAACAGAGGAGTGAAATAGACCCTGAAACCATGTGCCTGCAAGCGGTCGGAGCCCTTTAGGGGGTGACGGCGTGCCTTTTGCATAATGAACCTACGAGTTACTCTTGCCTGGCAAGGTTAAGCATTTAAGGTGCCGAGCCGCAGCGAAAGCGAGTCTGAACAGGGCGCATAGTCAGCAGGAGTAGACGCGAAACCAAGTGATCTACCCTTGGGCAGGTTGAAGTTTTGGTAACACAAAATGGAGGACCGAACCGGTAAACGTTGAAAAGTTTTCGGATGACCTGAGGGTAGGGGTGAAAGGCTAATCAAACTTGGAGATAGCTCGTACTCCCCGAAATGCATTTAGGTGCAGCCTCGGATAATGAGCTTGCATGAGGTAGAGCTACTGATTGGATGCGAGGGCTTCGCCGCCTATCAAGTCCAGACAAACTCCGAATGCGTGCAAGTGATCTCCGGGAGTGAGGGCGCGGGTGCTAAGGTCCGTGTCCGAGAGAGGAACAACTCAGACCATCAGCTAAGGTCCCGAAATATATGCTAAGTTGCATTTAACGAAGTTTTGCCGCTATAACAGCTAGGATGTTGGCTTGGAAGCAGCCATTCATTTAAAGAGTGCGTAACAGCTCACTAGTCGAGTGGCGAAGCGTGGATAATAATCGGGCATAAGCATATTACCGAAGCTATGGAATTCTTATGAATTGGTAGGGGAGCATTCCAGTCTGCGTTGAAGGCGTACCGTAAGGTATTCTGGAGCGTCTGGAAAAGCAAATGTAGGTATGAGTAACGACAAAGGGGGTGAGAAACCCCCTCGCCGAAAGACCAAGGTTTCCTGATCAACGCTAATCGGATCAGGGTTAGTCGGGGCCTAAGGATAAGCCTAATGGCGATTCCGATGGAAGAAACGGTTAATATTCCGTTACTAAGATGATAAGTTACGCGGGGACGCAGGAGTGACACCACTGCCTACTGACGGAATAGTAGGTTGAAGGGGGTAGGCGTTGATGGGTGTAGGCAAATCCGCACCTTGAGCTGAACCTGAAAGTATGGCAAGTCTTCGGATGAGCCAATAATGTGGGTAAGCAGACTGCCGAGAAAAGCCGCTACACGTTAATTATCATATTACCCGTACCGTAAACCGACACAGGTAGTTGGGTTGAGAATACTAAGGCGCTCGAGTGATTCACGGTTAAGGAACTAGGCAAAATAGTCCTGTAACTTCGGGAGAAAGGACGCCCACAGCAATGTGGGCCGCAGAGAAATGATTCAGGCGACTGTTTAACAAAAACACATGGCTATGCGAATTCGAAAGAAGCGGTATATAGCCTGACACCTGCCCGGTGCTGGAAGGTTAAGAGGAGATGTCATCGCAAGAGAAGCATTGAATTGAAGCCCCAGTAAACGGCGGCCGTAACTATAACGGTCCTAAGGTAGCGAAATTCCTTGTCGGGTAAGTTCCGACCTGCACGAATGGTGTAACGATCTGAATACTGTCTCAACCGTGAGCTCGGTGAAATTGTAGTATCGGTGAAGATGCCGATTACCCGCGATGGGACGAAAAGACCCCGTGAACCTTTACTATAGCTTTACATTGAATTTGGGCATCCGATGTGTAGGATAGGCCGGAGGCTATGAAGCGGTGACGCTAGTCATCGTGGAGCCGACGTTGAAATACGGCCCTTCGGATGTTTGACTTCTAACTCCCTTGTGGGAGGACACTGTATGGTGGGTAGTTTGACTGGGGTGGTCGCCTCCAAAAGAGTAACGGAGGCTTCTAAAGGTGCGCTCGGGACGATTGGTAACCGTCCTTTAAGAGTATAATGGCATAAGCGCGCTTGACTGAGAGACCTACAAGTCGATCAGGTAGGAAACTAGAGCATAGTGATCCGGTGGTTTCAGTATGGAATGGCCATCGCTCAAAGGATAAAAGGTACTCCGGGGATAACAGGCTGATCATTCCCAAGAGCTCATATCGACGGAATGGTTTGGCACCTCGATGTCGGCTCGTCACATCCTGGGGCTGGAGAAGGTCCCAAGGGTTGGGCTGTTCGCCCATTAAAGTGGCACGCGAGCTGGGTTCAGAACGTCGTGAGACAGTTCGGTCTCTATCTATCGTGGGCGTTAGAGATTTGCGAGGCTCCGACACTAGTACGAGAGGACCGTGTTGGACAGACCGCTGGTTTACCGGTTGTGCCGCCAGGTGCATTGCCGGGTAGCTAAGTCTGGGCAGGGATAAGTGCTGAAAGCATCTAAGCACGAAGCCTACCTCAAGATGAGATCTCTTTTAAGGGTGGTTGTAGACGACGACCTTGATAGGCTGCAGGTGTAAAGGCGGTAACGTCAAAGCCGAGCAGTACTAATTGCCCGTAAGCTTTTTTTCGACGAATCAAACCGGGAGAAAAAGGCTTGACAAATACATCGTGTCTGATGGTTCTACATTGAAGTAGACGGAAGTTTACGCTTGTTACTTTGCCTCTTGTTTTCATCATGTCATTTCTTATAAGCACTCAAGTTGCGAGCCGTAAGGTTCCAGTCAACAGCGAAAATCATTAAGGTGGTTATAGCGTTGGGGTTCCACCTCTTCCCATTCCGAACAGAGAAGTTAAGCCCAATAGCGCCGATGGTACTGCACACAAGTGGGAGAGTAGGTAGCCGCCGTTCTTTACAGAAGCCCCCGGGAGAAATCCCGGGGGCTTTTTTGTTGTGGGACGGGCGATGAATTCGTTTATGATACGGATTAATACCACGCATTGGGTATCTGGTGACAAAGTATTCTTATGGGTCGCAACTTGGCTTTAACTCACTCTAATCTGCTTCGAATCTATTAGAACCAGATTAGAACCAGATTAGAACCAGATTAGAACGAGATTAGAACGAGATCCGATCAAATCATATGCTAAAGCACAATCATCTCCTCCTCGCAAAGCGTGATGTTTTCCACCCGGTTCTTATGGATGATATAGGTGTTCTCTATACCCACGGGTCCGATGCCGGGGAGTACGAACTTGGGCTCTACTGCTAGGGCCATACCCGCTTCCAGGATCTCTTTAGAGCGGGGTGTCAGCACCGGAGGCTCGTTGATTTCAAGTCCCACGCCGTGACCGATGAATTTCGCCTGCTGGGTGGTGCCCATGAAATAAGATTGCATTCCTTTCTCCTGTACCATTTTCTCCGCCAGGAGGTAGAGGTCGGCACAAGGGGTGCCGGCCCTCCCGGTCTCTTCTATGGCACGAATGATGTCGATTGAGAGTTGGTGTGCCTTACGGGCGATATTGGGTACCTCCCCAATCGCGAAAGTGCGGCTCATGTCATCCATCCAGGGTCGGTAGTTCCCCGCCATATCGACCATCAGGGTCATCCCCGGCAGTAGCTTCGTCCCGTTGGCTCCCAGCGGCAGCAGCGGTGAGATGCCACCGCCCCCCAGTGCATAGTCGAAGGGTGATGCGGCCTGGGCATTGTCACCTGCCAGCATGCTGCCCATGAAGATGTCCATGTTCTCACCAAATGAGCGAAAGATCCCTACCGAACCATGGAGGCGCATCTCCCGCTCAATCTCGATCTGCAGCTCAAGGTCGCTCATCCCCCGTCGGTAGAGTGAGGGAATCAGCTCATAAACCTGCCGGTGGACACGGGCACTTTCCCGTATCTGATTCTGTTCCCAGTCTGATTTCACCGCGCGAAGCCTGCGCAGTTCGCCCGAGAAGTTCAGGGTTTCCGGCATCTCCATGGCAGCCTGCAGTCGCGTGGCACTGCTGAAGGTGAGTTGATCAGCCTCCAGCAACATCCGTCCTGGCAGAGCATAACCTGCCTCGCGCAACAACGAGGGGATCTGCTCCGGCTTGCGGATATCGGTCGCATGTTTGTCGGTGATGCCGGCGGGACGCCGGACGAAAAGCAATGCCTCTCCCTCTGGGTAGAGGAGCAGGTAGCCATCGAATACAAATCCGCAGAGCCAGTACTGGTTGACCGGTGAGGTGATGATGCAGGCATCGGCCTGCATGGTGACAATGGATTGTTGCACCCTTTTCTGCCGAAGGGCGTGCTCATTCTTCTGATCGTACATGAAACAAAATTTTCTGTCAAAGATACAATTTTCTGACGAGTGTTGAAATCCCGCTCTATTCCTTAGTTTAACTTGTGTATTGGAAATGATGCATCAAACGAGGTTAGAAAAATGGTTTCATTCAGTTTGCAGCAATCGGGATAAATAGAGTATCTTTACAATCTCTCATTAAAAAACAAGGTGTGAACAGAAGCATACTGATTGTGGAAGATGACCGTTCCTTCGGAGCGATGCTGCACAAGTGGTTCGAGCGAAACGGTTTCGGGGTGACCCTCGCCACCGGAATGGAGGCTGCGCAGGAGATACTCTCCAGACAGGCTTTTCAGGTGGTGCTGTCGGATCTTCGTCTGCCGGACGGCGACGGTATCATGCTCCTCTCCTGGCTCAACGGAAATGGGCGGAGGGAGCCGGTCATCATCATGACAAGCTACGGAGATATTCAAACTGCCGTCTCAGCCATCAAACTGGGGGCGTTCGATTACCTGGAGAAACCGGTCAACCCCTCTATCCTGTCACAGAAGATAGAATCTGCCTGCAACTCCGGAGGAGAAGAGGTTGCGTCGGTGAAGATGCCACAATCACAGCAACAGGTGAGCTTTGAAGAGCCCGAGGCGATTGTCTACGGGAAAAGTGCACCAGTGCAATTGATGTATGAACATGTGGGACTGGTCGCACCAACACAGATGGCAGTGATGATCACCGGTGAGAGTGGTACCGGAAAGGAGCATGTGGCGAGACTCATCCACCAGCGTAGCAACCGTTCTGAAGGACCCTTCGTGGCGGTCGATTGCGGGGGACTCTCACCCGAGCTGGCACCCAGCGAACTGTTCGGTCACAAGAAAGGATCATTCACTACTGCACTGGAGAATAAGAGCGGATTTTTTGCTGCAGCCGACGGTGGTACTCTTTTCCTCGACGAAGTGGGAAACCTGCCATACGGTGTACAGATGCAGCTGCTACGCACCCTCCAGGAGAAGAAAATTCGTCCTGTGGGATCGGCTACCGACCAAGAGGTGGATGTGCGAATCGTCACCGCCACCAACGAGGAGTTGCAAAAGGCCATCGCCGAAGGGCGCTTTCGCGAGGATCTCTACCACCGTATCAACGAGTTTACCATCACCATACCGCCATTGCGGGAAAGAAAAGAGGATATTGCACTCTATGCAATGCATTTCATGAAAGAGGCCAACCGTGAGCTCGAGAAAAATGCATTGCGCATTACCCCTGAGGCGTTGTCACAACTGACACAGTACGGCTGGCCTGGGAACCTGCGGGAGCTGCGTAACGTGATGCGGCGTGCCGTGCTTTTCTGTCGCGACAGAGAAATTACTCCGGCAACGCTACCCTATCTGCCCGAAACAGGGCAGATTCACAGAGAGGAAATGGCCGAACCTCAGCAGCGTGAGATTTCGCTGGCCCGCGATCCAGGAAACGAAAAAGACAAAATTCTGCGTGCCATGGAGTTATCGGGTGGAAACAAGACCAAAGCTGCCACCCTGTTGAAGGTGGATCGCAAGACACTCTACAATAAGATGCACCAGTATGGAATTGATCTATAAATGATTGCGCCGGATGGCTGCTGTAAATTCTCTTACTTGTTTCACCGTCTCCCGCAACGCTTCCTCCCATTCCGGCCAGACATCCTCCACATTATCCCGCAAACGGTCCATCCTGCGCATCTGCATTGTCAGTTCCTCTGCACCAATCTGACCGTAAAAGGGATGGATCCGGTGACATAGTTGCTGTGCCTCACGATACCGATGCTCGTCGATCAGTTCCGACAGTGTTGACATATCCTCTTCTGCCGACTCCACAAACTCCGCCAATATCTCCCGGATAGCCTCCCGGTCGTTGCCGAAGAGGGCCGTCAGTCCCGGAAAGGAGTCTCCTCTCCCGACTCCATCTTTGCGCACCCCTAAATCTTTTCGGGAAATGAGGGTGAGCAGGTTCTCCAGTCGCACGGGCTTGGCAAGCAAGCCGGCGAAACCCTCCTGCACGGCGCGTTCGGGGGTGTAGTCGTCGTGGGCTGTCATCAACCACACCGGAATCAGCGGATCTATTTCCCGTACCAACCGAAGGATCTCGGTTCCGCTTACCTCTCTCATCTGCAGATCGGTAATCACCAGATCGAACGAAGATACCACCCGAACGAAACCGTTCACATCGCGCGGATCACTGCACAGCTTCACCCTGCACCCCTGACGTGTGAGGTACTCCCTGAGCATGTTCCCCAGCGACGGGTCATCTTCAAAGATCAAAATCTTCTCCGTTGCAGCACCCTTTGTAGTGGAGGTCTGGAGATTGTTTGTCGTGGTGTTTTCCTCTAAGGGTGTTAGCGGAAGCCGCATCGTCACACGGGTGCCCTTTCCTTTTTCGGAGGTGAGTGAGATCTCCCCTTTCAGTGCCTCAACCAGCCCACGCGTGACATAGAGGCCGAAGCCGCTGCCCTCCGACTTGGAGGGATCTCCCATGCGAGAGAAGGGCTTGAAAATCTCTTTCAGATCGGCCTCTCCGATGCCGATACCGGTGTCAGTAATCGTGACTTCCAATTTAACCTGGTGACGAAGATCGATGGTCACACTTCCCTCATGGGTGTACTTCACACTGTTTGAGATTACATTCACCAGGATCTGTTTCAGGAGGGTTTGGTCGCTTTCCGTAAAAAAGGGGTGGGGGAGGTGATTATGATACTGCAGCAGTAAGCCTTTTTCCTCTGCCAAGGGACGGAACATGTCGAGTATATCCTCCATCAGTGCGTGCAACTCGAATCGGTTGTTGCGCAGCATCCCCCTGTTTCGTTCCATACGAGAGAATTCAAGCAAATTGGAAAGCATGCTGAGGATATGTCTGGCGGAATTTCTGGCGGAATGCAGCTCACGCCTTCGCGTCTCTTCCATCTCCTCGCTTTCCCACATCTCCATGTAGCCCATCATCGAGCTAAGTGGGGTCTTGATGTCGTGCGACACCGATAGGAGCAGTTTGTGTCGGCTCTCGATTAGCTCCTCGCTACGCTTTTGCTCTCTGACCAAGTTGCTTCGTGCCTTCTGTCCCTTGTTCAGGTCGTCCGCAATTAACAGTACAATGAAGAGGATCAGTATAAACGAGAGGATGCCCACGGTGAGGGCGAAAGAGAATATGCGCCGGGTGAGGGCCTCGCTTTTGCCGGCCCCTTCCTTCGATTTCTCCATAGCCTCATGGTAGTACTGGGTGACTAGCTGAGAGATGCGTAGAGAGATGTTTTGCTCTGCAAAGATCAGTTCACGCACTTGTCGCTCGATACCGGCCATCCGAGTGGTGTAATTCTCTGTAGCCTCGCGCGTTATCTGCTTCAGGTCACTGTATATTACGGTGTCGAGCCGAGAGGCACTCCAAGCCTCCTGCTGCACATGGGCGATGGTGATGGCTGTGTCAACATCCTGTTTCGGATCAAAGAGGTTCTTCAAACGTCCCCAGAAATTTCGTTTACTGCTCTCCAGTGTCCGTACCGTATCCTGGCTGGTGGTCACCACCACCGTGTCGCGTACCATCTCATCGTAAGTCTCAATCTTGTTGTCAATCGTGGTGATTGGGTTCTGTGAACGGATTAGCAGAGCAAGCCGTTCACCGATCAGTTGTTTCTCCTGTAGCAGGGAGTCTACATCCTCCAGTAACAACTCACTTTCGGTATCGGAAGAGAGCTTCTTCACAGCCAATATTTGCCGTTCGATCTCCAGCGTGAGCGAATCATACTCCTGGATCCATCTTTTGCGGTGGGAGAGCATATAGCTATTCAGCATCTCCTGTGCGAGCTGTATAGAGAGGATCAACCCATTGTTGAGGGAGACCAGTTGTTGCGATTGCTCCATCTCTATTTTTTGCTGTCTGATCTCTTCCCTGACGCGGCCGGAGTAGAGAAACAATCCGACAAAGTAGAGGATTACCACCAGCAGGATCAAACCGATTTTGATTCTGATGCGCTGTTCCGGTGAGTTATTGGTCCCCATTTCTCCTTGCCTTTAAGTGATGGTTGCATTGATAGACCCAAATATACGGTAATTATTTTAGATGAAACAGGAAATCTTTACTGATACAATCTTTTCTGTTTGTGGAATTTCCCCAACGAAATGTGGAGGGATTCCACACTTTCCCCGATTAAATTGTGATCTAACAGATGGGTAATGAAAGCCTGAGTGTTTTATAATATACTGTAAATTAGATATATGAGATTTTTTTTCTGATTGATCCGATTTCTTTAGCATGGTAATTGTATATTAGATAGTATAGGAACAGTCTGACATGAAAGTGCTGATCGATGAAAAAGGCAAAGAGGTGAGCAAGGATCCTGTAGTAAAGGAACAAACTGAAAAGATTGAAGAACAACAGCCGTAAGCTGTAAGGATTGATATGAAATGAACTACCCTGTTATGGACAGAAACAGACTACACTATCGCACCACTATATATATTCTACGTTAAGACACTCTTTATGCGTAACAGGGATGAGCCGCCCTCTCAATGTGATATCTGAGAGGGCGGACATTTTTTTTATCCCTGCAGTTGCCAGATCTTCCAGGCGGCTTCTGCCTGTAGTTCCAGCATCTCTTTTCCGTTACGGGTGGTGGCACCTGCCTCTTTCCCCTTTTTAAGATAGAGCGTCTCTGCGGGGTTATAAACCAGGTCGTAAAGAAGGTGGTTTGAGGTGATTGCTTCATAGGGAATAGCCGGACAATTGTCGATTTTTGGATAGCTTCCGACCGGTGAAGCGTTCACAATCAGTTTGTGTGTAGCAATGATTTCGGGGGTCAGATCATCGTAACTGATCTGTCCCTCACCAGGGGTGCGTGAGACAAATCGGTACGCGATATGCATATCCTTCAGTGCCTGAGCAACCGCTTTGGAGGCCCCCCCTGTGCCCAGTATGAGGGCACTTGTATGGATCTCTACCCTAAGCAGGGGGCGAAGTGATTCCCTGAAACCAATATAATCGGTATTATAACCGGAGAGATGATAGGAATACATCTCTCCGGGGGATCGAGTTACCCTGATCACATTCACTGCCCCTATCTCTTTCGCTTCAGGTGAAAGCGTGTGGAGAAAAGGGATCACCTGTTCCTTGTAGGGGATCGTGACGTTCAGACCCTTCAGCGAGGGATTGAATAGGATCACCCGGCGCAATTCCGTAATATCTTCGATCTCGAAGTTGAGGTATTCGGCATCAATCTTCTCACGAGCAAACTTCTCACTGAAAAAACGCGCGGAAAAGGAGTGCTTCAAAGGGAAGCCTATAAGTCCATACGTTTCCATATTTCCTATTTCTCTGCCATATAGAGGGTGGCCACACCCATTGTATATCGTCGCAACCGGATGTTGCGGAAGCCGTTCTTTTTCAGGATCAGCATCATCTCCCTCCCTTGTGGGAAGGCTGCAATCGATTCCGGAAGGTACTCGTAAGCTTTACGTTCGGTATGAAATAAGCCCGAGAGAAAAGGCATTACATGTTTCGTGTAACTGTTGTACAGTGATCGCATAGGGTTTCGCTCGGGAGTGGTGAGCTCCAGGAAGAGGAAGATGCCCCCCGGCCGGAGCACTCGCAGTACCTCACGGAAACTCTTGTCAATATCCTCGAAGTTACGCACCCCAAAAGCTATGGTGACAGCATCGAAGGTCTCATCGGAAAAGGTGAGGTTGGCACAGTCCTGCTGCTCAAAGGTGATGACATGCTCCAACCCTTTCGCTGCCACCTTCTCTAATCCAACGGCCATCATCCCATCTGAGATATCAACCGCGGAGATCTTTTCCGGATGGAGAATCTTCTCTGCCAGCAGTGCAAAATCGCCGGTACCGGTCGCGATATCGAGGATGTGTCCTGGCCGATAACGACGTAGTTCACGAATGGCATCTTTGCGCCAGTAGTCATCGATGCCCAGTGAGAGGGCTCCGTTCAGCTTGTCATACTTAGGTGCAATCTCATTGAACATCTTTCTCACCTGTTCATTCTTGCGTTGATCCCCGTTATAGGGATTCACCTGTTCCACCTTGTAACTCATGAGTTCAGATATGCAGTGATGTTTTTTTCGATGCGGGCTGCCAGGTTGGCGGCATCTGCCTTTACAAATTTTTCCCCAACGATTTTTTCATACAGTTCAATGTAACGTTCCGATACACTCTCGCAATAGGCATCGGTCATCTCTGGCACTTGCTGTCCCTCCTGTCCCTGGAAGCCATTTTCCATGAGCCACTTCCTCACGAACTCTTTCGAAAGTTGCCGCTGCTCTTCCCCTTTTGCAAAACGTTCTTCGTAGCCCTCACTGTAGAAGTAACGCGATGAGTCGGGGGTGTGTATCTCATCAATCAGGTAGATCTTTCCATCCTTCTTACCGAACTCATACTTGGTGTCCACCAGGATAAGTCCCTTCTCGGCAGCCATCTCTGTACCCCGCTTGAAGAGAGCATAGGTGTACTTCTCTAGCATTTCATATTCCTCACGGCTAACCAGTCCCTGTGCGATAATTTCCTCCTTCGATATGTTCTCGTCGTGACCTTCATCCGCCTTAGTTGTTGGAGTGATTAGTGGTGTCTCGAACCGCTGGTTTTCACGGAGACCTTCCGGGAGGGGGATGCCGCAGAGAGTTCGTGCTCCCTTTAGGTACTCACGCCAGGCGCTGCCGGTGATGTAACCGCGGATTACCATCTCCACCTTGTAGGGTTCGCAACGCACCCCCACGGTCACCATCGGGTCAGGCGAATCCTGCTTCCAGTTGGGCACGATGTCAGCGGTGGCATCGAGAAACTTCGAGGCAATCTGGTTCAACACCTGTCCCTTGAAGGGAATCCCCTTGGGGAGCACCACGTCGAATGCCGAGATGCGGTCGGTGGCGATCATCACCAGTTTGTCCTCGCCGATGCTATATACATCACGTACTTTCCCGTGATAGACAGCGGTCTGTCCAGGAAATTGATAATCTGTTCTTGTAAGCGTATCCATAGGGTTCATATATTGATGTGTTGATTAGAAGATATACTGATATTTTGAACTGATTCCGGGATGAATCATTTCTCTATGAATGATTTTACCCCTCAATTTGTTCACCGGGTCTCCTGTTCTGGGTTTCCCGTTCCTCTCCTTCGTAGGCCTCCACAATCTGCTGTACCAGCCTGTGGCGCACGATGTCTTTCTTATTGAACTCCACTGTGCCGATGCCTCTGATATGCCTTAGCACGCGCATTGCGTGAACGAGTCCTGATTGTTGTGTATGGGGCAGGTCTATCTGGGTGACATCACCGGTGATAATCATCTTGCCGTTGATACCCAACCGCGTGAGGAACATCTTGATCTGCGGTCGGGTAGTGTTCTGTGCCTCATCGAGGATTATCACTGCATCGTTGAGTGTTCGTCCCCTCATGAAGGCGAGCGGTGCGATCTGGATAACCTTGGTTTCAAGGTACTCCTTCAGCTTCAGGGGAGGAATCATATCCTCCAGTGCATCATAGAGCGGCTGCAGGTAAGGGTCGATCTTCTCCTTCATATCCCCCGGCAGGAACCCCAGCTTCTCTCCCGCCTCCACAGCAGGGCGACTCAGGATGATCTTGCGTACCTGCTTGGTCTTCAGTGCCCGAACTGCAAGGGCAATTGCGGTGTAGGTTTTGCCCGAGCCTGCAGGTCCGATGGCGAAGAGCATGTCATTCTCCTCGAAGGCATCCATCAGCTTTTTCTGGTTGGCGGTGCGTGCCACAATCGGTTTGCCGTTCAGGCCGTGGATGATTAGGTTGTCTGCGTTGACAATCGCGGGAGCTTTTCCTTTCACCATGTCCAGGATGTCCTCTTCCCGGAGCAGGTTCATCTCGATGCTGAATTTCTGCAGCTCGTGAACCTTCTCCTCGAAGGCTGCAAGTTCCTCCTCCTCACCAATCACCTTGATGACGTTACCGCGGGCCACGATTCGCAGCTTCGGGTAGAGCGTTTTCAACAGCTGGATGTTACTGTTGTTGATGCCGAAGAAAACCACCGGGTCAATGCTCTCAAGGATGATGATGCGTTCAATCATGCCGCTCCCTCTTAAAGTCAATGGTCAGCTGCTGTGGACCGTGTTCATCTCCTTCAATGTAATTGATGAAGGCGTTGTTGACCAACCGGTTCCCGCCGGGAGTGGGGTAGTCGCCTGAGAAGTACCAGTCGCCGCTGTTTCCGGGACAGGCTCTGTGGAGATCCTCAATGCGTTGGAAGACGATCTGCACCTCGGCCTTAATGTCGGGTGTGGTGAGCATCTCACCGATTTTACCGGAGATTTCTTCATCGGTGAAGGGTGCATAAATCTCTTTCACGTAATTCACAATCGCCTCCTTTGGTTTGTATTTTTGTGCCACTGACTTGCGGTATACTTCGTCGATGAGCTGCTGCATGCCCCGCTCCTTGAGCAATGCAATCGCTGCCTTAAAGGCGATGAACTCGCTCATGCGCGACATGTCAATGCCGTAACAGTCGGGATATCGTATCTGGGGAGAGGAGGAGACAATGATGATTTTCTTCGGGTCTAGTCGGTCCAGAATCTTGATGATGCTCTGCTTCAAGGTGGTGCCCCGCACGATGCTGTCATCAATGATCACCAGGTTATCCTTGCCGCGACGCAGTGATCCGTAGGTGACGTCGTAGACATGTGCAGCCAGGTCGTTTCGTGTCTCCCCCTGCGCGATGAAGGTGCGCAGTTTGATATCCTTTATAGCCACTTTTTCAGCCCGCACACGCTTGGATAGAATGTTGTCAATCTCCTCCTTGCTAAGAGAGCTGCCCCGTTCCAGGATGGTCTGTGCCTTACGGTGGTTGAAGTGATCTTCCAGCCCCTGTTGCATGCCGTAGTAGGCAACCTCCGCCGTGTTGGGGATGAAAGAAAAGACGGTGTTGTCGAAATCATCGTCGATCGCCTCTATGATCTTTGGGACCAGCAGTTCTCCCAGCTTCTTGCGCTCCCGGTAGATGTCATAGTCAGACCCGCGGGAGAAGTAGATTCGCTCGAAAGAGCAAGGGGTAATCTTCTCCTTTGGTTCCTGTATTTGTTGCAGGCTGATGGTACCATTGCGCTTCACCACGAATGCTTCACCCGGTTGCAGCTCATGCACCTGCTCCTTTTTTAGGTTAAAAGCGGTCTGAATTACCGGACGTTCGGAAGCCACCACGGCCACTTCCTCGTCGTGGTAGTAAAATGCGGAGCGGATGCCCCAGGGATCACGCAAGGCAAAGGCATCACCGCTGCCAATCAGCCCACAGAGAGCATAACCACCATCCCAAATGCGAGAGGCACGTTTCAACAGGAAGGGGATATCCAATCTCTCCTCTATCTGATGACTCACCTGCGAGCCGTTCAATCCTTCCCGCTGTAGGTGGTCGTATTGGTACTGTACTTCTCTGTCGAGGTAGTGACCAAGGGACTCCAGCATTACGAAGGTGTCGGCGTAATCTCGTGGGTGCTGTCCCTCTTCGATCAATTGGCGAAACATCTCATCCACATTTGTCATGTTGAAGTTGCCTGCCAAGGCGAGGCTTCGTGAGGCCCAGTTGTTTCGCCGCAAGAGGGGGTGAACATAGGAGATGCCGCTCTTGCCGGTGGTACTGTAGCGGAGGTGACCGATAAACAGTTCCGCAGCAAAAGGTACCGATTGCTTCACAAAAGAGAGATCCTTGAGTTGATCAGTGCTAAATTGTCGAAATGAATCGTGTACCCGAGTGAAAATCTCTGAGATAGCGCTTGATCCCAGCGCCCTCTCCCTCGAAATAAACTCGTTTCCTGGAGAAGCTTCCAGCTTCACAGCACCTATTCCGGCGCCTTCTTGGCCACGGTTGTGTTGTTTTTCCATCAACAGATAGAGCTTGTCGAGGCCATACTGCCAGGAACCATATTTCTTGTAGTAATAATCGAGGGGTTTGAGGAGACGAATTACGGCTATACCGCACTCATGCTTGATGATGTCAGTCATTGATAAACCTTTCAGTAATTTTGTTACAAATTTACGCTTAATTACGGGAATTGCATCTCTTTTTTGATGCAATATTATCAAAAAAATAATAATGGTGTTGAACCATTGCTCTTCGAAAAGCAACCTTATCACAGAGGCCATGTTTGAGAAGATTGTCATATCTTTGTGTCAGATGAAACAGAGCAACATGAACTGGGAACAGTTGTTATCGGCGAAACGATTCGGGATGGAGCACTATGCGGGTGTACGCACACACGAACGTACAGAATATCAACGTGACTATGATCGACTGATTTTCTCCTCCCCATTTCGCCGTCTACAGAACAAAACACAAGTATTCCCGCTGCCGGGAAGTGTATTTGTACATAACAGGCTTACCCATAGCCTGGAAGTAGCCAGTGTGGGTCGCTCTTTGGGTGAGAGCGTGGCGCGACAGCTACGTAGCCGTTATCCTGCATCAGGTGCTCATCTTGAAGAGATTGGTGCCGTTGTCTCAGCAGCATGTCTGGCGCACGACCTGGGCAATCCCCCTTTTGGGCACTCGGGTGAAAAGGCGATCTCCACCTTCTTCTCCGAGGGAAAGGGGGCCTGTCTTCGGGAAGAGGTGGAAGCAGAAGGAGGTCGCTGGACCGATTTCACTTTTTTTGAGGGAAATGCCAACGCTATTCGGCTGTTGATGCATCAGTTTCGGGGACGCAGGAAGGGTGGTTTTGCCATGACCTATGCCACGTTGGCTTCTACCGTGAAGTACCCCTACTCTTCAGAACTGAGCGCAGGGAAAAATAAGTTTGGCTTCTTCGCCTCCGAGGAGGAGGATTACTGGCGCATTGCCGATGATCTTGGCATCAAGCGACTCAGTGACAACCCTCTCCGTTTTGCCCGCTATCCGTTGGTGTATCTGGTGGAAGCTGCTGATGATATCTGCTACCAGGTGATGGATATAGAGGATGCCCACAAGCTACACCTGATTACCACCGAGAAGGCGATGGAGCTCTTCCTGGGGTTCTTCGAGGGGGAGAGCAGAAGACGTCGAGAAGAGATCCTTTCGATGGTGAGTGATCTGAACGAGCAGATTGCCTATCTCCGTACATCGGTCATCGGACTTCTTATTGAGGAGTGCGCATCAATTTTCATGGCAAACGAAGCGGAAATCCTTGCTGGCAGTTTCAGTGGTTCGCTCATCAGACATCTCTCACAGACCACTTCTACTGCTTACAACGCCTGTTCTGCATTTGCAGTCCAGAATATCTATCGCTCCAGGGATGTGCTTGACATTGAGCTGGCCGGTTACAGAATCATCGGGTTCCTGTTGGAGGTGTTCACCGATGCCATTCGCAAACCGGAGCATGCCTATTCCACGCTTTTGCTCAACAGGATTCCCGTTCAATATGAAACAGATGCAACAACGCTTTACGGCAAGTTGCAGTCGTTGGTCGACTTTGTTTCGGGGATGACCGATGTCTATGCACTCGACCTTTACCGAAAGATTACCGGGATGGGTTTACCGGTGGTATGATTGCAATTGCTCTGACGTATCTTACAGATTGATCGAAAAGAAATATTTTTATTTTTTTATTGAAATTATTTGGCCGGTTTTGATTTCTTTTTTATATTTGTCCCGTGGTTTTTTCATAATAGTATTAGATTTAAGGTTAACATGATTGGCAGGATGTCGAGAGACATTCTGCCAACTTCATTTTAAAGGGAGTTTTCAAACACGACATCATCGAAAGTAATTGTGTGCGGGAACACAAATTCAAATGCTAGGTGCTCGGTTGGCATGTAAAATTAAAAATCCTATTCCTGATATATAATGGTAAAGTTTTTTTATTTTTGTAAAATAAAACAATGCTGCATGAGAAAATTATCCCTTCTGTTCACCTTGCTCATCCTCGCATCCTTCTTTATCCAATGTAACAGGAAAACAGACGGTCGCCTGAATGACAGGCTCACGGAAATGGCAAAAGAACTCAATGAGTCTGCTCCCGTGATGCTCGATCCTTATACACGTTTTGATGAGGCCAGTGTGACTGGAGACAATCACTTCCGCTATCGTTATTCTGTACTCAATACGAAAAATCCTGACTCTCTGCTGTCGGAACGGTTGGCGACACTCACCGACAACATTCGTACCATGTTCTCCACCAACGAAGAGCTTGCCATCTTTCGTGAAAACAGTGTGGTGCTGGAATATGTCTATAACAACGAACAACAACAATTACTACGTACCATCACCATCAATCCTGAAGATTACCAATAAAATAATAGCATATGAATCGTTATTTTTACATTGACACGTTTGGGAAACAGAAAGGGACCTTCTCACCCGAGGAACTCAGAATGGAGCAGATTAGAAAAGAAACACTTGTCTGGACACAGGGGATGGAGCAATGGAAGCCTGCAGTAGAGGTGGAGGAGCTTGCGCCACTTTTCACCGGTGATGCTGCTTTTGTTGCACAACAACAAGTGGCATCGCACGATCAGGTTCAGCATGCCGGTTACAGTACTGCAGCAGGCACTCAACAGATGCCCAAGAGTTGGTTGGTGGAGTCTATCCTGGTCACCATCCTGCCTTTCCTGCTTTGTAGCAGTTTTCTAAGCCTGCTTGGCATTATTGCCATCGTATATGCGGCACAAGTGGAGTCGTTCTTCAACAGGGGTGATTATGCCGCTGCTGTCGAAGCCTCACGTGCCGCCGGTAAGTGGACTAGGATTGCCATGTGGATCGCCATCGGTTGGGTGTTGTTGATCATCATCGCAATAATTCTCGTTTTTGTCTTTGTAGGATCAATGGCAGGACTGAGTGAGTTGTTAAATAGCTAATTGAAAGAATTGCATATAGATAGAATATGGAAGATCAAATGTATAATCACGAGAGTGATATTCCTCAATCGCTCCCACCCATTCCCCCATCCGCTTCGGATGTGCAGGACGAGATCCCACCCCTGAAGCCGAACAACTGGCTCTGGCAGTCAATTATTGCCACCGTACTATGTTGTCTTCCATTCGGGATTGTGGGGATCGTATACGCCGCAAAGGTCGATTCAAACTATTACAACGGCCGATATGCTGAAGCTGAAAGAGCGGCAGCGAAGGCCAAAATCTGGACTCTTCTAGCGGTTGGCGCCGGGCTGCTCTATATCATCATATGGGGTCTCCTGTTAGCAACAGGACAGCTGCCTGATACGATGGAGCAAATCATCGAAAACAACGCCAGCGGGTATAACTTCTGATTGTTTGTTTATTTGTGGTGAAAAAAATAGTAAAAAGAGGAATGGTCACTCTCTTGCTGCTGTTGCTGCCGGTAGTGCTTTTCCTCTTTTATTCGTACGATCCTGCCACCGACCCCTTTTTCCCGCTCTGCCCCTTCCGTGCGGCTACAGGCTTGGAATGTCCAGGTTGTGGCTCACAACGGGCTATTCATAGCCTGCTGCACCTTCAACCAGGGGATGCTCTTGGTTATAATCCGCTGATGGTGTTGGCGCTGCCTTATATTTTGTTAGGAGTTTGGCTGGAGTGGCTGGGAGGTGGACACCGTTACCCCAGACTGCAACGCTTTTTCTTCGGCAGATGGTCGGCATTGGTCGTGTTGTTGTTTGTGCTTTCCTACTGGATAGGCAGGAATATCTTCTAAGATCTCTTTAGCCCAGCTTCTCCTTCAAGTAACGGCCGGTATGTGATGCAGGCGATGCTGCCACCTGCTCAGGTGTACCCTCGCAAACTATGTATCCACCTGCTTTTCCCCCTTCGGGACCGATGTCGATGACGTGGTCGGCGCACTTGATCACCTCCATGTTGTGTTCGATGATCAGCACGGTATGACTCCGTTCTATCAGTGCATTGAATGCCTTAAGGAGGGTTTTGATGTCATGAAAATGAAGTCCCGTGGTGGGCTCGTCGAAGATAAAGAGGGTTGGTTGCGCCTTTTCCTCCCCCAAGTAGTAAGCCAGTTTCACCCGCTGGTTCTCCCCTCCCGATAGGGTGGAGGAGGATTGTCCCAGCTTCAGGTAACCCAGCCCCACATCCTGCAGCGGTTGCATTTTCTTAACGATCTTTTTTTCAGTGGCACCTTTCTGTTGGCTGAAAAACTCGATAGCCTGGTTTACCGTCATTTCAAGTACAGCATAGATGCTTTTTCCCCTGTATTCAATCTCAAGAACTTCGGGGGAGAAACGTTTGCCGTGGCAAGACTCGCATTCCAGTCGTATATCGGCCATAAACTGCATCTCCACGGTGATGGTCCCTTCTCCCTTGCACTCCTCGCAACGGCCTCCTTCCACATTGAAGGAGAAGTAGGCGGGTGAGAAGTTGAACTGCTTGGATAACGGCTGTGCTGCAAAGAGCTTACGAATCTCGTCGAATGCCTTGAGATAAGTAACAGGGTTGGAACGGGATGATTTCCCGATGGGGTTCTGGTCCACATATTCCACTCCCTTCATCAGGTTGAGGTCTCCACCGATACCGTTGAACTCAGCCCTTTCGAGGGCGGTGCCCTTGTAGTGATGTTGAAGCGCGTTGTAAAGCACGTTGTTCACCAGTGACGACTTTCCTGAACCGCTCACACCGGTGACTACGGTCATCACGTGGAGTGGGAACTTCACGCTTATATTCTTCAGATTGTTATGCCTAGCCCCCTTCACTTCGATGTAGTTGTTCCACTTCCGGCGGCTGTCAGGTAATTCAATCAATTCCTCACCTGTGAGGTATTTCACCGTGTAGCTGTTGCTTTTTTCCCTCAGGTCTGCCACAGCACCCTGGTAAACCACTTCACCTCCCAATCGTCCTGCCTTTGGACCGATATCAATGATGTGGTCCGCTGCGCGTATGATTTCCTCATCATGCTCCACCACCACCACGGTGTTACCCAGTTGTTGGAGGTCACGCAGCACCCCAATTAACAGGCCTGTATCGCGTGAGTGAAGTCCGATGCTGGGCTCATCGAGAATGTAGAGCGAACCCACCAGGCTGCTGCCCAGTGAGGAGGCAAGGTTGATGCGCTGGCTCTCACCCCCCGAGAGGGTGTTGGAGAGGCGGTTGAGGGTGAGGTAACCCAGTCCCACGTTGATGAGAAACTGCAGCCGGTTGTGGATCTCTGTTAGCAGTCGTTCGGCCACAGCCGCATCGGTTTCGTCGAGGGAGAGCTTGCTGAAAAAATCCTTTAATTCCGTCACAGGCATCATCACCAGCTCTGAGACCGACCTACCACTGACTTTCACGTGGAGCGCTTCCGGCTTCAGCCGAGCCCCCTTGCAAAGGGGACAGTCGGTCTTCCCACGGTAACGCGCCAGCATCACACGGTACTGTATCTTGTAGAGGTTCTTCTCCAGCATGCTGAAGAAGTCGTTGATGCCGTAAAGGTCCTGGTCGTGACGCCCATTCCAGAGGATATCTTTCTCCTCCTCCGTAAGGTCATAATAGGCACGATGAATGGGGAAATCTACCTTGTAGGCATTGTGTACGAACTCCCTCCGCCACTCGCTCATCTTTTCTCCCCTCCAGCACTGCACACACTCTTCCTGCAGGGAGAGGCTCTTGTCGGGTATCACCAGGTTCTCGTCGATGCCCATCACCTTGCCGAATCCTTCACACTTGGGACAGGCTCCCACGGGGTTGTTGAAGTTGAACATCATCTCGGTTGGCTCCTCGAAGGTGATGCCGTCTGCTTCGAACCGGTTAGAGAAAGTGAAGCTTTCCATCCCCTCCTCTCCCCAAAAGCGGACGATGCACTCCCCGTTGCCTTCCAGAAAGGCAGTCTGTACCGAGTCGGAGAGGCGGTTCACGGTTGCCTTGTCAGGAGAGCAGGAGAGACGGTCGATCACCAGTAACACCTCTTCCGCTGGTGGCAGCTGCTGTTGTTCGAGCAACTCGTCAATGCGGTAGAACTGTTCTCCCACATCTACGCGACTGAACCCCTCCTTCATCAAGATATCAAGTTGTTCCCGTAGGTTACGCCCATTTCGCAACTGTATGGAGGAGAGCACTGCCATTCGCGTACCGGGTCGGTATTCTTTCATCTTCTCTACTACATCCTGCACGTAGTGCCGCTTCACCTCCTCACCCGAAACAGGCGAAATAGTCTTGCCGATGCGTGCATACATTAGTCGCAGGTACTCGTAAATCTCGGTTGAGGTGCCCACCGTTGAGCGGGGATTACGGGAGGTGGTCTTCTGCTCGATGGCGATGGCAGGGGGGATACCCCTGATCTGGTCACATTCCGGTTTGTTCATCCTGCCCAGGAATTGGCGCGCGTAGGCTGATAAGCTCTCCACGTATCGGCGTTGTCCCTCTGCATAGAGGGTGTCAAAAGCGAGAGAGGATTTGCCGGAACCTGAGAGGCCGGTAATGACGGTAAGACTGTTACGGGGAATGGATACATCGATGTTCTTGAGGTTATTGACCCGGGCACCGATGATTTCAATATTTTTTGAATTGCTCATGTCGCTGTTTTATAACCAACAAAGATAATCACTTTGCAGGCACCTAAAAAGGATGAAAGGGGCAAATAAATCAAATATTTTTATTTATTTTTGTCCATGATAGGGGTGGTCTATGTTTCAGCCGTTCCATTTCGAAAACAAAAAAGTAACTCCAATGACAGATTTTATCACCGAATTACAGCATGAATTTGCATTGCCGTTTACCAACCCAGTTTTAATATTTGCCATCCTCTTACTCATCGTTTTGTTGGCACCCATCTTGCTCAAGCGAATCAACGTACCCAGTATCATCGGTCTGATCATTGCCGGAGTGCTGATTGGCCCCCACGGTCTCAACTGGATAGACAATGCCCACGGCGGAGTGGAGATGTTCTCCTCCATCGGTCTTCTCTACATCATGTTCCATGTCGGATTGGAGCTCGATTTAGGTGAATTTAAGCAAAATCGTAATAAGAGCTTTCTCTTCGGCTTGTATACCTTCATCATCCCTCTCCTTATCGGGTACCCGGTATGCTTCTATCTGCTGGGGTATGATCCCAATACCAGCTTCTTGGCAGCCAGTATGTTCTCTACCCACACACTGGTGGCATACCCCATCGTAAGCCGTTTGGGAGTGGCCCGGAATCAGGCTGTTGCCGTCACCGTGGGGGGGACCATCCTGGTCGATACTGTGGTGCTGATCATATTGGCGCTGGTATTGTCCAACAGTGATGGTGGATTGAACATCGGTTTTATGGTAGGGCTCATAATCTCGCTACTTCTCTTCTCGGTAATCATCTTTCTGATTGTTCCGCGCATCGCTAAATGGTTTTTTCAACGGTCTGATACAGAGAAATATTCCAACTTTATCTTTGTGCTATTTATCGTCTTTTCTTCCGGATTCCTGGTCGAACTGGGAGGGATTGAACCGATCATCGGTGCTTTCGCTGCCGGTCTGGCTTTAAACCGGCTGATCCCTAACTCTTCCGCTTTGATGAACCGGATCGAGTTTTTCGGCAATGCGCTCTTTATTCCTGTTTTTCTTATATCGGTGGGTATGTTGGTGGATATATCGGTTGTGCTGAATGGCTTCCGTACGATCATCGTGACGTTGACACTCACCTCGATGGCGCTGCTAGGGAAGTGGGTTGCCGCCTTCGTTACACAAAAATCATTCCGTTACAGCTCAACACAGAGAACACTTATCTTCGGTTTAAGTAGTTCGCGTGCGGCAGCCACCCTCGCCATCGTTATCGTGGGTTTTAATGCCGGTTTGTTCGATGAATATATTCTGAACGGGACGATCATCCTGATCCTGATCACTTGTATCGTCGCATCGGTCTATACCCAGCGGTCGGCAAAGAAGATTGCCCTCAGTGAAGAGAACGAACCCCTTACGCCCTCTTCTATGGGAGAGTTTGCACAAGAGAAGATTTTGGTGCCGATTGCCAACCCCTCTCATATTGGTCACCATGTAGAGTTGGCCCTCCTGCTGAAAGATAAGAAATCGATAAACCCCATCTCGCTGCTGGGGGTGGTGCCAAACAACAGGGAGGCAGAAAAAAATATTGTCAGCTTTCGAAAAAAGCTTCAGGAGTTTGTCGCTACAGCCAAAGCTGCCGAGGTGAACGTGGATATTCTCACCACTATTGACCACAACCCTGCTGATGGAATCGTGCGAATTGCCCGTGAAACCATGTCTGACATCGTCATCATGGGGTGGCCCGGCAAGGCTGGATTATGGGATAAGCTGTTGGGAGAGAAGGTGGACCTGGTGGTTAAGAACATGGATAAGAACCTCTTTGTTTGTCATGTCGAACAGACCCTGATCACCCACAAACGGATCGTAGTAATCTCACCACCATCGGCTGAGAAGGAAGAAGGATTCGGGATGTGGGTCAACAAAGTGACCAAACTCTCCTCTGAGCTCTCCATACCGGTGCTGCATCTAGGACACCCCGAGACACAACAGGTGATGTCCGGTTACAAAAAGGCGAGTAGCTTTACGTTCCAACCTTTCACTGACTGGGACAATCCACTCTCCTGTGGTGACCGGATCAGAAAGGATGACATGGTGATTCTAATCTCTGCTCACGTGGGTTACATCTCCCACCTCCCTATCATGGAAAGTCTCCCCACCCGACTGGAGAATCGTTTTCCGCACCACAGTCGCATCGTGGTCTATCCCAAGCAACAATTGGCTGATCTGTTGCTGGGGAGTGATGATTATATATTTGTCCCATAAAAAACCTGTCTATTTCTGCTTCATAATGAGAAAAATCTTCCTCCCGACTGCTTTTCTACTCTTGCTGTTCTTTTTTTCTGCCTGCGGTACCGCACGTCGCCTGCCGGTCGATGTAGCCATTGAGACTCCCAAACGGGAGTTTAGAGGCGCCTGGATCCAGACTGTGGGACAGTCGCGTTACCGCCAGATGAACAGTGCTGCCATGAGGCATTATCTGAGTGAGATGGTACGCAAACTCGACGAAGCTGGCATCAATGCGGTAATCTTTCAGGTGCGTCCCGAGGCAGATGCTTTTTATCAGTCTGAGTTGGAGCCTTGGAGCCGTTTCCTCACCGGAGATCAGGGCAAAGCTCCTGATGACCCGACCTTCGACCCGTTGACGTTTCTCGTTAATGAATGCCATAAACGAGGTATGGAATTGCATGCCTGGCTCAACCCCTATCGGGTAAAAACCAGCATGGGGAATGCACTTGCTCCCGATCATCTCTATCACCGTCATCCCGAACGCTTCTTGCAGTACGGTAACCAGCTCTTCTTTGACCCCGGCTTACCAGAGAACAGGGGGTACATCTGCGAGGTGGTGCGCGATATTGTGTCCCGTTACGAGGTGGATGCCATCCATATGGATGATTATTTCTACCCATACCCCATTGCCGGCACTCCTTTTCCCGATGACAACAGTTTCGATGCTTATGCCGCATCGCAGGGATTCAACGCCTCTCAGCGTGGCGAGTGGCGCCGCAACAATGTAAACCTGCTGATACAGCAGATCAAATACACCATCGCGGGGATTAAACCCTGGGTGCGTTTCGGTATCAGTCCGTTTGGTATCTACCGTAATAAGCGCAACGATCCGGAGGGGAGCGACACCAACGGATTACAGAACTACGACGACCTTTATGCCGATATCCGTCTCTGGGTGGAGAAGGGATGGATCGACTACAACCTGCCGCAACTCTACTGGGAGAGAGGGCATA
The DNA here is from genome assembly GCA_016916535.1 of Dysgonomonadaceae bacterium zrk40. NCBI lineage: Bacteria > Pseudomonadati > Bacteroidota > Bacteroidia > Bacteroidales > Dysgonomonadaceae > Dysgonomonadaceae bacterium zrk40. The sequence continues at coordinate 2,187,117 of CP070276.1, forward strand.
ACGCAGCAGACTACACCTCTTTGCTTAAATGGTGGAACGACCACAATTATGGGAAGCACCTCTACATCGGGCAAGACCTCAAGCGGAGTCTAGACAGGCAGGAGTTACAGACTAAGATTCGTATGACACGCGAGATGACGCAGGTACATGGCAACTGCTACTGGTACGGTTATCAGATCCTTGAAAATGTTCAGGGTACAGCCGACACCCTCCGCCAGGCCATACACCGAAGCAAGGCGCTGATTCCTGCTTACACCCATATGCACGAGGGAAGGCCAGAAAAGGTGAAAAAGCTTATCGAACAATTTACCGAAAATATGCATTTCCTTACCTGGGAGCACAAAAGAGAACCGTTACAGCCGGAAAAAGCACAGAAGTTTGTCCTCTATCGCTTCCGCGAGAGTGAGAAAATCGACATTGAACAGGCGGAGCATCTGTTGGCTGTGACACATGACAATTTCTTCATTCTCCCCTATGAAGGGGGTGAAAATCGATATACCTATGTGGTGACTGCACTTGATGCCTTCGGCAACGAATCGAAAGTGAGAAAGATCAAGGTGACGTTGTGAAGCTTAAAATCGTTATATTTGCAGCCGATTAATCCCAATAACTAGAATGATTGAATCCCAACGATTCTCACTGATTGCCAAAACCATGGCGGAACTTGAAGATGTTCTTGCCGAAGAACTGATCGCCCTTGGCGCTGACAACGTGGAGATAGGCACCCGAATGGTATCCTTTACCGGTGATAAGGCGCTGATGTACAAGGCCAATATCCATTGCCGGACTGCATTGCGCATCCTTAAACCAATCCATTCCTTTAAGGCGGAGAGTGCCGATGAGGTATACGAGGCGCTGAAACAGGTGAACTGGGAGGATTATCTTTCCCTGGATACCACTTTTTCGATTGATGCGGTGGTTTATTCCCACATTTTTACCCACTCGAAGTTCGTCGCCTATAAAGTGAAGGATGCCATCGCCGACTGGTTCATGGAGCGTTACGAAAAACGTCCCTCGGTGAGTCTCACCAACCCAGACATGGTGTTTAACATCCATATCTCTCATAACAAATGCACCCTCTCTCTCGATAGTTCGGGCGAGTCGTTACACAAACGAGGCTACCGTGTGGCACAGACCGAAGCACCAATTAGTGAGGTATTGGCCGCCGGCATGATCCTCAAGTCGGGCTGGCGTGGTGAGAGTACGCTGGTGGACCCCATGTGCGGGTCTGGCACCATACTGATTGAAGCGGCCATGATCGCCCTGGGAATTCCTCCGGGTATCCATCGCCAGCACTTCGGCTTTGAGAGATGGAAAGATTTTGATCAGGAACTCTTCAGTCAGATCTATAATGATGACTCGGGGGCGAAGGAGTTTAAACACCGCATCATCGGGTCCGACAGTTCACCCGTTGCAATTTCAGTTGCAGAGCGTAACATTAGAAACGCGGGACTTAAAAACAAGATAGAGCTCAGTGTAAAGCCTTTCCAGCAGTATACCGAAGCCCCTGCACCGGAGGGATTAGTGATCACCAATCCCCCTTACGGAGAACGAATCAAGGTGGATGAACTGGATGAACTCTACGGGATGATTGGTGAACGGTTGAAACATGTATTTACAGGGTTTAATGCCTACATCTTGAGCTACCGCAAGGAGTCGTTCGATGCCATCGGGCTGAAACATAATCGCCGCTTCTTTCTCTACAACGGAGCACTAGAGTGTGAGATGCGAGAGTATGAGATTTTCTCCGGCAAGCGTAAGGAACAATCTCGTGAGGAGCGTTCTCGCAATCGACGCGACGACGCCTTCCTGAAGGAGCGCAACTCCAGAGAGGGTTATCGCCGTTCGCGACGGGAGGAACGTGAAGAAAGAGAGGCACCCGCCGAGAAATCGGAGAGACGTTCATTTAATTCCGAACGCAAGCCTGCACGTCGCTCATCTGATGGAGAGCGTGATGGCAGACGATCATTTGGGAGGAGTGACGATAAGCCAAAGAGTATTCAGAAGAAACCCTACGGTAAACGTGAGGAGAATTCCTCACGTGACCAGAAAGGAGATGGGACAAAAAAAGTATTCCGGTTACGCCGGTCCCCCGGAAAGGGAGGCGACAGGGATTCTTAATGTATCAACCGTTTCCTGATAAATTACCCGGCATCGGAACTTGTTCCGATGCCATTTTTTTGGCCGCCTTTCGATCAGTCTTGCCGCTCCCGGTCAGCGGAATATGCTCCACTACAAGGATATGTTTCGGTTGCTCCAGGCGGGGAAGAAATAGTGAACATATTTCGCCGGCAGATGCGGGGTCTGAGTAAGGTGTGATTAGCAGTACCAGTACTTCTCCCAGCTTAGGGTCCGGCACAGAGGTGACCGCAAAGGGATAGCCCATATGGGGGCGCAGCACCTCCTCAATCGCTTCGATCTGTATCTTGATGCCTCCGCTGTTCACTACGTTGTCTTTTCTTCCCATAATGCGGAAGGAGCCATCAATCGCTATCTCCGCGATGTCGTTTGTGATCACCGGTACATCGGCCACCAGGGGGGCATCGATCAGTAACGTTCCCTCTTCCGTCATCTTCACCCGGACCCCAGGCAGAGGGATATATCCTTCAGTTGCCTCTTGGCCACTGATCCTACGCAGTGCGATATGGGATAGTGTCTCTGTCATCCCATAGGTGGAATATATCGGATGAGGGCAATCTTTTAAAACTCCTTCCAGTTGCGGGTCGATGGCACCTCCACCGATGATCAGTTTACCGATACCCAAGAGCCGCTCTCTCTCCTCTTCTCTTTCAAGGGAATTGTATACCTGCAGCGGCACCATCGCAGCAAAGTCGATCTGACCACCGATTCCAGCCAGAGGGCGACCAGAAGGCTCCGCCAGAAGCAGGTTGAGTCCCCCGTAAAGGGCACGCACCACCATCATCTTCCCGGCAATATATTCCAGCGGGAGGCAGAGCAGTGCTGTCTCATCCTCTTTCAGTTTCAGGTAGTGGCAGGTGATGGCCGCGCTCTGCATCATCTGCTCCTTCCGAACTGTGATCGCTTTCGGCTTGCCGGTCGAACCTGAGGTGTGCAGGGTTAGCAGCGGGGAGGGGGCATACCACTCTTTCAGGAAGAGGGCCAGCTGACGATGGAAAGGGGTGAGTGAGGCAAAAGAGGGAAGATTCTTACCTAAAAACGACTCATGCCGATAGCATACCCCCTCAATCGTGATGGAATTCATATGTTTGCAAGGGTTTATCGGGAAAAGTACCCGACGGGTTGAACCATAGATTGTCACCCCTGATCGACAACGGCAGAGGGATGTTATTGTGGTAAAGCGAACCGGTGCCGAGTCCCTGCGGCAGTTGATTGCCGAGGGTGGCGCACCATTGGGAGATGCTGTTGAGGCCGATATTGGACTCCAGGGCTGAGGTGATCCACCATCCGATCCCGAGTTCGGTAGCCAGTGTGATCCATTCATTGCAACCGCTGATACCGCCGTGCAGTGATGGCTTTAGGATGATGTAGTGCGGTCGGATCGTTTCCAACAACCTTCTCTTCTCCTCCGGCCGGTGGATGCCGATCAGTTCCTCATCGAGGGCGATGGGTAGGGGAGAGGTCTCACATAAACGGGTCATCCCTTCCCACAGTCCCGCCCTAATCGGTTGTTCGATGGAGTGGATATCCAGCGGGGCGAGCATTTGAAGCTTCTCATCAACCTCTCTGGGTGCAAAGGCACCGTTGGCATCCACGCGGAGGGTTATGGTTGGATGGTTGTTGCGGATGAACTGCAGCAGCTCCAGTTCCTGATCAAACCCTATGGCGCCAATCTTCAGCTTGATGCATTGGAACCCTTTTTGCAGCAATTTTTCTGCCTGTTGTTGCATCTCATCATAACTGCCCATCCAGATAAGTCCATTGATGGGGATTCCCTCCTCACCCCGGCTAAAAGGGCTCTCCAGAAGCTGCCACGAGTGCTGTTGGTAATGTTGTAGGGCGCTCTCCAGGCCAAAGAGAATGGAGGGGTATGGGCGTATTGGCTCAATGTCCAGTTGCTGCCACTCCTCCAGGATCCGGCAGAAATGGCTGAGCGTTTCCGCATAGCGGGCATTGTAGTCGCAGCTCAGACCTGGCAGCGGTGCGCACTCGCCGATACCGATATGGGTTGGATCTTCATTGTCGTGTAGCACTACATACCATACCCGGTGCTCGCGGTAGACCCCTCGGGAAGTGCCGGCAGGCTGCTTGAAGCGAAGAGTGTAGGGAATGATCTCGGTAGTGAACACGTTCTTTGCAGGTTAGGGTAGTTTAGGGAATTTTTTGAAATTGGGTTTCCGTTTCTCCAGGAAGGCCTGTTTCCCCTCCTGTGCTTCCTCTGTAAGATAGTAGAGCATGGTGGCATCTCCAGCCAGTTCCTGGATGCCTGCCTGCCCGTCCAGCTCGGCGTTGAGGCCCGCCTTGATCATACGCAGCGCCAGGGGGCTGTGCTGCATCATCGTCTCTGCCCACTCCACCACCTCATCCTCGAGTTGGTCGAAGGGCACCACCTTGTTCACCAGCCCCATCTCGAGTGCTTCCTGCGCGTTGTACTGGCGGCAGAGGAACCAGATTTCACGTGCTTTCTTCTGTCCCACGATGCGGGCCAGGTAAGAGGAGCCAAAGCCGGCGTCAAAGCTTCCCACACGGGGCCCTGTCTGACCGAAGATGGCATTCTCGGAGGCAATGGAGAGGTCGCACACCACGTGCAGGACATGTCCGCCGCCGATTGCGTAGCCATTCACCATGGCGATCACCGGCTTGGGGATGGAGCGGATTTGTTTCTGTACATCGAGCACGTTGAGGCGCGGCACGCCATCCTTACCGATGTAACCTCCCTTCCCCTTCACGTTCTGGTCGCCACCGGAGCAAAAGGCCTTGTCGCCGGCGCCGGTGAGCACCACCACGTTCACCTCCTCCATCTCGCGGCAGATGCGAAGAGCATCGCTCATCTCTGTGGTGGTGGTAGGTGTGAAGGCGTTGCGGTAGCGGGGGCGGTTGATGGTGATGCAGGCGATACCGTTGTAAAAATCAAACAAGATATCTTCATATTCCTTGATGGGGGTCCATTCTCTCTTTGTCATTTTCTATTGTGTTTGAATTGTTCGTAATAGGATGCGATCACTTGTCGGTTCTCCTCTATCGAGGTGAAGACCTCCAGTAAAACAGGTTGCTCCCCTTCCCTGTTCATGAAGAGGGGCAATTGTTGCTGCAGTTCCTCTCCGTTACGGGCCGTCATTACGCGGAAACCCTGTTGTTCCGCCCATCTGCATGCCTCGGTGTGGTGTGCTGTCGCCACGTAGTCGTCCAGCGCTTCCGACCGGTTTAATCCCGGCAGGGTATGGAAAATGCCGCCTCCGCCGTTGTTGTTCAGCAGGATGCGCAAATTCGGAGAGAGGTGGCGATTCCAGAGAGCATTCATGTCGTAGAAGAAGCTTAGGTCACCCGTCAGCAGGAAGGTGAGCCGTCCCGAGGCTGCAGCATAACCTACTGCGGTGGAGAGCGATCCCTCGATGCCATTGGTGCCCCGGTTGCAGAAAAGTTCCACATCGGCAGGGGGGGTGAACAGCTGGGTCTGGTAGACTGCCTGGCTGTTGGCCAGGTGAAGGGCCGCTCCCACAGGTAACTGTTCCAGGAAGCTCCCAGTTACAGCAAGGTCGGAGAAGAGAGCCCTGGGTGGAGTGATTGTCGCAGCTGCATTGATCCAGTCTTGCCGGAACCTATTGCTGCACCTGTTGGCCGGTCTTGCTGCCAGCCGTTGCAGAAAAACAGCAGGCTCGCACCGAATGAGCTCGGTCACCTTCTGAAAGGTGTCAGTCACCTCCCCTGAGGGGGTGAGGTGCCATAGCTCCCTGATTTCCGCCTTTCGGACGAAATGCTTCAATCGCTTGGATGTGAGATGCCCCCCTAGTGTGATGACTAGTTCTGGTGTCAGTTCCTGTTGCTTCTCCTCGTCTACGCTTCGTAACAGGGCATCATAGCGGTGTATCATAGTGGCGGGAATGTTGGAGAGTCGGTCAACCAGCAGCACCACCCCTTGTTCCTCTGACAGTTTTTGCAGGGATTCTGAGAGTCCGTGACCAGGGGGCAGTTGCCCCACGATGATCATCTTCCTCTCAGTTTTCCGGAACCGAACGAAATAATCCTCTTCCACATCCCGCGGAAGCGTGTAAATCGTTCTTGACCGGCGGATCACTCTTACTATCGGCAGTTGCTCACTGTTGAAAGAGAAGAGCGGCTCCGAGAGGGGGATGTTGATGTGTGCCGGACCGTAGATGCCATCATTGTTGATGGCCAGGATGGCCTCGTTGATCAGCCGGTTGCAGTGCCACTCCTCCTCTTCGTCTTTCACCTCGGGGAGTTGTACCGAACGACGAACCATTGAGCCGAACATTTTCTCCTGGGGGATGGTCTGCCCATCCATTTGCCCGACCCATGCCTGAGGGCGGTCGGCGGTGATCACCAGTAGCGGGAGTTGTTGATAGTAGGCCTCTGCGACTGCGGGTCCCAGGTTGAGTGCCGCGGTTCCGGAGGTACAGCACACTACCACCGGCTGTTGCACTGCCTGTGTGACACCCAAGGCGAAAAAGCCGGCACTCCGTTCATCCACTACACTGTAACAGGTGAAGTCACTGTCCCCCGCGAAGGAGTGAATCAGTGGTGCATTGCGTGAGCCAGGGGAGAGCACCACCCGGGTGATACCATGTGCCTTGAGCAAGGCTGTCAATTGCAATACACTTTTTTTGTCTGAGTACATGATTTCAGCGATTAAATGATACTCCCCATCGTTCCTATCTTCTGCTCTGTCTCTTTCCACTCCTCCCTGCAGCTGGAGGAAGCCAGTAAGCCGCTGCCGGCAAAGAGGGTGAGCCTGTTTTTGCCGATTTGCATGCAGCGCAGGTTGACGTAGAGGGTGGTCTCCGCCTCCCGGTCTAACATCCCCAGGAAACCGGTGTAGTAGCGACGGTCATACCCCTCATGATTCTGTATGAAGTCGAAAGCATCTTCCTTTGGCAGCCCGGATACAGCAGGGGTGGGGTGGAGAGCCTGCAGCAGCGATCCTATCGCTGTCTCCGCAGGCAGTTCAAAGCGGATATCGGTCTTCAGGTGGGCTAAGTTACCCGCCCGTGCGGTATAGGGACCGTGAATCTCGGGGGTAATCCGGAAAGAGGTGAGTTGCCGTAGCAAGTAGGAGGTGACCAAGTGCTGCTCACGCAGGTTCTTGTCGTCCCACGAAACATGCCCTGAACGGGGATAGCGGGTGCCCGCCAGGGCAACGGTCTGCCAGTTGTTCTCTTTACCGGTGAGGATAATCTCGGGTGTACTCCCCAGCCAAGTACCACTCTCCGGTGTATGGAAGAGATAAACACAGGAGCGTTCATATTTTTGTGCTGCCCGCCAGAAGGTGCGCCCCGGCGAGAAACCTTTCCGGCGCACCACGCACTTACACCGGGAGAGCACCACCTTCTCCAACCTGCCGCTCAGCAGCGGTTGCATGAATTGCAGGAAACGTTCCCGGTAATCAATTTTGCCACCGTGGACTCTCTCAGGGTCATTCGTTTTTTTGGTTTCTTCGAACTGTTCAGATGCAGGAGTCACCAGTAGGTCGGAGAGTTGGGGCATCACTGTCTGGTCTGCACGAATCACCAGCAGCGGTGAGGAGGGGGTGATTCGGAAAGGAGCCACCACGAACCCTTTCTGGTCGTTCAGTGACTCCAAATCCTGCAGTCGCAGAGGAGTGCCACTCTGCTGCATCACAAAGCGAGGTTCCGTTTCTCCGGGGAGTCGGCAGATGGCAAAGGAGGCATCCCGTTCAATCAGTGCATCCAGGATCAGATGCTTCTCTTCGTCACTCATCGTCTTTTCAATATGCTGTTGACCACCCGTACGGTGGAGATTATTCTTCCGTCTCCGGCGGTGACATCGATGTTCCAGATATGGATGGTTCGTCCCTGCTGTAGTATGGTTCCCACGGCATGTACGGTTTCACCCTCCCTTGCCGGGGAGAGATGGTTGCCGCTCACCTGGATGCCGGCAGGTACCTCGCCCTCGCCGCATAGCATCAGTGATCCTTGTCCTGCCACAGTCTCTGCCAGTGCCAGAGTGGCTCCCCCGTGCAGTATCCCGAAGGGTTGGCACACTTTTTTCTCGACCCCCATCACTGCCTCGCAGCGACCCTTGGAGAGTAAGGTAAAGTGTATCCCCAGCGAGGCCATGAGGGTGCCCCGGTTCCCTTCGTTGATACGCTCCAGGGTGATCTCATCCGGAGAGGGATTTTGTATCTTTTCGTTCATGCTTATGTTGTTTGTTGCCTACAAAAATAGTCAATCAATTGGCATGAACCTCATAAGAATCTTTAAAAAGTGTGGGGAGCCTTCCGCCCTCTCCACTCACTTTCAGTTTTTGGTCTGTGGTGAGATACCGTTCTCGTTGAACGCCTCAATAGCGAAATGATATTCCACCCCTTTGTTAAGAGCACGTAGCTCATAGGCTGTCTTGCCGTAGATCATCACCGAATTATTCAGTTTGTCCGGTTCAATGCCCCAATAAAGCACATACCCCATCGCATCTTTTACTGGATCCCAGCTGATGTCAGCGTTTCTTGCATCGGTCTGTCGCACAGCCTTGAATGAGCTCGGTGGGGAAGGTTTTTCTCCTTTGCCGTCGCCGAAGACGCGAAACTCACCGATGCCGAGGTAGCGGTTGGGGAAATATTTGTTGGTGAAGCGGATATAACGTCCTTCTACCGGCTCTTCCAGTTCGACATAAGCGTGGGGACGGTCCTCGTTGTTCTCCGAGTAGTCGACGGTGGTTCGCCATTCGTTCCCGTCGATCGAGGTCTCGATCACGAACTGTTGCCGCAACGTGTCGGGTTTACCGAAAATGGTGGCGTTGAAATCTTGGAAGTTCAATTGAATGGCTCTTAAGGTCATTTTACGACCCAGGTCCATTTCGAAGCGAAGGGTGTCGCTGTTGTTCTCTGCTACCCAGAGGGTGCGGATGTTCTCATCATTGATCTTCCCGATGCTGTAGTCAGCAACCTCCTGTTCCGGCAAGTATCCCTTTTCATCTTCATCCGCCACGTTTCGATGTACACCGGTCAGCACCGAGTTGCTCTTCACCGGTTTATCCTTTGAGAGCAGCATCCATCCAGTGAAGCGATGTTTGTGATCATCCACCTCTACATCGGGCAGGTAGTGGGGGTAATCGCCATAAGCAGTGTTGACATACATCTGTCCGTTCTCCTCAAAGCCGGCGGGGTACATACCTAACCGGCGTTCAAACTTGTAGTTAACCGAGATGGCCATGGTGGAGAAGTGCCAGTGATTCCCATGGTTATCCATTACCGCGCTGCCGTGACCCGATCCGTTGAGAAAACCGCCCGGCTTATATGCCACCGGGTTGTAGGGGGCATAGGAGAAGGGCCCCAGGGGGTTGTCGGAAGTATACACCCCATCAGCATAGACATTCCACTGCGTGCCTGGGGCACCATACATAAGGTAGTAGGTGCTGTCATGCTTCACCATCCAAGGTCCCTCAATGAAAGGCGCTACGTCGGAGCGGTGATCCTGCCCGAAGCGCTCCCATCCGTGGTTGTCGGGATCGAGTTTGAAAAGATCGACCTGTTCTCCTTTCGGGATGAAGTAGTTCTCGGCATCGAGCTCCACACCCCTGATGGGCCATCGGTTGGAAGACTCCTCAAACAGGTAAACCCTGCCATCTGTATCCACAAAGAGATTGGGGTCCTGTATTCCACCCGGTGGGTTGATTACGGCATAATTTGTTTTCCAACTTCCCAAATCTGGATTATCCGTTTCAATTATGGGACCATAACCTGAGGGATCACCATATGCGATGATTTTATCATCATTTACTGCTGCGGCTGGAGCATTGGAGCCACTGAAATACCAGTTCTGTGGGCGAATAAATCTCCATTTGCTCATATCCTCTGATACCCAGTAGCCATGGGAGCGTGTGACAAACAGGTAGTACTTACCCTTGAAGTTTACGACCGCCGGATCTGCTCCAGAGCGGTAGGATACATCCCTCTCTGCGCGATAGTGCGACATGTAAGTGTAGTCGATGTCTATCGGGTTGCAGTAGGTGGACTGGCTTCTATCTGCTGTTGCCATCGGTTTGATTTCCTGCCGCTCGGTGTCGCAGGAGAGTTGTATAATCGCTATCAGTAGAATCAGGGGAATGACGAAGGTTTGTTTCATAGGTTTCATTTTATTCCAGGTTGTAGATGGTCTGGGGGCACATCACACGTTGCCTGCAGTTTTTTCAGCTCATGCTTCAGTTGGCGGGTAATCTGTTCTGTGCCTTTCTCGCCGTAGAGGTTATTGATCTCAAGTGGGTCGTTCTGTTGGTCGTAGAGTTCCCACTTCTGTTCCCCGTAGAAGTGGATCAGTTTGTAGCGTGTCGTTTTTATACCGTAGTGGGCACGGACGCTGTGGAAGCCGGGGTATTCGTAGTAATGATAATAAAGAGAATTTCGCCATTCCTCAGGCGTTCGGCCTGTTTCGACCAATTTTCTGAAAGACTCACCCTGAATATCTTCCGGTATGTCAATGCTGCAGAAGTCGAGAAGGGTGGGGGCAAAGTCGATGTTCTGTGTCAATCCCTCAACCTGTGTGCCCGGCTGGATATGCTCCTTGTACTGCATCAGAAGGGGCATTCCGAATGACTCTTCGTACATGAATCGCTTGTCGAACCAGCCATGCTCACCCAGATAGAATCCCTGGTCACTGCTGTATATGATGAGGGTATTTTCGTCCAGTCCGGTTGCTTCCAAGTAGTCGAGTAACTGTCCCACGCTTTCATCCACCGCCCGGATGGTTGCCAGGTAATCCTGCAGGTAACGTTGATACTTCCACTGGGCAATCTCCTTTTCGGTCATCGGAATGGTATGAAAGGCATTGTTACGCTTCCGGTAGGCAGCGAAGAATCGTTGCTGCTCGCCGGGAGTCATAGTGCCCAAAAAGGCATGGGGCCAGGGGTCGTAGAGCAGGCTGTCGCTGTCAACACCGTTCACCATCTTCAGGTCGTGTCCCTCATACATGTCGCGGTAGATGTTCATCTCTTGGTGAGCCGCTGCAAAGCGTCCCTCATAATCGTCGAAATAGCTCTCGGGTAGCGGGAAGGTGACATCCTCGTAGAGGTGGTAATGTCGCTCTGCCGGCACCCAGTTGCGGTGGGGTGCCTTGTGGTTCATCATCAGGAAGAATGGTTTGTCATCATCTCTTGTCTGCAGCCATTGTTTGGTGAAGGTGGTAATCAGGTCGGTTACATAACCGGCATACTGCACAGTATCGTTCTCCGTGATGAAGTCCGGGTTGTAATATTCCCCCTGGTCGTTCAGGATCATCCAGTGGTCGAAGCCGGTAGGTTTAGAGATAAGGTGCCACTTGCCGATAAGCGCTGTCTCGTAGCCATGTTCCTGTAGGATCTTGGGAAGCGTCTGCTGAGAACCATCGAACGCCCTGTTCCAATTGGCGAGGAAGCCGTTCTTGTGGCTGTGCTTGCCGGTTAGGATGCTGGCACGGCTGGGACCTGAGATGGAGTTGGCGCAGTAGTTGTTCCGGAAGATAGCACCATGGCGGGCAATCCGATCGATGTTGGGTGTAGGTGCCAACTCCGAGATAGGATGTCCATAGGCGCTGATAGCTTGGGTAGCATGGTCGTCGCTAAGGATGAAGATGATGTTGGGGCGGTGCTCTGTTTGCTGTGCCATTGCCGTCAAAGCCGTCAAGGCCAGTGTCCCTATGGTGAGATTTCTCTTCATTGTTGCGTTGTTTTACTCTTTACTCAACTGAAAATGTAGCTTCATTCTCATTGTCATTGGAGCTCTGGGCTACCCATAACTTAAAGTTTCCTGGCTCGGTCTTTTTCTGCATATCGATGCCATAGAAGGCCAGCTCTTCGGAGCGTAGTTCAAAAGTGACCTGCTTGTGTTCTCCCGCCTTCAGCGCGATCTTCTGAAAACCTTTCAATTCCTTCACCGGACGGGTGACGCTTCCTACCAGATCGCGTACATAGAGTTGTACTACCATCTCACCATCCATTTCGCCACTGTTAAGTACGGTGGCAGTGATAGTGATCATGTCACTGTCTGCTTTCATGGAAGGTTTGTCGAGTATCAGGTCGCTGATGGCATAGCTGGTGTAACTGAGTCCATAGCCAAAGGGGTAAAGCGGGGTGATGGAGCTGTCGAGGTAGTTCGACTTGTAGTCGACCCGCTCATCGTTCAGGTCTACCGGACGGCCGGTGTTCTTGCGGTTGTAGTAGATGGGAATTTGTCCCACATTTCGGGGAAACGACATCACCAGTCGTGCCGAGGGATTGTAATCACCGGCTATTACATCAGCAATGCCGTGACCACCTTGTGTCCCTGGGAACCAAGCCTGCAAGATGGCATCCATCTCTTCATTCTCCCTCGATAGGTCGAGGGGTCGACCACTCAAATTGACCAGTACAATCGGCTTTCCTGATTCTTTGAGGGCCTCCAGCAACTGGCGCTGTGCCTCTGGTAGGCGGATGTCGGTGCGTACAGCAGCTTCGCCAGACCAATGGAAGCTCTCTCCCACAGCTGCAATTACGATATCAGCTCTGCGTGCAGCGGAGACCGCATCGGCAATTCTTTGGGGAGTGGTTTCATCAATCGATGCCCCCTCCGCATAAATCAATTTTACAGCACTCTCCTTATATTTCTCGGTAAGTCCCTTGAGAATGGGAACGCTATTGTTGCGGTCTCCCAATCCGGCCCATTCACCATTGAGGTTAATGGAATCGTTCATTAGAGGCCCCACCAAAGCAAGGGTGACCGCTTTCTCTTTCGTGATGGGAAGGATGGTATGCTCGTTCTTCAATAGCACCACCGAAGCGGCTACGGCCTTACGCGCTGTCTCCAGAAACTCAGGTGTCATGCTGTTTTGTCTTGCTCGCTCTTCATTGAGGTAACGGTAGGGGTCATCAAAGAGCCCCAGCAGGAACTTCATCTCAAGGATGCGGCGGGCAGCGTTGTCGATGGTCTGTACCGGCACATTACCCTCTTCCACCGATTTACTGAGATACTTGATGAAGCTGGCACCTGTCATATCCATGTCGATGCCCGCATTTACCGCCAGCTCGGCAGCATGCTGTTCATCCTCCGCAAATCCGTGGAGTACCAGCTCGTTGACTCCAGTATAGTCGCTAACCACGAAGCCCGTAAAACCCCACTCACCACGCAGGATATCGGTCATTAGCCACCGGTCGCCGGTAGCGGGTACACCGTTAATCTCGTTGAACGATGCCATGAATGTGCCCACCCCTGCATTTGCAGCTGCCTCATATGGGGGCAGGTAAATGTTGCGCAGGGTGTGCTCGGAGAGCTCGGCGGTGTGGTAGTCCCTGCCTGCTTCAGCCGCACCGTAGGCTGCCAGGTGCTTGCCCGTAGCCAGTAGGGTATGCAGCTCACCCAATGCTTTTCCTTCGGCACCTCCCTGGAAGCCGATGACACGTGCTTCGGCGACCCTGCTGCCCAGGTAGGGATCTTCGCCGGCACCCTCCATTACACGGCCCCAGCGGGCATCGCGGCCGATGTCAACCATCGGTGCGAAGGTCCAGTTGATACCGTCGGAGGCTGCCTCAATGGAAGCGATTTCAGCGGTTCGGCGCATCATCTCCAGGTCCCATGAGCAGGCTTCCGCCAAGGGTATTGGGAAGATGGTCTTGTAGCCGTGGATCACATCCTGTCCGAAAAGGATGGGAATCCCCAGCCGGGTAGAGTCGACCGCAATTTGTTGCATGTTCCGAATTCCCTCCACCGAGGTGGCGTTGAAGATACTGCCTATCAACCCTTTTTCCAGGTAGGGTTTAAAGTCGTCAGACATCACCGGCCCGGTGATGGACCAGTTGGCAGAGAACTGGGTCATCTGTCCGATCTTCTCCTCCAGGGTCATTAGTTTCAACAGGGAGTCAACGCGCCTCTCCACCTCTTTGTCGCCGCTGTAACTGACCCACCTGCCGGTACCGGATCTGTTGGATGTGGGTGAACAGCTGTTGGTAAAGAGCATTAGCACTACTATCCATACCATTGGAATTGCAATTTTATTCATATTTTTCTCTCTTTTTATGTTGTTTTTTGTCCTGTGATCCTGCTTCTATTTTTATTGTTTTTGAACAGCTAACTTCAATCTTTTTTAACCTACGGTCTGATCAACCTTCCAATCTCAGAAATCTTATTTGAATTCTAGCTTCTTTAGGCCTTCCTGAACCTCTGGTGCACCCATAAAAAGGTTCCATAGCAGTCCGCTGCGGTGGTTCTCGATCATCGGGGCGATGGTGAGTTGGTCGATGGCGAGATAGCGTTGTGGGTACCACTCATGTTCGATGCTGAAGGCATCGTAGAAGCCATATTTTCCCCAGATGCTGTCTCCCAGTTCGAAGTAGAAATGTTTCAATGCCTTCATCGACTCTTCAGGTGTGTAAGGGAAGCTGGAGAGTGCTGCCGTGGGGGTGATCACTCCACGGTCGTTCTCCATTGGCTTGTGGCCGGTGTACCCTTCCACCGAGTAACTTGCGGTGAGTCCCCAGCAGGCATCGCTGTATCCTTTGAACCCTTTTGGGTTCTGCGCACAATAGGCATGATTGATCAGAGTATGATTGCGGTTCAGCTCCCAGTAGTCGGCATACCGGTCGCTCAGTCCCTTCGGACTGAGACCTATGTAGGAGTAGTGTGACCAGAAGAGTGGACCGCCATATACCTCAGCTCCGTTGTGTCGGAGAATCAGAGGATAGCCAAAGGCACTTTTGCTGCTTTTAATCTCACCTCCCCGTGCCCACCCGTTGTGGTATGCCGATGCCGGGATGGGATGGGTGGGTGAGGAAGCTGCCAGGATATAGGTGATGAGGCACTCGTTGTATCCCTCCAATGGGAAGTTCATCTCCCAGCCGTAGTCAGGACTCCAGTGCCAGTAGAGTACATCCTGCCCGTTGAGGTGCCAGTCCCATTCCATCTCCCGCCAGAGGATGTCGATCTTGGCAGCGAGTGCCTGCTCTACCGGGTTACCATTCTTGAAATACTCACGTACGATGAGTAGTCCCTGCATCAGAAAGGCGCTCTCCACCAGGTCTCCGCCGTTGTCTTTCTTGCTGAAGGGTTTTGTCTTTCCGGTGGAACCCTCCAACCAGTGGGGCCATATCCCGTGGAAACGGTCGGCAGTAGCCAGAAAATCGGCAATTGTATGCAACCGCTCCACACCCTCTTCACGGGGAATGAATCCTCGTTCAATGCCGACAATCAGTCCTGCCAGGCCGAAACCGCTGCCGCCCGTGGTCACCACAGAAGCATCGTTTTGTGGGTAGTTGCCGTCGATGTGAATCCGTTCTCGAGCCAGTCCGGAGGTGGGCTCTGCACCTTCCCACATATAGTTGAGATGGCTGTGCTGGATGTAATTGAGCAGCTCTTCATCCGATGCGAATGTGATCGTTCGTCTCTCTTCCGGGGAGGCTGTTTTTTTTCTGTTGTTGTTGCCACAGGCAGTGAAGAAGAGAGTGGCCGTAATAATCATTGCCAGTGTCGTGTATAAACCTTTTTTCATTTGCATCTATCTCTTTATATAGTTTGATTGATGGATTGAGAGAACATATACATTCAGTGTCTTTTCTGCCGATCGTTCAGTTTCAGATCAGTGAAAATAAAATTGTGCACCGGAGATGGATGATATTTGTCTTCCAGTGTAGAATAGGTTTTCACCTCCAGCGTTCCTTTCTTCCGGTCAAAGGTGACAATCCGCAGGTAACCGTTGCCTCCTTTTTCTGAGCCCTTCACTCCTCTTTGATAGTTTGCCAACATTTGATACACCTTGTTCCCCTGTTTGCCGTTGCTCACAAGGGTGCCTACTCCTTCGTTGAGAACATGTCCACAAAACAGGGCCACGATATTGGGATGATTAGATGCAAATTTCTCCCATATTTGTGCCCCATCGTTGACAGTACGGGTGGTGTCTTTTCCAATTCCGTAGGATTGCGGTCGCCACCAGTCACCATTGTCAAGCAGTGTACTGTCGCTGTAGAGATAGGCATGCGTGTTGACGATTATCCATTTATCCCGATTCTCTTCAGCCACCCTGTTTGCCCAGTCGAGGACATCATCAGATGGGCCGAACTCAAGACTCATAATAAGCCACTCTTTACCTCCCGCACGAAGCGTGATGTAATGGTTGTCAATAGTCATCTGATCATGACTCCCTCCCCACTCTTTTTTCGTTTTGAAGCGGCTCACCGGGAAGAACCTGTTGGCCAGTGAGGTGTCGTGTTGATCAGCAAATAGACCCGGTTTACTTCCCATGTCGTGGTTACCCAGTGAAAAGGTGTAAGGTAACGCAATTTCTTCGATATCGGAAAAGTAGCGGGAGAGCAGCATCCACTCCACGGGATGGTTATCCTGTGTAAGGTCCCCCACATGAATAAGGGCATCTATCATGTTGTGGTTGTCGGAAATCCAGTTGAACTGTGATTCCAATACTTCCGGGTAGGCTTCCAGATATGTTTGTGTATCGGGGAGCACTACAAAAAGCGCTTTGTGGGAACGGCACGAGATGAATACCCACAGTGACAACGACATTAAAATCAGATATGTAATTTTATTTTTCAATTTATTTAATTTAATCAGCTATTAATTCACTGGACAGTTTCCTGTATTACCAAAGAAATCCCAGCAGGGTAAGTCCCCATTTAATTTCATCGTCGTTCATCAGTAGGTCCCATAGTAGTCCGCTCCTGTGGTTCTCAATCATCAGGATGATCGGTCCCTGGTTGATGGCGAGTTGTTGATTGGTGAACCATCTCTCCGAGAGGTTGAATGCATCGGTAAAGCCATAATCAGTCCAAATCCTGTCTCCCAGCTTGTAGTAGAAGAAGTGGAGTGCTCTCATCGATTCTTCCGGCGTGTAGGGTATAGAGGAGAGCGCTGCTGTGGGTGCTATTACACCACGGTCGTTGGAGGGTGAGTGCGCGCTGTAACCCTTGTCGCCGTCACAGGCGGTAAGTCCCCAGCACTCTTTGCCATAGCCGTAGTAGCCATTAGGATTTGCCACACAATGGTTGTAGTTGATGAGGGCATGGTTCCTGTTCTGTTCCCAGTAGTCGGCATAACGGTCGCTCAACCCCTCTGGGCGAATGCCCAGGAAGGAGTAGTGGGCGAAGAAAAGTGGTCCTCCCTGTGGTGGTCCCAGCGGAAGCCGATACCCGTAGTAAGTGGCGTTGTTGGTCATGTTGCCGCCACGTGCCCATCCATGCTCATACATCTCCCTGTTGATTGCGTGCGAAGGGGAGGAGGTGGCGAGCAGGTAGACGATCAGACTCTCGTTCCATCCGCTGATGGGCAAGTTCTTCTGCCATCCGTATGTGGGGCTCCAATGCCAGTAGAGCACCTGTTCCTCTCCTTTGTGAAACCAGTCCCATTCAACCGCTTCCCACAGTCGGGTGATCACCTCCCTCAGGGTTGTTTCCTCCGGCGTGGTGCGGTTGAAGTACTGCCTGGCAGTGAGCAGTCCCTGCATAAGCAGCGCGGTCTCCACCAGGTCGGCTCCATCATCATAGGTGCTGAAAGGGATTGTTTCACCCGTCTCACCATGGATCCAATGGGCAAAGGCACCGTGGTACCTGGTGGCTTTCTGCTCTAGGAAGGTGGCGATCTGCTGCACCTGTTGGAGTGCCTCTTCCCGGGTTATAAATGCTCTTTCGGTCGCGACTATCATTGCCATCACGCCAAAACCGGTACCACCGGTGGTGACGGTGTTACCCGAACTAGTCCGTTCGCGGGCCATGCCACTCACTGGGTGGGCGAATTCGCGGAAATAGCGGAAAGTATGTCGCTGTACCAGTGTCAGCAGCTCCTCGTCAGGAATGCGAGAGAACTTGTCGGTACTGTCCAGACCCGTGGTGAGCGGGAAAATCTTTCCCGTGGTGATCCTACTGCCGGAAAGGGCTCTCAGGCCGTTGTGTATCTCGAGGCGATAGTCGCTGAAGGCAACCAGTCTGTTCACCGCTTCGATATGGAGTTCCGACTGGTCCGGGGTGAAGTGAAGTTCTATCCTTTCACCACTCTTGTGCTGCAGGGTAATGTTGGCTTCCATCGTGACAGGGTCAACCGGTTCCGAAAAACGAAAGGTGACCACCAGTGAGGGGTCCAGGTGATGGTAGGAGTGAGCATCCGCCACCTCACCGATCCGAATGGTCTCCAGATGGAAAAAGGCGGGTGGCGGTTGTTCGTCGCTACTGCCACAACCCCAGAGGAGGATGGAGCAGAGGATGCCTGTCCATATACCAATTGCTCTGTTCATTTTACTACTCTTTGGAGACCACCGGTATTTAGAACCGGTGGTTCCCTTGTTATCACCTGTCTACACTCCTGCTTATTGATTTGACAGCCTTTCTATCTCCGATGCAGGGAGGGCCTTGTTGTAGATGCGCACATCATCGATCAGGCTTTGGTCAGAGAGGTGTCCCCATTCATTGAAGCGGGGTGCACCCGAGCCGATCGACATGATGTCGCAACCATTCCAGCTGATACCGGTGAAGTTGGACGCAGCCACCTCCACCCCTGCCATGTAAAAGGAGGCTTTGTCGGGTGACAGCACCAGGGCGACATGAACCCATCCGGCCGTTGCCGGATCCAGGTCAGCCTTTGTCCCACCGTCTAGCCAGCTGTCTGCCGTACCATTTCCGACATTGGCTTTCACCCGCTGTTTGCCTCCCGCATTTTCACGGAAGATACGGATGCCGGCAGTGCGGTTGTTTTGCGCATTGGCTGGTTTTCCCTCATGCGGAGGGCCGATCACCAGGATGCCTGCCCGGTCGGGGGTGCCGTTCACCTTGTACCAGAAGGTGAAAGTCATGGAACTGCCGAGCGGTGCCGCCATGTTGGCCACGTCAAAGGTGAGGTAGCTGTTGACAGCGCCGGCATAAGCCTTGCCGCTCTTGCCGTCTGTAAAGGTGGGTGTGCCCACTACAGCGGCTTCCATCAGGCTTTGGTAATCCTCCAGATCCTCATCGAAAGAGAGGTAGAACATCTGACCGTCCGCACCGATGGGAGGTGGCGTGGGCTGTTCGGGGAAGTCGAATGGGGGGTTCTGTCCCAGGTCCTGAAAGCAGGAGGTGAAGATGACCCCTGTCATCATCAGAATTAGGAGATATGCTGTTTTCTTCATAGCGATCATTGTGTTAATAGTTAGGATTCTGTACCAGTACACCGTTTGATTTGTCAACCTCGTTCTGTGGCAAGGGAAGCAGTTCATGTTTCTCCTGATAACCGGTCTTGCCGGCAGCATGCAGCACCTCTTGGGCGATGCCCCAGCGTACCAGGTCGTAGAATCGGTCGAACTCCATGCCCAGCTCCACCCGACGCTCGTGGCGGATGGCATCGCGCATCTCTGCCTGGTTAGTTGTGGTCACTTTGGGTAGTAGGGATGCATTTGTGCCGCGCGCTCTCGCCCTGACCATTTCAAGATGATCTGACGCTTCTCCGGTACTTCCCAGTTCATTGGCAGCTTCGGCCGCCATCAGCACCACGTCGGCGTAACGTATCAGCCGGATGTTATACCAGTACCCTCCCTTTGTATAGGTGGCCCGCAGGCTGGGGTTGGTATAGGCTTTCTTGTTGTAGTACTTGTTGATCACATCGGCGTTGGAGATAGGTTTCTCACCGTAGGGTTGATTCGCCGGGATGGAAGAGGGATCACCTCCCGTCTTGATAAAATAGAGCAGTGTCTCGTTTCTTCGGGGGTCTCCCTCCTCAAAAGCGTCTGCCAGAAACTCCGTAGGGGTGTGCCACCCCCATCCAAGATTCCATTCGCCAGCACCTCTTACACCCTGCACCTGTGCAAACTGGCTGCCGATGTCGTTGGAGCCGGGTTGAGAGGCAGTGGCGGTACATTGCAGTTCGAATACAGACTCGCTGCTGTTCTCTCCCGTCTCGCGGAAGATTTGGTTGTAGGGGGTATTGAGGTTGTAGAGTCCAGATTGGATCACCTCCATCGCTGCGGTGTGCATGTTGTTCCAATCGTTTCTCATCATGTAGGTGCGCGCATGAAGTGCCCTTGCGGCACCCCAGGTGAGGCGGCCGGTGTATACTGGTGGCCAGCTCTGCGGCAGATGGGCCTCTGCTGTCTCCAGGTCAGCGTCGATCAGTGCATAGATTTCAGCGGCGGGTGATTTGGGGATGTTGGCCTCTTCGGCATTCACAATTCGGAAATCGATCTTGGGTACATCGCCGAAGGCTCGTACCAGGTTGAAGAAGGCAAACGCACGGAAGAAGTGGGCTTCCGATCGGTTAATCAGGTCACCCTCAGAGAGGACTCCCTTTTCTGCTTCACTCATTGCAATATCGTCGAGGATCTTGTTGGCCAGGATGATGATCTCGTAGTTAGCAGTCCAGTAGGAGCCGATCAGGCCGTTGGTGGCGATGTATTCGAAGTCGTCGAACATCCTGCCGTGTGCGGCACCGTCGGAGGCGGTGCTCCCTTTTTCGGCATCCTCGGAGCGGAAGGAGTGGATGGCGAGGGCAGTGGTACCAGAAGTGACGTGGTAACCGCG
The DNA here is from genome assembly GCA_016916535.1 of Dysgonomonadaceae bacterium zrk40. NCBI lineage: Bacteria > Pseudomonadati > Bacteroidota > Bacteroidia > Bacteroidales > Dysgonomonadaceae > Dysgonomonadaceae bacterium zrk40. The sequence goes on from CP070276.1 coordinate 2,207,715, forward strand.
TAGTTTTGCATAGAGGGTGAAGATGTCGGACTGGAAAGAACCGCCGCTACCCTCATCGCCTTCTACCCATTCGCCCTGTGGCTTTTGGTCCAGGAGGTCGGAACAGCCACCAAGGGCTAGAGAGTAAATTGCTGCAAAGATGAGCCAAATATATATCTTGTTCAGTTTCATAATGCTGTCAGTTTAAAAAGTTAAGTTCAGACCAAAGGTATAGATCATCGGCATGGGATAGGTGCCGCCATCGATTCCGAAAGCGAGTGCAGAGCCGCCAATCTCGGGGGTATAGCCTGTATTGCGTGTCCAGGTCTTCAGATTCTGCACGTTGGCGAAGAGCCGTAGCGACTTGAGGTATACCCTCTGCAATAATTCAGTTTCAAAGGTGTAGCCCAGCTGAACGTTGCGGATGCGGAAGAAACTGCCATCCTCGATGAAGTAGTTGGAGTTGATCAGGTTGATGGAGCGGGAAGGGTTGAGTATTGGCTCCCAGTTGGAGGTTCCTTCGCCGTTCCAGCGATCCATACGATTGGTCAGGTAGTTGAGCTGTGCGTAGGTGGGGTCATCCCATGTGCGGTAGATTTCATTTCCGTAGACCCCCATCATCTCGACATCGAAGTCGAAGTTGTGGTAGTCCAGGTTGAGGCTGAGGCCATAGGAGAAGTCGGGTGTCGGGTTGCCGATCATGGTGCGGTCCTCCTGTGTGATGGCACCATCTCTGTTTATATCCTCGAACTTGAGGTCGCCCGGTGCGACACTCCCCACGCTGTTGGGGTAGTAGGTCTTCACATCCTCCCTGTTCTGGTAGACACCAGCCACTTTGTATCCGAAGAAGTGTCCCACGGGATAACCTTCCAGTGAACGGGATATGCCGCCCGAGGCGAAGATGGCATCCTCTGGACCACGGCCGAGTGAGAGCACCTTGTTATCAATGGTGGTGAAGTTGCCTGCAAGCGAGTAGGAAAGGCCGTCGCTACCAATCTGGTCGTTCCAGGTGGCGGAGAGTTCGAGACCCCTGTTTCGTATCTCACCCAGGTTCTCCAATGAGTTCTTGGCTCCGGAGAAACCGGCCAGCATCACGATGATGTCGCGAGTGGTTTTGTTGTAGAAAACCGGTTCGATCCGCAGACGGTTGTCGAGAAGGTTGACCTCGACCCCAGCCTCCCAGGCGTATGTCTTCTCCCAATTGAGATCCTGGGGCAGATACTGCACCGAGTAGCCGGTGATGATGTTGTCGCCGAAGACGGCACTGCCGGAGCTTTGCAGGCGGGGGTAGGTGGGGTAGTTATAGCCGCCGGTGTTCTGACTGCCCAGCACACCCCAGGAACCCTTGAACTTCAGGTAGTCGATCAGTGCCAGACCTTTCATGAAATCTTCTTCCGAGGCAACCCAGCCGGCACCGAAGGAGTAGAAGTCATCCCAGGTGTTGCCCACCGAACGAAAGACTGAAGCACCATCTCGCCGGTAGGAGGCGTTGAAGAGGTATCGGTTCTGAAAGTTGTAGAGCCCCCTCAATAAGTAGGACATGGTGAACCGCTTGTACTGACTCCCACTGTTTGACATCGATTTGTTCGAAAGGGAAGAGATCCACCACTTGTCGGTGTCATCGCTTGGAACTGAGAAGATGATCTCTTCGATATTCTGGCTGCGCGAACCGCCCAGAGAGGAGTATTCGGTGAAGTTGGTTGTAACACCGGCGGTGGCGGTCAGGTTGTGATAACCAAAGGAGTTGTTGTAGGTGAGGATGTAGTCACTCTGTGCCACGGTCCGGGTCGATTTCGACTGTGATACCGACTCACTCGTGGTGAGGTTTTCCGCCCCCTCTATGTCGGGGTTGTAGACCGTGATGATGGGGCTGAGGCTGCGGGATTCGTTCACTGCATAGTCGAGCGAGAAGGTGCTCTTGAAGCTGAAATGTTCCAGGAAGTCCACCTCCCCGTAGATGTTTCCCGCCGCACGGTGGTTCTGTGCTTGGGCATGGTTGGCCCTAGCCTCCACCTCGATCAGGGGATTCCAGACCTGTGCCCTTTGAAAATCGGGAAGAGTGTGAATAAGACCTTCAGTTGCGTCATAAAGCGGAGCGATGGGAGCTGCCCTGATGGCACCGCTCACTCCCTTGGCGTCGGTGGGGTTGGTCCTGGATGCGTTCACCTGATAGCCGAAGCGTAGTGCTTCACTTACGCTGTACTCGCTGCTCAGGTTGAGTGTCAACCGCGAGTATTTCTCATATTTAATGTTACCCTCCTCGGAAGTGTAGCCGATACCGAGGTAGAAGCGGTTTTTCTCACCTGAACCGGTGATGCTGACATTGTTATTGGTGAGGAATCCCTGCTGGAAGATCACATCCTGCCAGTTGGTGTCTGCTTGCCAGTCACTGTAATCGAAGCTGGATAGTCCCTGGTTAACACGCTGTTCGTCATACAACTCGCGAAACTGAGCCGCGTTGGCCATCGGCATCATGTGGGTCACTTCCTTGAAGCCGAGTGAACTGTTGAAGTTGACCACTGTCTGGCCCCGTTTAGCCCTTTTCGTGTTGACGATGATCACCCCGTTGGCTCCCCGGACACCGAAAATAGCAAGCGAGGAGGGGTCTTTCAGGATCTCCATTGACTCTATATCAGCAGGGTTGAGGTAGTTGATGTTGTCGGAGAAGAGTCCGTCCACCACGTAGAGCGGGGAGTAACCGTTGATGGAGTTGGTACCGCGGATACGGACTTCCGGGTCCTGTCCGGCACGGCCACTGTTAACGATTTGAACACCGGCCACCTTACCCTGCACGGAAGATAGGAGGTTGGTGGTTGGCCTGTTGGCGATCTCCTCGGCACTTACGCTGACGATAGATCCGGTCAGGTCACGTTTCTTGGCACTGCCGTAACCGATCACCACCACCTCTTCCAGTGCCTGCACATCTTCGTTCATCACCACGTTGATGGTAGTGCGGCCGTTGAGGGGTTCTTCTACCGAGAGCATACCGATGTAACTGTACTGAATGGTTGCGTTGGAAGGCACGTTCTCAAGGGTGTAGTTCCCGTCATAATCGGTCACGGTACCGATTGTAGTGCCTTTTACCAATACGGTGACACCGATTGCCGGATCACCGGTTGCTCCTTCCGTCACCATACCGGTAACCGTTACGGTCTGTTGTGCGGACAACAGGAAAGTGAACAACAGCAGATGCAGAATGATTGCGATTTTCAATTTCATAGATTCATATTTTACTTGTTCATAAATGGCAGATGAAGCAAAGGAAATATATGAATCTGATCAGGTAAAATAATAAACCTCGTTAAAGATACGTTATGTTTTATAACATATTTTTAAAGGATACTTTTTTACTACACTTTCAGTATTTAAAATATTTTAAATCAGTATGAATGGCAGTGTGATATTAATAAGTGTACAGTATCCATTTATTGGAATTTAATCATGAATTCCACCAGATTGTCAGCTTCTGAAAGGGTTAGTTTCTTGCGTAACCGATAGCGGGCAGCTTCCACACCCCGGATGGAAATGTTCAACATCTTCCCGATTTCCTTTGAAGAGTAGTTCAGTCTAAGTAGGGCACACAGTTTTAGATCGGAGGGTGTGAGCAAAGGATATCGTTCCTTCAGTTTGCGGAAGAAGTTCTCGTGAATCAGGTCGAAGGTATCCTGAAACTGGTTCCATTCATCTTCATCGGAGAGGCCATTGTTGATCATGGACAACAGTTCGTTCCCTTCGTTACGTTTGAGTTTGCCGTTCAGTATGAGAGATTGAATGGTGCTGCGCATATTTTTCAGAAACTCGGTATGGTTGATGATCATCATGGTGGCGCTAGCCAACTCCTTACTCTTGTGTGTCAGTTCAGCCTCAAGTTTTTCATTGCGTAACCGGGTGATCTCTCTCTCCTGTTTCTCCAGCTGTGCCAGTCGACGGTTCTCCTGTTCGACAAAGAGCTGGTTTTTCTTCTTTATGATACGGCGTACGCGGTTGCCGATGAGTAGTCCGCTTGCCAGAATGATCAACAGGATATAGAGAAGTGTGGCCCACCATGTTTTGTACCATGGGTTTTTTATACGGAATGCAAAGGTAACCTCTGACAACACTTCTTCCCTATCATCCAGTACCCTCGCTCTGAGTCTATAATCATTGGGAGGTAGATTGTTGTAGGTCACAGCAAGATCTCCGGCTACGGGAACCCAACGATTGTCATATCCCTCAAGGATGGATTCCACCAGCAGGGGTTTACGGGTGAATTCAGGAAAGACAAGCTGAAAGGAGAGATTGTTGTGTCGGTAGGCGATCACCTCTTTAGTCTTTGTGTTCAGATCTTGGTTCTCTCTCCATTCGCGGTCATGGCTCATGGCAGAAGCAATTCTCAGATTGCTGATAGACAACGCTCCTGTTTGCTGACCTATAAGGTATTTTCCGATGCCGCCATTCAGAGAAAAATATGAAACTGTATCATTCACGATGAAAATGTCTGCCCGTCCCTCATTGGGAGGGTTGTTGAGGATTCCGTAAGGGATTCTGTCCCTGAGGCGAAAGTGATCAGCGGTGTATTCCACCAGCGCATACTCTTTGTTGCGGATAAACCAGAATAAATGATCATTCTGGGGAACGATGCGATAGGTGTCGGCAAATTCCGGAAGATCTTGGTTCAGAGGTTCAAAGGGGATGATTTTACGGCTGATGTCATCGTAGGTATAAAATAGCTTTCCATCTGCAAAGAGTACTCTTCCTTTCAATTTCATCACTTTTACGGGACGATATGGCTCATTCAGGGCGGTATCGAACGTGAGGAAGTTCTCAATTTCTGTAACCTTATCCAGATCGGAGGATAGCTTCAATCGATAAACACCTTTGTACATGTGGCCGGCCCAGATGTTGCCGGTATGATCAATTTCGATGTTACGGATCAGGTCGGAAAAACCTTTCACCTGGTGACTGAACTGCCAATTGCCAGATGGGTCCTGGTCATATACATAAAGTGCTGTGTAGGACGATTGAAGCAAGTGGTTTTCCCCGTTCAGGATTATCTGTTTCATATCCAATCCACCGGTACGTGCTTGCGGAATATCAACTAAACGTTCCTTTTCCAGCAACGATGTGCCTAGGTTGTGTCCCACAAATAACTGACGGTTGAATTGTTCAATAAACCACGACTGGGTGTCAAAATGGGCATAACGTCTGAAGTTCCTTTCCTCTTTGGAGTAAGTGTAGATTCCCTGGTTTGTTGCCAAAAATAGTGAGTGATCGTTCTCGAGGATATCCTCCACCAATCCAATCTGGATGTCGGAAGGCTCAAAAAAGGAGTAAGGGGAGTGGGAAAGAAAATGGGCTATGCCGTTGTCCAGCGCTGCCCATATATTTTGTTCTCGATCGCTGAAAAGTGAGAGCACTGTGTTGTTGTGCAGTCCATTGTTACGATTGATGTGCCATCGCTCTTCACCCTTGTGGTTTAATGCAAAAAGACCGTCGTTCAGGGTCCCTATCACGATCAGTGAATCACCATTCAGGGTTGCTCGGTTGACCACTCCCTCCCTCAGCCGTTTGTCAGCTGTTGTTGGCCATGGCTGGAGTGTTTCAAGGTCGTTGCCGAGATGGAAGATCCCGTTTTTTTCCGTTACCAGCAGCTGCTCTTCACCCAGAGGAAGGACTGCCACAACATTGTCGTTATTGAGTTGCTTGCGGGTGAACAGTTCCCTGAAATGTTCTCCGTCAAACAGGGTGAAGTGGTTGTTGATCAACTGTGCGAACAGGTTGTCCCCAACCGGAAAAAAATAGAGAACGCCGGGATAGGGTTTATGGGTTTTGATGGAGTTTTCTTCCAGGACAAAGAATGCAGAAAATGATTGAAAGTAGATCTTCCCCCTGTGTTGACAGATTTTCCATATCTCGTCGTTGTGGAATTGATAATCCTTCACCCGTTTCCTGAGTGAGTGGTAGATGAGCCGGTTGTAGCGATCCCGTTCAAAATATCCAAATTCCTCGAACGATCCCACATAGATGCGATTGGGGTGTTGATTAAAATCGATAAATATCGATTTCACAGCCAGATTGTTGGGGAGCTTGTGGAGGTTCCAGTTTACACCGTCAAAGCTGAGCAGTCCGTTGTTGTTACCGAAATAGATTACACCCTCCTGATCCTGTGCGATGGACCAGTTTTGATTCCCTGCCTTATAGTGCGCAGTGGTGTAGTTGTATACAGGAGGAATGAATGGTATTTCGAGCGAATAACCCTTCCATGGGAAGAGTGAGCATATGAGGGTGAAAAAGATCCCGGAGAAATTGACGATTGGCATTTTTTTTCTCATAAAGTCGGGAATGGGTTTGTAGAATGGGTCAACTCTGCTTTTTTTCCAGCAACTGTTCGATCTCTGCTTCACTGAGCACTTTCACATTGGTGAAGATAAACCTGGTGTCGAGGAAGTTGCCGTACTGATTGCACTCCTGCACTGCAGCAGTCAAGTTTGTATGGATATCTCTTTCAAATGATAAGAGCATGAGGATGGAGAAATAGTTGTCTTTGATCTCAAATTTCTCAATCACCACTTCAGCCTGCTGTAGCTGAAATGTGAATTCTCTTTCCACAATCTCCCTCTGCAGGGAGGTGAGTGTCTCTTTGTTGTGGGTTGTGAAGAGTGAAAAGAAACGTAGCTTCTTATCCAGTCCCCCCAGTCCGGAGGAGATATAAACCTGCTGTTTCCCGGAGAGATCGGAACTCAATATGATTCGGCTGCTCACCAGCGCCATGGCCGACCAGTGTGCCAGTTCGGGCTCGGCAGGACTACTGTGATAGGTCTCAATGGCACGGTATGCTCCTACGTCTGGGATGGATGCCAACAGTGTCAGACATCTTTTTTTCCGTTCTGCCGGTATGTCGGGTGTGAAGAGGATAGCGATCTCATCATCCCGTACGAAAGGCTTGTTTTCCTCGCGTAGCTGGTCGAAATAACGGAAATAGGCCATCTGTTCCTCAATGGGTACAAGCTCCTCCAGGATATGAAAAGAGTCTATACCCTGTTCGTTGAGGGACTGTCTCAACTTGGCCAAAAGATCTTCCTGACTGCTCATCTGACAAAGATAGTTTTTTTTGTAAATTTAGCCTCTCTTCTTCGTCAAAAGATAATAGAAGAGTGGCTTCTTAATCCTTAAATTTCATCAAACAGGCCAAATATCTCACCAGAAATGTATAAATTCGCACAATCAATTTAAAATGTGCCCTCTAATGAGAATCAGGATTGTGAACCAGTCGAAACACCCTTTGCCCGCCTATGCCACCGCGCTCGCCGCAGGGATGGATTTACGGGCCAATATTGATGAGCCATTGATGCTGAAGCCTCTGGAGCGAATCCTCGTGCCTACTGGTCTCTATCTGCAATTACCGGAGGGCTATGAAGCCCAACTTCGTCCCCGCAGCGGGTTGGCTCTCCGTCATGGCATCACACTGCTCAACAGTCCCGGCACCATTGATGCCGATTACCGGGGCGAGATTGGGGTGATTCTGGTGAATCTCTCCGATGAACCTTTCACCATCCTGGATGGTGAACGCATTTGTCAGATGGTGGTGGCACAGCACTCCCGCATAGAGTGGGAACCGGTAGCGTCACTCAGCGAGACAGGACGTGGCGACGGTGGATTTGGACATACCGGAAAAAAGTAACAATCGATTCACATGCACAACAGATATACGAGACAAATTTTTCTGATACTGTCGTTCTTGCTCTTCTGCCCAATCGGCTCCATTGCCACTGAAGTGTCACTTACGCAGGAAGAGAGGCGGAAATTTGATCATTTCTTTTACGAGGCATTGAACGCCAAGGCCCAGGGCAAGTACGACGAAGCGATGGATCTTTTTCGCTACTGCCATGCCCTCGACTCCACCAATGCCAATGTCCTGGTGGAACTGGGTACTTTTTACAATGTCTTGCAGGAGAAAGACAAAGCACTCACATACCTGCAGAAAGCAGTCACTCATGATCCCTCGAACTACTATTACAACATGATGCTGGCAGGGCTCAGCAAGGAACTGGACCGTAAGCAGGATGTGGTTGATATCTATGCCGCGATGCATGAACGCTACCCCGACAAGCAGGAGTTGCTCTACGAGTTGGCGTCGGCACATGCCGACAATGGCGAACTACAGCAGGCAATCGATATGCTGGACCAGCTGGAGAAAAGCACCGGCATCATCGAGACGGTTACCATGAGCAAGTTTCGATACTACTCGATGTTGGAACAAAAGGAGGAAGCATTTGAAGAGATAGAGCAGATTATCGAAAAGAATCCCTCCAACCCCGCCTATCTGGTACTAATGGGAGATCTCTACATGGAGGACAATCAGTCTGAAAAAGCATGGGAATATTATGAACGGGCTTACAAGGTTGACTCTTCATTTCCGGCACTCATTCTTTCCAGGATCAACTATTACGAAAAGCACAACCGAAAAAGGGAGGCACAAGAGGAGCTGGAAACGGCAATCACCGGCAGTTCAATGGATGCAGAAACGAAGGTACAACTGCTTACCCGGTATCTTGGTATCCTTCAGCAGGAGCAACAGGATTTGTCCCAGGCCAATCCTCTTTTCGAGTCTCTCTTCAAGCAATATCCCAACTATTCGCGCCTGAGGATGATTTACGGAAATGTCCTGATGATGCAGAATGATAAAAAAGGGGCTATGAAGCAGTTTCGGGAATATATCACTGAGCAACCGGACGATCCGGCCGGATATGAGCAGATCATACGCATCGCTTTACCCGAGGAGGATATGGAGACGCTCAAATCAATCACCGAGGAGGGAATCAAAAATATTCCACAAGAGCCTCAGTTCTATTTTTACCTTGGTGCGGCCCATTATCAGGAAGAAAACCATGAAGAGGCCCTTCGTGTTTTCAAAGAGGGGCTGGAACATGCTGTGATTGAGAATCCCCTGCTTGAGTCAGACTTTTATGGACAAATAGGTGATCTCAATTTTTTTCTTGGACGCAAGGAGGAGGCATTTGAGAACTATGAGAAAGCACTGCAACTCAACCCGCAGAATCTGCCGGTGTTGAACAATTACAGTTACTACCTCTCGCTCGACAAGAGGGATCTCGACAAAGCGGAGATGATGAGTGGCATCACCATCAAAGCCGAACCGATGAATCCCACCTATCTGGATACCTACGGATGGATTCTATACGAACAGGGATCCTACATCATGGCGAAAATTTACCTTGAGAAAGCTGTTGAATACAGCGGGGAGAACCCCTCAGCCGAAGTGCTTGAACATTATGGTGACCTGCTGCATAAAACCGGAGAGAAAGAAAAAGCGGTTGAGCAGTGGATCAGAGCCAAGGAGCTGGGAGGCGATGCTGAAACGCTGGAACGAAAAATCAAGAATATAACCAACCCAACACTATGAAACGTTCGACCAAGAGGATCCTTTTTTTATGTTTCTTATCGGCCACTCTCTTGTTGACAGCCTGTAAATCGCGCCAACAATATATCTATTCAACCACACCGGTTGAAGATAAAGAATACAATGAATTGTTTCATGACATCATTGAGAGTGAATTCTCCTTCCAGACATTCGCTGCCAAAATGAATATGAACCTGACCACCGGTAAACGATCTCTCAGCTCCAAGGCCAATATCCGGATTGTGAAGGATAATGCTTTGCAGATTTCAATACAACCGTTGTTCGGTGTAGAGATGTTTCGTCTCTACATCAATCCTGATACCCTGATTTTACTCGACAGAATGAACAAGCGTTATGTGATGGAGCCAATCGCCGAACTAAAAGCGCAATATCCGGTAGGGTTCGATTTTTATACCATGCAGTCAGTATTCACAAATGCGTTGTTTATCTCGGGCAAAAACGAGGTCGAGCTTGCTGACTACAGGAAGTTCAACTTTACACGCACCTCAGACCACAACTATTACCTCACGGCAAAAGATAAAACCTCGGGCATCGATTATGCTTTCACCGTGAACGGTGACGATCGGATCACCTTCACCCATTTGTTGCAACCGGAAGGTAGTCATTCACTTCAGTGGGGATACAATAATTTCGCACTACTGAATGAGATTAGTTTTCCGCACAAGATGAATATCTCACTCAGTTCAAACAGTAAGAAAGTAGATGCGGAGTTGCTTTTTTCAGATGTGGTGACCAATCTGCCGATTGAACTCACAAAAAGTGTACCGAATGGTTATTCCAGAACTACTATTGGTGAGATCATGAAAATCCTCGCTACAAATTGATGAAACGAGCATGAGAAAAACGGTTGTTCTGTTATCTTTCTTCCTCCTCTTGTCAAGCAGTCTGTTGGCGCAAACCCCTCAGATTGAGCGCTTGCAGCAACAACAGCAGGCCCTGCAGGAGGAGATACGCAATGCCAACCGTCTCTATCTCGATGTGAAGAAACAGACCAGCACCATCTTGGACCGAATCAATCTGATCAATAAACAGATCAATTCCCGGAAGGAACTGATAAGCGTACAGCGTGAAGAGGTGGCTGCATTGCGTAGGGAGGAGACAAGGCTGGAAGAGGAGATTCAACGACTCAACAAGGAGCTGGTTGAGACACAGGACAAATATGCCAATGCGATCCGTGGAATGTTACGCCACAATGTAAGCCAGAACAAACTGCTTTTTATCCTTTCGGGCCGCTCGTTTGGGGAATCGATACGCAGGATGCAATATCTGAAAGATTATTCCCGCTGGCAACAGTCGCAGGCTGAAGAGATCAAAAAACAAAACCGTGCGATAGCCGATAGGAAAGAGCTGCTTACCAAAGCAAGGGCAGACCGGGAGAAGGCGCTCACAACCCTCGAGCAGGAGCAACAGAAACTGCAAAAGGAGGAGCAGTCAAGACAGCAGGAGATCACTGCTGCAAGGGGTAAAGAGCAAGAACTGCAGAAGACGTTGCAGCAGAAACAGCGGCGGGTGAACCAACTGAATGCTCAGATTGAACAGTTAATCGCTGAGGAGGTAGCGCGTCAGGAGCGTGAGGCGGAAGCGCGCCGCAGGGCAGAGCAGGAGGCTTTACGCAAGAAAGCAGCGGCGGAGGCTGAACGGGCAGCACGCCGCAGTAAGGATGAAAGCAAAGAGGAGGCCGCAACCAAGGAGGAAGCTGCAACCAGGGAAGAGCCTGTTCCCAAGAAGGAGGCAGCACCGGAGAAACCTGCAGAGACCGGTCCCAGGATAGAGGCGGGGGGCAGTGCCACTACCGAGACTTTCCGGCTTTCCAAGAATTTTGCTGCCAACAAAGGGAAGCTGCCCATGCCGGTGACGGGAACTGCCTCCATCGTTGGCGGATTCGGTGCCAAGAAGCACAGTGAGTGGAATGTGACCACCAACAGCAATGGTGTCGATATCCAGGCGCAGAAGGGAGCCAGTATCCGTTCAGTGTTCGACGGTGAGGTGTCGAAGGTGTTCTCATTCCCCGGTTCAAACACCTGTGTCATAGTGCGTCATGGTGAATATTACACTTTCTATGCCAACATCTACGATCTCTTTGTGAAACAGGGTGACAGGGTGAAAACAGGCCAGTCGCTGGGACGCATCTATGCCGATCCTGATACCGGCATTGCCACCATGCATTTCCAGTTGTGGCAAAAGACCACCAAGCTCAATCCTTCTCCCTGGCTCAGCAGATAAAAACCACAACACTATAAGTTAACGTTATGTCACTCAAGCTTCGACTCATCATCATGAACTTCCTCCAGTTTGCCGTCTGGGGGGCCTATCTCACTTCGATGTCCCGTTATCTGGGGCCTGCCGGTATGGGGGCACACATCGGCATCTTCTATTCCGTACAGGGACTCGTTTCCATTTTCATGCCGGCCATCATGGGCATCATCGCCGACCGTTGGGTGCCGGCACAGAAGCTGCTGGGTGCATCGCACTTGCTGGCCGCAATCTTCATGATATCTGCAGGCATTTATGGTCTGCAAGCCGGGCCCGATGTCTCATTCTCCATCCTCTTCACACTCTACACGTTGAGTGTCGCTTTTTACATGCCCACGCTGGCACTCTCCAACTCTGTAGCCTACACCATCCTGGAGCGGGGTGGCATGGATACGGTCAAGGCATTTCCTCCCATTCGCGTATTTGGCACCGTGGGATTTATCTTCACCATGTGGTTTGTCGATCTTGTGGGCTACCAGACTTCATCGATGCAGTTCGTGGTGAGTGCCGTAATCGGCCTGATGCTGGGACTCTACTCCTTTACCCTTCCCAATTGCCCAATCAGTACCGACACCACAGACAAGACACTGGCCCAGGCGCTTGGCCTGGATGCCTTCAAGCTGTTCAAACAGCGTAAGATGGCACTTTTCTTCATCTTCTCCATGTTGCTGGGTGTATCCCTGCAGATCACCAACGGTTTTGCCAATCCCTTTATCGCCAGTTTCGAGGCAAACCCAATTTTTGCCGATACCTTCGGTGTGCAACATTCAAACATGCTGATCTCCCTGTCACAGATATCAGAAGCACTCTGCATTCTGTTGATCCCATTTTTCCTGCGGCGTTATGGCATCAAACGGGTGATGATCATTGCCATGCTGGCCTGGGTGATGCGCTTCGGATTCTTCGGACTGGGTAATCCCGGTAGTGGTGTCTGGCTCCTTGTGTTATCCATGCTGGTTTACGGTGTTGCTTTCGATTTTTTCAATGTCTCCGGCTCGCTCTTTGTGGATAAGGAAACCCCTCACCACATCCGTTCCAGCGCACAGGGAATGTTCATGCTGATGACCAATGGCATCGGTGCCACCATCGGCACGCTTGGGGCCCAATGGGTCGTGAATCAGTTTACTTCCTGGCAGGAGGTGATGGTGGGAGGTGAAACTAAATCGCTGATGCTGGGCGAGTGGTCCTCTGTCTGGTTTATCTTCGCAGGCTATGCCTTGCTGGTTACCATCTTCTTTGCCATACTCTTCCGTTACAAACACGAACGAACTCATTCATAAATAATTCCAGTTTCACCTGTTGATCATATTGGTTTTGCGAATTTTTGTTTGTTGAACTTGAATGATTAATATTACTGAAAATAAATTGTAATACATGGAACGCATTTTATCGATCGCATTGGGGATTCTCTTGTTTGTCTCCTGCACATCTACAGGCATTGAAAAAACAGATCATGGGATCATTGTCCATTTACAACCGGAAAACAGCAGGGGGGTACGCAACATCCGGCTGCAGGTCGTCAACGAAAAGATTATTCATGTTTCTGCCACCAGCGAGAAAAGCTTTTCAACGGAGAAAAGTCTGATCACCAAACCGGGACTGACCTATTCGGACAAATTCACGGTTGAAGAGAAAGAGGATAGGGTCATCCTCTCCACCGATTCCCTCGATGCAGTCGTTCTACTGGAAACAGGAGAAATCGCTTTTCTGAACAAAAAAGGAGAATCCATCCTGCAGGAACTAAAAGGTGGCGGGAAAACGCTGACCCCCATCGAAGTGGAAGGGACCAAGGGCTATACAATTCACCAGTTGTTCGAGTCGCCCAATGATGAGGCCTTCTACGGATTGGGACAACATCAGGCCGATGATTTTAATTATAAGGGTAAAAATGAGTCGCTGTTTCAGTACAATACCAAAGTATCGGTGCCCTTCGTCGTCTCCAACAAAAATTACGGAATCGTATGGGATAATTATTCGTTGAGCAAGTTTGGCGATGTACGTGATTATGCCGATCTCGATCAGTTCAGGCTTTACGGCAGCGACGGTTCGGAGGGAGGACTTACGGCTGTCTATGCGAAAAAGGATGATCCCTCAGTGATGATTGAACGGAAAGAGACAAAACTCGATTATCAGTTTATGTCGTTGCTGCACAATTTTCCGGAGAATTTCGACCTGAACGACTCGCGGGTGGTCTGGAGCGGTGAGATAGAAGTGCCTGAAAGCGGTTTATACCGTTTCTTCCTCCATTATGCCGGTTACACAAAGGTTTTCCTCAACAACGAACCGGTGGTGGAGGAGCGTTGGCGTACCGCCTGGAATCCCAACAGTTTTAAGTTTGACTATCCGCTTCAAAAAGGAGAAAGAGTCCCCCTGCGTATCGAGTGGGAGCCCGATGGGGATGTCTCCTATATCGCGTTGAAAGCATTGAGCCCTGTTCCGGATGAGTTGCAGAACAAACTATCGCTTTGGAGTGAGATGGGCAATGGAATCGATTACTATTTCGTGGCGGGTAACAGCATGGATGATGTGATCAGCGGATACAGAACCCTCACCGGGAAATCACAGATCATGCCCAAATGGGTAATGGGTTTCTGGCAAAGCCGCGAACGATATAAAACGCAGGATGAGATTGTGGGCACACTCGCCGAATTCAGGAAAAGAGAAATACCGATCGACAACATCGTACAGGACTGGAGCTATTGGCCCGAAAAGGAGTGGGGCAGCCACAAGTTCGACACGACCCGATTCCCCGACCCTCAGGGAATGGTAGACCGAATCCATGCAATGAATGCCCGGATCATGATTTCCGTGTGGCCTAAATTTTATGTGGGTACCGATCATTACAAGGAGTTCGACAAAAATGGGTGGATGTATCAGCAAGCGGTGAAAGACAGCATCCGCGATTGGATCGGAGAGGGTTACATCGGCTCGTTCTATGATGCCTATTCCGAGGGTGCCCGCCAACTATTCTGGGAACAGCTCGAAGAAAATCTCTATTCCTACGGTGTGGATGCCTGGTGGATGGATGCTTCCGAGCCCAACATACAGGACAATACCGACATGGATTACCGGAAGAAACTGTGTGGCCCCACAGCGTTAGGACCCTCCACGAAGTATTTCAATGCCTATGCCCTGGTCAATGCCGAAGGTATTTATGAAGGACAGCGGGGCGTCAATCCCGATGAACGGGTGTTTCTGTTGACGCGATCAGGCTTTACCGGAATCCAGCGCTATTCAACCGCTGTCTGGAGCGGCGATATCGGTACCCGGTGGGAAGATATGAAAGCACAGATCTCTGCCGGACTCAACTTTGCCTTGTCTGGGATCCCCTACTGGACAATGGATATCGGCGGTTTTTGTGTCGAAAAACGATACGAGCAGGCACAACGTATCTACGATGCTACCGGTGTGGAAAATGAGGATCTCAAGGAGTGGCGTGAGCTGAACAGTCGCTGGACCCAGTTCGGTGCTTTTGTGCCGTTGTTCCGCTCCCATGGACAGTTCCCATACAGAGAGCTGTTTAATCTCGCGCCGGAAGATCATCCCGCCTACCAATCCATGCTCTACTACACGAAACTCCGATACCGGCTGATGCCCTATATCTATTCGATGGCCGGGATGACCTATTTCAACGATTACACCATGATGCGTGCCCTGGTGATGGATTTCGGTAAAGATCCGAAAGTAAATGACATCGGTGACCAGTATATGTTTGGCGATGCACTGATGGTTTGTCCGGTCTACACCTACCAGGCCACTGACCGGGAAGTCTATTTCCCCACAACCACAGGCTGGTATGATTTCTATACCGGAGCATTTGTGGAGGGGGGCCAAAAAATAAGGGTCGAAGCTCCCTACAGCCGCATGCCACTTTTCGTGAAAGAGGGAGCGATTGTTCCGTTTGGACCGGAGATTCAGTACAGCGACGAGAAAAAGCCGGAACAGATCACCCTTTATCTCTATGCCGGTAAGAACGGAAAATTCACGCTCTACGAAGACGAAGGGGTGAACTACAACTACGAGCAAGGAGCCTATACCACCATCGACTTCAATTATAACGATGCCTCCCGCACACTTGAAATTGGAGAGCGGCAGGGGTCGTTCGACGGCATGTTGCAGGAGCGCACTTTCCAACTTGTCTATGTCGATAAAAACAGACCTCAGGGTGTAAACCCCGATGCGACGGGAATCGAAGTGGTCTACACCGGTCAGCCACAAACAATCAAGTTAGGGGAATGACAAACAGCTAAGTAGAGTTCCAAAAAAAGAGGCCGTTTCAATATATAAATGAGATGGCTTTTTTTTATCCCACCCACTAAGATTCGCCTTATATGGCTTTTTACTGCGTATCAATTCAGTCGTAACTGACTCTAATCTGGTTCGAATCTATTAGAACCAGATTAGAACCATATTAGAACGAGATTAGAACGAGATTAGAACCTGTAACGAAGAAGGTAGGCTGTCTCTTCCTGAAATAGGGCTACTCAAACTGTAACGTATAAACACAAAAAGGCCATCTCATGTTGAATGATGAGACGGCCTCTTTTATTAGTTGGTCTTGTCGGATCACTCTATGATCCAACGCCCTTTAGGGAATCATGATGATGGTTTTCAGGTTGCCCTGCTTGAGCAGTTCAGCAGTGAACTCCTGTACATCTTTCGGTGTCATGGCGTTGACGGCATCAATGTAACCTGTGTGCATGTCTTCTCCGTAGAAGTAGAGCTGATCCAGGATGTTTGTCCAGTAACGGTTCTCCTTCAGGTTCTCGTTGAAGCTCTTGTTCATGTATTCCTTCACCTTGATGAAGTCCGATTCACGGGGACCATTGGCTGCAATCCCTTCCAGTTCCTTCAGGATGATGGCATTCAGGTGATCTTTCTTTTCGGGATCGGTATCGAACATGATCTGGAGCACGGTCTGTCCCTCCGGGTAACGGGAAATGGCTCCCGCTGAGGAGACACCATAGGTGCCACCTTCTTCTTCCCGAACCTTTTCGGTGTAGACGATGTCGAGAATCTGGTCGAACATGCTCATCAGGATCTGGTTCTTCATGTTACGCTCCATGTTGCCGGTAACAGCATTGAAGACAGAAGCCTTCGGGTTCTGCATCTCCCGATTGAAAACATTCTCTGTTTTGCCCTCGTTGAATGACATTGGCACCTTGATAAACTCACCCTTCACTGCATCACCCGGCAGCGAGGCCAGATACTGTTCCACAACGGGACGAACTTTTTCGGCATCTACATTGCCAACAAAGGTGAAGGTGAAGCTACCCGGATTGCGGAACTGCTGTTTGAACATTTCCATGATACGGTCGTAATCAACCTTGGCGAGATCAGATAACTTGATTCTGTTTGTCAGCGGGTTGTTGCCGTAGATGGCATGGTTGATGCTGTCACTGAAGGCCACCATCGGTTCTGCCTCCTGGTTTTTGAGCTGTGTCTCCATCCGCTGAATGAAAGACTTGAAGGCATCAGCGTCTTTACGCGGTGCAGTGAAGTAGAGGTAAACCAACTGCAGCATGGTTTCGAAATCTTTGATGGATGAAGAACCGTTGAAGTCCTGCGTGGTAAGGCTGATGCTGGGACGCACTGTCGCTGTTTTACCGGCCAGCACCTTCGGCAGATCGGTGGCACTGAAATTACCCACACCGCCAAGGTTCATCACGGAGCCCATGATACGGCTGTTGATGGGGTCCTGTACCGCATATTGGGAGTATCCCCCCGTGCTGGTAGCAGTCATCAATATTTCATCATCCTTGAAGTCGGTGTTCTTCAGGATCACTTTTATACCGTTCTGCAGGGTCCAGATGGTGGCATCCATCGCTTCGTTTTGTTCTTCTTTCACTATCTTACCGGGTGTGGGAGGCGTGGCGATCAACGGTTCATCAATCACCTGTTCCGCGTATGCTTCAATCTCTTCCGCTTTCACGCTGCTAACCACCGCGAGCAATTCTTCTTCAGAGGGGTATGACAGTCCCTCCTTCTCCGGACCCGTGACGGCAATCACGATGTTTTCATCGGTGATCAGCTGCTGCAGGGTCATGTTGATTGCTTCCACAGGGATGTTGGGGACGAGTGCCTGCATGAACTGGTATTCGAATTCGATGCCCGGTATTGGCTCCCCATCAGTGAATGCGCGCACGTACTCTTGAGAGTAGGAGGAGTTTCGTTGTTTGTCGCGGTTGTTATAGCTGTTTTCGATGCTTTTGAGGATGTTGGTGCGAGCCACTTCATATTCAGAAGCAGTGAAGCCAAATTTCTTCACCCTTTCAGTCTCGCGTATCATCGCTGCCAGCGCGTCGTCAATCTTATCCTCCGCACTCTGGGCCACAACCGTCCAGGCGTCCTTCGTCTTGGCTACGAAATAGTCATCGTCGTAGGCATAGGCCGTTGTGAAGGGTGCATCAGGCTTCTGCGTGATCTCCTCGAAACGCTGGTTCATCATGGAGGATGCAGCATTCAGAAGATAGGTGGTAATGTAGCCCATTTGTGTGTTCTTCAGCTCTTCGGGCAGCGGGTCATGCTTGTAGAAAAGCATTAGCTGTGTGCTCCTTGCTTCCTTGTCGGTTGCAAAAGCCACCAGGGGTTCCTTGTTGTCCGGAACGGGGAAGTAGACCCTTTCAGCTCTCTCTTCCTCCAGCTTGATGGGTGAAAAGAGTGCCTTTACCTTCTGCTCCATCTCATCCAGATCGAAATCACCCACAACGATGATCCCCTGAAGATCGGGACGATACCATTTGTGGTAGTAGGCACGTATCTCCTCCGGCTTGAAGTTGTTGATCACGTCGATGCTGCCTATGGGCATTCGGTTGGCATACTTGCTGTCGGGGTACATCTTTGGTAAAAGCTGATCCCACAACCGTTGCTGTGCACCCCCGCGGGTGCGCCACTCTTCGCGGATCACTCCCCGTTCATTTTCCAGCTCTTCCTCTTCCAGCGCGATGGCACTCGACCAGTCGTGAAGCACCAAAAGGGCTGAGTCCACCAGGTTCTGGTTGTTGGTAGGGATGTCGGAGATGTAGTAAACCGTTTCATCGAACGAGGTGTAGGCGTTGATGTTGGTCCCGAACTTGATGCCGTTGTCCTGCAAGTAGTTGAGCATCGCCTTGCCGGGGAAGTTCTTGGTGCCGTTGAAGGCCATGTGTTCCAGGAAGTGTGCCAGACCTGCCTGGCTGTCTTCCTCCTGCATGGAGCCCACTTTCTGTGCGATGTAGAAATCGGCTCTGTTTTCCGGTTGCCCGTTATGCCGGATGTAATAGGTCAGCCCATTCTCCAGCTTTCCTGTTCTCACCTCCGGATCCACAGGAAGGGGAGGATTCTGTTGTGCCGTGGCCGCAAACGTTGCGACAAGCAGCAGCAAGGTAAAAATTCTTCTCATGTTACTTTTTTTTAAAAAATTGATTCTTGTTGAATAGGTGATACACTCATTTTTTGTAGTGAGTTTATTCGCTAAATACGATCTAACACAATTTTAATCAGTTCTTCGGTAGATCCCTTGTAGTTGGCATTCGATTCAAGTGCCACGCGGTTTGCGATGATGGCACAAACCGTCATCGCCTTGTGACCCATCATCTTGCCCAGGCCGGCGACTGCGGAGCTCTCCATCTCGTAGTTGGTGATGCAATGATCCCCGAAACGGAAGGACTCAATCTTCGCATTCAGGTCCGGATCTGCCAACGGCAGACGTACATGCCTTCCTTGTGGACCGTAGAAACCAATTGCTGAGATGGTGACTCCACGGATCATGTCATGACCGATGCGTTCCACCAGCTCTTCGTCAGCACTTACCACATAGGGGGAGCAATGAAAGGGCGACCAGTTGACATGCTTCTGGAAAGCCTCCTCGAAATCCTCTTCCCGTATGGTGTGAGCGTTGGCATAATAGTGAATCAACCCGTCGAAACCGATTGACTTCTCCGAGATGACGTAGGATCCCACGGGACAGTGGGGCTGCATACCTCCCGAAGTGCCCACGCGGACCATTGTGAGTTGTCGGAACTCCTCCTTCACCATGCGGGTGTTAAAGTCGACGTTGGCCAGCGCATCCAGTTCGGTAAGCACGATGTCGATGTTGTCGGTGCCAATGCCGTGCGAGAGTGCCGTGATTCTTTTACCCTTGTAGGTCCCGGTGACGGTATGAAACTCACGGCTGGAGACGTCACATTCGATATGGTCAAAAAAACCGGCAGTCATGGTGACCCTACCGGGGTCTCCCATCATCACGATCTTGTCAGCCAGCTGATCGGGCCGGATGTGCAAATGAAAGGCACTGCCATCGGAGTTGATGATCAGCTCCGATTCGGGAATGATTCTCATAATAATTTCAGTATGTTAGGTTCAGTTAAAATAACGTTTATTTCTTGTTGTTGCCACCGCTTTGTGGTTTTGCAATGGAGTCACGCATGTCGGTATCAGCCTTGATGTTCTCCATCCGGTAATAATCCATGATGCCCAGGTTGCCACTGCGGAACGCCTCTGCCATTGCGATGGGCACCTCAGCCTCGGCCTCGATCACTTTGGCTCTGGCTTCCTGAGCCTTGGCCTTCATCTCTTGCTCAAGGGCGATGGCCATGGCCCGGCGTTCTTCGGCACGTGCTTGTGCGATGTTCTTGTCGGCCTGTGCCTGATCCATCTGCAGTACCGCACCGATGTTCTTGCCGATGTCGATGTCGGCGATGTCAATGGAGAGGATCTCAAATGCAGTACCGGCATCTAGCCCTTTTTTGAGAACCAGTTTCGAGATGGAGTCAGGATTCTCCAATACCGACTTGTGGGAGACAGCCGATCCGATGGAGGAGACGATTCCCTCACCCACGCGGGCCAGGATGGTCTCTTCGCCGGCGCCCCCTACCAACTGCTTGATGTTGGCACGAACTGTTACGCGTGCCTTGGCGATCAACTGAATGCCGTCAATGGCCACGGCGGTCACTGGCGGAGTGTCAATCACCTTCGGGTTTACTGACATCTGTACAGCTGTCAGTACATCGCGCCCGGCCAGGTCGATGGCGGTAGCCATCTGGAAGGATAGGTCGATGTTGGCCTTTGATGCAGAAACCAGTGCATGAACCACCTTTTCCACATCACCACCAGCCAGGTAGTGAGCTTCCAGGTTGTCACGGGTGACATCTCTCAGGCCTGCCTTGTGGGCCTCTATCATCGCATAAACGATGGTGTGGGGTGGTACCCGTCGCAGCCGCATCAGGAAGAGCTGGACCAGTGAGATGCGCACGCCTGCCGACAAGGCATTGATCCACAGGAAGAATGGGACGTAATGGAAGAAAATCATCAAGAAGATGACGATGACGGCAATTGTAATGATTAAGGGAAATGATAAAGCCATAATGTTATGTTTAGAGTGAATATTTTCTTTTTTTCATGTTGATATGCAACACCCAATTTGGGTTTTTGTTTCTGTGAAGAGATTAAACCTTTTCAGTTTCTGTTTTTCTTACAACCTGTATCTGGTAAGTATCGATTCTTATCACTTCAATCTTTTCGTCTTCATCGATAAACTCACCGTTGTACGATTTACCTTCCACTATCAATTCGTTCACCATCACTTTTCCGGTTGGATTGAGCCTTGAAAGAGCAATACCGGTATCACCGACGCTTATTTTCGCGAGGTCTGAATTATCCACCTTACTCTCGATATTGGTCTCGAGCGAGATTCTGCGCAATGATTTTGATTTCAGCAGCAAGAAAAATGAGGCTCCCATCGCTATGGCTGATGCGGCCAGGGTTATGTTGCCGGCAGTGCTGCCGATGAAGAGGTAGGAATAGACAATCCCTCCGATCAGGAAGATGGCACCGGCAATTCCGGCAACAGAGATCCCCGGCAACAGAAATATCTCTGCAAGCATAAAGAGGATGCCCACCAGGATCAGGGCAACTACTATCATTAGTTCGAACGTCATATCCAATCTGTTTATCTGGTTAGATTTCTGATTTCTTCGTTGCGGGCTTCATTTTTCAATCTCTCAATTTGTCGGTACAGGATTTCACTTTCTTCTTCAAGTTCAAGCATTGATGTGATGAGTGAACTGTCAGTTCCCCCCCCTTTTGCAATAAACTCTCTTTTTTCCTTCAATTCATTCGTTAACACTTCCAACTGTTTGGTGAGTCCAATCGCCTGTGAGTAAAGAGAACGCGCATTACTGAAGGTGAAATCATCCAATCGGTGGTACACTTTTTCATCGTTGATGATGAACTCAAATTCAACCGTATTTTCCTCTTCCCTGTTGTCACTCAATTGCGCTGCTTCACGGAACGTGCCATATTCAACTCCCTCTCGCCAGCTGTCGGCAATGGATGTGATACGTGCCCTGCGATAGATGTATGCCTCATCGTCACTTTCCAGCAGTGTTATCTGAGGATTGGGAAGAAAGGTGTATACACAGACAAAACCATCCGGTTGAAAACGGTCGCTTGCAAACCAGCCTACTCCTTTCTTCTCATCGATGACCATCATGTAGTCGTTGAAGGGTGAGTTAAAGGGCATGTTCAGCTGGTTGGGAGTGAGGTATGAATCTGAAGCCAGGTTGTATCGTGTTACATACAGGTCATAGCCACCCAGCGACTGGTGACCGGTAGATGCAAAGTAGATAGTGAGGCCGTCACTCATCACATAGGGGTAGGCTTGATTGCCCTTCCCGTTGATTGTTTCCGGGAGTTTTTGTTCATTGCCGAAGCGATTCAGCAGCTTGTCCATGGTGAAGAGGTCTTGACCGGATAGACTGTTCTCCTGCGAGTAATAGACCTTGTCACCTCGTTCGTTCAAAAAGAGCGTTTCGTTCCCTTCAGGGAACTCCCTGAAGAAGGTGTGAATCGGTTCGAGGGAACCGGATGAGCGGGAGAGATTGTATGCCGAAAGGAATTCGCTTTTGGGGAGGACCAGGCTGTCGATGATTTGTACATCTTCAGAGCGAAGGACTCTTCGTCTCAGTTGGGCCGTTTCTTCCCTGAATTGATCCAACTTCGCCAATGCATCTTTGTTGCGACGATTTGTTTTCTGGTATTTCTCAAAAACAGATTCGGCTTCCTCGAAGCGATACTGTTTGCTGTAAAGCTCTCCCAGGTAGAGTGACGCCTCCGGTATTTTCTTCTCATCAGAGAACAGGAGATAACTTTCTGCCTCGACAATTTTTCCCGTTTTCAACAGACTCACTCCGAGCCATTGATTCAGTGCAGGATTCAACGAATCGTCAGCATAGGCTTTTTGGAAGATCGGTAGGGCATCGGCATATCGACCTTCCAGGTACCAGTTCCTGGCATCATCGAGTGTCTGTCCCTTGAGGGTAAACAGTGCAGTGCTGATCAGTATCGTAGATATGAGATATTTGTGATTCATTTTTCGTGCTTTCTACATTCAAAGATAAGTAAAATAGAAATACCAACGTTATATCGGGTTACATTCCTTAAAAATTGTCATCTGAGATGGGATATTTATATTGCAATAAATAATTATTCCATTGCAGCATCAAGGGTCATCCATCCTTTTAGTTTTCCACTGCCGAAACAGTTTTACGGATGAATAATTATTTTCATTCTTTTTGTATCTTTGTCACCTAAAACTTCATCAACAGAACAGACCTGCTCACGCAATGTCTCAACACAATCAAACCCTATGCACGAAAAAATTGTAATTCTCGATTTCGGCTCCCAGACCACCCAGCTGATCGGCCGCCGCGTCCGGGAACTGAACACCTATTGTGAGATCGTTCCCTACAACAAGTTTCCCTACTGCGATGCGTCGGTGAAAGGGGTGATTCTTTCTGGTAGCCCTTTTTCGGTGAACGATGAGCATGCGTTCAAAACAGATTTACAAGCCATCAGAGGGAGTTACCCCGTGCTGGGAATCTGTTACGGGGCTCAGTTGATGGCTTCCGTTTCAGGAGGAGAGGTGGGCAATCACGGATCCAGGGAATATGGCCGTGCGCACTTGCAGGTTAGCGAGAACAAAGATCCGCTTTTAGGAGACATAGCACAAAAGAGTCAGGTGTGGATGTCACACGGTGACACCATCGTTAGGATCCCCGATCACTTCAAGGTGATTGCCTCCACTGAAGATGTGGCATTGGCAGCCTACCGGATTGAGGGAGAGGAGACCTGGGGGGTGCAGTTTCATCCCGAAGTATACCACACGGAGCAGGGCACGAAGATCCTGGACAATTTCCTCTCCATCTGCGGGATGAAGAAGGACTGGACGCCTGCCTCCTTCATTGAGTCCACTGTAGAGGAATTACGTGATCAGCTGGGTGACGACAAGGTTATCCTGGCGCTCTCGGGAGGAGTAGACTCTTCGGTGACTGCCGTACTGCTCAATAAAGCCATCGGCCGTAATCTCACCTGCATCTTCGTTGACCATGGGTTGCTGCGCAAGAACGAATTTGAGACGGTGTTGGAAAATTATGAGCACTTAGGGCTGAACGTGATTGGCGTGGATGCCAAGCAGCATTTCTATAAGGAGTTGTCGGGGGTGACCGATCCGGAACAGAAACGTAAAATCATCGGCAAGGGTTTTATTGATACTTTCGATCGTGAAGCGCACAAGCTGCAGGATATCAAATGGCTGGCACAGGGTACTATTTACCCTGATATCATTGAGTCACTCTCCATCACGGGTGTTACAATTAAAAGCCACCACAACGTGGGAGGGCTTCCGGAGAAGATGAACCTGAAGCTGTGTGAACCACTGAAACTTCTTTTCAAGGATGAGGTGAGGCGCATCGGCCTTGAACTGGGCATGCAGCCCCACCTGATCCACCGTCACCCTTTCCCCGGTCCGGGGCTTGGTATCCGAATTCTGGGTGATATCACACCGGAGAAGGTGCGCATGGCACAGGAGGCAGATGATATCTTCATCTCCAACCTGCGTGCAGCAGGTCTTTATGAACAGGTGTGGCAGGCGGGAGCGATTCTGTTGCCGGTACAATCGGTGGGAGTGATGGGTGATGAACGCACCTATGAAAATACTATCGCATTGAGGGCTGTCACTTCGACCGATGCGATGACGGCCGATTGGGCTCATTTGCCCTATCCTTTTCTGGCCAAGGTGTCGAATGAGATCATCAACCGGGTGAAAGGGGTTAACCGTGTGGTCTACGACATCTCCTCCAAGCCACCGGCTACAATCGAGTGGGAGTGAACCATCCTTACATGACAGTTCGTTAGGATTCTTCCTGACTCATCTTATTATCAGCTGTGTGATCTTGATCAGGCAGCTGTTTTTTTTCGCTTTTGTTAAGTTCAGGGTAAGCTATACGGGAATGATAAATGGTCTGCAACTTCTCAACAAATACATCTTTCACCGTTTGGATGTCCCGGAAGGTGATGGGAGCCAACTTGAAATAACCTTCATAGAGCTGAGCGTCGATGATCTTGTCTACCAATGTCCGGATCGATTCCTCTGTATATTCCGGAAGGCTACGGGAGGAGGCCTCCACTGCGTCTGCCATCATCATGATTGCTTCTTCACGGGTGAATGGATTGGGACCCGGGTAACGGAAATCGGACTCATTGACCTCTTTTCCGGGGTTTGCATTCTTCCATGAAATATAGAAGAATTTTGGCATGCTTGTGCCATGGTGTGTTTCGATGAAGTCGATGATCTGTTTAGGGATGTTATTTTTTTGTGCGATCTTCACCCCATCTTTCACATGATTGATGATGATGCGTGCGCTCTCTTCAAAAGGAAGTCCTGCGTGTGGATTCATGCCCGGTGTTTGGTTCTCGGTGAAGAATGCAGGATTCACCATCTTCCCGATATCATGGTAAAGCGCACCTGTACGGATAAGCGAAGCGTTGGCTCCCAGTTTTGAAGCCGCAGCCATCGCGAGGTTGGATACCTGCATCGAGTGTTGAAAAGTGCCCGGAGCCTTTTCCGAGAGCTCTTTCAGAAGTGGTTTGTTGATGTTGGAGAGCTCCACCAATGAAACGCCGGAGATAAATCCAAACGACTGTTCTACCAGGTATACAAGGGTGTATGAGAACATGATAAAGATGAAGTTGATCAGGAAGTAAATCAGCATCACCCAGTTTGTTTCTTTGATGCTCCCCTCCTGGTATAACGTCAGACCCACATATACCAATACGTAAGTTAGCAGGATGAAAAAAGAGCTTCTGATAAGTTGTGATCGTTCCGACAACTCTTTAAGCATAAAGATGGAAACCATCGCTACCGACATCTGAATTACGATAAACTCAAAGGGGTAGGGAACCATCAACGAGCTGAGAATTACGGTGATCAGACTTGTGAAGAGTGCGGTACGTGAGTCGATGAAGGTACGGATCAGGATGGTCACGATGGCGTATGGGATAATGAATACGCTGAAGAGCTCAAAACGTACCGTCACGGCGGTGAGTAACAGAAAAATCACAATCAGCAATACCATGAAGACCACATGCTTGCGGTTGCGATATTCGTTGGGTCGAAAAAAGAGAAGGTACATGTAAAATGATCCGAACATCAGTAGGATCAGCATCAGTTGCCCTACAATTATTCCGCTGTTTTTGCCGGCACCACCGCTGCGTTCCTCGGTAACCCGCTTCAACGAGGAGAGGATGTTGTAGGTGTGGGCATCGACGATTTCTCCCTGGTCAATGATTCGCTGTCCTAGCTGCACCATTCCACGGCTGATGTCTATCTGTTGAATAAACTCTTTTTCTGCTTTTTCTGAAGTGGCGGCATCGAAGATGATGTTCTCCCTAATGTAGTCATTGATGTCAGCAGATCTCAATCGTTCGACATCCATCGACTCCGGTAAATCATCCAATACTTTTTCATAGGCGGATCGAATCGTGAAGAATGATTCAACGTTTCTTGAATCAGCCATGTTCCCTTCCTTGAGACGCAGGCCGCCTGTTACAGATGCAGCAATGCGGTCATAATCCTCGGAACGCATGATGCCTTCCTCGTATACCTCCTGCAACTTTTTACGAATGTAGAGTTTGTAGTCCGCCGATAACTCTGACATCCTTTCTTTCAGGTTCACGTCGGCATCGAAATCTGCCAAAGCATTTTTCTGCACCTCGTCATCGATTTCAAAATAGGGCTCGTAGTATTGCAGAAGGCTGTCCTGCTCAGCCTGCAGTTGTTCCGTTGTTTTGTATATCGGGAAATCGAATGGAGCCGTCAACAACCCGTATTGCCATGGTCTTCCTTCGTTGAAAGAGTACTTGAAGCTGCTCTGCCGGGGAAAGAGGTAAGTTACGAGCAGAACCGCAATGACAAAGACCAGTGGAACAAATACGCGGGTGCGGATCTTTATTTTTTTCTTCTTCGATTGGTTTGCGTGCATACCTCAGACAATTGGATAGAGTTCAATTCCTTTAAACAAATTAGCCGATGAAAAGTTTTGTCAATAGGGCTCCTCCTGCCATTTCTGTGACAAAGAAATCCCCGGATCTCTTTTTTTCATCAGGTCAAATTATTCAATTACTTTTGCACCGGATAAAAATCGTTCTCATGCAGAGAAGATAGAAGGCCAAATTTAATTTATAGGTATGGAGGAGCGTATCATGCATTCTGAAATTGATCTAGTTTACATGTGGGTTGATGGTAGTGATCCAGTCTGGATTGCAAAAAAACAACAGGTTACAGGTAAGGTGAGTGATCAATCGGAAGAAAATAACAGGGGACGATACATCAACAATGATGAACTAAGGTATTCTCTTCGTTCAGCAGAGTTGTATGTTCCCTGGGTTAGGAAAATATTTATCGTGACCGATAACCAGTCCCCTGACTGGCTGGTGAGAGATCATCCAAAAATAGAGGTGGTGGATCATACGGAGATACTTCCCCCGGAGGCGCTTCCCTGTTTTAATTCCAGCGTCATCGAATATTTCATTCACAGGATACCCGGGTTGGGCGAACGCTTCTTGCTGGCGAATGATGATCTTTTCTTCGGCAAACCTCTCAAATCCTCTTTTTTCTTTGATTCCAATGGTTTACCCTATGTGCGATTGAAAAGGAAAGTGTTGGGCCGATGGCACTACGCGGTGAAAAAGTTATTTCGAAAACGATTGGGTCAGTACATTTCAAAGGTCCTTGAGGGTGCTGTCATGGTACATCAGCAATTTGGTAAGTTTTATTCGGGAATTCCACATCACAACATAGATGCATATCGAAGGGATGACTACCGCTATGCCGCGGAACAGGTCTTCGGTGACAAGGTAAAGGCGTCACTGGGAAGTCATGTTAGACAGTATGGTGATTTGCACCGTTCCGCATTCTCCTATTATATTCTGGCTACAGATAAGGCACACCTGAGATATGTAAATCGTCGAGAATCTCTGAGGCTGAATGTTCACAAGCAACATTTCATGAAACGATTGATGCGTTTCAATCCTTCCCTGTTCTGTCTGAACGACAGCCAACGTGTCTCGGATGCTGATCGTGAGGCTATAAAACCATTCCTGGAAATGCTCTTCCCTCAAAAATCATCGTTTGAAAAGACAAATGTAGAGTGATCGTTACAACTCAAAGTCTGATTTCTCCGGAAGAATGGTCTGAAATGCTTTGTTCAGTTGCTCCATCACCGCTTCGTAATTGCGGATATGACCGTTGTCGTTCAGGCAGATAAGCTTGTATTGTTGCTCCTCGATTGCCCTGATAGCCTGTTTCGATTTGAGAATCAGTGGAAACATCTTGGTGTCGCTGTAGGTGTTGTAGGGATTGAAGTTGGAACGGCAGATCTGCCAGGTGCGGAACAATTCAGGGGTATAATCACTTGTGTTCCGAAACCGGTTCACCGAAACGGCTGTCAGTTGCTCTCCGGCATAATCCCACACCTCTTCAAAGGTTGATTTAAGGAAGGGTTGTGCATTGTGCGGGGTGATGAGGGTGACAAACTTATCATAGGGCTGCAACAGTCGGGTGAGTCTGCTTCTTTTCCCGTAGGATGGGTGAAACCATTTGTCATGGTCGCGCGACAGTACCTCTCGTTTGTCGAATCGTTTGTTGATGAGCCGGATATTGTTTTTTAGTGTTTTCGACCAGAGGCCAATACCCGAATTGTGTCGGAATGCTGCAATATCGTTTGGCAAGCCATTGGTGAAGAAACGTTCCTGTGTAAGGTGGTTGATGATGAAAAAATCATCGTTAAAATAGACAAAGTGCTCGGAGAGATCAGGGATCCGATGAATGTAGCTCTCGATCAGTGTTGAGTTGAAGACCGGAAGGTATTGTGTGGGAATATAATCTGAATGATTAACCAGCTGCAGTTTGGGGTGGTCGGCGTTCAACCATTCCGGCTTTTGGCCACAAGTAACAAAATGTACTTTGCGTACCCATGGTGCGAATTTTTCTAACCCCCTGAACCAGTATCTCAGAAGGCCATGGTCCCGAAAACGGGCTTCTGTCATCTCATTCTTCAGGTTATCGATTTTACCGGAGTGTTTCGCAAAATCAGTTTTCCATGTTGGGTCATCCATGTCTACCCAAGTGACTACAAAATCAATTTCCATCTTATTTGCAATTAAGGTTTCCCGATCTCTATGCAATATTTTCTACTGCCCGGCGAAGCCTGCGAACTGTTTCATCTTTGCCAATCAGTTCCGTAATCAGGAACATGTGAGGGCCTTTTCCGGCACCTACCACCGCCAGACGGAAAGCGTTCATCACATTTCCGGTGTGGTAGTTGTTGCGCTGGATCCAATCCATCACAATTGACTCCTGTGCATCAGCAGAGAAGTCATCCATCGCTTCGAGCATGGCTGCCAACTCATTCATCTGTGCAGGAGTCTCCTCTTTCCACCGTTTGCGCACCGTTTTCTCATCGTAGCTCACGGGTGCCTCGAAAAAATAGGATGACTGATCCCACAACTCGTGTGCGAAGTGAACGCGCTCTTTCACGATGCCTGCCACTTGTACAATCATCTCCTTCGGAGCGTTGATGCCCCGCTGATTCAATTCAGACATGAAGATCTCTGCCAACATGTTGTTGGGCAAGTTGAGGATGTATTGGTGGTTAAACCATTTTGCTTTCTCCAGATCGAAGCGGGCACCGCTCTTGCTACACCGTTCAAACGTGAAGGCGTGTGTAAGCTCCTCGAGAGAGAATATTTCCTGTTCCGTGCCGGGGTTCCATCCTAGGAATGCAAGGAAGTTAATCACCGCTTCGGGTAAGTAGCCACTCTCGCGAAATCCGGAGGAGCGATCGCCGCTCTGGGGGTCTTGCCATTCCAGCGGAAATACGGGGAAGCCGAGGCGATCACCGTCTCGTTTACTCAGTTTGCCATTGCCCTCCGGTTTAAGCAACAGAGGCAGGTGTGCGAATTGGGGCATGCTTTTTTCCCAACCGAGACTCCGGTAAAGCCATACGTGCAGAGGCGCGGATGGAAGCCACTCCTCACCGCGAATCACATGGGTGATTTTCATCAGGTGGTCGTCAACCACGTTGGCCAGGTGGTAAGTGGGAAGCTCATCGGCCGACTTGTAAATCACCTTGTCGTCGAGCACCGATGAGTTGATCACCACTCTACCGCGAATCAGGTCGTGCACAACAATCTCCTGTCCCGGTTCAATCTTGATGCGTACCACATACTGTGCCTTGCTTTGTATCAGGCGGTTGGTCTCTTCTTTTGTGAGGGTGAGGCTGTTGCGCATCTTCATGCGGGTTGAAGCATCATACTGGAAGTTTGCTTTTTCTGCACGTTGTGATTCAAGTTCTTCGGGTGAGTCGAAAGCGATATAGGCTTCCCCTGCTTCCAGAAGCCGGTGCACATACTCCTTGTAGATCTCCTTTCGTTGTGACTGTTTGTAGGGGCCGTAGTTCCCTCCCTGCCGCGGACTTTCATCGAAAGAGAGTCCCAACCAGTCGAAAGTCTCCTGGATATACTCCTCGGCACCCGGTACAAAACGTGTAGAGTCTGTATCTTCAATGCGTAGAATGAAGGAGCCTCCCTGTTGTCGTGCGAACAGGTAGTTGTAGAGGGCAGTGCGTACACCGCCAATATGTAGTGGCCCGGTGGGGCTGGGAGCAAAACGTACTCTTGGTTTTTGTTGCATCTTAATATTCTCTCTTTTGTTGATCCAAACAACCCTTAATCAGAGGGTGTTGGTGTATGGGGCGTTTTATTTAAAACCTTGTTTTTTTACAATCTGCAAAGATAGGGAAAAAGCTCCGGTCATACAGCTTCTGTTGCTCAAAAATGTGAAGGCTGTTCACTGATAACGAATCCCATGCAACCAAATAACTTTTTTTTATCAAGACAAACCATCAGCCACGAGGCATGATTCTTTGTGAATCAGTCTACTTTCATCCTTCTGAGAATCAGTCTTGTTTCGTTCCCCATGTTGAACAGCAGGTCTATGATACTCAGGTCATGCATCAAGCCACTATTGTCAGCAAACACTTGGTAATAATAAGGTATTTGGTAAGGGGAGGGTCTTTTTGGATGTATCAGCTCCCTGTAATCCATCATCCCATTGGGAGGATCATTCACATATGCTGAGGTGTAGGAAACTGTAGTTTCAATACTGATCAACCGACCGATCAGCTGACGCAACCCTTCGTTAAAGTCATGCAGAAAAGAGAACCTCTTCTCATAATAGAGACGAAATTCGTCTTCATAATATTGAAAGAAGGGTGTAGATCGGTATGCCGACAAGATGGCGTTCCAGTGCAAATGCTGCCAATTCCCGTGGTCGGCAATCCGAATATCACGCATGGTGCACTTGTTGCCGGAGTTTTTTTCAACCGGTATGCTCAAGGGAAGTATCCCGTTGGCACCGGCAATGTGACAACGGTTTCGATAGCTCTGTTTCTGGTAGTGATCGCAGACTTCTATTGTTGCATTTTCAGCATTGAAAAGCAATGCATAGTAGGTGACAGGTGCAAGATAGCAGGAGGAGAGCAGCACCGTGTGATGTGCTATTCCATTGCTCATGCCGGAACACTTGCGCTACGGAACAGCCTGTTCCAGCGTATCTTCCCGTTGAACCATCCCTTGTCTTTTTCCAGTGATAACCAGATAAGCATTGGCTTACCCACGATGTGATCTTCCGGAACGAACCCCCATACCCGGGAGTCGGCTGAGTTGTGGCGGTTGTCGCCCATCATGAAGTAATAATCGAACCGGAAGGTGTAGGAGTCAGCTTCTTCGCCGTTGATAAACACCTTTCCGTCACGATATTCAAAGTCATTCCCTTCATAGTTCTTGATGCAGCGTTCGTATGCCGCCACCTTGAAAGGCAGGTTGTCGTTGAAGGTGATCGTCTCCCCCTTCTTGGGAATCCAGAGGGGACCGAACGTGTCGCGCGACCAGCCACTGTTGTAGCTGAGGGGATAATAGTAACTCATACCAGGCTGTTCTTTCTCTTTGATGATCTTCCACACAAACGGCTTGGCTTTTAATCCGGCTACCATCTCCTCTGTGAGGGGAATGCTGAAATAGATACGTCCGTTGTTCCCGTTACGGGGCTGCAAACCGAACATGGCCAGGTTTAAACTGTCCACCCCTGTCAGATCCTGTGAGCGTGTGACCACCTGTCCGTAGTTGTTCTGCGTTTCATAGTCAGCCTTGTTGATGCCCAGCTCTTCGAATACCTCACTGGCAATTGTGGTACCGTCGGTGTGAATCATATAGTTGTGTTGGGAATAGCGTGGGTTAGGCAGATAGTTGCCGTCGATGAAAACACTGTCATTGCTCAAAGAAATGGTCTCTCCCGGCAGCCCGATGCAGCGCTTCACGTAGTTCTCCCTCCGGTCCACCGGGCGGTAGACGATTTCTCCATAGGTGCGCCGGTCTGATCGCACACCGCTGCTGCCATTGGCATTTAGCTTCGAGAGAGTGTAGAAGTCAACTCCCTGCATGTTGAGAGCCACCGTGTCACCGGTAGGGAAGTTGAAGACCACGATATCGTTTCGTTCCACTTTGCCAAACCCTTTCAGTCGTTTGTATTTCCATTGCGGCTTCTCGATGTATGACTTGCCGCCCACCACCGGCATGGTGTGTTGTGCCAGCGGAAAAGAGAGTGGTGTGATGGGAGCGCGTGGGCCATAGCTTAGTTTGCTCACCGCCAGGAAATCACCTACCAGTAGTGATTTTTCCAACGAGGAGGTGGGTATCTGATAGTTCTGGAAGAAGAAGGTGTTGATGAAATAGACCGCCACCAACGCGAAGAGGATTGCATCCACCCATTCCATGGTCTTGCGGAATGGTTCGTTCTTCGATTTCTTCCAGAAGGACCAGGGGATGAACTTGGTGATGTAGATGTCGAAGAAGAGTAGTGTGAACAGTAGTATCCAAGGTGATCCTGCCCAGAGTGAGAATAGCAGTGTTGCAGCGACCCAGACGGCAAACCAAAACCATTGATGTTGTGTTGCCGATGAAACACGTTGTTTGAATGTCATAGCGTCAATTCTTACAATATCTGTTTATAACGAACCCAGCATGTCTTTCATGCCGAGGAGTCCCTTCCTGCCTTTGGTGAACTCGGCAGCCAGCACTGCTCCCAACGCAAATCCGGAGCGATTCTTCGCATCATGTGTGATGCGGATGGTGTCACTTGCCGATTCATAGATGACGGTGTGGATGCCTGGTACTTCCCCTTCTCGAAAGGCGTCTATTGTGAGTTCACCTGATGTGCCTTTCTCACCCAGTACCCACTTCTCCTTTCGTTCCACCTGTTCGATGATTCCCTCGGCCAGGGTGATGGCAGTGCCGCTTGGAGCGTCCAGCTTGTGGATGTGGTGTGTCTCCTCCATCCGTATCTCATAATCTGTGAACCGGTTCATGATCTTTGCCAGATAGTTGCTCAGTGCGAAGAAGATATTGACACCAAGACTAAAGTTGGATGCGTAGAAGAAGGTCTTTCCGTTTTTGTTGCACTCCTCCCTGATTTCATCCATGTGTTCCAGCCATCCAGTGGTGCCCGATACAACAGGTACCCCGGCTGCGAATGCTCTCCTGTAGTTGTGAAGGGCGCTCTGCGGTGAGGTGAATTCTATTGCCACCTCGGCACTCGCAAATGCGGGTGAAGTGAATTTATCCTCTTCTCCTATATCAATTGTGCATACAATCTCATGTCCTCTCTCCCGGGCGATGCGTTCAATTTCATGTCCCATCTTCCCGTATCCAATCAATGCTATTTTCATTATTTTATTTTCTATCTACCTGCCTATGACAGGTTATGTAACCAACAAAAGTACAAAATAAATAGTTACTGAATGTGCTATCACTCATAAAATCACCAACCGCTGCTTGCAGCGATTAAAGCCATCCCTCATTGCGATACCAGGCGACTGTCATTTCTACCCCCTCTTTCAGTTTCCAGCGAGGGGTGAAATTGATATCCTCTTTCAGAGGGGTTATATCGCAACTCCAGTTGCGCTGTTTCATGATCAGGAACTTGTCACTGTTAAAAGCAGTAGTTCTTCCCAACAGAGCAGACAAACCTCCGTTCACACAGGCAGCTTGCTTTGTCAACCAGAGCGGTATCTTCAGACGGGTTACCCTTTTCTTTCCGAGTGCCTCCTTTACGATGGCATTAAATTGTGAGTCAGTATAGCTGTCACCATCGGCCAAAAAATATTTTTTGTTTTGGATCCCTTTTGCCAGGAGATTGAAGATCACCCCTGCCAGATCCTTGCTGTGGATGAAGGTGAGCAGCTGTTTACGGAAACCCACACCCACATCAAGGCCATTTTGTACCGCTTTCATAAGGATCAGGTAATCCTTGTCGCGTGGTCCGTAAACACCTGTTGGACGGATGATCAACCAAGGGATATTCTTCTGGTTGAACAGGAATTGTTCCGCCTTAAGCTTGCTTCTGCCATATGCCGTGTTGGGATTGGGTACACTTTCAACACTGAAAGGGGTGTACCCCTTTTCATCTCCGGGTCCCATGACACTGAGTGAGCTGAGCAGTATGAAGGTGCCTGAAAGTGCATCTGCTGCTTGAAGTGCTTCTGCCAGGTTGCGGGTGTATTGGTAGTTCACCCTGTCAAACTCCTCATTCCGTCGTGCCTTGGTGAGACCGGCAACATGGATTACAGCATCGAAAGGACCAACATGTTCCACTTGTCCCCGCAGTTGTTGGGTAAGCATCCTTGAATCATCATATTGGAGGTCGATGAATTTGATTCGTTCATCCTGTAGGTATTGAAGGCTGCTTCCAGAGCGAATGCCCGCCCAGGTCTCATGTCCCAGCTCGAGAGCCTTGTCGACGATGGTGCTGCCGATAAAACCGCTGGCGCCGGTGATGAGTATTCTTTTTTTGTCCATTGTGAATCATTTCTCTTCTACAAAAATAAGGATATCTTCATGAAAACGCCCTATCTTAAGCATTCAGATTGTTTTTTTTATTACCTTGCGTTAACTAAAACCGGACTCATTTGTTTAAGTTATATTAATCAATAGAGATATTATGAGCAGAAAAACAAACACCTCTTCCACTGAAAGTAAACCCAGGAAGAAAGAACTGATTACATCCGTCACACAATTCCTTACAGAAAACAACGATAAACAATACAACTACAAACAGATAGCAGCAGCCATCAACGTGCGAGGCGAAGAGGGCCGGCGGCAGTTGGTGAAGGTGCTCGACAAGCTACGCGATGAAGATATGCTGCTTGAGACCTCCCGTGGCAGGTACCGGATCAACAACCGTGGTTTGATGCTGGAGGGTCGATTTGAGCGAAGAAGCAACGGTAAAAACTTTTTTGTGCCTGACGATGATGCAAACATCATCTACATTCCCGAACGTAACAGCAAGCATGCCATGAACGGAGACCGTGTACGGGTTCAGTTGCTGGCCAAACGCAAACGTGCCGAAACAGAGGGAACGGTTGTGGAAATTCTTCAACACACTCAGAGTCGCTTTGTGGGGGTGTTGGAGGTACAGAAGCACTTCGCTTTCCTGGTAATGGACAACAAGTATCTTTCCAACGATATCTTTATCCCGAAGGAGGATCTCAATGGAGCCGGCAACGGTGATAAAGTGGTAGTTGAGATTGTTGAGTGGCCTGAGAAGGCAAACAACCCTGTGGGTAAGGTGATTGATGTCCTGGGCAAGCCGGGACAGAACGATACTGAGATGCATGCCATCCTGGCACAGTACGATCTGCCCTACAAGTATCCGGCGGATGTGGAGAAATATGCCGCGACAATTTCCGACAAGATTAGCCAGGAAGAGATCGCCAAACGGGAGGATTTCCGTGATGTGTTCACCATCACCATCGACCCAAAGGATGCGAAGGACTTTGACGATGCACTCTCACTGCGACAGCTTTCTCCCAGGGAGTGGGAGGTGGGAGTTCATATCGCCGATGTGACACATTACGTGAAGCCGGGTGATTTGGTGGATCGTGAGGCAGTGAATAGGGCTACTTCGGTCTATCTGGTGGATCGCACCATCCCGATGTTGCCGGAACGACTCAGTAACGGGCTATGTTCGTTACGTCCACAGGAAGAAAAGCTCTGCTTCTCTGTTATCTTCAACCTCAACGACAAGGCGGAAATCAAAAAGTCGCGCATTGTCCGCACGGTGATCAAGTCGGATAGCCGTCTCACCTATGAGGATGCACAGGCTGTGATAGAGACCGGTAAAGGTGATTTCTCCTCTGAGATATTGAAAATGAACGACCTGGCTATCCAGCTTCGCGAACGCCGCTTTGCTGATGGAGCAATTAACTTCGAACGATATGAGGTGAAATTCAACCTCGATGAGAAAGGAAAACCGCTAGGTGTCTACTTCAAGGAGTCAAAAGAGGCCAACCACCTGATTGAAGAGTTTATGTTGCTGGCAAATAAAGCTGTGGCAGAAGCTATCGGGCGGGTACCTAAGGGCAAAAAAGCCCAAACGTTTGTCTATCGCATCCACGACATTCCCGATCCGGAGAAGTTGGATACCCTCAATAACTTCATCCTCCGTTTCGGGCATAAGATCAAACCAGAAGGCAGCAAGACCGAGGTGGCGAAAAGCATAAACGCTCTTCTAGACAAAGTTCAGGGACGTCCCGAAGAGAACCTGGTCGAGACAATTGCCATCCGTACAATGTCG
This sequence comes from Dysgonomonadaceae bacterium zrk40, assembly GCA_016916535.1. NCBI lineage: Bacteria > Pseudomonadati > Bacteroidota > Bacteroidia > Bacteroidales > Dysgonomonadaceae > Dysgonomonadaceae bacterium zrk40. The sequence continues at coordinate 2,244,371 of CP070276.1, forward strand.
AAGGCGATCTACTCAACCAAGAATGTGGGGCATTACGGGCTGGCTTTTGACTACTATACCCACTTCACATCACCCATCCGCCGCTATCCCGACATGATGGTACACCGTTTACTGGAGCATTACCTGGCTGGTGGCAAGAGTGTGAATCAGGGAGAACTTGAGGAGGAGTGCAAGCACTGTTCACAGATGGAGCAGGTGGCTTCCAACGCGGAACGAGATTCAATTAAGTACAAGCAGGTGGAGTTTATGTCGGACAAGATCGGCAAGGTGTATGACGGAGTGATATCCGGTATCACCGAATGGGGACTCTACGTTGAGATAAATGAGAACAAGTGTGAGGGGATGATTCCCATCCGAGAGCTGGATGATGATTTTTATGAGCTGGATGAGAAGAACTACCGACTGGTGGGACGTCGTTCCAAGCGTGAATATCGTCTCGGGCAACCGGTCTCAATACAGGTGGCACGTGCCAACCTCGATCGCAAGCAGCTAGATTTCACTTTTGCATAGGATATCCTTCTCTTCGGGTGTAACTGGCAGCCCGCAACTTACTCACCAGACGCAGTGCTATGGAGTTGTAGGCTGCTGCATCCCTGCCTTTACCTGCAATAAGAGCCTTGCCGGCCTTTTTCAGGGCGGCAAGCACGCTGTATGCAAACGCGTTGATAAAGTTGTAATAGGGATTGGAAGCCTCCGTGAGAAAGTAGACATATTCTGAGTAGAAGAATTGAGTTCTACTCAGTCCTCTGTTCTCCCGCTCATGATACCCTACAGCATTTTTCACCAATCCTAACCGGTAACCCTTTTTTTGCATCCGCAGTACGAAATTACGGTCCTCACCGTAATGTGCAAAGAGCGGGGCGAAGCCACCTACCTCACGGATGATCCGGGCAGGTACTAGCCAAAGTGCTGCATTGATAAATTTATATTCGGTAACTGCAGACGGCAACCGTTCGGCATCCCTCCTGTCACGAATGCCCGTATATTCTGCAAAACCAAAGTCAGTAGCATCACCTCTGCTGTTGAGGTGGAGTGGTGATAGTATCCCGTAAGCTTTCTCTCTTTCTGCAGCAGCCACCAGCTGGGTTAGTGTGTCAGGTTCGATGCGTGCATCCTGGTTCATTAAAAATAGATAGTCAAACCCTTTCTCCAGTGCATATCGAAAACCGATGTTGTTGGCCTTGCCGAATCCCAGGTTCTCTCCGCTATTGATCAGTACTACCTCGGGAAAACGTGAGCGTATGATTTCACAAGTGTGGTCATCTGAGCCGTTGTCCACCACAACTGTCGTGACCCGCAGGGTTGAGGCCCGCAGGGAGTGCAGGCAGCGATCGATCCATGGTTCGAAATTGTAGGAGACGATCAGGGCGCAGAGAGATGGGTTGGGGGTGTCACTCATCATGTGAAGTCGCTTTAATCATACATTTACGAAAAAAGGGTGGTGCGAAATTGTTCAGATCATTCAGGAAGACCATCACGCCGGGAGTGGGATAATGGTGAAACCCCAAATTGTTGAAAAAACGGGTAAACTGTATAAAATCATCTTGATGATGGTAGGTACAGAGTGCGATCCGAAGTGGATGATTGTTGATGAGACGGCTCATCCCTTTTAGTACAGAAGCTTCGGCACCCTCCACATCAATCTTACAAAAGTGGGGTCTTACTCCTTTCTCTTCAAAAAAGTGGTCGAGGGAAATCTGATGGTCGCTGTTGCTCTCGCCCACAAATCGGGGTACAATGGTCACTTTTTCCTGCCATGGAGCAAAAGTAGCCTCAAGTGCTTCAAGCCACCCGTTGTCCTGTTCAAAAAGAAAGATTCGTTGTTGACTCTCTACGTTCAGCAGTGAGAAGTAACCCTCGGCACACCCCACGTCAGCCAGCAACTCTCCGGTACGGGGATAAAAAGATTCATCAGTGTAGCAATGCGGTGATTCCCAATCTTGTTCAATGAGCAACATGTTATATAGCAGTTGAACGGTGCGTTTGTTGTGTGAGCGTTTGAAGTAGAGTCGTTTATTTCCAGTAAGCACATATGGAAGACCGTTTTTGGAATCATGCAATACATTGATATCCCGGTATCGATATTTCTCCTGAAAGTGGCCGTAGAAGGTGGAGAGGCGATGGTGCAGAAGGTATACGACTGCGTTTTCAATCTCTGGATCCGTGGGTGGATTTTTTCGGTAGTGGGTAAGCACCTTTTTACGTGCCCATTTGTACTGTTGAGAGGTCTGAAAGGCTTTCAGTCTGGAGATGACTTTGTAGCGCAGCGTATTGGTTGCATTTTTCATAAAAGCTCATTTTTGAGTGATGATCCACTCCTTGATCTCCTTGATCATCTCGAGCCTGAAGAGACGACAAAATAGTAGGTAGAGGATAGCTACAATACCGCTGCCGGTAAAGATAAAGAGCAGGTTGTGCTCGATATTGCGGGTTAAGAACCAGGCTACACCAGTACTAATCAGCGCCAGCAGCATGTAGGGGAGCACATCGCCGGCAAAAGCTGATAAAGAGTATCCGATCAGTCTCTGGGAGAGGATGAGAGTGATGATCAGTGTGACATAGGTATAGATTACCCAGCTGGCTGCAAGCCCCATAATTCCGTAGTGAAAGAGCATTGCGATGAGGAATACCAATATCAGTCGCCTGATGATTTCTACCCCGAGAAAATAGTTGGCTTTTTCCCTGGCGATGAATAGCTCATTCAGGACAAAAGCAAAGGGGGAGATGATACCCGCAAGAGTGAGTATCCGGAAGTAGGGTACAGCCGGCAACCATTTCTCCTGGAAGAGAAAGAGGAAAGTAGGCTCGGCAATCAGGATCATCAGGAATCCAATGGGGAAAGACAAGAAAGCAAGTGATTTCATCATTTTGCTCACCACACGATGCAATCTTTCAGTCTGGTCGTTAATTTCAGGGAGGATTAGCATTGAGACGGAACGGAAGGTGTTGGAGAGGACGCCAAAAGGTATCTCCTGATATTTCTGAGCCTGGTTGTAATAGCCCACTTGATGCATCGCGTTTGGATAGAAGAAGGCAATGATGGAGGGATATATATTGTTAAAGATGGCGTTGATAAGTGATGTGGTGGCTAGCTTATAGCTCAGCCCGGTAAAGGATCGAAGCAATTTCATGCTGAACTGCCTCAGTGGTGACCACCGCGAGTAAATCCAGAGAAACATCGTGCGGAAGAGGGCAAAAAGAAGGTTCTGAGCTACCAGTGACCAGACACCGTAACCTTTCAATGCCATCACCATGGCAGCAATCACGGCGATGAGTTGTGCCATCAGGTTTACACGTGTGATTCCCCTGAAGTCAGCTTTCTTGGTGAGGAGTGTCATTTGGATCATACCCGCGGCATTGAAGATGAGTGATAGGAAGAGAATGCGGGAGACAGACATGATGCGGGGATCGTGGAAGAGTTGTGCGATGCGGGGAGCTGCTGCGAAAAGCAACAAATAAAGCAACACGCTGAACAGCAGATTGAAATAGAACACGGTACTATACTCTTCAGCAGTGATATGCTTTCGGTTGAGAAGAGCACGACTGAATCCGCTGTCAACCAGTAATGCTGAGAAAGCAATAAAGATAGTGAGTGCTCCGATCAATCCATATTCAGAGGGTGAAAGGATGCGCATCAGCACGATACTGCTACCCAAAAAGATGAGCTGCTGCCCAAATTTATCCAGAAAACTCCAGAAGAGTGATACTGTGGTCTTATGTTTGAGTGTTGGTTCCGTCATCAGAGGGTGAAAATAGCTGTTTGCTCCGCAAAAATACGCAACTTAATTCACAAATGTGGAATATTCATAACCTTGTTGCTGTTGTATTCTGGAATATGCCTCTTGAAATCACCAATTTCTTTAAGGTTATTTTTGTTTTTTGATGTACATTTGCGAGGATGACTTTTTCACAAGAGATAAAGCAGCAAGCGCTGCAGCTTGGCTTCGATGTGTCCGGTATCTGCCGCGCCACAGACAGTGGTGAGGAGGATCGTTATATGCAGTGGCTGCATGATCACTGGCAGGGAGATATGGGTTACATGGAGCGTAACATCGACAAACGACTCGATCCCCGTCTGCTGGTGGAGGGTGCGCGTTCCATCATCTCTGTTGCACTGAATTACTATCCACCGGTAAAGCTTCCGGGAAAGGTACCTCAATTCGCCTATTATGCCTATGGTAAGGATTACCACGAGGTGGTTAGAGGGAAGCTTAGGCGTCTTTTCGAGTGGATCCGGGAGCGTCATCCGGAAGTTACGGGGAGGTGTTTTTCCGACTCGGCACCCGTCCTGGAGCGCTTCTGGGCTGCACGTGCAGGATTGGGGTTCATTGGCAAGAACACACTGCTGATCATTCCAGGCAAAGGTTCTTACTTTTTTCTTGGAGAATTAATCATCGATATGGAACTCGATTACGATGAACCTGTCACCGAGAACTGCGGCGACTGTACCCGCTGTCTCCGTTCCTGTCCCACTGCCGCCATAGAGCAACCCTACCGACTGAATGCTGCCAAATGCATCTCCTATCAAACCATTGAAAACAAGGGGGAGATTGACCCCGGTATCCTGCCTAATCTGCGAAACAACATCTACGGTTGTGACATCTGCCAGAAGGTATGTCCCTGGAATCGAGAGGCCACCTCGCACAGCACACCTGAGTTCATGCCATCCGATGATTTTCTGACACTTGATTTGGAGCAAATCATGGAGATGGATGAGGATCGCTGGCGCCACATCTTTCGTCATTCGGCGGTGAAAAGAGCCAAATTTAGCGGATTGAAACGCAACGCAATTGCCATTTCCAAAAGTCGTGGGAAATAGCTACATTTGCATTTTGCAGCACAATTATGACAACAGATGAATCATTTGACATCCGGGCGAAAAGTACGTTGCCGGAGAGTGAGCGAGAGGTGGAAAATACACTGCGTCCGCTTACTTTCAGTGGCTTCAATGGTCAGGAGAAGATCGTAGAAAACCTGAAGATCTTCGTCAGCGCCGCCCGCATGCGGGGTGAATCACTCGACCACGTGCTGTTGCATGGTCCTCCGGGACTGGGTAAGACCACCCTTTCGAGCATCATCGCCAATGAACTGGGCGTCGGTTTCAGGGTTTCCTCAGGACCGGTGCTCGACAAGCCGGGAGATCTGGCAGGTATTCTCACTTCGCTGGAGCCCAACGATGTGCTTTTTATTGATGAGATACATCGTCTTTCACCAGTCGTGGAGGAGTATCTCTACAGTGCGATGGAAGACTATCGCATCGACATCGTAATCGACAAAGGACCCAGCGCCCGCTCCATACAGATAGACCTCAATCCTTTCACGCTGGTGGGTGCCACCACACGCAGTGGCCTGCTCACCAGTCCCCTGCGTGCCCGCTTCGGCATCAACATGCATCTTGAATATTACGATATCGATACACTTACTGGAATTGTGTTGCGATCTGCGGATATCCTGCAGATAGCGTGCGACCGGAATGCTGCATTGGAGATTGCCTCCCGCAGCCGCGGTACACCGCGAGTGGCCAACGCCCTTCTGCGCAGGGTGCGTGACTTTGCACAGGTGAAGGGTAACGGCCGCATCGATCGAGCCATCTCAACCTATGCGCTCGAAGCACTTTACATTGACAAGCATGGGTTGGATGAAATCGACAACAAGATACTGCTTACGATCATTGACAAATTCAATGGTGGACCAGTGGGAATATCTACCATCGCCACCGCCGTGGGGGATGATGCCGGTACCATTGAAGAAGTATATGAACCATTTTTAATCAAGGAGGGATTCATCAAGCGCACCCCACGTGGTCGTGAGGTGACTGAATTGGCTTATATTCATTTGGGCAGAGTGAAGAGGGGGGAGCAGGGAGAGTTGTTCTAATCTGTGGCGAAAGCAGCCAGCTTTCACAAATTATCTCAATAATTACTGAATATCAATTCTATTTTCAGGTTGCCCTCTCTTTTGTCAAGTTTGGCTGCCGTGGGCCACATCTGGTTCTGTAGGTCTGTTAGCGTTTGGGTACCGGAAGAATAGTAACTCTGCTGTGAGGTGGTGATGGTTGCATCTACCGGAACCAGGTAATAGACCAAATCTTTTGGATTTTCTCCCATCGTCCGGTTGTAGTAGTTCATCATTGCAGAGATGTTGTTAAAGTCGTAGCTGTAAGTGGTAGCATCGAACTTATCAGAGAGAAAACTGGTGACATTGTCCGGCAGTTTATTCTTTTCGAAGAATCCTGCCAACGAATCCCGGTTGATCAACAGCAGGTAATCGGGTGGAGAGATTTTTACCAGCGGATCTTCCGTTGCCTCAGGCATTGCGCTGAAAGAGAAATTGGCCAGGTTGAGAGCCCTGGATTCTAATTCCTGATTTATATCGCTGAAGGGAAAGGTGATCTCGGTCACTACCCCGGCAGGACTTTTCACGTAGGTGTGGCTGTCACTCTCTTCCAACAACTGTTGGTTATTGCTGCGAATGGTGTTGATCTGGGTCACATCAGGGGTGATGTAGAGTCTCATTGCATCGGTGCGGGTAGTATCCTGACCGGTCGAAGAGCCTTTTACATCGGTATAGTGATAATGAACGTAGAAGGTGGTGTAATTGACGTTTATAATGGTACTGTTTCCGAAACTGGTTGTAAAGTAGAGACCGGGAAAGAACTCTCTGAAACTGTTCAAATCGCTCATCTTTCCATGACCCGGTTTTTTGTATTCATTGAGAAACCGTTCACCAATTGTCAGGGGGAGATTCACACTGATGTCGTACACATTGTAAGACTCGGTGTTCCCGTATCCAGAATTGTAATACTCTGTGTGATAATTGTTGTTCTTTCCTGTAAACACTGTCTTCCCCAGCGGTGCTGACATTTCAGCATACTCTTCCGGATTGATGTGTGTATAGTTGTTGACCCCTTTGAGTGATCGGTTGAGCTCATATGCCGACAATTCCATTGGTGCCAGAGAATCACCCATCATGTTGGTGTATGATACAACAACCCTCACAGAATCAATGTGAGCGCCCGGTTTGAATTCTGATCCTTCAGGCAGGTAAAATTCACCCATAAACTCTGATTTGACAGATCCGAAAACCGGATCCAGGTATTCTCCCAGCACTGGATATTTGGTCCTGCCAAAAATTGAATCGAGTTGAATGGTACGGGCTTTAAGATGCATAGTGTCGATACCCACTGTGAGTGAGTCCATTCCCGGTTGGATGGAGAACCCCACCTGATCGAGTGTGTCGTCACAGGAGAGTGCCATAAAAGAGAGTAAGGCCACAATCAGCACCTTGTATAAAGAGTTGGGTTTCATTGGCTCCAAAATATTTTTTTTCAACGGCGCAAATATCAGAAAAAAAAGGTTCAGATGAAAGCTGTTCAAATGCTTTCTCTCATTTTTTAATGATAATTGTCTTACGTCGATTTAAAAAAAGAAATTCATTAAGGTTTTTAAGAGAATCATGCATCAATTTGATCGTAAAAGCGATTGATCTCATCAGAGTACTGTTCGAAGTCGCTCTGGAAAGGGAGTTGCTGAATGCCTTTGTCGGTTGCATAGCGGATTAGTTCCGGGTCAACCTTATCGCTTCCCATGATGATGCCATCTGAAAAGTCAATGGCCAGCTTCATCAGCTTGGTGTAATCAATCGTGCCAAGCGCTTTTACAGCTTCAACCTCTTTGTCTCCAATGCCGTCATATCGCAGCTTGCCGGCAAAGTCGGGTTGGAAGGGTCTGGAAAACGACTCGTCATAGAGTGAGCAAATCACTTTGCTGTTTCTAAAACAGGGATCGTCTGCATAACCCTTTTTGATGTAGAGTGGGGCCAACGCTGAAAACCAACCATGGCAGTGAATTACGTCAGGCACCCATCGTAGCTTCTTGATGGTTTCCATTACACCGCGAATGAAGAAAATACTTCTTTCATCATTGTCTTCATATTCTGCTCCTTCTTTGTCGGTCAGTAGTTCCTTGGTTTGGAAATAGTCTTCATTGTCGATGAAGTAGACCTGCATTCGAGCCGCTTGAATCGAGGCCACCTTGATGATCAGCGAATGGTCGGAGTCGTCGATGATCAGGTTCATCCCTGAGAGACGGATCACTTCGTGCAATTGGTTGCGGCGTTCGTTAATCGGTCCGTACTTGGGCATAAAGGCTCTGATTTCTTTTCCTTTTTCCTGGATGGCTTGTGGTAAGAAGCGTGAAGTGTTCGAGATGGGAGTTTCGTCGAGATAAGGGTATATTTCCTGCGTAATGTACAATATTTTTTTCTGGGACATGGAGCTAATTCTCTAAATTTGAGTACAAAGATAATAAAAAAAAATCAGACAATAACAAAATAAAAAGATGTCAATTTTATAATCAGCACTATAATAGGACTATAACAGGTTTATTGCGTTTTTCTGAATCTTTTTTTGCCGATGGATTACTTGTTCATTGCCACAAAATCAGCAATGCAACGGTTTATATTTCAACAATCCGTGAAAGAAAGCTAATTATTTTCTCAATGAAGGCAAATTTCTTCTCTATGTGGCAAATATTTTGTTGCTTTGCAGACTGAAACAAAATAATCAATGAAAGTTATTCATACTGTTTCCGGTCTCAACCTGGCACTGCAATCTATTCGCTGCAAGGGCGATTCTATAGGGTTTGTACCTACAATGGGGGCGTTACATGAAGGTCATGCAACACTAATCCGGCAAAGCATTGCAGAGAATGAATGTACGGTGGTAAGCCTTTTTGTGAACCCCACGCAGTTCAACAACAGTGATGATCTGCTGCTCTATCCCCGTACTCCGGAGGCAGATGAACAATTGTTGCAGGAGTTGGGGGTAGACTTTCTGTTTGCTCCTTCTGCAGAGGAGGTTTATCCGGAGCCGGACAGAAGGGTATTCGATTTTGGAGTGCTTGACAAAGTGATGGAAGGTCGCTATCGTCCCGGTCATTTCAATGGTGTAGCCCAGGTGGTAAGTCGCTTGTTCAGCTTCGTGCAGCCTGATAAAGTCTATTTCGGAGAGAAAGATTTCCAACAACTGGCCATCGTGCGTGAGATGACCGCAATGCTACATATCCCGGTGGAGATCGTGGGTGTGCCCATCGTGCGGGAGCAGTCGGGATTGGCCATGAGCAGCCGCAATCAACGTTTGTCGCTTCCGGAGCGGGAGCAGGCCTCTCGTATTTACCATGTTTTGCGTGACAGCCTACAAAAGAAGAGAGACTGTGCCCCACAGGAAATTGCATCGTGGGTTGTTCAGGAGATAAACAAAGTGCCCGGTTTACGTGTTGAATATTACGAAATTGTAGACGGATATTCACTCCAACCTCTTGCCTCCTGGGGTGAGAGTGATTGGCCGGTGGGTTGCATCGCCGTTTATTGTGGTGAAGTGCGTTTAATCGACAACATCAGTTACAGATAATAAGTTATGTGGGTAGAGACATTAAAATCAAAGATACACAAGGCAACAGTCACCGATGCCAATCTCAATTACGAGGGTAGCATCACCATCGACGAGAATCTGATCGATGCCGCGGGAATGTTTGTGCACGAGAAAGTTGCGGTAGTGAACAACAACAATGGTGAGCGATTCGAGACCTATATTATTCGCGGGGAACGCGGATCAGGGACCATTTGTCTCAATGGCGCAGCAGCCCGTAAGGTACAGGTAGGGGATGTGATCATCATCATGAGTTATGCTCTCCTTCCGCTGGAAGAGGCAAAGTCATTTGTTCCCACTGTGATCAACCTCGAGCCTGGCTCCAACAACATCCGCAGGTAACATTTGAAGTCAAAGAACCTGCCGCCGGTAGTGAATCACATCGGCGGTTTTTTTATGAAACCACAAAGTGTACAGCAATAAACAGATTCTAAAGGTTAGTTCACCCATCCTGCTAAGCTTGCTGGCGCAGAACATCATTCAGGTGATTGATACCGCCTTCCTCGGCCGTGTGGGGGAGGTGGAGCTGGGTGCGTCTGCCCTGGCAGGGATCATTTACATTGCCATCTACACCCTGGCCTTTGGTTTCAGTATGGGGAGTCAAATCCTCATAGGGCGGCGCAACGGTGAGGGGAACTACCATAAGATCGGCGAGATTGTGATCCAGGGGATCCTCTTCCTGTTGATCCCGGCACTCTTGCTGATTCCCCTGCTTCGTTACGCTGCGGTTCACTGGCTGCCGGCAATGTTCGCATCGCAGGATGTGGCAGGCGCGGTTACAGACTACATGGTGTGGCGTGTCTTCGGCCTTCTCTTTGCTTTTACCAACGTGATGTTTCGTGCCTTCTATATCGGCATTGCACGTACGAAAGTACTGACCATCAATGCGGTGGTGATGGGGCTGGTCAATGTGGTGTTCGACTATGGGTTAATCTTCGGGAATCTGGGTATGCCGGAAATGGGCATGGCCGGAGCAGCTATTGCTTCAGTGATAGCAGAGATGGCATCCACAATCTTTTTCATCCTCTATACACGTAAGACAGCCAATCCACACCAATATGGCTTCACCACAATACGCTTTCAGTGGCCGGTGATCAAGAAGATACTGGATATCTCCATCTTCATGATGGTGCAATACCTCTTATCGGTGGGCACCTGGATGCTTTTCTTTCTCTTCATCGAGAACTATATGGGTGAGCGATCGCTCGCGGTAACCAATATCGTACGCAGTTTCTACACCATTTTCACCATTCCCTCTCATGCTTTGGGGTCCTCCACCAGCACGTTGGTGAGCAACACCATCGGTGCCGGGAGGAACAGTGAAGTGCTTCAGCTGGTTAAACGAATCTCACTCCTTAGCATGGGCGTGATGTTACTTGTCATCTTGGTGATCTCACTCTTCCCGCGGCTCATGATACACATCTATACTGACGATCCCTCGTTGATAAGCGATACGGTGGTTCCGCTCTACGTGCTGATCTCGTCACTGCCCCTCTACAGTGTGGGCACAGTGCTCTTCAGTGCCGTCTCCGGTACCGGCAACACCCGTACAGCTCTCGGTTTCGAGATCTTCACCCTGTTCTTCTACCTGGCCTACATGTGGCTGGTGATTATCTTCCTCCGTTTGTCAGTAGCTGTTGCCTGGACCACCGAGCATGTCTACTGGATCTTCCTGATGACCCTCTCTTTCTATTATCTCCGCAGCGGGAAATGGAAAGATCGCAAGATTTAAGCATTTTTACTATCTTTATCTCCCAATAAGTTGCTAGTTATGGGATCAAGGATATTCTGCATTGCCTTTTTACTCCTCTCGGTGCTCACTTCTCCCGCACAGGAGTTTCGTTGGAGTACCGGTATGGATTACTTCTTCGATAATATGGAGTATAAACCTTCGCCATATGCCGATGCCCGTACCCTACAGGGTATCTGGTTAAACGCCCTGGGAGTTGTGGAATGGGACAGTTCCCACACCTTGGTTGCTGGGGTGAACCTGCTGAAGATGCCGGGGATGCGTCGTGCTGTTGACAAGGCTGAGGTCACGCTCTACTACAAATATGAAAACGAAAAGGTGCAGTTTCGTGCCGGTGCGTTCCCCCGCAGGGAGGTGCTCTCCAATTACTCAGATTTTTTTTTCAGAGATTCGGTGAATCAGTTTATGCCGCTGATGCAGGGTCTCTTCTGGCAGTTCGGCAGGGAGACTAACTTTTTCAACGCCTGGATGGACTGGACCGGTTATTCTACCGCCGAGGAACGTGAGAGTTTCTTCCTGGGTTTCTCCGGCAAAGCGAGCAAAGGCCTTTTTTTTGCTGATTTCCAATCCAACCTCTTTCATCTTGCCGGCAACTACCCCAACGACGGACGCTACGGCGTGAGTGAGGTGATCCAGGGTATCGCTTCAGCGGGGTTGCAGTATGACAGGGGAAGCAATTTTCAGGTGATGGCTTCGGCAGGTATCTTTGCAGGTGTGGAACGTGACCGCAAGGCAGAGGAGACTTATATCCCCATTGGTTTTATTGCACGATTCAATGCCGAATACATGGGGTTCGGCACCGAGAACAACCTCTATGCGGGAGATCCCCGCATGCGTCTTTTTGAGAGATATGGCAGTCAGCTTTACCGGGGTAATCCATTCCTGCAGGGAAGCCGCTATCTGCAAAGCAAATGGTATATTCGTCTCATTGAAACGGGGAGAACGAAGCTACGACTCAACTGCAATTTGCATTTCAGCGAGGGGGAATTGTTCTTCCAACAAGCACTGAATCTCTCTGTAACGGTCGGAACCCTTACGCCAGGGGAACGCAGCAACAGTGAGTATCCCTGGATGCGTTTTTTTCAATAATCGTCACATGTTATGGATCAGATCAGGCAACAAATAGAAGCGCTGCGTCAGCAGTTGCATGAACACAACTACAACTACTACGTCCTGTCACAACCGGAGATCTCAGATCAGGAGTTCGACCGGCTGATGGCCGAGTTGACTCACCTGGAAGCCCAATACCCGGAGTATGCCGACCCCAACTCACCCTCAGTCAGGGTGGGGAGTGATACCAACAAGAGTTTCACGCAGGTGGCGCATCGATATCCGATGTTGTCATTGCAAAACACCTATTCCGAAGATGAGGTGAAAGAGTTCTACAACCGGGTAAAGAAAAGCCTGAACGAAGATTTTGAAATCGTTTGTGAACTGAAATATGACGGCACCTCCATCTCTCTGATTTATGAGGAAGGGAAGCTTACTCGTGCCGTCACGCGGGGAGACGGACAAAAAGGGGATGATGTGACCGCCAACGTGCGTACCATCCGCAACGTACCACTTATTCTGAGAGGAACGGAGATCCCCCCCTACCTGGAGATGCGGGGTGAGATCCTGATGCCCTGGAGCTCATTCGATGAATTGAACCGTGAACGGGCCGCACAGGAAGAGCCTCTTTTTGCCAACCCCCGGAACGCAGCTTCCGGTACGCTGAAGCTGCAGGATTCACGTCTGGTCGCTTCGCGCCGATTGCAGTCGTTTGTCTATTACATGCTGGGAGAATCGCTTCCAACGGAAAGCCATTATGAGAATATGACTCTGGCACGTGGTTGGGGGCTCAACGTGTCGTCGGCCATGCAACGCTGTGAAACGCTAGATGAGGTGTTCGACTTCCTGCGTTTCTGGGACCATGAGCGGCGACAACTGCCGGTGACCACCGACGGTGTGGTGATCAAGGTCGATTCGCTGGTGCAACAGCGCAATCTGGGCTACACTTCCAAGTTTCCCCGCTGGGCCATTGCCTATAAGTTTAACCCGGAGCAGGCGGTAACCACCTTGGAGTCAGTTTCCTGGCAGGTGGGTCGTACAGGTGCGGTAACGCCAGTGGCTAACCTGGAGCCGGTATTGCTGTCCGGCACTACCGTTAAGCGTGCCTCACTCTATAACGAAGATGCGATCCATGCCCTCGACCTGCACATTGGAGACAAGGTTTATGTGGAAAAAGGGGGTGAAATTATTCCCAAAATCACAGGTGTGGACAAAGATGCACGCTTCCTGTTGGGGGACAAGGTGACTTTCACACGTAACTGCCCTGCGTGTGGCAGTTTGTTGGTCCGTAACGAGGATGAGGCGGTACATTATTGCCCCAACAGTGCCGGCTGCCCCCCGCAAATCAAGGGTCGCATCGAACATTTCGTGACCCGTAAGGCGATGGACATCACCATCGGACCGGAGACGATTTCACTGCTTTACGACAAAGGGATGATCCATGATGCTGCCGATCTTTACTTACTCCGTTTCGATGATCTGGCAGTTCTTGAACGGTGGGGTGAGACCAGTGCCCGAAATCTGTTACAAAGCATCGAACAGTCAAAAACGGTACCCTATGAGCGGGTACTCCACGCGCTTGGAATCCGTTATGTGGGTGAGACGGTGGCACGCAAGCTGGCACACGCTTTCCCGCACATTGAGCGTTTGATGGCGGCAACAGAGGAGGAGCTGACGGCTGTGGAGGAGATAGGTGATCGTATCGCACAAAGTGTAACAGCCTATTTTGCAAACCCGGAAAGCCTTTTGTTTGTTGAGCGACTCCGCAAGGTGGGGCTACAGTTTACGCTCAGCGCGGAGACGCTGGCCGGCAGAACAGATAAGCTAAGTGGATTGACCATTGTGATCAGTGGTACATTTGCGTTGCATTCGCGTGATGAATACAAGGCAATGATCCTGCAACACGGTGGTAAGAACAGCGGATCGGTATCCAAAAAAACCGATTATATCCTTGCCGGAGAGAACATGGGGCCGGCGAAGCTGGAGAAAGCAGCGAAGCTGGGGGTGAAAGTGATTGACGAGCAGACTTTCCTGCAGATGATTGGTTCGTGACAGGGAGGTTTATTCCTCCATGTTGAAGCTGCTTGTGCCAATGTGGTGCCCATCGGCAAAGATATCTGCTTTGAAGGTGCCCGGCATCAGGAACTCCTCGATATCCCAGTAGAGGGTTACCGGTATCTCTTCGCCTCCATATTCCACAATACGATGCATGGAATAAAGAATATCCCTGTTCTCATAGGGGAAGGTATGGGTGGGACTCTTGGAGAGTACTGTCCCATCGGGTGTCATCAGTCGCACGTAAATGCTTCGCTCTCCCGGTTCAGTGGTGATGTTGCGGGCGATGGTGAAGGAGACCACAAACTGACTGCTGCGACTGAGCCTCGACTGCTCCCTGCCACGGTTGTTCACTGCCTTCACCGCGATGTTGGTAGCCACCAGCTGTGCAGCCAACGACACTTTCTCTGTCAGTTCTTCTTTCTCCTGTGATACTTGTGTCAGTGTACGGTTGGTCTCATTAAACTGGCGTGTAATCTGCCGATTTTCAGCCCGCAGCTCTTCATTCAGTCGGTTAAGGGAGTCAATCTGATGGATGTAGGAGCGCAGCACCTTTCGCAAAGTGGAAAGCTCATCTTTTAGTCGTCTGATCTCTGCCTGGTCGGTGGCTTTTGTCATGCGCAGCTCCTCCTGGAGGCGCATCACCTTCGTCCGTTCGTTCTCCAGCTTGTATAGTAGTGAGTCGTTCTGTACACTGAACTTGAACCCTTCATACTGTAGTGAGATCGCTTCGTACTCATCCTCCAACTCCTGTTTGTCGAGGGTAAACTGTTGCTGCATATCTTCAATTTCAGCATTCTTGTTTACCAGGAAGCCAATTGCGATGGCCAACACGATGGCCAACACTCCGATGACGGCGATCAGTTGAGCTGTTCTTTCCTTAAAGTCAAATTTCATCTAAACCCTTATTTTTCAATCGGGAGCAAAATTAACCGTTTTCACCTGAAAAGCCAATGAAGCGATCCCCTTTTTCATTAATTTAAGATTTCCTCATTCCTCCCGTGCGAAGGCGATGGGGGAGAGTGTTCCCCGCCTCGCAGATCCCTAAAAGATCGAGAGGTTTGTCACGGTGGTGAACTGTTCCAGGAAGAGCATTCCCCTGTATGAGTTGCCTTTGCTGTTAAGTCTTGGACTCCAAACGGCAATGACATACCTGCCCGGGTGCACTGCCACGATGCCACCCCCCACACCACTTTTACCCGGCAGCCCCACCTTGAAAGTGAACTCGCCTGCTTCATCGTAGAAGCCACAGGTCTGCATCAGCGCGTTGGTACGTTTGGTGCGGCTGGGAGAGAGAATGCGTTCCCCCGACCAGGGTACCACCCCGTTGTTGGCCAGGAAGAGGAAAGTAGATCCAAGTTCTTTGCAGCTCATCTCCAGGGAACAAAGGTGGAAGTAAAGATCCATCACCGTTTCAATCTCGTTTTCAATGTTGCCGAACGATTTCATGAGGTAAATCATGGCATAGTTACGGTTTCCCGTCTCTTTTTCTGATTGTGCTACCCTTGGGTTATAGTCGATGGTGTCATTGCCTGAAAGAGCTCTCACAAAAGCGAGCATCTCCTCCCTGGGATTATCCAGCTCGCTTACCAGTATATCACAAATGAGGATGGCCCCTGCATTGATAAATGGGTTACGAGGGATGCCTCTGTCCACTTCCAACTGCAGGAGGGAGTTGAAGGGCGTGCCAGCCGGTTCCAGGTTGGTTCGTTTCCAGACATCACTTTTCAGTCGCCTGTAAGCCATTACAAATGAGAGCACCTTGGCGATGCTTTGTATGGAGAATCGCTTCGCTGCATCTCCGTAAGAGTAACCTTTACCCTCTACGGTTTTCAGATGTACACCAAACTGATTGGGATCGACAGAAGCCAACTCAGGGATGTAAGCAGCCACTTCACCCCTGTCCTCTATTTTTTGGAGATCACGAAATATCTCTTCGAAAGTTTTCTCGTAATGCATGATCTGGAAGGCTAAACAGTAAGGTTCAATTTCTAAGGCAAAGATAATCGGAAAAGAGATAGAGAGGGGGATTTGTGACATTTTTTTCTATCTTTATCGTTCCAAACATTAAAGTAAAAACTGCAACGATGAAAAGATCACTTGTAAGTCTGTGCCTCTCCTTTTTGCTCTTTTCTCCTCTCTTTGCCGATGAGGGGATGTGGATGATTCACCTGCTGAGACAGCAGAAACTGGCTGAGATGCAACAGATGGGATTGAAACTGGATGATGTGGATATCTACAACCCCGATGGCTCCTCTCTTAAGGATGCCGTGGTACAGTTTGGAAGAGGTTGTACGGGTGAGGTGATTTCGCCAAACGGGCTGGTGCTCACCAATCACCACTGTGGATACGGACAGATACAGCAGCATAGCACCCTGGAACGCAACTATCTGGAAGAGGGGTTCTGGGCCATGTCGCCCGAGGAGGAACTCCCCAATCCCGGGCTTACGGTGACCTTCATTGAGGGGATTGAAGAGGTGACCGATTGGGTGAAGGAGTGCCTGGAACGAGACAGGGCGGACGACACAGAAGGCCTCTTTTATCTCTCACCTTCTTATCTGAATCGCCTTGCACGTCAGAAAGCAGGGGAGCAGTTTCTGGCTGACCATCCCGGTACGGAAGTGGAAATTAAACCCTTCTTCGATGGAAATCAATATTACCTCTTTACCAAAAAAGTCTATTCAGACATACGGCTTGTGGGTGCCCCTCCAAGTGCCATCGGTAAGTTTGGTGCCGACACCGACAATTGGATGTGGCCACGCCACACGGGAGATTTCAATCTTTTTCGTGTCTATGCAGACAAGGATGGCAATCCTGCTCCCTATGCAGCAACCAATGTGCCGTTACGTCCCAAGCGGTGGTTTCCCATCTCCACAGCCGGGGTTGAGGAGGGTGATTTTGCCATGATGCTTGGTTTTCCCGGCACTACCCATGCCTATTATACATCGTGGGAGGTGGCTGAGCGACGTGATATTGACAATGCAGTGCGCATAGCCATGCGTGCAGTGCGCCAGGAGGCGATGCTGGAGGAGATGCTGCGTGATCCGGCAGTGAAAATCCAGTATGCCTCCAAATATTCAGGTTCAACCAATGGCTACAAGAACGCCATTGGCAGCAGTTGGGCAATCGATAAGCGTGATTTTGAGCAACAGAAGAGCGTCATGCAGGAGCGACTTCTGGAGTGGGCAGCGACGAACAACCAGGCGAAATATGGGGATGCCCTTGCAGAAATTGAGCGAATCGTGACTGAAAGGGCTTCATTGCGCTACCGTAGCTGGATGCTGACGGAGGCTATTCTCCGGGGTATAGAATTTGCGGCGGTGCCCACCGAGACTGCTGAAGCCCTCTCTGTTGCCTTGTCCGAGAATGATCAAGAGCGGATTGATGCGTTGATTGATCAGTTGTCGGATGAATTTCATCAATTCAACAACAAGGATTACAACAGAGAGGTAGATCGCAAGGTGGCACGGGCCATGTTGAAGGCTTATACTGATGGTGTGCAGCTGGAACTTCAACCCACAATCTTCACTGTTCTTCACGATCGCTTTTCCGGTGATATTGATCGCTTTGTGGATCATCTGCTCGATCACTCCCTTTTTGGCAACGCTGAAGCGATGCAACAATTTATGGAGCATCCTTCGCGGGAGACTTTACGCAACGACCCGCTGTTTACCTTTGCACGTTCGGTGCGCGAGGAGTCACGCACACTGCAAAGTGAGCTGGCCAGGTTCGAACCCCCATTCCGCTTGGCGCGACGCACCTTGCTGGAGGGACTGCTGGCCATGGAGGGAGAGCATGCCCTCTTTCCCGATGCCAACCTCACACTGCGTCTCACCTATGGTCAGGTGAAGGGATACCGGCCTCGTGACGGGGTGGTTTTTACCCATCAAACCACCTTGGATGGCGTAATGGAGAAAGAGGATCCGGACAACTGGGAGTTCGTGGTGCCTGAGAAACTGAAACGTCTTTACCGGGAGGGTGATTTTGGACCATATGCCTTGCCCGACGGTCGTATGCCGGTTGCTTTTGCTGCCACCACCCACACCACCGGGGGCAACTCAGGCAGTCCGGTTCTGAACGGCTGTGGTCAGTTGATTGGCATCAACTTCGACCGCAACTGGGAAGGGGTAGGCGGAGACATCACCTATCTACCCGATTACCAACGCAGCATCATCGTTGACATTCGTTATGTGCTTTTCGTGATTGAAAAGTATGCCGGAGCAAATCGCCTCATGGAGGAGATGGAATTGCTTTAAAACATGGGAAAAAAGTGTGATCATTTTGAGAAACATATCTAAATAAACGCTATATTTGACAAGATATCCATCCCTCAAAATCATAGCCTATGAAAGCAACGAAACTTACTTTTTTGCTCCTCCTGACGATGTCGCTGGTCATCAGCTGTGGCAGCTCGCGACGTGCAGCGATGGACCAGGCTTCCCGCTTGTATGGCCTCTGGGAGGTGAAGGCAATTCATAACAGTGATGAGCCGGGTTATAAACAGATACCACCCGGTATGTTCAAGATGATCTTCCCCAATGGTCAGTTCATGAATTTTATCTCTACCCAGGAGGGTGCTATCATCACGGTCGACGGTTCCTATCGTATTGAAGGGGATCTTTACACCGAAGAGATCGTCCATTCCTTCAACAAGAGTCAGGAGGGAAAGCATAACCCTCTGCAGATGAAGCTTTCGCAAC
This sequence comes from Dysgonomonadaceae bacterium zrk40, assembly GCA_016916535.1. NCBI lineage: Bacteria > Pseudomonadati > Bacteroidota > Bacteroidia > Bacteroidales > Dysgonomonadaceae > Dysgonomonadaceae bacterium zrk40. The sequence continues at coordinate 2,263,353 of CP070276.1, forward strand.
AGCATTTTATGTACCTGCGCTGGTTTCAGCCAATTGATGAGTTTGGCATGGAACGTAACCGCTGGATTGAGGAGATCTGGCAACGGGTCCGCATTGAGGATCTGGAGGTGAGCAACGTAGATTTGCAGCAGGAGCTCTCCTCCCTGCCGGTCAACGAAGAGGGGATCAGGAAGGTGATTGAATGACCTCTCCCAAACGAAAGATGGCGACACCGTGTGTATGTCGCCATTTCTATCCGATTGAAGCAGTCCTTATAGTTTCTGCAATGCTGCTTCAAGGTCTGCCTTGATGTCGTCAATGTGTTCATACCCTACCGAAAGCCGCAACAGGTTGGGATAAACTCCAGCCGCCAGTTGGGCCTCCTGGGGCAGTTGCTGATGCGTGGTGCTGGCAGGGTGAATGATCAATGTTTTCGCATCCCCTACGTTTGCAAGATGACTGATCAGAGAGAGGTTGTCAATGATGCGTGCAGTTTGATCCACATCTCCCTTCACGAAGAACGAGAGTACACCGCCGTAACCGCCGTTCTTCAGGTACTTCTTGGCCAGTGTGTGGTACTTGCTGCTTTCCAGTCCGGGGTAATTTACCTTCTCCACCTTAGGATGCTTCTCCAGCCAGCGTGCCATCTCCAGTGTGTTGGCATTGATGCGTTCCGCACGCAGAGAGAGTGTCTCAATCCCTTGCAACAGAAGGAAGGTGTTGAATGGGCTGTTCACCGGCCCCAGGTCTCTCAGGCCCTCCACGCGGCAACGGATTGCAAAGGCAATGTTTCCAAATGGAGATCCCTCGCCAAAGGTATTCCAAAAGTTGAGACCGTGGTATCCTTCAGAAGGTTCACTGAACATCGGAAATTTGCCGTTACCCCAGTTGAAGTTGCCCCCGTCAATCACCACGCCTCCCATGGAGGTACCGTGTCCGCCAATCCATTTGGTGGCGGAGTGCAATACGATGTTGGCTCCCCATTCAAAGGGATTGCAGAGATACCCTCCCTGTCCGAAGGTGTTGTCTACGATCAGTGGAATCTGATTCGCTTTTGCCACCTGTGCGATGGCTTCAAAATCGGGTATGTTGTATTCCGGATTACCAATGGTCTCCAGGTATATAGCCTTTGTCTTTTCGTCAATTAGTGAGGCGATGCTATCAACATTGTCGCCGTCGGCAAAGCGTACATCAATACCCATTCGTTTGAAGGCCACTTTGAACTGATTGTAGGTGCCTCCGTAGAGGAAAGATGAGGAGACAATGTTGTCACCTGCCTCGGCCAGATTGTGAATGGCCAGCAACTGGGCTGCCTGTCCCGAGGAGGTGGCAACTGCCGCCACACCCCCTTCAAGGGCTGCCATACGTTTCTCAAATACATCGGTGGTCGGGTTCATCAGTCGGGTGTAGATGTTGCCGAACTCTTTTAACCCGAAGAGGTTGGCGCCATGCTCGGCGCTCTTGAATGTAAATGCTGTAGTCTGATAAATTGGTACCGCTCTAGCACCCGTTACCGGGTCAGATTCCTGCCCCGCATGTAACTGTAATGTTTCAAAATGTTCTTTTCTCATTGCAATCCAAAATTAATGTCCCGCAAAAATAGGGGAAATAATGAGAAAATGACATGAAAGGACGGGTATAAGTGATAAATTAACACTTATTCAGAAAACAGCCTGCTACGAGCAATCATGCAGGCACCAATGATGCCGGCTTTGTTCTTTAATTTGGAGGTGACAATTTGGGTGTCTTTGTTCACCAGGTTCAGAGAATGCTTTTTAATGGAACTGCGGATAGGCAGCATGAGGAAGCCTTCAGTCTCAGCTACCTGTCCGCCAATCACCACCAGCTCGGGGTTGAAGATGTTAATCAGCCCTGCGATGTACCTTCCCAATTTATAGCCCACCTCTTCCACGATCTCAATGCAGAGCGGATCTTCGTTGTTGGTGGCTTCAATGATATGGGTCAGGGTGAGCTGATCCAGGTCCTTCACCTTTTGGGTGAGGATACTGCTTTCCCCCTGTCTGATCCGCTCTTTGACGGTACGGTGTATGGCCAGGCCTGATGCTTCGGTTTCGAGGCATCCTTTCTTTCCGCAATGACAGATAATCTCATTGTCGTAGATGGGGAAGTGACCAAACTCGCCTGAAAAACCCGATTTACCGTAATAGGGCTTGCCGTCGATGATGATGCCAATGCCAAGTCCCCAGCTCACGTTGACGAAGATGACGTTTTTTTCGTTTTCAACCACCCCTTTCATGTACTCACCGTAAGCCATGGCCCGGGTGTCGTTGTCGATGCTCACCGGATAGTGGAGCTTCTCGGTGAGGATCTCACTGATGGGTTCTTCGCTGAAGTAAAAGCTGCTAAAACTGTAACCTGTTTCCGGATTAACTCTTCCGGAAATGTTCAGGTTGATGTGATAGATCTTGGGCTTCATCTCTCCTGTCTTGTCGATGAATTTCTGCAGGTGCCCGCAGAGCAGGTCGAACGATTCGGGAGTGTTCTCGTAGGTGAAGGAGATGCCCATTTCGTTGTCCACAATCCTGCCGGTGAAATCCATCAGCGCGATGTTGAGGTGGTGACGGCTCATGTCAGCACCAACGAAGTAGGCGGAGGTGGGTTTCAGTCCATATACAATGGGATGACGGCCACCGGGGGTATGTATCTTCCCGAATTCAGTAATCAAACCCTGGTCCGTCAGTTCACCGATGAACTTGGTGATGGTGGGTACGCTCAAATCGAGCTCTTTTGCCAATTCAGCAATTGTATCGTTGCCCAAGTTGATGAAATGGGAGATGATGTCCTTTTTTATTTGAATATTTTTCGGACTTTTGTCGCTCTTGAAAAAGTGATTTTTCACCATGTTCTTTCTGTGATATTGAATAATCAGATTTGATTGTTAAAACAAAATCAGAGAGCATGTTCCTGTGCATCATTTGTGTGATGATTGTGTATGGAACCGTTCGTGTCGCACCTCTGTCAATTCTGTTTTGTCTATAGGTGTTTGGCGTTCATATCATTCATAAAATCACAAAAATACGAATATTTTTCAATATTCAAAAAAAAAGTTCTGTTTACAATCATTGCAACAATTGCTGATTTCTCTCAATTATTTTTTATTTTTTTAAATTATTTCTACATCTTTGTGGGTAACATAACCTGTTGCCAGGTGTGATGCATTTGGATGAGAACAATCACTTTAAAATAGTTACACCGTGAATTACTTTTATCTTGTACCGGCAGCCTCCGTGGTTGCGTTGTTGTTTGCCCTTTACTTCTTCAAGCGGATGATGCGTGAGAGTGAGGGTACTGAAAAAATGGTTACCATCGCGCGCTATGTGCGGGAGGGAGCAATGTCCTATCTCACCCAGCAATACAGGGTGGTAATAGTGGTCTTCGTCATACTGGCCATCCTTTTTGGAGTGATGGCATACTTTGGGTTGCAAAACAACTGGGTTCCATTTGCCTTTCTTACCGGTGGCTTTTTCTCCGGACTGGCCGGCTTCTTCGGGATGAAGACCGCCACCTACGCTTCGGCCCGCACAGCCAATGCCGTGCAGCGGTCGCTCAACAGTGGACTGCAGATTGCATTCCGCTCCGGAGCAGTGATGGGCTTGGTGGTGGTAGGGTTGGCACTGCTCGATATCTCGGTGTGGTACCTGGTGCTCGATCATTTCATCGAAGATGAAGCGACCGGTCACAAGCTGGTAATGATCACCACCACCATGCTCACCTTCGGCATGGGTGCCTCTACCCAGGCGCTCTTTGCCCGTGTGGGAGGGGGTATCTATACCAAGGCGGCCGATGTGGGTGCCGACCTTGTGGGGAAGGTAGAAGCGGGCATCCCCGAGGATGACCCCCGCAATCCCGCCACCATCGCCGACAACGTGGGTGACAACGTGGGTGACGTGGCCGGCATGGGTGCCGACCTCTACGAATCCTACTGTGGTTCCATCCTCTCCACGGCGGCACTGGGTGCCTCAGCCTATGTGCTTAATCCCGCGATGCAAACGAAAGCGGTTTTCGCCCCGATGATCATTGCAGCCATCGGTGTTTTCCTCTCCATCATCGGCATCTTCCTGGTGCGTACAGGCGAGAAAGCATCGGTGAAGCAACTGATGGATTCCCTCAACAGGGGGGTCAACGTGAGTGCTGTGCTAATTGCCGGCGCTACCTTCGGCATCCTCTACCTGCTGGGCTTCAGCAACTGGGTGGGTCTCTCCTTCTCGGTGATCGCCGGGCTGCTGGCCGGCATCATCATTGGTCAGGGCACCGAATATTTCACATCGCACTCCTACCGTCCCACGAGGATGATCGCGGAGAGTGCCAAGACTGGTCCTGCCACGGTGATCATCGCCGGTATGGGCAACGGATTCATCTCTACCGTGATTCCAGTGGTTACGATTGTGGCGGCCATCCTGATCTCCTACCTGTCGGCCATCCGCTTCGACGTAGCGAACATGATGAGTGCCGCGAACCTTAGCATGGGGCTCTATGGCATCGCCATCGCCGCGGTCGGGATGCTCTCCACGCTGGGCATCACACTGGCCACCGATGCTTACGGACCCATTGCCGACAATGCGGGTGGCAACGCTGAGATGAGCGGTCTCGGGCCTGAAGTGCGCAAGCGTACCGATGCGCTGGATGCGCTAGGCAACACCACTGCCGCTACCGGCAAGGGATTTGCCATCGGCTCGGCGGCACTGACGGCGCTGGCGCTGATCGCCTCCTACATGGAGGAGATTCGCATCGGCATGATGCGGCTCGGACATACGCTGTTGGAGTTCGCTGACGGTGAGACGGTGGAGGTGGCCAGGGCCAGCTTTGTCGATTTCATGAACTACTATCAGGTGACGCTGATGAACCCAAAGGTGCTGGCAGGCATCTTCATCGGATCCATGATGGCATTTCTCTTCTGCGGACTGACAATGAACGCTGTGGGCAGGGCGGCACAGAAGATGGTGGAGGAGGTGCGCCGACAGTTCCGTGATATCAAGGGGATACTGACGGGTGAGGCTACACCCGACTATGCGCTCTGTGTGGAGATCTCCACCAAGGGAGCACAACGTGAGATGCTCCTTCCTTCACTCCTGGCCATCGCGATACCCATTCTGATTGGTATCTTGCTGGGCGTTCCCGGCGTGTTGGGATTGCTGGCCGGGGGGCTGGGAGCCGGTTTCGTACTGGCCATCTTCATGGCCAACTCGGGGGGTGCCTGGGACAATGCCAAAAAGTACATCGAAGAGGGACACCTCGGCGGCAAGGGAAGCGATGCACACAAGGCCACGGTGGTGGGCGATACGGTGGGTGATCCCTTCAAGGATACCTCCGGGCCGTCGCTCAACATCCTGATCAAGCTGATGAGCATGGTCTCCATCGTGATGGCCGGCCTGACGGTAGCCTGGAGCCTCCTGTAAGAAACAACTTGTTTAGTGTTTATTATCATTTTGCATGTTTGTTCGTTCGGTTTTTTTTTGTATATTTGATCCCTGAAAAAATCACCCTTTTAGGCTATTCATCAATCATCAAATAGAACCAAATTTATGAGCTTTTTAACGAACGACAAACTGACAATTGTAGGAGCAGCCGGCATGATCGGTTCCAACATGGCACAGACTGCTGCCATGATGCGTTTAACACCCAATATCTGTCTCTACGACCCCTTTGCACTGGGTCTCGAGGGAGTGGTTGAAGAGATGCGTCACTGTGGCTTTGAAGGCGTGAACTTCACCTATTCAACCGATGTGAAGGAGGCCTTCAGCGGCAGCAAGTACATGATCTCTTCCGGTGGTGCGCCCCGTAAGGATGGCATGACCCGTGAGGATCTGCTGAAGGGCAACGCTGAGATTGCCGCACAGCTTGGCAAGGATATCAAGAATTACTGTCCCGAGCTGAAGCACCTCACCATCATCTTCAATCCGGCCGACATCACCGGGCTGGTGGCGTTGATCTATTCAGGTCTGAAGCCGTCACAGGTGACCACCCTGGCAGCACTTGACAGCACCCGCCTGCAGAGTGAACTGGCAAAGAACTTCGGTGTGGAGCAGAGCAAGGTGACCGGTGCCCGCACTTATGGTGGCCACGGTGAGCAGATGGCTGTTTTTGCCTCTACCGCAAAAATTGATGGCACACCATTGTCCGAACTGATCGGCACTGAAAAGTTGACCAACGAAGCATGGGCTGACCTGAAGGTGCGTGTCACCAAGGGGGGTGCCAACATCATCAAGCTGCGCGGCCGTTCTTCCTTCCAAAGCCCTGCATACACCTCTGTGGAGATGATCCGTGCCACCATGGGCGGAGAAGCCTTCCGCTGGCCTTCAGGCTGTTACGTGAACACCCCCGAGTTTGGCCACATCATGATGGGAATGGAAACCACACTCGACAAGAACGGTGTTTCTTTCGGTGAGGTGAAGGGTACTGACGCCGAGATTGCTGATCTGAAGCAGAGCTACGGCCACCTGGTGAAGCTGCGCGACGAAGTGATTGCCATGGGAATCATCCCCACGGTGGATCAGTGGAGCAGTGTCAACCCGAATCTGTAAGCTGAGATAGTTGCAACATACCAAAAAAGACGGCCCATGGGCCGTCTTTTTTTATCTCAATTTTTGATCTCCTGCACGGTGGGGGGTTATCGCTCCACGTATGTTTTTACCATTCCATTCCCGGGAGGCAGCATGGTCACCCGGAATCCCCTCTTCTGCAGGAGAGTGATGAGTGGTGCCGGCGGGAAGGGAGCAAGCAGTAACATGCACTCGCCCGATTTCAGTTTCTCCGCCTCACTCATCACGGCATCTTTGGGTTGGTCCCCTGCTTTGATGATGGGACGCACATCAAGGGTGAAGGTTACCGGTGTCACGGGAGCCTGTTCAGCGACCTGCAGCGATTCCTCATCATAGCCAGCGCTTAAACGCGCGCCGAGCGACTCCAGACCTGCTGCCTGTCGAAGGCTGTCCACCATCTCAACTGCATTGATGTTGCCCACCTTTGCTGCCTGTTGCAGTGAGGTGACACGTGCAACGGTTCTGCGCAACACCGGATTCTTCAGGGCAGCAAACGTGGGTGCCAGGCGACACAGTAGCTCTTCCAGTTCCGGATATTCGCGTAGCAGCTCGGCCACCTTCGTATCGGGCGTGATATCTAATTTACTTCTGCTCATAAGAGAGGAGGCGTTTATCTCCTTCAAGCTGCCGCAGTCGGGTGATGTCTTGCGTCACCTCCACTACACCGAGGTAGTCACCCTCCTTGCTTCTCACGGCCGAATACTCAATGTATACGAACCGATCCTTCATGAAAGATGACATCCAGAAGACAGCTTTGTTCTCCTTGCCACTCTTGAAGTCGGTGAGGATCTGTTCCACGATGTGCACGCTGCCCGGGGGGTGGCACATTCGAACATCGCGTCCAAGGATGGCGCGGTTTCGTTCAAACACCCTGTTTGGGCTATGGGAGAAGAAACGCACTTTGTCGTTTTTGTCCACGAAAGTGATGTCGATGGGGAGGTGCAGGAAGAGCGCCTCCAGCTCACCGATGTCGAAGGCTCCCGAAGAGAGACGAATGGCGTCGGCAGTTACATATTCCTGTTTCTCCGCCCTCATGCCTTCCGGTTTCCACTCATCCTGCGGATCAATCAGGCAATAGCCAAAGTCAGCTGTTTCGTTATACACCTTGTACCACTCCTCATCGCTGAGCGTATCCATCGCCATGGGGAGCAGTATCTCCTCCTCCTTCATGATCATCCCTTCAATCATCTCCACCGTGTGATCCAGTACCAGCTCCACCAGCGACTGCAGCTCTTCCGCGCTCTCCACCGGTGCGGCAAGGGCTTCGTGCGCGTTCTTCAGGAGCCCGCGAGTCTCGTCATGCTTGCCCCACATCACCTTTGGGGGGCCGGTGATCAGATGTTTTTCCAGGAAGGGAAAGAGCAGGTATTCCTTACGCAGGTAGTGCTTCTCCACATCGGCGAAATTGTTAAAGATGGTGCGCAGTTGCAGGATGAAGGCCGGCACGTCGCTTTCGCTCACCTGCCACAGCTGTTCCTTCACCAGCCTGTAGGCATCAACCTCCCTTCTCAGGGCACTGTTCTCCTTTTTGAAAGTGTCCACCGGATGTCCTCCTGGAATCTGTTTCGCCGCCTCCAGGTCGATGCTTCCATCGAGCACCGCGGTGTGAAGGTCACAGAAATCGAGGATCTCCTCTTCGGTCAATGCGTTGCTGTTGATCAGCTCCTGCTCCACCTCCACCACCTCGTGGTAGGGGATCTGTTGCAGGGCGTCGATTAGGCGGCTACGCAGCACTTCGGGGTTGTCCCCTTCGTGCAGCCGGAGCAGGAGGTGTTTCAGCAGCTCCTTGCGTTGGGAAGAATTGTTGATCAGTTCGCTCATACTTATTTAGTTTTGGAATACAAATATACTATTTAGAATCAATATGAATTGCAATCCGGATTCTATTCTATTCAATTTAATAAAATATTAACCAATGAGATTCATTTAGATTCATGTAGAGCGATTGACTCAGGCAATTCATGGTAGTTTTCTGCAGTAATTTTTCGTTTTGAAGGGTGTTGGATATAAAAAAGGTTATATTTGCAGAGAGAAAAGAAAAAAGTTTAATCCCTGAAAATAATATCAAAAGTCATGAGCAATCAACTAACCAGAAGAAAATTTTTCAAGACGGCAGCCGTGGGTGCTGCCGGTGTGGCACTGTTCCCGCAGTTCCTGGCATCCTGTATTCAAAACAAGAAAGCTGACGGCGACGGTATCCTCCGCCTTGGGTTTATCGGACTGGGTCAGCAAGCGATGTACCTGCTGGCCGGTTATCTCGGCATGGAAGGTGTGCAGGTCGTTGCCGGCAGTGATGTCTACGGTGTGAAACGGGAACGTTTCCTGAAGCGGGTGAACGCCCGTTACGCCGAAACCGGCGAAGAGGTTGTCGTGGAGACCTACGAGAACTACAAGGATCTGATCGCCCGCGACGACATCGACGTGGTGGTGATTGCCAGCCCCGATCACTGGCATGCCTTTATGGCGATCGATGCCTGTAACGCCAAGAAGCACATCTATCTGGAGAAACCGCTCACCTTCACCATCAAGGAGGGTCAGCTGCTCCGCCAGGCGGTACGCGACAACGGTGTGGTGCTGGGTGTGGGGAGCCAGCAGCGTTCCGATACCAACTTCCAGCACGCTGTGAAGATGGTGCAAGAGGGACGTATCGGTAAGATTGAAAAGGTGAACGCCTATGTGGGAGCACCACCCGTACCATACGACCTGCCCGAGGAGCCGGTGCCGGCCGACCTGAACTGGCCCATGTGGCTGGGACCATCGGAATACCTGCACTACAATGCACAGCTCAACCCGCCCATCTCGCTCGATCCCGAGCAGAATGAACAGTTCTGGGGTGCCTGGCGCTGGTACAAGGAGATTGGCGGCGGCTTCACCACCGACTGGGGTGCCCACATGTTCGACATCGCGCAATGGGGACTTGGCATGGATGAGAGCGGTCCCGTAGAGGTCATCCCGGCCGGCTACGAGGGAACCCAGTTCCTCACCTTCAAGTATGCCAACGGGGTTGTGATGACCGAGGAGCCGTTCAACGAGCAACAAACCAAGGGTGTCAAGTTCTGGGGCGACAAGGGATGGATTGAGATCTCCCGTGAGCATTTCCTCGCTTCCGACGAGAGCCTGTTGCCACCGGCCGCGGAAGTGTCGGAGGGAGCCTATGAGACACAGATCCCGCACCTGGAGAACTTCATCAACGCCGTAAAGACGAAGAGCGATCCTGTGGTGCCGGTAGAAATTGGTCACCGCTCCTGCACCGTCTGCACGTTGGGGAACATCGCCTACGACCTGGGGCGTCCCGTCAAGTGGGATCCCGCTGCAGAGAAGTTCGTAGATGATACCGAGGCCGATGGCCATCGGTTGTTCAACAAGAGCTACAGCGAAGGATACACCCTGTAAGGGATCTCCGTTTCTGAAACCAAAAAAAGCTGCCCGCGGGCAGCTTTTTTGTTTCACAGTGGGGGATGAGCAGTTGATGGATAAAACGGTTTGATTTGTGCCAGTGATTTCGGTCTATGTGTGCCACCTTTTTCGGTTCAAACCGTGCCACTTTTTACGGTTCGATTTGTGCCACTTTGAAAAGATCAAGTTATCTTGTCCCTAAAAAAGGGATGCGGTATGGCAAATAAACTTGATCCTATGGATATAAAACAAATTTTAGTCTTAATCAAAGACGGTTTTAGTAACCGCAAGATTGGTGCTACACTTGGTATATCTCGTAATACCGTTAACAGCTATGTACAACAGTTTAAATCAAGTGGTTACAGCATTAGCGAGCTTTTAAACTTTGAAGAGACTCGTTTAAACGAACTCTTCACCAGTAAAACTACTATCGACACTTCCCGGCATGATGATTTAATGTGCTATATTGAGCGCATCAAAGCAGCCCGGAGTCATCCCGGTTTTACTTTTCAGTACCATTATAATGAGTATGTAAATAATGTAAGCAACCCCTACAGCTACACTCAGTTCTTGGAGCACTTCCACCGTAAAAACAGTAAAGTAAAAGGTTCAATGAAGCTTGAGCATATTGCAGGCCATGAGATGTTCGTTGACTTTGCCGGTAAAAGGCTTGAGATAGTAGATAAAGATACGGGTGAGATCAAACAGATTGAAGTCTTCGTATCAATTTTACCCTGTAGTCAATATACTTATGTTGAAGCCTGTGCCACACAGAACCGTAATGATTTTATAAGTTGCTGTAAAAACGCATTACACTTTTATGGCGGTGTTCCAAAGGCAATCGTATCTGACAATCTAAAGTCTGCCGTTACAAGAGCCAGCAAACATGAAGCAGTTATTAACCGCTGCTTCAAAGACTTTGCCAGTTATTACGGTTGTGTTATTAACCCCACAAGAGTGTATGCTCCACAGGATAAAGCATTAGTAGAAAATGCTGTACACCTTACTTATCAAAGAATCTATTACCCTCTTCGAGAAATGACATTCTTCTCGATAGAAGAGCTCAACAGGGAGATCAGGCGATTGCTTACAGAATACAACAAACTGCTCTTTAAGCGTAAAGAGGCCAGCAGACTGGAACTGTTCCAGACAATAGAGCGAGGCTATCTGAAGCCATTACCCGGCGAGCAGTACGAGATAAAAGAGTACCGCAGGGCAAAGGTTCAGAAAATGGGATATGTATATTTTTCACCCGATAAGAGTTATTATAGTGTACCATACCGCTATATAGGCAAACAAACGCAAATACATTATACACAGAAACATATAGAGGTTTACTACAATCATCAGCGCATAGCCATACATCAAAGGAATCACTCAACAGGCAGCTATAACACTAACTCAGATCACCTGAGCAGTACGCATCAATCATACCTGGGTTGGAATCCGGATTACTTTAAGAATAAAGCTGCAGCGCATGGTGAGCATGTTGTCAGCTGTGTAGAACATATACTTGCATCTGTAGATTATCCCGAGATTGGTTACAAGCGTGTAACCGGTCTTTTACAACTCCATAAAGCATATGGCTCAGAAAGATTAAACAGGGCCTGTAAAATGGCTTTAAATGCCGGGATACCATCATATACCCGAATCAAAAACATCCTGAAGAATAACATGGATAAAGCATTAATCTCATATAATGAATCCGATAGTGCACAGTCGCACATACCGCTGCATCATAATATAAGGGGAGCATCATCCTACAGTTAAGCAAATTAGTTAATTATAAACCTATAATAATGAACAACAATCAAACAGTCGAAAGATTAAAACAAATGAGGCTCGGAGCGATGGCTTCATTGCATTATCAGCATATCAAGGACAACAGGATAGAGAATGTCACAGCTGATGAATACCTTGCATTGCTTACAGATCATCAATGGGAAGAACGATTGAATAATAAAATAGAGCGTCTTATCAAACAGGCCGGCTTCAGAGAACAGGCCAGTGTAGCGGATGTTGAATACAATCAGCAACGCAATCTGGATAAAAACATGTTTACCCGTCTGGCCACTCTGGACTTTATTAAACGAAAAGAAAACATCATAATAACTGGAGCATCCGGTACGGGCAAAAGCTATCTTGCTCAAGCTTTGGGATATCAGTCCTGTTTAATGGAATACAAAGTGTTATATGCAAACACCGCCAAACTTATCGGCAGACTCAAACTCAGTAAAATAGACGGCACTTACCTGAAGGAGCTGTCAAAACTAATAAAAGCAGATATACTTATCTTAGACGACTTTGGGCTGCATGCCTTTGACAATCAATCCAGGGAGATATTACTGGATATTATTGACGAGAGGCATAATCAGGCATCAACTATATTATCCTCACAAATACCGGTATCAGCCTGGTATGATCTGATTGGGGAGCAAACAATAGCAGATGCTGTCCTGGACAGGATAGTAAACTCATCACACAGAATAATACTTAAAGGTGAGTCCCTTAGGAAAGGAAAAATAAGTACAACTGAATAAAATTATTAACTTTGCCAATGATCTTTCAAATAGGTAAAAACTATGAATTATAGTGGCACGGTTTGACCGAAAAGAGTGGCACTATCAGACCGAAATACACAGTTGAGGCATCATCACCCTTACGGTATCATCTGTGCAGTATCTCAATCCTGCTTCTGAGGCTTTAGCATGATGCCCAACTCGTCGAGCTGTTCCAACTCTACGTGGGAGGGCGCGTCGATCATCACATCGCGACCGCCGTTGTTCTTGGGGAAGGCAATGCAGTCGCGTATGCTGTCGAGTCCCGCGAAGATGGAGACAAAGCGGTCCAGTCCAAAGGCGATGCCACCGTGGGGTGGGGCGCCATACTGGAAGGCGTTCATCAGGAATCCGAACTGCTCCTGCGCTTTCTCCTCGGTGAAGCCGAGCACGGAGAACATCTTCTTCTGCAGAGCGCTGTCGTGGATACGAATTGAGCCTCCGCCAATCTCCACGCCGTTGATCACCAGGTCGTAGGCGTTGGCGCGTACGGCTGCCGGGTCGCTGTCGAGCAGGGCGATATCCTCCGGCTTGGGAGAGGTGAAGGGGTGGTGCTTCGCGAAGAAGCGGTTCAGCTCCTCATCCTTCTCCAGCAAGGGGAAGTCCACCACCCAGAGGCAGCGGTAGTTGTTTTTGTCGCGCAGCCCCAGGCGCGATCCCATCTCAAGGCGCAGCTCCGAGAGTTGCTTCTGTGTCTTCTCTGTCTCGCCGGCCATCACCAGGATCAGGTCGCCCGGCTTGGCGTTGCAGCGGTCTGCCCACTGTTTCAAGTCTGCTTCACTGAAGAACTTGTCGACCGATGATTTGAGCGACCCATCCTCGTTGTAGCGGAGGTAGATCAGCCCCTTGGCGCCCACCTGCGGGCGTTTCACGAAGTCGGTCAGCTCATCCAGCTGCTTGCGGGTATAGGCGGCGCACCCCTCGGCGCAGATGGCACCCACATATTCCGCGGCGTCGAACACCCCGAAGTCGTGCCCCGTGGTGAGGTCCTTCATCTCGATGAAGCTCATCCCGAAGCGGGTGTCCGGCTTGTCGGAGCCGTAGAGGCGCATGGCGTCGGCATAGCTGATGCGTGGAAAGTCGGGGATCTCGATTCCCTTGATGGTGCGGAAGAGATGTTTTGTAAGTCCTTCGAAGGTGGAGAGCACATCCTCCTGGTCCACGAACGACATCTCGCAGTCTATCTGTGTGAACTCCGGCTGGCGGTCCGCCCTGAGGTCCTCGTCGCGGAAGCACTTCACGATCTGGAAGTAACGGTCGAAGCCGGATACCATGAGCAGCTGCTTGAAGAGCTGGGGCGACTGTGGCAGGGCATAGAACTCGCCCTGGTTCATCCGTGAGGGGACGATGAAGTCGCGCGCACCCTCGGGTGTAGAGCCGATCAGCACCGGCGTCTCCACCTCCAGGAAGGCCCGCTCGTCGAGGTAGCGGCGTGTTTCGAACGCCATCTTGTGGCGCAGCTCCAGGTTCCGGCGCACCACGTTGCGGCGCAGGTCCAGGTAGCGGTATTTCATGCGCAGCTCATCACCGCCGTCGGTCTCGGTCTCGATGGTGAAGGGCGGCGTCTTGGAGGCGTTGAGCACCTTGAGTGAGGAGGCGATGATCTCGATCTCGCCGGTGGGGATGTTGGCGTTCTTGCTGGAGCGCTCCTGCACCTTTCCGGTCACCTGAATCACCCACTCACGTCCCAGCCTGTTGGCCTGGTCGCAGAGGGAGGCGTCCACCTCCTGGTTGAAAGAGAGCTGCGTGATGCCATAGCGGTCGCGCAAGTCGATGAAAGTCATCCCGCCCATCTTCCGGATGTGGGATACCCAACCCGATAAAGTTACTTCCCTGTTTGCATCGGCCAGCCGCAACTCGCCGCACGTGCTGTTTCTGTACATAAATGATTTCTGTTATGTTACGTTTAATTTTCAACCAACAAAGGTACATAATTCTTGTGGGAAATGAATGTTGTGAGAAAAAAAGCAGTGAAGTTTTGATTCACAACGAAAATAATCTTATCTTTGCGCCCGTCTTTTGAGAAGAAGACCAATCGGGGTGTAGCGCAGTCCGGTTAGCGCACCTGCTTTGGGAGCAGGGGGTCGCGAGTTCGAATCCCGCCACCCCGACATTCAAAATCAAACACCTATCTGAAATTTCAGGTAGGTGTTTTTTTGCATTGTGTTCCCGGCTCATTGATCTGTTTCGCAACCTTGCAACTAAAATAATGGTCGACTATTCGGCTATACCAAAGCAAGACATCGGCCTCTGCCCCTCCAATATTTTTTGGAGTGGCTTTGGAGTGGATTTGGAGGGATATGGGAGAGGCACCAGTCCAGTCCTTGCCGAGTCTTTTTTGTAAAGTCCTGAAAAGGGTTATACCATGTGTGTGTAGAGTCGATATTCCCTGCATTCAAACAAGTGCACTCCCATTAAACATCGCTTTCTCATGGTAATCGTTTAACGTTCACTTGTATGTGGTCGGGCGGGATTTCGAAGAGAATCCTATCAGACCAGCAGGAAAGTAGGCAAAAGGTCTGATTTCTCAGACCGTTACCCGCCCCGCCTGCCATATACAAATTGTGTGCGCCCTGCATGAGCAGAGCGCACCTGCTGCAAGCAACAGTAAAATTTCAAAATTACAAATAATTTTGGTTAAACAATGCTCTAAGCAGGTGTATTTTTCCAGAGGGTGTAAGTCCCTTATGCACGGGGTCGTGCCCGAAGCATTAGCAAGTCGCAAGCTGGTTGTTGGTGACGACAGCAGTGAAGGAAGCGAGACTGCAAAATCCGGTACTGACGAACAGAAACGGTATATGAGGCATAATTGTCCTGGGTAAGCAACCACATCATTGTAACGCCCAAAAGGTAGTTTGTGGACAGATATGTAGATACCGCAGGGATTGGAGGAAGGAAAAAGCTCTTACCGGGGGAGATCTCTAAGCAGTAAAATGTAATGAGAAGTCAGCCGAGGTCATAGTAATTACGGAAAACGAGCCGGCAAGTGATAGAAATCCAGAGAGTCGGAGGTCTCACGAACGTAATGAAGGACTGAACGTTAAGAAGTTTTTAATGCGACATGGATTTTCAGCAATGAAATAGCCTGTAGCAAGCGAAACAGGGCAAGAGAAGATGATTAAATTAGCAAACAAAAACGAAATGGAATTGATCGAGCAAGTGATTAACCGTCACAACATGATGCGTGCATTGCAACAGGTCAGGCAGAACAAAGGTTCGGCAGGAGTTGACCGGATGCCTGTAAGCGAACTATACGACCACCTGACAAAGAACAGGGAAAGTATAGGGCAATCATTGTTAAATGGCACTTACCTGCCACAACCCATTTTGGGGGTAGAGATACCCAAGGGAAATGGGAAGACACGTCTTTTAGGTGTGCCTACCGTGGTTGACCGAATGCTTCAACAAGCCGTAGGGCAAGTTTTAGCCAACCGGTTCGAAATGGAATTTGAGGATTACAGTTATGGATTTCGCCCGAATAAGAATGCCCTGCAAGCGGTACTCAAAGCATTGGAGTATATAAACAATGGTTATCAGGATATAGTAGACATTGACCTGAAGAGCTTCTTTGACGAAGTAGACCACTGCATTTTGCTGCAATTGTTGTATCGCAAGGTAAAATGCCCGCTTACGCTGCGTCTTATCCGCAAATGGCTGCGAGCGCCGATTTTAATCAACGGGAAGTTAGTCAAACGCCGAAAAGGAGTACCACAGGGCAGTCCGCTGAGCCCGATTCTCTCCAATATCATGTTAGATGAATTGGATAAAGAATTAGACAGACGTGGATTAAAGTCTGTCCGCTATGCTGACGACTTTAGCATTTATTGCAAAAGCCAATGGCAAGCCCGCAAAACAGGCAACGAGATCTTTCTCTTTCTAAAGAGTAAACTACACCTGCCTATTAATCGGGAGAAAAGTGGAATCCGTCGCCCCGTAAACTTTTCGCTATTAGGATATGGTTTTGTGCCCACTTACAAAAAGGGGGAAAAAGGCAAATACCAGCTGGTGGTAAGCGGCAAAGGATGGAAAAACCTGAAACTAAAACTCAAAGCCATCACCCGAAAAACCACACCCGCCAGTTTCGATGAGCGTATCCACAAACTGAAAGAAGTACAGCGAGGCTGGCTTCAATACTACCGCATGGCAAGTATCCAGGAAAAACTCAAAGATGTGGATGGGTGGGTGCGTAACCGGTTACGTTGCTGTATCTGGAAACAATGGAAGAAATCCGAACGAAGACGGAAAAACCTGATACGTTTGGGCGTTGACCTTGAACACGCATACAGCCACAGCCGTAGCCGAATGGGTACATGGGCGGTCGCCTGTAGCCCTATTTTGAAAACCACCATCACGGTGGAACGTCTGCAACAACGCGGTTACGAACCTATGTTTACTTATTATCAGAAAATTGCTCCATTTCTTAACGAACCGCTGTATACGTGAACCGTACGTACAGTGGTGTGAGAGGCTCTCCCCGTC
This sequence comes from Dysgonomonadaceae bacterium zrk40, assembly GCA_016916535.1. Taxonomy (NCBI): domain Bacteria; kingdom Pseudomonadati; phylum Bacteroidota; class Bacteroidia; order Bacteroidales; family Dysgonomonadaceae; species Dysgonomonadaceae bacterium zrk40. The sequence continues at coordinate 2,280,325 of CP070276.1, forward strand.
AGCCAAGGCTGGCGGGGCAGTCTACTCGATTACCAGCTGGCGTTTTTTTTAATTTTTTGTATTACCTCGTTTTTAGTGCCTCAACCTCATTCAACTTGTTGTTTTCTCCATGCATTTAATACAGGGTTGAATTCTATTTTTTCATATGGCGAATTCCATTCCTTGTAAAATGAAGTGTCATCGCTGTTTGGTGTTGGATCAGGTTTGCGTATTTTAATTCTGGTCGGCATGATTACTGAATCGCCTAATAGAGTACATTCACCTCTTCTTAGATTTGAAAACATACTTACAATCCCTCTAATTGAATCAGGCAATAAACTTTTTACATACGATTGATCTTCGGGATTTGAAATTCTCATGCAAAGAAATGAATTGCACTGTGATAAAATTGTAGCTGAAACTTCTCTAGGTCTTTGACTTATTACAGTCAAACTTATTCCATATTTTCTTCCTTCTTTTGCAATTCTCTCGGCTGATAATCTTGCGGCTTCTGAATTTGGGTCTTTGTCATTAAAGTATATATGTGCTTCGTCGCAAAATACAGAAATTGGATAAGCTTTTAAATTCACTTTCTTATACCAATAAGCAAAATCAAACATACATCTTAGGATTAAGGATATTATCGAATTTCGAACATCAAATGGGATTGAACTTAGGTCTATAACAACTATTTTCTTGGGATTTGATTCTTCACCTAAAATTTTACGAAAAAGTCCTTCCATTGAAGCCGATGTATTATATGTGACAGGATTAAATATCAAGTCATATCTTTTGTCATTCAGTCTTGAATCAATTCTCATTAATAGACGAGTAAAATCACCATTTAGCGGACCTTTTATCAATCTTCCAGCAGTTGCTCCGGGGACCATTTGAACATCTAACCGTCTAAATTCATCAATAATATTAGTAAAGTCAAAATGGACAGGCGTATCAATAGTAATTTTAGGAATATCTAATGTTTGGTTTTCAGCGTGATTTTCTTTTGCAGCTTGAAGTAACTCTTTAAATTTCGCTATCTGGTTTGGTGCAGCAGATTCTGCTCTATCCACCATTAATCCTAAAAGTTCATCACTTTTCATAAGCCAATAAGGAAATTCTAAATCACCCGCATTTATATATTCTGCATAGTCGCCAAAAGCTGTTTTATATTCTCCATGAAGATCAAAAAGTACAACTGTAGATTTAGGAAATGTAGAAATACTTTGAAGTAAAGAAGCTACAGTCCACGATTTTCCGCCACCTGTTTGTCCTAACACGGCTGCGTGTCTTGAAAGAAATGAATCAAGATTAATTTTTGCTTCTTGATCTTTAAGTAAAGAGAGTTCACCAATTGAAAAATTTCCTTCTGCAAACGATTCATAGACTTTATCAATTACATCTGGCAAAACTGCAAATACATCGTTGTTTACTGTCGGGAGAAGGTCTGTTCCCCTTTCAAACTTTCCAGAAGTATCTATTGTTCCGACAGGAATTACAGAAATAATTCTAAGCGGACTTTGAATTAGATATTCATTAGAATTTTCTGCTTTTTTAATCTCGCCATTTAATGTGGATACTTCTTTCATTGAAATATCAGTAATCATTGAAAGTAAAGTTCCATTTGGAATTGCAACCAAAACAAATGTGCCAGGTTGACCAATCAAAACAGGTGTTGGCCCAATTGGTGTATCAATTATTACGTTCATGTTATCTGGTACACCGTAAACCGTTTCATCAGAATCTGAAAAATTATAAAGAGATATATCAATCAGGTCAGATGAGACGTTAATAACTTTTCCAATTTTGTATTCTGCCATATTATATTGGTTATTAATTAAATAATTCGATAAATTTTTTGAAATCCCAAAGGTCAAAGATGCCGTCTGTATCTTTTCCATTATAATGTAATTTATTGCTAACCATATAATGAAAACTTGGATTGTCTTTTAATTGTATGATCTCGGGAGTTTCATCTTTAGACAATGCAAAAACTCGAATTGAGTTATCTCGAAGTTTAGAGCTAAAAAGAATGTCGTTTATATGTTTATCACGATAACTATATCCACATGAAACAATAAATTTACATTGCTTTCCAATAACTGATGACGCATATCTGAAAAGCTTATCGTAGGGGGATTCAAGAGTTTCAATAACCTTTGTCCTTTTGGGTAAAATCATACATCTATTTTCCGTTTTTTCAGGTGAAAATGATTCAATAATGTTATTACTCTCTTTGAACCAAGATGTTGAACCATGCAGCTTAATCAGATTAATGTGTGGTTCATTAAGTTGTTCAAATGTCCTATTTGGTTTTATTTTGCCATAAGTAAGTTCTAGCCTTTCAATATCAAAAAACCTTTGGGCTATTCCTTCAAATCCATTGAATATTGGAATTTTTACGATAGATGCAGCAAATTCGAATAACAAATCATAATTAGTTGTAAAAATCCAAACCGATTCATTCCTATGTTGCATGCGTTTTTTTAATCCATTTAGAAAATTTACATGCCATTCAAGATTAGGATTAGCAATTTCACTTATTACACTAACAATTTGTTTTCTAATGGAATCAATTAACAAATTGACTCCGGCATAGCCACCTCTTGCTTTTGCTTGATTTAATTTGTCTGAAATTATTTCAATATCAGGTTCTCCTTTAGAAACATTAAGATTAAGTCCTTCTGCTTTAAGGATCTTCTCAATCAACTTAATTTCAGTAGAATTAAGTTTTTCTAATACGTCAATTGTTAATTGATAAGTCAATGGATAACCAGCAGCATATGAAGACCCAGCTCCAAAAAAGAAACCTATTTGACTTAACCCTGTATTTGAATTAGGAAATAAATCAGAAAGTGTAATATCTATAGTTTAAATTTTTCCAAGCCGTTTCAATTCCCAAAAACATTTTGCAGTAGCATTAATATCAACTGCAGCATTATGAGCTTCCTCAAAACCAGTTCTAAAAAGTTTATAATGCAATTCAGAAAGTTTAGGCCATTTATAACCATAAGGTCCTTCGATTGCGCAAAAATTAGTCGTGCTTTGCATTGTACAAATCTTTCTTTTAGGTGCTACACCATCGGACATTTTATTTCTCAAAAATTCAGCACCAACAATTTTTTCATCAAAACTCATATTGTGTGCAACCAAATATTCTGCTTGTTCTATCATAGATTGAAATTTTTGCAAAACATCTATTAATGGTTTTCCTTCTCTAATAGCACGTTCTGTTGAAATGCCGTGAATACGAGAAGTTTCTATAGGTATTGTAAAACCCTCTGGTTTAACAATATAATCTCCGGCAGAAATTTTATTCCCGTTTTTATCGTAAAATAAATAAGCTAATTGAACAAGTCTAGGCCAATTGTTCAAATCTGTTACAGGTGCTTTCCAGTTTCTTGGAAGTCCAGTTGTTTCGGTGTCAAAAAATAGGTACATAGTGATAGTATTTAGTATGTTGATTTTTCTTTTTTCACGCTTGCTGGTAACGTTTCGGCGCTTGGCGCAGTGGCGGATTTCGGAGCACAAAACTGTCAATACACCACAAAAGTTGATGCGAGCTAGAATGTTCAATTAACCACTACACCCGCCATTGAGCCAAACGCCTGTTGGCTGCTGGGCTTCTTGTCATCCGAGTATTTTTTTAATTCTTGCCTTAATATTTTCATAGGTTGAGTTTAGTCGCTGCTTAGCGTTTTGCGTTAACAAAGCAGTATGAGCCATTGCATCACGGATAGGCTTATATTCCTTTGCATCCCTTGATAGTCCTGCTTGTTTTAAAGGGTCAACTTTTTCAATTAAGTTGGCTAAGTTGTCCATATCCAAGTAAACGAGGTCTTCTTTGGACTGTCGCAAGTCAAAGCTAATGTTTGCAGTATTTTTATTTGCTTCTTCTTTGTCTCTCCATTTCTTGCTTTCTGAAATCGCTTCTGGTGATAAAGGAACAGGTTTGTGATTTATATAATTACGAAGTAGGTTTTCACTAATAAAACATTCTGCATAAGTTGTAACATTAAATTCAGCGTCTTTACTTAGGCTTTCAAGCCATTCGTCAACTTTACTTCGATAAATTGATTCTTTGGTTGGAACGAATTCGTCTGAGATTGTATTTACTAATTCTTTTGACTTTCTTTCTTTTTTGGTCATTCGAGTTGTATTCTCTGAATCACCATCTTGTCTTAATTCTACCCGCCAATTATCCCAATCTTCTATAATTCTTTTCATTATATTGTCTTTTAGTTCACTGAGTAGTGATTGAAAAAGAGGATCATCAGAAATTACTCCTTCGCGACTACTTGTAAACCTGTCTTTTTCACCATCTAAACTATTAAAGTGAATCTGCCCATAAGTATAGCTTTCAACTATTCGTGTTGTTGGTATATGTTTTAGTAAGTTGGTTTCTCTTAATCTTCCATTTACATATAAATCTAAAGTCACTTTTTCTTGTGTGTTCCTAATTTTCAAATATTCAGGTTTTTTTACAGAAGCTATAAAACCACTAATATTTAATGGTGATGTAAGCTTTTCATATCTTTTTATATGTTCAAGGGTTGGCGAAACTTTCTCTTTTAAATATGGGTCTTCAATCGAATTTATTTGCCAAACAAATTGAGTGCTTTGTGATAAATCATTTAATTCATTCAAGGTAATCGGGTCATCATTGAGAGATATTTTAAAAGAATCGTCAATTAGTGAGAATCTGAAAAACAGAGCAATAAGTTTTCTGATGTATTCAATTCTATTTTTAATCCCATCGTTTATGTCTTCAAAATAGATAATCGTTCCCTTTTTAAAATCATCAAGGTGTTTTCCAAAGAGTTCGGTATTTACAGTTTCTAATGGATATTGTTGTGGAGTTAAATCATCGTGTATAGCATTATCTAACCCTGAATTATCAATCACTCCCCCAACAAATTCAGTTTCCGCTGTCTTTGATAATATATGAATCCTTTTTGCACAAGATAATAGGGCAAGTTTTCCAATGCCTTTTCGTCCAATGAAAGGTCTATGTAAGTTTGTCTTATCCGCTCCATCTTTTCGTTTTGAGTAACCGATTTTCAGAAACTTGTTTTGAAAATCATCTGATGTCATCCCGTCACCATTATCCTTTATAATTAGGTGATTGTTTTCCCTGTCAATATATATCCAAACATTTTTAGCATCAGCATCCCAAGAATTTGAAATTGCTTCTCCAAGAACTGTAATAAAGTTTCGGTATAAGTTCCGCCCCAAGTGGTTGAGAACGCTCAATGATATATTGAAGGTAAAATTATCCATTGCTGATTTCGTTTAAATGTTTGATTATGCTCTTTCCAATGGCTAAACCAAGATTGACTGGAACTGCATTACCTATATGTGTGCCGATGCGTGTTAGCATAACTTCTTGACTTTTATCAACAAACTTATACTTCGGAGGAAAACTTTGAAGAATTGATGCTTCACGAATGGTCAATGCTCTGTCCTGTTCAGGATGACCAAACCGACCTGTTCCATAGTTGTAAAATTGTGTTGTAATAGTCGGTGCAGGTTCGTCCCACGACATTCTACCATAAACAGCTTTATATGTTTTTCCTGATTCTTTTTTATGGCACTCCAACCAAAGATTTGCATCCCAATCTTCCCAAGTTCCGTTAGGAACAGACGCCCTGATTCTTTGTAAGTTGATGTCTGTTAGCTTAGTGGTGAAGTGAAGTTTATCTTTTTCACTTATTTCGCCACATTCAATTGGCTCCAAATGTGAAATGGCATCTCGAACGGTTTTGTATTTTTCTTTTTTATGGGTAGGGGCAATTAAATTTAACTCACCGAAACGAGAAGCAAGTAATACCAATCGTCTTCTCTTTTGAGGAATACCATAGTCAGGGCAATAGACATTCTGATATTTAACATTGTATTTTAATTCTTCAAGTTGACCCACAAAGTCTCTAAACACTTGTTTGTTTGAAAGATTTGTAACATTCTCCATTGAAATAATGTCTGGTGTGGTTTCTCTTACCAATCGGATAAACTCTTTTAAAAGATTCCACTTATCTCCTTGTTCTTTGTCTTGGTCTTTTACTTTGTTTGCGTGAGTGGAAAATGGCTGACAAGGAGCGCAACCCACTAAAATTTTCACTTCATCATCCTGCCAATATTTTTGGATTTGTTCACCTGTTATTTCCGTAATGTCCGCTCCAATAAATTCAGCTTTGTTATTTACTTCATATGCGTATTTACAACTTGTGTCAAGGTCTATGCCCGCTCTTACTTTTATCCCTGATTTTATAAGTCCGTGAGTCAGTCCACCCACTCCGCAAAATAAGTCAACCCCCGAAACTTTCGGCAGATTTTGCTTTCTCTTTGTCGGTTTCATTATCTTTTTCTTTGTTGTCATATTCTTATTAAATGTCACAATTATAGTGAATTGTTGGGTTTGTTAGCCTTGCAGCCAACATTTGTGTATACGCAATACAATTGCGTATATATTTCATATATACTCCCTCCTTGTTTTTCTAATAAACTAATTCCTAGAGTTATATAAAAAGTTGTATGTTTAAATGCAATTGCGCATACATAACTTATTGATTGAGTATAATATGTCGTTTTTCTTAAATATCAGGGTTATCCAATGGATTTCATATCCCAAGCCAGTGTTTAGCAAAAGAATGACGCAACGAATGTACAGAAATATTTTTATGAATCCCAACTTTCTTTAAAGAGATTTTTAGTATGTTCTGAACACTTCTGATTGAATATTGCCCCCCATTTGATCCCTCAAACAAACAATCTTTTGGTTGGTATTCCTTGATATATAACCGCAAAGTATCCAATGTCTTATTTCCTAATAGAGTGTATCGGTTCTTTTTTTCTTTTCCAAATAACGCAGTGGGGATAAAAGAGGTGTTGCTTGCTTAATGATTCCAAAATTGGTATTGTGTGTAACTTTTACCTTTTTTGTTTATCTTTACGCCTTTCAAAACCGAGAGAAACAACAATTGATGATTTAATATTTTTTTGATTTCCATGAAACGACTGACTTTTTTACCCTTTTTACTCCTTTTTTTCGCAGCCGGTAATCATGCCAAGGCGCAACAACTGACCCTCAATGAGCTGGAATATTTTGAAAAACAGGGTGTCAACGTGCTGGTATACAGTAACCTTTTTACCGGTGGCTTCAACGATGAGAAAAATGCAGGCATCGAACTGATTCACCATGGCGTGCGCACGGCACAGGGTGGTGCGGTACGCCTTTCCAATACCCCGGAACAGTGGGACCTGGTGCCGGAGATTCCCACCAGGAAGGTGGATCCTGCAACCAAAAGCATTGAATCGTTGCTGCGGTATGAGGAGTACGACTTCGATTCGCGCGTGGTGGTCACCGCGAAAGGCAACGGGGTGGAGATCTCGGTATGGCTCGATGAGCCGCTCCCGGAAGAGCTGGTGGGAAAAGCGGGCTTTAACCTGGAGTTCCTCCCTTCTCAATACTGGGCAAAAGCATTTCTGATGGATGGTAGGCCCAACCGCTTCCCGCGCTACACCGTGGGCAACACGGTGACACGTCCCAACAGCGAGAAGACGAAACAGTTCAAGGGATATGTCACCTCTGACGACCGCGGTACAGGCCAGTTCATCGATCCCCTCCCGCTCGAATCGGGACGCTCCATGCTGCTGGCTCCCGATGCCCCCGAGCGGATGGTGAAAATCACCTCACACGATGCGGACCTGATGTTGTTCGATGGCCGCATATTGGCACAGAACGGCTGGTTCGTGGTACGCAGCCTCCTGCCGGCCGGCAAAACGGGCAAGGTGCTGACCTGGACGGTGGAGCCCAATGCCGTGGAGGGCTGGGTGCGGGAACCCAACATCGGTTTCTCACAGGTGGGATACATCCCTGAGCAACCTAAAATATCGGTGATTGAACTGGACAAGAAGGACAAGCCGCTCGAAACCGCTTCGATCTACAGGATTGGAGAGGATGGCAATGCCTCCGAGGTGTTCACCGGCAAGATCACTCCCTGGGGCGACTACTTCAAGTATCACTACGTGAAGTTCGATTTCTCTGCGGTCAACACGCCCGGAATCTACTACATTCGCTACGGCGACTGCATCACTAACAACTTCATCATCGAAGAGAATGTCTACGACCAGATCACCGATGCCACAAGCGATATCTGGATCCCGATACACATGAACCACATGTACGTGAACCAGGCTTACAGGGTGTGGCACGGGGAGCCTTTCAAGGAGGGTTACCTGCAGGCACCGCCCAACACCGATCACTTCGACCTGCACGGACAGGGTCCCACCACCGATACGAAGTACAAGGCGCTGGAGCTGATCCCCGGACTGAACGTGGGGGGCTTCTTCGACGCGGGTGATTTTGACATCGAGACCGGATCGAACATCAACGTGGTGCAGAACTTCGTGCACACCTGGGAATATTTCAAGCCGTTACGCGACCAGACCTTTGTCGATCACACGCAACGCTATGTGGACCTGCACCGCCCCGACGGGACCCCCGACATGCTGCAGTTCATTGAGCATGGTACCATGCAGCTGGTGGCGCAGGCGGAAATCATCGGTCACATGGCGCAAACGCTCTCCAACGCGGTGCTGGATAACTACCACCACCTGGGCGACGCGGCCTCCATCACCGACGGCCTTCCCTACAACCCGGAGCTGGGTCCCTACGAGGTGGCCGCCGACGGTCGCTCCAGTGGTGTGAAGGATGATATGTGGGCCTTCACCAGCCGCAACCCGGGTCTCGACCTCAGGGCGGCTACAATGTTCGCCGCTGCCAGCAGGGCGCTGAAAGGTTACAACGACGACCTGTCGGAAAGGGCATTGGTGCAATCGAAACGACTGCTGAAAGAGGCTACGGAACTGCTTGAAGAGAGACCTGAACGGCAGGGGCGCCGCGGCTTTGAACCATTTGACATCGGCTCCTACCTGCAACTTTATATCTCCACCGGTGAGCAATCGTATCTCGATCGTTTCCAAGAGCTGCTTTGGCCGGCACTCGACAGAAATGTCAACTTCCAGATACTGACGGCCCTTAATGCCATCCCTCACCTGGATGCATCCTACAAGGAGAAACTGCGTCCCTACGTGGCAAAATACAAGGATTACATCGACGAACTGGAACAGGACAACCCCTACGGATTGCCCATCGGCCTGGCTAACTGGGCCGGGGGAGGTGCCGTGGTTAACTACGGAACCACCCTCTGCATTGCCAACGAGTTCTATCCAGAGCTGATCGACAAAAGCCATGCCTACAAGGTGGCCAGCTGGCTCTATGGATGCCATCCCTATCACAACTACTCACTGGTGGCCACCCTGGGTGCCACACGCCCCAAGGAGGTGTTCTACGGCAACAACAGGGCCGACTTCTCTTTCATCCCCGGCAACATGGCTCCCGGCATCCTCTTCCGGCAACCGGACCACTTTGAGAATTACGACGACTGGCCTTTCCTCTGGGGTCAGAACGAAGGGACCATCGCAGGCAACACCGGTTACCTGATCTTTGGCTCGGCCTTCAAGAACCTGGTGAAGGAATGATCCTGTTGTTGGGCTACTGAATAACTTCGGCGAAATCTTCCAGGTGCTCATCTACATATTGGGCAACCTGGAGGGTTTCCTCTTCCTCGAGATAGAAGAACTTCTCCTCCAGCTCATCGAACTGTTCAAAGTCGACATACATCGCCATGAACTCCTCCTCGCTGGTCTCCCGTTCAAGCTCCTCGCGATGGGCATCGTAGATCTCCTTCGCCTTGTAGAGGATCTTCGACATCCCCTTGGCGCCCATCTCTTTCAATGCCTTGGCCACCGGGTTGTTGAAGAGATAACCGCCGTAGCCGTTCTGGATGAGCTGCACGAAGCCTCCCTCGTTCACCTCTTCCGTGAAGAAGCGGTAGGCCAGCAGGGTGTGCTGGTAACCGTTCAGCAGCTCCATGTTCTCGGCCGTGATGTCGCCGCCAAGCAGCTCCAGGTAGGCGTCGGTGAACACTTTCAGGAACTCATCCATCCCCTTCTCCGCCGCTGCAATGATCTGCTTTTCCTCTATCTGTACCATCCCATAAAAGTTTAATTTGTTGTTGAAACAAAAGTAGCTGTTTTTTCCCAAATCTGCCTTCCGGCATGTCTTTATTCAGGAGAAAATGGCTACATTTGCGATGATAACTTTTTTAACGTTTGACAAGATGAAAATAAAACCTTTCCGGGGCGTACGGCCGCCCAGCACGATGGTCCGCGAGGTGGCCTCCCGACCCTATGATGTACTCAATTCAGAAGAGGCCCGCAGAGAGGCTGAAGGCAATGAGAAATCGCTCTACCACATCATCAAGCCGGAGATCGATTTCCCCGCAGGCAAGGATGAACACGACGAGGATGTCTACCTGAAAGCGGCGGAGAACTACCGTATGTTCTGCGACAAGGGATGGCTCCTGCAGGATGAGAAAGAGCTTTATTACGTCTATGCCCAGACCATGAACGGCAAAAGGCAGTATGGCCTTGTGGTGGCTGCCGCCGTGGAGGATTACATGAGCGGGAAGATCAAGAAGCATGAGCTGACACGGCGCGACAAGGAGGAGGACCGGATGAAGCATGTGCGGGTGAACGATGCGAACATCGAGCCGGTCTTCTTCGCTTACCCGGAAAACAACGAGGTCAACGCCATCGTGGAGTGGGTCTCTGCCACTGCACCGGAATATGATTTTGTTTCTGTTGATGGTGTGGGACACCACTTCTGGCTGGTAACGGAGGAGCAAGACATCCGCCGCATCACCGAGCTCTTCGCCGCCATGCCGGCCATGTACATCGCCGACGGTCATCACCGTTCCGCCGCCGCCGCACTGGTGGGTGCCGAGAAGGCGAAAAACAACCCCGACCACCGGGGCGATGAGGAGTACAACTACTTCATGGCGGTTTGCTTCCCCGACAACCAGCTCACCATCATCGATTACAACCGGGTGGTGAAGGATCTCAACGGACTCACACCCGATCAGTTCCTGACGCGGCTGGAGAAAAACTTCACGGTGGAGCCCACCGGATCAGAGATACAGAAGCCGAAGCAGCTGCACAACTTCTCAATCTACCTCGACGGACGCTCATACAGCGTTACCGCCAAGCCGGGCACTTACGACGACGGCGACCCCATTGGCCAGCTCGACGTCACCATCACCTCCGGCCTCATCCTCGATGAGATCCTTGGCATCAAGGACCTGCGCAGCGACAAGCGGATCGACTTCGTGGGAGGTATCCGGGGACTGGGAGAACTCAAACAACGGGTCGACAGCGGTGAGATGGCCCTGGCCATTGCCCTCTACCCCGTATCGATGAAGCAGCTGATGGACATCGCCGACACCGGCAACATCATGCCGCCCAAGACCACCTGGTTTGAGCCGAAGCTGCGCTCAGGACTGGTGATCCACAACCTGCACTGATGGACCTCCTGCAGCAGATCCGTCTCCTGACGGAGCAACTCTTCCCGGAGGTGGTTGGTCATTACCGCCACCTCCACAGCCATCCCGAGCTCTCCTACCGGGAGCAGGAGACGGCTGCATACATCGCCGCCTTCCTGCAAAAGGAGGGGATCTCATTCCGGAGCGGAATCGGCGGCTACGGTATTGTGGCTGAGGTGAAGGGGGAGAAGGAGTTGTCGGAGAGCTGCATCGCCTTCGTGGCCGACATGGATGCGCTGCCGGTGCAGGAGGAGAACGATGTCTCCTACCGGTCGCTGAACGAGGGGGTGATGCACGCCTGCGGCCATGATGCTCAGGCGGCTGCACTGATGGGTGCGGTGAAGATGCTCCACTCGCTGCGCCAACATTTTGCCGGCACGCTGCTCTTCGTCTTCCAGCCGGGTGAGGAGCAATCGCCCGGGGGTGCTTCCCTGATGTTGCGCGACAATCTCTTCGGGGCTTACAACCCCTGCATGATAATTAAACAGCATGCCTACATTGACCTGCCGGCCGGACATGTGGCCTTTCAGAGCGGCACGGTGATGGCCTCGGCCGACGAGGTGCACCTCACCGTGAAGGGTCAGGGTGGACATGGTGCCCTCCCGCACGAGCTGAACGACAACGTGCTGGCCGCCTCGCAGATTGTGGTGGCCATGCAGCAGCTGGCCAGTCGCAGGAGCAATCCCTTCCATCCCATCGTACTCTCCTTTGGGCGTTTCATTGCTGCCGGTGCCACCAACGTGATCCCACCGGAGGTGACACTCGCCGGCTCCCTGCGCTGCATGAACGAGGAGGAGCGGCGGAAGATGCTTGGGTTGATCCCGCAAATCGCTTCCGACACTGCAGCAGCCTACGGCTGCCGGTGTGAGGCAGTGCTGCCGGAAGGGTATCCCTGCGTGATCAGTGACGAGACAGTCACCCGGGAGGTCAAAGTTGCGGCGGCTGAATGGCTGGGCGCAGAGCGGGTGGGGGAATACCCGCGACGGATGACAGCCGACGACTTCGGCTTCTTCACCCAACAATACCCTTGCTGCTATTACCGTTTCGGGGTGTCGCCAACAAACAAAAGATCAGGAGCCCTCCACTCCGGTAGCTTCCTCATCGACGAGGAGGCGCTGCGCACCGCCACCGGACTGCCTGCTGCCATAGCTTTAAAATGCTTAAAAATGGAGTGATTTGATTTGGTTGATGTTCAGAGATCCGAATATTTTACTATTTTTGCATAAAACAACCTATTTTACTGACAGATTAAAACTTACACTATGGCACAACATGAACTGGATGAGTTGGATGAGAAGATTTTGCGAATGATCATCGACAACGCACGCATACCCTTTCTGGAGGTGGCCCGCGAATGCGGTGTCTCTGGAGCGGCAATTCACCAGCGGGTGCAGAAACTCATACAACTTGGCGTGGTGAAAGGTTCGGAGTTTATCGTGGATGCGGAAAAGATCGGCTTCGAGACATGTGCCTATGTGGGGATTTTTCTCACTTCTCCTTCAACGTTCGATTTTGTGGTGAAAGAGCTGGAAAAGATTCCCGAGGTGGTGGAGTGTTACTACACTACCGGTCAGTACGACCTGCTTATCAAGGTCTACGCGAAGAACAACAAAGATCTGCTGCGCATCATCCACTCGGAACTACAACCCCTGGGCCTCTCCCGTACCGAGACCTTGATCTGCTTCAAGGATGGCTTCCGCAAGAAATTGCCGGTGAAATTGTAACCGGTTTCCTAAGAAATGATTAACCACCATACTACATTGTGTGACTACACGAAGGAGCTATATCAAAAAATCGACCCCTCCTGTGTCACTGCTGCCGCATGCTGCGCCATACCGATGCAGGTGCCGGCTTCATGCATGAGTCCTTTCACAAGGACGACCCTGCAAAATTCACCCGCAGCTGGTTTGCCTGGGTCAATACCCTCTTTGGGGAATTGATCGTCGACCTCGATAAGAAAGGGAAAATGAACCTGGTAAACAGCCTTTAACCCCTGCAAGACAAAAATATGAAAAGATATACATTGGCACTCAGCCTGCTGCTGAGCCTGACAGCTCCTCTGGCCGGAAAGGCTTATGACGACCCCGTGGATTACGTGAATGTACTGATGGGTACCCAGTCGGAGTTCGCTCTCTCCAACGGCAACACCTACCCGGCCATCGCACGTCCCTGGGGGATGAATTTCTGGACACCCCAGACCCGCAAGATGGGTGACGGATGGCAATATGCCTATACCGACAACAAGCTGAACGGCTTCAAGCAGACCCATCAGCCCAGTCCCTGGATGAATGACTACGGTCAGTTTGCCATCATGCCGATGACCGACAGGATGGAGTTTGCGCAGGAGAAACGGGCAAGCTGGTATTCCCATAAGGCTGAGGTGGCGAAGCCCTACTATTACAGTGCCTATCTGGCCGACTACGACATCACCACCGAGATCTCTCCCACTGAGCGGGCTGCCATTTTCCGCTTTACCTTCCCCGAGACAGACAGCGCCATCGTGTTGGTGGATGCCTTCGACAAGGGATCCGCAGTGGAAATTATCCCCGGGAATAATGCTATTGTCGGCTACACCACCCGCAATAGCGGCGGTGTTCCTGAAAACTTCAAAAACTACTTCGTGGTGCTCTTCGATAAATCCTTTACGTTGCACCGTGCGGTGAAAGATGGTGAGATACTGGATGAGGAACTCGCTGCTGACGGAAGCCACACCGGTGCTTTCATCGGTTTTGCCACCCACCGTGGTGAGCAGGTGGTGGCCCGCGTGGCCTCCTCATTCATCAGCTATGAACAGGCGTGGCAGAACCTGAAAGAGGTCACCGGCAAATCGTTTGAACAGGTGAAACAGGAGGGTCGCAATGACTGGAACAAGGTGCTTGGCAGGATTGAGGTGGAGGGTGGCAACCTCGACCAGAAGCGTACCTTCTACTCCACGCTCTATCGTTCCACCCTCTTCCCCAGGAAGTTTCACGAGGTGGACGCCGATGGCAATATCATTCACTACAGTCCCTACAACGGAAAGGTCCTTCCCGGCTACATGTATACCGATACCGGCTTCTGGGATACTTTCCGTGCGCTCTTCCCCCTGCTCAATCTGGTCTACCCCTCGGTGAACGCTGAGATTCAGGAGGGGCTGGTCAATACCTACAAGGAGAGTGGTTTCCTGCCCGAGTGGGCCAGCCCCGGCCACCGCGGCATCATGATTGGTAACAACTCCGCTTCGGTGGTAGCGGATGCCTGGCTGAAAGGGGTTCGCGGTTATGACATTGAAACGCTTTACGAAGCGATGCTTCACGGCACCGAGCACGTACATCCGCAGGTCTCTTCTACCGGGCGTCTCGGCCATGAGTACTACAACACCCTGGGTTATGTACCCTACGACGTGAAGATCAACGAGAACGCCGCACGCACGCTGGAGTATGCCTATGCCGACTGGACCATCTACAAGCTGGCCAGGGAGCTGAAGCGCCCACAGGCGGAGATCGATCTCTTTGCCAAAAGAAGCCGGAACTACCGCAATCTTTACTCTCCTGAGCACAAGCTGATGCGTGGCCGCAACAAGGATGGCTCCTTCCAGTCGCCCTTCAGCCCCACCAAGTGGGGGGATGCCTTCACCGAAGGGAACAGCTGGCATTACACCTGGTCGGTGTTCCACGATCCGCAGGGGTTGATCGACTTGATGGGAGGCAACAGGGCTTTCGTGGAGATGCTCGACTCGGTATTCGTGATGCCCCCACTCTTCGACGACAGCTACTACGGCGGGGTGATTCATGAGATCCGTGAGATGCAGATCACGAACATGGGACAGTATGCACACGGCAACCAGCCCATCCAACATATGATTTATCTCTACAACTACGCGGGTGAGCCATGGAAGGCTCAGTACCGGGTGCGAGAGGTGATGGACAAGCTCTACACACCCCATCCCGACGGTTATTGCGGGGATGAGGACAATGGTCAGACATCGGCATGGTATGTCTTCTCTTCCCTCGGTTTTTACCCTGTCTGCCCGGGTAGCGACCAGTATGTGATCGGTTCACCACTCTTCAACAAGATGACACTACACCTGGAGAATGGAAACAGGGTGGAAATAAATGCACCCAACAACGCACACGAAACTCGTTTTGTCTCCTCGGTAGAGCTCAACGGCAGAAGCTACACGAAGAACTACTTCACCCACGGTGAACTGATGGAGGGGGCAAAGATTGACTTCACCATGTCGGAGAAACCGAACAGGGAGAGAGGTATCCGCAAGTCGGATGCTCCCTATTCCTTCTCAAACGAGAAGAGGTAGGGTTCATTTGCCAAAGATCCGCATCAGGGATGTGTTCCCTGATTTCCACCGTGATGACCCCCTGTTTCAGCATTCCCAGCTGTTGGGCGGCTGCATGAGAAACGTCAATGATCCGGTTGCGCATATAGGGTCCCCGGTCAGTCACCTTTACGATGACACTCTTGTTGTTTTTGGGATTGGTCACCTCAAGCAAGGTGCCGAAAGGATAGGTGCGGTGTGCACAGGTGAGGCTGTCTCTGTGGTAGGAGGTTCCGTTTGACATTTTCCGGCCGTGAAAACGCCCGGCATAATAGGAGGCCCTTCCCAGTACCTGTTCAGCCTGTTGTGCCTGCCCTGATAAAGGAAGGAATGACAGCAGCAACAGTGCAGTGAAAATAGTGATTCGAAACATCGACAGGGCTATTGATCGGTTCTACCCTGCAAATAAACAGAAAAAAAAGGAAAGCAGAACTGCTTTCCTTTAAAAATGTTGCGGAGGCAAGACTCGAACTTACGACCTTTGGGTTATGAGCCCAACGAGCTACCAACTGCTCCACTCCGCGATTTAGTTTCCCTTAATGGGACTGCAAAGATAGGAATTTGTTTTGATGATACAAAATATTTCACCAACTTTTTTATTTGTGCGCCAAATGGTGTACTTTTGAAATAAAATTGATTCCAATGGCAGATAGTGTAGTGATTATACCCACCTACAACGAGAAAGAGAATATTGAGAACATCATAAAAGCTGTTTTTTCGCTGGACCAACAGTTTCATATCCTGGTGATCGATGACGGCTCACCCGACGGCACCGCGGCCATCGTGCAACGCCTTATGAGCGGTCCGTTTGAAGGTCGCCTCTTTCTGGAAGAAAGGAAGGGGAAGCTGGGACTGGGGACTGCCTACATCCATGGTTTCAAGTGGGCATTGCAGCGATCGTACGACTATATCTTCGAGATGGATGCCGACTTTTCGCATAACCCGGAGGATCTGCCACGACTCTATGCCGCCTGTCATGACGATGGATTTGATGTGGCTGTGGGATCACGCTATGCCACCGGTGTGAACGTCGTGAACTGGCCCATGGGGCGTGTGCTGATGTCCTTCTTCGCATCGAAGTATGTACGCCTGGTGACAGCACTCAATGTGAAGGATACCACTGCCGGTTTCGTCTGCTACCGACGCAAGGTGCTGGAGACCATCAACCTGGATCAGATTCGGTTCAAGGGTTATGCCTTTCAGATTGAGATGAAGTATTCCGCCAAAGTGCTGGGTTTCAGCATTAAAGAGGTGTCGGTCATCTTCGTGAACCGGCAGCTGGGCACCTCCAAGATGAACAGCAGCATATTCGGTGAAGCATTCTTCGGCGTGATCAACCTGCGCTGGAGAAAAGAGTTGGGACAAATAAAACCACGCAAACAATCCAAACAACTATCCTCATGATACTGATACAAAAAGCAACCATCATCAACGAGGGGGAGACCTTTACCGGCTCACTCCTGATAGAGGGTGAACGAATTGCACGCATCTTTCGCGATGAGGTGCCGGAACAACTGCTCTCCCGCTGTGACGATGTGATCGATGCCAGGGGGCTTTTCCTGATACCCGGTGTGATTGACGATCAGGTGCACTTCCGTGAACCGGGTCTGACTCACAAGGGGGATATTTTCAGCGAGAGCAGGGCTGCCGTGGCAGGAGGTGTCACCTCATACATGGAGATGCCCAACACGATGCCCCAGACCATTACCAACGATGAGCTTCGCCGCAAACAGGAGCTGGCTGCGGGACGCTCTGCTGCCAACTACTCCTTCTACATGGGTGCCACCAACGATAACATCCGGGAGCTGATGAAGGTTGATCCGGTAACTACCTGTGGGGTGAAGGTATTCATGGGTTCCTCTACGGGCAACATGCTGGTGGATGACCGCAGGACGCTGCAAAAGATCTTCGCCGAGGTAGAGATGTTGATCGCCACCCACTGCGAGAGTGAGGAGCTGATTCGTGAGAACAGGGATCGAATGATCCGATTGCACGGAGAGGAGATGCCTGTTGCCATGCATCCGCTGATCAGAACTGCGGAAGCCTGTTACCGTTCTTCGGCCGAGGCGGTGGAGCTGGCCGACCATTACGGCAGCCGCCTGCATGTGTTGCACCTCTCCACGGCGCAGGAGATGAGCCTTTTCTCCGAAGGCTCATTGGCAGAGAAAAAAATCACGGCAGAGGTATGTGTTCACCACCTCTGGTTCAGTGATGAGGATTATGGCCGCATGGGAAGCCGCATCAAGTGGAACCCGGCGGTAAAGGGGGCGGCCGATCGGGAAGCGCTCCGTGAGGCACTGCGTCGCGGACGCCTTGATGTGGTGGCTACCGACCATGCTCCTCACCTCCTGAGTGAGAAGGAGGGCGGTGCCATCAGAGCTGCCTCTGGTGGTCCGCTGGTACAGCATTCGCTGGCAGCAATGTGGGAGATGACCGATGCAAAGATCTTCACCCGTGAAATGGTGGTGGAGCGGATGTGTCACGCTCCTGCACGCCTCTTCGGTGTTCGGGAAAGGGGTTTCATCCGGGAGGGTTACCATGCTGACCTGGTTTTGGTTGATCCTTCGGCTCCCTTCACTGTTACCCCGGAAAACATTCTTTACAAGTGCGGCTGGTCTCCTTTCGAGGGGGTCACCTTTGGCAACAGCGTGAGCAAGACATTCGTGAATGGTATGCTGGCATACGATGAGGGGCGTGTGTCGGATTGTGCCGCGGGACAGTTGCTTACATTTGAACGCTGAGTCACTTTTTTTGCGATGTTACTATACCTTAACCGAAAAGTTAAGGGTGACTGCCGTTTAATTTGTACTTTTGCAGCTGAAACATCAAAAATCTTTTTTTTGTGAGATTCTTGTTCACTGTACAGGGAGAAGGCAGAGGCCACTACACGCAGGCGCTCTCGCTTGCTGCCATCCTGCGTAAACAGGGCCATGAAGTGGTGGCCGTGCTGGTGGGTAAAAGCGACAACAGGGAGATACCATCCTTCTTCTCCGAGAAAATTGCTGCACCGGTCACTGCTTTCAACAGCCCCAACTTCACCTCCTTCTACAAACAAAAGCGACCCAACATCCTGTTGAGTGTGGCGACCAACTTCTCACGTCCCTTTATCTTCCGTAAAAGCCTTCAGCACATCCGTCATAAGATTGAAGAGTATCGTCCCGACAGGGTGATCAATTTTTATGAGATGATCACCGGTATGGCTTATGGCATTTACCGGTTCGACAAGAAGATGGGGGTGGAGATGATCTGTGTGGCACATCAGTACATCCTCCTGAATCCAAATTACAAGACCAGTGCCGAACAGGATGTGAAGTACTATTTCCTAAGAATGCTCTCGCGCATCACCTCCAACCGTGCTTCCCGTATCCTGGCCCTCTCCTTTCGCGATATGCCTGCTGCAACCGACAAACGGATTGTTACCGTGCCCCCGTTGTTGCGTGCGGAAGTGTTCCGCTCAGTACCCTCTGATGGCGATTACATTCACGGCTACATGCTCAATGCGGGCTATTATGATGAGATTGCCCGTTGGCATGCACGCCATCCGGAGGTGCCGTTGCGCTTCTTCTGGGACAAGAGTGATGCCGCGGAGGAGGTGCAGGTGGATGATCGGTTCACGATCACTCGTCTCCATGATGAGAAGTTCCTCAGCAGCATGGCCGGGAGCATGGCCTATGCCACCACTGCAGGCTTCGAATCGCTCTGTGAAGCACTCTACTTCCGCAAACCAATCCTGATGATCCCGGTGCATGTGGAGCAGGAGTTCAATGCCCAAGATGCATCACTCTCCGGTGCGGGCATCGCCGGCAAACGATTCGATCTGGACCGGCTGGTCGATTTCATTCCGCATTACAAGCCTGATGAAACGTTTCGCGACTGGGTTCACCAGGCTGAAGAGCGTTTCATACGTGAGATTTGTTGAATCAATCCGCACAATTTCCACCCCGCGGGGTTCTGTTTACAATCCAACCGAATCGCGATAGAAGTCGAGCGCTTCAAAAAAGAGTTTCTTGTCTGCGGTCTGGTCTATCTGCACGTTTCCGATCTCTGAGAGCAAGGTGAAATTGATTACTCCTCCCCGGTTCTTCTTGTCATGGAGTGCGATCTCATAGAGTTGCTCATAATGATCGCAGCTGATTGCAAAGGAGCCGTACTGCTCCCGGATGAACCGTACCGTCTTCAGCAGTTTCTCCTTGGGGAAACGACAGATGCGGTGTGAGAGGTAAAGCTCAACAATCAATCCCCATGCTACGGCAAAGCCGTGTGGCACAGGAGTGCCTGCTTTAAGGGCGTGGCTCTCGAAAGCGTGTGCAGTGGTGTGTCCCAGGTTCAGCGCCTTGCGTATATCCTGCTCGTAGGGATCCTTCTCCACAATCTGCCGCTTGATGCCAACCGAACGAAATACCATCTCGTTCAACTGTTCATAGTCGGGTTTGTCGAGTTGGAAGGCAATGAGTTTGTCAAGGTCGGCCGCCGAGTGGATCAATGCATGCTTGATCATCTCTGCATAGCCGGAAAGAAGGGCTTCCTGTGTCAGCGTGCGGAAGAAGTCGGAGAAGATGATGACAAACTCCGAAGGGTAGAAGGAGCCAATCTCATTCTTGTAGCCGCCAAAGTTGATGCCGGTCTTGCCGCCTACGGCTGCATCGACCGCGCCCAGGAGTGTGGTGGGGATGTTGATGTAACGAATGCCCCGCTTGAAGGTGGCGGCAGCAAAGCCTCCCAGATCGGTGACCATTCCTCCGCCCAGGTTGATGAGCAGCGAGTGGCGGGTGGCTCCTCCCGCAGTGAGTTGTTCCCATACCATCGAAAGTGTGGAGATGGTCTTATTGATGTCATCGGCGGGGATCACAATCTCTGTGGCGTCGCTGATCTGTGGCAGGTTGCTGAGCAACGGCAGGCAATGCCGGTGCGTGTTGTCATCGGTGAGGATGAAAAGTTTGTCGTAGCGGGTGTTACGGATAATTTTTTCTGTGTCGGCAACCAACTGGCTGCTCTTGATAACCTTTTGCATCGTCTCTTGTTACTGTTGGTTTGTGATGGGTGAATCGGTCCGCAGGGCCTGGTAGATCTCTTCCTGTACCCGTTCGCGAATGCTCAGCGTAGAGAAACGGTTGGGCGCGCGCGAAGGGTTGACACGGTTGGAGAGAAAGATGTAGATCATGTTGTTCACCGGGTCTATCCAGAAACTGGTGCCGGTGAAGCCGGTGTGTCCATATACCTCCACAGGCGTGGCGGGACTGGTAGGGCTTAGCTTACTGTTGCCCGGGTCGGGCTTGTCGAAGCCCAGGCCGCGCCGGCTGATGCTGCTCTTCATGGTGGTGAAGAGCCTGACAGTCTCAGGGCTGAGCAGCTGCTCACCTCCGTAACTTCCGCCATTCAACAACATCTGACTCAGTTTGACCAGGTCGTTGCTGTTGGAAAAGAGGCCGGCATTCCCGGAGATACCGCCGAAGAGGGCAGCTCCCTCATCATGTACATATCCGCGCAGGTGCTGTCGCCGGAAGAAGGGGTCATCTTCGGTGGGGGCGATCAGTTCCTCCGGGTGTTGCTCCAGGGGGCGAAAGGTGATGTTGTTGGCTCCCAGCTTACGGTAGAAGTTATCCTTCACATAGCTGTCGAGGTTGTTTCCGGTGGCGGCTTCCACCGCTTCCTTGAGCAGCATGAAGTTGAGACAGCTGTAGAGATAGCGTCCCTTTCGCCGCAGGGGCGACTGAATGATGTCGCGCAGCAGTGCATCGTGCATCTTGTTGCTGGCATACAGTTTTTTGGCTACGGGCATGTGAAATCGTTCCGACTGTTTGCGGGAGATCAAATCGGGCAGGAAGGAGTAGTCGGTGCGCGCCCAGACACCGGCATAGCGGACATGGTAGCGTGACGACTTGCGGCCGAACAGGGTGCCTTCGTAGCTTTTCGCGTCGATCGCACTGGTGTAGTAAGGGATAAAAGAGGTGATGCCCGATTCGTGAAAGAGCAGCGAGCGGATGGTGGCAGATGCTTTGTCACTCCCCCGTGTCTCTTTTACAAACTTGCTGATGGGATCCTGCAGCCGCATTTTTTTCTCATCGAACAGTTTCATCACCGCCGGCAGTGTGGCGGCTGCCTTGGTGACTGATGCCAAGTCATAGATTGTCTGAGCGGTTACCTCTTCATCCGATCCATAGTCGAGTGTGCCAAACGATCTTTCATAGATTACCACTCCATCTTTTGCCACCAGGATCTGACATCCGGGGTAGGCCCGCTGGCGGATGCCCTCCAGGGCGATCTGTTCAATCCCTTCCAGCTTTTCAGAGTTGATTCCCACCTCCTCCGGCAGCGAATAGCCGAGTCGTATCTTTTCCGTCTGAAGACCTGCTCCTTCGGGGTAGTTGCCGGCGGCTACAGGTAGTCGCCCCGAGAGGGCGATGCCGCCGAAGAGTGCCTGTGCGGCACTGAACTGTGCAGCCTCCGAAGCGTCGTATGCCAGCAGTAGCACGGAAGCCTCTTGTGCCGTTTTACTGAAACGATGCAGTTGTGACGGAGGGGTGAAGAGTACCACCACGCTTTTCTTCGATTTTGCCAATTGTTGCAGATGAACGGAGTCGTCAATTTTGTCTTTGTGCAGTGAGATGATGACCAGATCGAATGCATCCAGTTTTTCAAGCAGGGCACCGATCGATGAGGAGGATGGTGTGAAGGTGGTCACCTTCCCATACTTGTTGAGGTACTGTTGAAAGGGGTTGTCATCGGGGGCATCTACGGCAACCGATGCAATCTTCAGCCGCTCCAGCTTTTTGAATGGTATCAGCTCAGTTTCATTCTTCAACAGGGTGATTGCTTTGTCGTAGATCTTACGTTGCATCCATACTGCACCAGGGTTGTTCACTCTGTTGTGAACTTTTGAATGGTCTATGGGAACGATTGTGTCGAGGCCGACGATGTATTTGTAGGCAAGGATTCTTCTTACCTTCTCTTCCAGTAGCGAGTCGGGGAGTACACCCTCTTCAACCGCTTTCCTGACAGAAAGGAAAGCTTTTGAGAGGTTTGCCTCTCCCAACAGGATGTCGTTGCCGGCCAATAGTGCCTTCACGCTGGCATCGGGCTGATCAGATACTCCCTTCATGGCCATTGCATCGGTGAAGGTGAGCCCTTTGAATCCCATCTTTTCACGCAGCAAAGCTGTGACGATCTCCGGCGAGAGCGACGCCGGCAACCCCTTCGTGTTGAGAGCAGGTACATTCAGGTGGCCCATCATGATGCCGGAAAGGCCGGCATTGATGTATTCCCGAAACGGATAAAGCTCCACTGAATCGAGCCGCAGGGTGTCATGGGTAATCAGCGGCAGCGTGTGATGTGAATCATCGGAGGTGTCGCCGTGGCCGGGGAAGTGTTTGGCCACCGCAATCACACCCTTCTCTTCCATTCCGCTGGCAAAGGCGATCGCCTGGCGGGCCACCTTTTGGGGATTCTCTCCGTATGAGCGGTTCCCGATAATGGGGTTGGCGGGGTTGGTATGCACATCGACAGAGGGTGCGAAGTTGACATGGATACCCATTTCGCGGCACTGCCGTGCCACCTCGTTGCCGTAGTGTCGTATTGTCTCCTCGTCCTGTATGGCACCAATCACCTGGTTGCGCGGATATCTGGGTGCATCGGTCAGTCGCATGGCAAGGCCCCACTCTCCGTCGAGCGCGATGAGCAACGGTATGGGTGAGAGGTTCTGTGCATAGTTGGTCACGTCGGCCTGGTTGCTCAGCTTGCTCTTTGAGAAGAGCAGGCCCCCTATTTTCTGCTCTGCAATGTATCCCGCGATGCGCTTTTTCCAACCGCTGCCGGTCTCAACGATTGGCATGAAGAGCTGTCCTATCTTCTGATCTGTGGTGAGTTGTGTGTAGATGGAATCTACCCAGCGGTTCATCTTCTCTTTGTCTGCTTGTTCATAGAGCGTGACGGGCACCTGTGCCTGTACCCCACCTGAAAAGAGGATTGCACCCAGGGTAAAAAGCATTACACATTTTCGCATTGTCTCGTGAAGGTCTGTTCGTTTTTATTTCTTTATTTTCTCCATCGTCACGTTGATTCGTCCCACATAGACTCCTCTGCCGGCAGTCTGGTAGATTAGCACCTCACGGTTGTCCATGTTCTTACGGACATCGGGTTCTTCCATGTAGGTGTGACTGTGCCCGCCGATGATGATGTCGATGTTTCGGGAAGCCTCTGCCAGCCTCGTGTCGTGTTGGTATCCAAGGTGAGAGAGAGCCACCACCAAGTCGCACCCGTATTGTGTGCGCAACCGGTAGGCGAGCATGTTGGAGGTGGTCACCGGGTCGAGATACTCCATGCCCTCGTAGTTGGCCGAGGAGACAAGCCCCTTAGGCTGGATGTTGATTCCCATCACTCCGATTTTCACGCCTCCTCTTTTCAGGATGAGGTAGGGCTTGATCTTTCCTGCGAGGGGTGTCTTGCTGAAATCGTAATTGCTCGAAACGATGGGGAAGTGGGCAGCTTTCACCACCTCCTCCAACACCTCCAGTCCATAGTCGAACTCATGGTTGCCAAGGGTCACAGCATCGTATCCCATCAGGTTCATCGCCTTCACTTCTGCCTCTCCCTTGAATAGGTTGAAGTATGGAGTGCCTTGCAGGAAATCACCTGCATCGAAGAGTAACAGGTTTTCATGCTCAGCGCGCATTTGTTCAATGTAGTTGATGCGCCGCTCCACACCTCCCTTGTCGGGAGCATGGCGGTCACCCGCGGGCAGCGGTTCGATGCGGCTGTGGGTGTCGTTGGTATGTATGATCACTAGCTGTTTCTGGGCAGAGGCCGTGACGAGGATCGTCAGCAACAGCAGCAGGGTGAGAGTCGTTTTTTTCATCTTGTTCACTCTTGATTGGTTATGGTTATTCGTCCGTCGAGGGTTGAGCGGATTGGGTTGCCCCGGCGGCTCTCCTCTTTTACATGGTCAATCATCACGTCTCGCAGGGTGACACCGGTGTTGTGTTGCCTGATGGCATTGCGCATGGCGCTCATGTTGTCGTTCCCCTCTGCCAGATAGTCGAGCGTGACCACCCGATATATCTGTTCTGCATTGATTGCTTTCCCGTCGAGGGTTACCTCTTTGACACTGCGGTTATCGATGACCAATCGCACGTTGGAAGAGATGCCTGCACCGCCTATGCGCGCATAGGCGTTGAAGAGCTCTATCAGGTCGCTCCCTTTAATCTCAAGAAAGGTGATGGCGTTGTCGAAAGAGTAGATCTCGTAGAGGTTGCCTACCGTGATCTCACCTTTGGGCATCGACGCTCGGTGCCCGTGTACATTCATCATCGCCACATCGGCTCCTTCCTCCAGCTGCTCATCGCCATATGCTTTCATTACATCGGAGGTAAAGTTGGTCAGCAAGCTCTCCGGTCGCCCATACATCATCGCCTGCTCGGAGGTGGCAATCACCTCGTTCATCTTTTCGTCCAGCTCACTCTTGTAGGAGTATACCAGGGCATGCATGGCTGCATGTTGTGGGGAGTCAAAGCTGTTGTTCATCTCGGTGATGGAGCCGCTCATCTCTGCAATATGGTATTGCGGTTTGCAGGATAGAAGGATCAATGCCGTAAGGAGGATCCCGAATGTTTTCATTTTCATGTTGTTGAATCTCATTGTTGGGTTGGGGTGTGTCGAAACAATTGTTACGCAGCTCAAAAATAGGGTTTTTTCCTCAGTGCATCAAGAACTGCACAAAAAATGTGGATTAATTGGTTATTTGTATGGTGGTTTCATTTGGATTTACTACCTTTGCATCCGCTTTGCGTAATCTCTGTCGGTCAACATGCCGTTACATTGCGTTCACACAGGTTAATTATTAACATAAAGCTTATTATAGGATGGACTTACTTAAAGTAGCGGAAGCCTCTTTTGCCAAAGAAAAGAAGGAATTCCCCAATTTCAGGAGCGGTGACACCATCACGGTGGCCTATCGCATTGCCGAAGGTAACAAAGAGCGTATCCAGCTCTACCGCGGTGTGGTGATTAAAATCTCCGGTCATGGTGATGCAAAACGCTTCACTGTACGCAAAATGTCGGATAACATTGGCGTGGAGCGTATCTTCCCGATGAACTCACCCTTCATCGAAGAGATCACTCTTAACAGCCAGGGTAAGGTACGCAGAACCAAACTTTATTATCTGCGCAAACTGCGTGGCAAGGCTGCCCGCATCAAGAAAAAATTGTATTGATCATCTTCAGTATGAGAGATATTGTGACGCTCCGGATGATTCCGGAGCGTTTTTTCTATACAGACCACCGGAATTTGCTACATTTGTAGCTGTAAGTGACT
Organism: Dysgonomonadaceae bacterium zrk40; assembly: GCA_016916535.1. Taxonomy (NCBI): domain Bacteria; kingdom Pseudomonadati; phylum Bacteroidota; class Bacteroidia; order Bacteroidales; family Dysgonomonadaceae; species Dysgonomonadaceae bacterium zrk40. The sequence goes on from CP070276.1 coordinate 2,306,360, forward strand.
AACGTTAAGCGAAGAGATGTTGCACAAGACCCAGGGCATTGTACTGTCGACCATTCCCTACAGTGACACCTATTCCATCACGCAGCTCTTCACGCGTGATTTTGGGAGGGTCTCTTACTTGTTGCCACGATCGAAGGGTAGAAAATCGAAGATCAATATATCACTTTTTGCTCCACTGACATTGCTTTGGTTGGAGGTTGAGCACAAGCCATTACGCGACCTGCAGCGTATCAGGGACGCAACGCGTCAGTTTCCCCTCTATGAGATCAACAGCCAGATGGCAAAGATCTCTCTGACTTTCTTCCTGTCGGAACTACTCACCCGGCTGCTGCATGAGTCGGATCACAACGAATTGCTTTTCGACTATCTGAAGAATTCGTTGGAGACACTGGAGGCGACAGAAAAGGGGGTTGCCAATTTTCACCTCGCTTTTATGTTGGGACTGACTCGCTTCATGGGTATCAGCCCCAACATGGAGGGTGCGGGGAACAACCGCTTTTTTGATCTGATGAATGGGGAGTTTACCAGTTACGCACCGCTGCACAGCCATTACCTGAACAGAGAACAGAGTGCTTATCTTCAACTGCTGAAACGGATGCACTACGGCAACATGCATCTCTTCCACCTGTCTCGCAGCCAGCGCAACAAGATTGTGGACTCTCTGCTGGAGTATTACCGGCTGCACACATACGACTTTCCCCCACTCAAATCACTCGACGTCTTGCGGGAGCTGGGTTAATAAGCCTGAAAAACGATCATTCTTCCTTCAGTTTCAATCCTGAAATTGTCGCCGGTTGACTCGTTGAGTGAGCCCTGCCACCAGTTGGTAAGCACCCTCTGTTGAAGTGGATACTTCAATCCGCTGGTAGTCAGAGGCACAGTATCGATGGCGAATATCGATACCTGTTCTCCCCTGAAACTTTGAAAGGTGGTGCTGCCCGCTATGGGAGTGAAGAGACCCCAGTTGGTGACCATCACAACCTGTGCCAATTGGCAGTACTCCGCAAGCAGGGAGATGTTGCCCAAGGTGTGGTCTTCCCGTCTACCGGTGCCTCCCACAATGACAATCTCCTTGCGACCCTCTGCAACGCAGTATTGCACCGACTTGGTAAGGTCGTTGGTCTCCTGATCGGCACTGGGATGGATGATTGCGGCGAAGCGCTCCCTGTTCTCCTGTGAGATGGAGTCGCAGTCGCCCACAATCGCATCGGGAACGCCCCCTCGTGCGATAAAGTCGTTGGCTGCACCATCAGTGCAAACGATAAAGGAAGCCTCCCGGATCAGGGAGAGCGGCATGGCATGTTCCGGGTAGCGACCGTTGGCGATGATCAGGGCGGAAGTCGATCGTGAAACGTTCATCGAGATTTGTTTTAGTACAAAGATACTAAAGATGCGGCAACCGCCCTGCGATCACATCTCCAAATTTTGTGCTTCAGTTGTTCAATGTGGCAGCTGCTCTTCGAGTATCACTGCCTTGGGGAAGAGGATGTTGTTCTCCAGGTGGATGTGCCGGTGCAGGTCCTCCTCGAATTCCTCCAGCATGCTGAAGGTGACGCGGTAGGTGCTGCAGGCATCCTCTGGGGGGGTGTAGTGATCGGTCAGCGCACTGATGGTGCGAAACCGTTCACCCTCCGCATCATGCTCCTTTTCCATCTCAGCGATGTATGCGGCAGCTGAGCCGATCACGCTCTTCGGCTTGTTGCCGCCGCTGAGTTGAGCCTTGACCACTCCCCGGATGTATGGAAAGAGCATCAGCTCCTCTTTTTTCAGGTGCGCCGACAGGTCCCCCGCCGACTGCAGAAAGAGCCGTTCCACCTCCATCAGATCGGGATGGTTCATTCCATGTACCTCCACAATCTTGCGCAGGAAGGGGGTAATCTCGCTGATCTTTTGCGTCACGTAGCGATGGTGCGTCTTCTCGATGTAATCGGCCAGCAGGTCATGCGGGAAGGTGTTGAAGTCGATGCCGCCGTTATTTTTCTCTGCCATGGCCTCCTTCAGTTCCCGGATCAGTTGATCCGGACCACTCTCCTTCTTGCCGGCAGCCCTTTCGATGGTGCGGTTGCCGTTGCAGCAGAAGTCGATGCCATGCTTCTTGAACACCGCGGCAGCCTTGTAGTTCTCCGCCACAATTTGTCCGATATTGCTGTTTTTGTTGATTTCCATAAGCTTGCTATTTGTGGGAGGTGTTACCCGGGAACCGTTGCTGGCTCCCGGGAACGTTCTCCTCCCGGTGAATGTTATTTTTTCAGGAGGGTGAGCCGGTAGACAAACCAGAAGAGGGTCAGTGTACCCACCGCGAAGATGGTGTCACCGATGGTGCGTAGCCACTTGAAGGTGTTGACCAACGGCTCCTGCATGAACTCGGCTGAGCGGGCGTACCACATCCCCTCCTTCACGCTGGCCACAGTCTGCATCAGTCCCACCGGCAGCAGGCTCAGCAACACCATCAGCAACAGTCCGATGTTGAGCGACCAGAAGGTGAAGCTGATCAGCTTGTTGTTCCACTGCTGCTTGCGATACATGCTGTGCAGCACGAAGAGGATCAGACCGATACCCAGCATGCCGTAGACTCCGAAGAGGGCGGCGTGTCCATGCACCGGTGTGGTGTTCAGCCCTTGCATGTAGAAGAGGGCGATGGGTGGGTTGATGATGAATCCGAAGATACCGGCACCCAGGAAGTTCCAGAAGGAGACCGAGAGCAGGAAGTAGATAGGCCACTTATAGTCCTTGAGCCATTCGGTGGCCTTGCTCAGCCGGTAGTTGTGGTAGGCCTCAAAGCCAATCAGCACCAACGGTACCACCTCCAGCGCACTGAAGGTAGCTCCCAGCGCCATCACACCGGTGGGTGTGCCGGTGAAGTAGAGGTGGTGGAAGGTGCCCAGGATGCCACCGGTGAGGAAGATGATGGTGGCGAACAATACGTTGTGTGTCGCGGAGCGGATGCCCAGCAGTCCCATACGGGTGAAGAGGAAGGCGGCCACTACCGTGGCGAACACCTCGAAGAACCCTTCCACCCAGAGATGTACCACCCACCAGCGCCAGTACTCGGCAACCGCCAGGTTGGTGGTGCGTCCCCACATCAGTCCCGCACCGTAGAAGAGAGCGATGGCGGCGCAGGAAATCAGGAAGAGGATGAGCAACCCCTTTTCGGAGGTACCCTTGCGGATGATTGGCAGGATGGGGCGCACCATTAGTGCCAGCCATAGGAAGAGGCCTACCACCAGCAGGATCTGCCAGAAACGTCCCAGGTCCACATACTCATACCCTTGGTGTCCGAACCAGAAGTTATCCACCAAGTTGAGCCGCTGCATCACACCGAACCATTGCCCAATGAGGGAGCCGGCCACCACGATTAGCAGTGCCCCGAAGAGGACGTTGACTCCCAGTCTCTGGTATTTCGGATCCCTGCCGCTCAGCGAGGGAGCGATGTAGAGACCAGTGGCCAGCCAGGCGGTGGCAATCCAGAAGATAGCGATCTGGATGTGCCAGGTGCGTGTGATGGAGTAGGGGATGAAGGAGGCGATGTCGATGCCGTAGAAGCCGTCACCCTCCACGCCGTAGTGTGCGGTGATCACCCCCAGCAGGACCTGTGCCAGGATCAACAGGTTCACGACCCAAAAATATTTTTTCACCGCCCACATGGAGGGGGTGATGTTTTGGTTCATCAAGGGGTCGGAGACCGGTTTCAGGGGTTCTTCCTCGCGGGTGCGTGCCTGCAGAAAGATCATGATGCCGATGCCCAGTAGCAGCATGATGATACTGAAGCCTGTCCACAACACCAGGTCGCTGGTGGCCACGTTACCTATCTGCTCGTCGGGCGGCCAGTTGTGGGTGTAGGTGACATCGGATCCTGGCCGCTCAGTGACGCATGCCCATGAGGCCCAGAAGAAAAACTGCGCCATCTTCTCCATCCGCTCCTCCGAGCGGATGCTGTTGCGCGCGATGGCATAGTCGGCGCGCAGTTCATCGAGCGCCGGGTCATCCATGAAGAGGCCGGCATAGTGTCCGAAGAGTTCCCGGAAGGCATCATAGCGCTGGCTGTGGATTACCAGGGTGGAGGTTTTCTCGTTGTAGCTATTCTTACGCAGAAACTCCTGCAGGCGGCGTTCCATGGCTGCCTGCTCCACCTCGGTGAGCTGTTCGAATGTTTTACCCTGCTCCTCCTGCGACCAGGTACTGTGCCTCGCGGTGCATGCAGGTAGTCGGCTGTCCAGTCAGGTGCCACATAGGCGCCATGCCCCCAGACGCTGCCCACCTCCTGACCGCCAATGCTCTGCCAGATGTTCTGACCATCCTTGATGTCCTGGCCGGTGAAGAGCAGTTGCCCCTCTTCATTGGTGACCCGCTCCGGTACGGGCGGTGCCTGCTGATAGATTTGGTTGCCGTAATAGAGCAACACGGCAAAGGAGATGCCGACCACCAGGGCGAATGCAATCCAAAGTTTTTTCTGTGTCATAGGTTTTTTTTAATGGATGATTGATAGGTTTATCTCGCTTCTTTCAGAAATCCGATTCCAACGATAATTAGAAGGGTCACCTTGAATACCTCTGCCACCACGTAATAGATGTGTAAAGGAGAGGAGGGTACCTCCAGCCCCTGCTGGTAGAGGGGGATGCGTGCATCGAGTGCCGGCAGCAGCCAGAGAGTCTGGATTAGAAGCAGTATCATGATGATCCCATATTGGGTAACGCTGCTTCTCCTCTCTCTTCTTCGGTTCAGAATAAATCTTGCTGCGATGAGTAGTGCGAAGAGCCACTCCATCAGGTTCAGTGCTTTGAAGACAAGGCTACCAATTCCCAGTCCCAGGGGCAGGGTGATTCCGGGAGCCCTGAACTTGAGCCAGGCTTCCATGAAGCTGATTGCCGAGACAAATCCGATCCAGAGAAAGGTGGCCGGTAGGGCGGCTTGTTTGAAGGTTTGCTGTAATGGGTACATATATGGCGGGTGTATTTGGCTCACTCCTGATTAATCATCACCTTTCTTTGTTTACGATAAAAAAGTCGTAAATAAAGACAAAAATTTAACGCTTCAATATCAGCTCTATATTTTTCTGTTTGGTTACCAGGTCATGGAGGCTGGTATGCTGCAACACGTAGAACATGTTCTCCCGGATCTTCACCACAGAGTGATGCATCGGACAGGGGTTTTTCTCGTCGCAATGGGAGAGCCCCAGGGCACATCCTTCAAAAAACTCATTGCCGTCGATGGCACGCACGATCTGTTCAATAGTGATCTGCCTTATTTTTTCCTTTTTGATCTCGAAGCCGCCAGCAGGTCCCGTGTAAGAATCGACCAGCCCGTGTCGGGAGAGGAGCCCCAGGATCTTGCCGGTGAAAGCTTCGGGTGATCCTGTTTGCCGGATGATGTCACCAATCTTTACCCGCCTCTCATTCAGAGATTGAGAAGCGATGTAGAGCATTGCCCGGATACCATGTTCACATGTTTTTGAAAACATCTTTTAGCATTTAACGCTTCAAAGATAGGAAATCTTTTTAAATTGCGACAAAAATATCGTAAATCTTTTTTTACCTTTGTGCCATTGTTTTTAGTCTGACCTGACATTTTTCTATTTGAAGAGTGTCGGGATGTGATTTTTTTTGTATGTTTAAGATTTCAATAGTTCGTTAAAAATATAGTTTAGAGTCATGCAGCAATGGCTGCAAACTCAATGAGTTCTTTGACAAGTTTATCTTTTAATCTTCTGTTCGGTTTAATGCCAGACACGCAAATAAATCGTTCAAGCAAGTAAGCGTTGTGTATCATTGTTTTACATGATGCCATCGAAAAAGAGATGCCTCTCTCCTTTGCCAGTACCTTTGCCAGGTTGACTGAGGTAAGAGATGCATTAAAGTTGAACGATAGCTTTGCTACATCCCTTGCCTGCGATTGCATCAGTCCTGTGAAGCCTTTTGCATCCCTGAAGCAAAACTCGATCTGAAAACGGGTGCGGTAAAATTCTATAACATCTTTTCCACTCATCTTAGGATTGGTAGAGAAGAACAGTTTTGGTTTTTTCCCATCTTTGAAATACCAGATGACAAGCCTGACCATCTGTCTAAGTGATTTGGAATAGGCTATCAAGGTGTAGAGATCACCGTTATCAATATTGATCTTTTGCACTCTGGTTGTATCCAGGTTGGCCATGTCAATCTTACCGTCGTAGAGTTTAGGCCTTCCTTTCTTGCCCGTTGGTTTCTGCAGTGTTGGATAATAAAGTGCGGCGTCATCCCTGAAACGGCTGACCAGATCAAACTTCATCTCTTGCAGACCCGTAACGAAGTTGTTCTTTGCGAAGTAGGCATCAGCAACCACGTAACGGCTTGTCCGATGGAGTTTCTCCTGCATCGATTCAAGGACCAGCAGGTACCAGTCGATCAGGTTGGCCTCGCGACTCTCCAGGGTTTGACGGTCCGGAGTCTGAACGGCCTGTAGACTGATGCAATCCTTGTTGTCGACGTCTATAAGGCCCACTCCCAGGATTTCCAATCCCCTTTTCGCCTGACCGGCTGCACCCGACCAGAAGTAACCAATCCAAGGGGTATTCTTTCCTGATTTGGTTATATAACTGGGATCAATGGCAATAGCCTTGCGATCTCCGGTTAATACCCTATCAGACAAAGACAAGTTAAACTCCAGCCAATCAAAATCCTTCGAGAAGTTCTGGCGAAATCGCTGTTCACACGACTTGCCATATCTCCCTAATTGTAGGAAATTAATCCTCCCGGGAATGACCAGATACAAAATAAGCGTCTCCATAAGGAATGATTTGAAACTTTTGTTTAACTTCGTAGTTAGTTCACCAAGAACATCACTACAGATACCTCTATATTGGTTAAGTATGCTGGTTCTATCCATCTTTATTAGGCTTTCATCAGCTATAAAGCTACTGATAATCAGCTACTTAGCCATCTTTTTTATGTTAAACTATGTTATGTAAATCATTGAATTCTAATCAGTTAATTGAATATTTACCGAAGTATTGTTAAACGCAACAGTACAAAAATGAATATTTGAAGCAAATGCTTTATCAATAGTTCGTTAAAAATATAGTTTCGAGTCACGCAGCAATTGCTGCAAACTCAATGAGTTCTTTGACAAGTTTATCATTTAATCTTCTGTTCGGTTTAATGCCAGACACGCAAATAAATCGTTCAAGCAGATAAGCGTTGTGTATCATCGTTTTACATGATGCCATCGAAAAGGGGATGCCTCTCTCCTTTGCCAACACCTTTGCCAGGTTAACCGAGGTAAGAGATGCATTAAAGTTGAACGATAGCTTTGCTACATCCCTTGCCTGCGATTGCATCAGTCCTGTGAAGCCTTTTGCATCCCTGAAGCAAAACTCGATCTGAAAACGGGTGCGGTAAAATTCTATAACATCTTTTCCACTCATCTTAGGATTGGTAGAGAAGAACAGTTTTGGCTTTTTCCCATCTTTGGAATACCAGACGACAAGCCTGACCATCTGTTTAAGTGATTTGGAATAGGCTACCAAGGTGTAGAGATCACCGTTATCAACATTGATCTTTTGCACTCTGGTTGTATCCAGGTTGGCCATATCAATCTTTCCGTCGTAGAGTTTAGGCCTGCCTTTCTTGCCCGTTGGTTTCTGCAGTGTTGGATAATAAAGTGCGGCATCATCCCTGAAACGGCTGACCAGATCAAATTTCATCTCTTGCAGACCCGTAACAAAGTTGTTCTTTGCGAAGTAGGCATCGGCAACCACGTAACGGCTTGTCCGATGGAGTTTATCCCGCATCGATTTAATGACCAGCAGGTACCAGTCAATCAGGTTGGCATCACGACTCTCCAGGGTTTGACGGTCCGGAGTCTGAACGGCCTGTAGACTGATACAATCCTTGTTGTCGACGTCTATAAGGCCCACTCCCAGGATTTCCAAACCTCTTTTCGCCTGACCGGCTGCACCCGACCAGAAGTAACCAATCCAAGGGGTATTCTTTCCTGATTTGGTTATATAACTGGGATCAATGGCAATTGCCTTGCGATCTCCGGTTAATACCCTATCAGACAAAGACAAGTTAAACTCCAGCCAATCAAAATCCTTCGAGAAGTTCTGGCGAAATCGCTGTTCACACGACTTGCCATATCTCCCCAATTGTAGGAAATTAATCCTGCCGGGAATGACCAGATACAAAATTAGCGTCTCCATAAGGAATGATTTGAAACTTTTGTTTAACTTCGCAGTTAGTTCACCAAGAACATCACTACAGATACCTCTATATTGGTTAAGTATGCTGGTTTTATCCATCTTTATTAGGCTTTCATCAGCTATAAAGATACTGATAATCAGCTGCTTAACCATCTTTTTTATGTTAAACTATGTTGCGTAAATCATTGAATTTTAATTAGTTAATTGAATATTTACCGAAGTATTGAGATTTAATAAAATATAAAAAACAGGCCCCTACAAACAATAAGTTTGAAATAGTGTTGTTAAGTAGACTCATTCTAATTATGTAGAAAACTACAAACAAAATACAATAAGGAAGCTGCTATGGCGAAAACAAAATCAACTAAAAGCAATTTATCGAAAGAGAAGATGTTGCACATGCATCGGATGATGTTGGACATCCGCAATTTCGACAGTAAGGTTAACAAGCTGGTAAGAAAAGGGATGATTCCCGGAATGACCCACTTCTCTATTGGTGAAGAGGCGGCCAATGTGGGGGCGGTAGCTGCCATCGAGAAAGGTTTCGATATGATTACCTCCAATCACCGCGGTCACGGACAAAGCATTGCCCTGGAGATCGACCTGAACGGAATGATGGCGGAGATCATGGGGAAGGCCACCGGAACCTGCAAGGGTAAGGGTGGTTCCATGCACATTGCCGACTTGGACAACGGTAACCTGGGAGCCAACGGTATCGTAGGCGGCGGTATGGGGATGGCTATCGGTGCGGCGCTTACACAAAAGATGAAGAAGACCGGCAAGATCGTGGTCTGCTTCTTCGGTGATGGTGCCGTGAATGAGGGTACCTTTCATGAGACAATGAACATGGCTTCAATCTGGGACCTGCCGGTGATCTTCTATTCGATCAACAACCTCTATGGCATCAGTACCCCCATCAAGGATGTGATCAACATCGACTACAACTACCAGCGGGCAGCATCCTACGGCATCCCGGGTCACTTCATCGAAGATGGAAACGACCTGATGGCGGTTTACAACAAGTTCGAGGAGATCGTAAAATACGTGCGTGACGGCAACGGCCCTGTACTGGTGGAAGCTATCACTTACCGCTGGCTTGGACACTCAACCTCCGACCCCGGCAAGTATCGCACCAAGGAGGAGGTAGACGAGTGGAAGCAGAAGGATCCCATTACCCGTTTTCGCAATTACCTTATTGAGAATAAGATTGCTTCTGAAAAAGAGCTGGATGAACTGAACGATGCTTCGCTGGCAGCAGTGGAAGAGTCGGTCAAGTTCGCGCTGAGCAGTCCCGAACCCACCCTGGAGTCCGCCTTCGAAGATATTTACGCAGATTAAAAAACAACAGCACACGATAATCAATGGAAAAAGAAACGAAAATAATGTCTGTCCGCGATGCCATCATTATGGCCATGTCGGAAGAGATGCGGCGCGACGAAAGCGTATTCCTCATGGGTGAGGATGTAGGGATCTTCGGAGGCGACTTCGGAACTTCGGTTGGGATGCTCGATGAGTTCGGTAAGGAGCGGGTGCGCGACACCCCCATCTCGGAGAACGCCATCTCCGGTGCTGCCATCGGTGCCGCCATGACAGGCATGCGTCCCATCGTGGATGTCACTTTCATGGATTTTGTAGTCTACATGATGGACAACATCGTGAACCAGGCAGCCAAAACAAGGTATATGTTCGGTGGTAAGGGGCAGATCCCCGTGGTCTTCCGCTGTGCCGCCGGCGGTGGTGTAGGCTCCGCTGCTCAACACTCACAGTCGCTCGAAGCATGGTTCACCCATATCCCGGGACTGAAAGTGGTGGCCCCCGGTACCCCGGCTGACGTGAAAGGAATCCTCAAGGCGGCTATACGTGACAACAACCCGGTGATCTTCCTCGAGTACAAGGCGCAGTTTAACATGAAAGGCGAGGTACCCCTTGATCCCGACTTTGTGCTACCCATCGGCAAGGCCGATATCAAAAAGGAGGGTAAAGATGTTTCGGTGATCACTTACGGACGGATGCTCGAAAGGGTGATGCAGGCTGCCAAAGAGGTGGAGGAGGCCGAAGGAGTGAGCGTTGAGGTGGTCGATTTGCGAACCCTCAAGCCGCTCGACAAAGATACCGTGCTGGAGTCGGTGAAGAAGACCGGCAAGGTCCTGCTGGTGAACGATGCCCACAAGACTGGAGGTTTCATTGGCGAGGTGGCTGCCACCATTGCCGAGAGCGACGCCTTCGATTACCTTGATGGACGCATCTTACGCCTTGCGGGTGAGGATGTGCCCATCCCCTACAACCAGACCCTCGAGGCTGCGATGATTCCCAGCGTGGAGAGGATCAAGAAATACATTCTCAAGTTAGTCAACAACCGCTAAAAAGGGATTGAATGGAAACAGTTAAACTAAGGGCAACACCGGCTGCAAGAGCACTGGCGAGACGCCTCGGGGTGAAGCTGACCAACGTGACCGGCACCGGTTACAAGGGACGCATACACCGCGACGACATCGCCGGCTTCAATTACGAGGAGAAGGTACATGTCTCCCCGTTGGCCCGCCGCATTGCCGAGGAGCACAATATTGAACTGAAAGGAATCAAGGGCAGCGGCCACAACCACAAAATCATGAAGGAAGATGTGCTACAGCTAATTGCCGACCCGCAGGTGAAAGCGATGCTGACCCGCGACAAGCTGGCTGAACCCGCGGCACCCCCCAGGACGCCGGCAGCTGTACAGCAGCCCTCACAACAAGCTGCCGCACCTTCACCAGCCAAAACTACTACACCGGCAGTATCAACTGCTTCTGCCGCCCCCGCGGGCAGCACCGAGACGGTGCCAATGACACAGATGCGCAAGATCATCTCAAAGCGGATGATGGAAAGCTACTTTGGTATTCCCTCTTTCATCCAAACCTGGGAGGTAGACATGACCAACCTGCTGGCCCTGCGTAAGCAGCTTATCGAACCCATCAAGGAGAAAACAGGGAAGAAGCTGACAGTAACCGACCTGATCTCGGTGGCGGTGGTGAAGACGCTGATGAAACACAAGTCGATCAACGCCAGCCTTAACAAGGAGGGTACCGAGATCACCTACCACAACTATGTGAATCTCGGTATGGCGGTAGGCATGGATGAGGGGCTGCTGGTGCCGGTGGTGAAGAATGCCGATAGAATGAGCCTGAGTGAGTTCGTGGTAGCTATCAAGGACCTCACCGAGCGTACCTTTTCCAAGAAGCTGTTGCCCGATGAACAGGCGGGAAGTACCTTCTCGATCAGCAATCTGGGGATGTACGGTGTGGATGAGTTCACAGCCATCATCAACCAGCCCAACGCGGCTATCCTGAGCGTGGCCTCCACGCACGAACGGATTGTCCCGATAAATGGTGAGGCGGTGGTTCGCCCCATCATGAAGATCAGCCTCACCAGCGACCATCGGATCATTGACGGCCTCACAGCCGCAAAGTTTATGACCGACCTGAAGGCGCTGCTGGAGAACCCGATGACCCTTTTGATATAAACAAGAAAAAATAGAAATATGGCTTTTGAAATCATCATGCCCAAGGCCGGTATCGACATGACCGAGGGACAAATTGTGAAGTGGTTGAAGAGTGAGGGCGATCCCGTCAAAGAGGGGGAGATCATCCTTGAGATCATGACCGACAAGACCAGCATGGAGCTAGAGGCGGAAGCCACGGGTATCCTGCTGAAGATCGTACGCCAGGACGGAGAGACCGTACCGGTGACGGAGGTGATCGGCTACATCGGCTCCGAGAACGAGTCGGCCGACACACTGATGCCCGAGGTGATCGAAGATACCGGGGCGAAAGAGAGCGATGAGGAGAAGCGAATGATACGACTGGAGGACAACTACCAGGTGGTGGTTATCGGAGGCGGTCCCGCCGGCTATGTGGCTGCAATTCGTGCGGCACAGCTGGGCGCCAAGGTGGCCATCGTGGAGAAGGGCACCTTTGGGGGCACCTGCCTCAACGTGGGTTGTATCCCCACCAAAACCTACCTGAAAAATGCTGAGATCATCGAGCATATTCAGGCTGCGGCCTCGCGCGGAATCATCATCGACAGTTCCATGATCAAAATTGACATGGCTAAGGTGCAGGAGTACAAGAACGGCGTGGTGAAGAAACTCACCAGCGGTGTGGTAGCCCTGCTCAAGAGCAATGGTGTGGATATCTACCAGGGTGTGGGGCGCATCAACAAGAACAATGATGTGGTGGTCAACGACTCGCAGATCATCAAGGCGGACAAGATCATCCTGGCAGGAGGTTCAAAGGCTTCAAGGATCAACATCCCAGGCATCGAGAGCGACAAGGTGCTCACCAGCGATGAACTGCTGGCTGTCAAGGAGGTGCCCGGCACGCTCGCCGTCATCGGCGGCGGCGTGATAGGAACCGAGATGGGACAGTCTTTCGCAGGTCTGGGATCAAAGGTGATTATTATCGAGATGATGGATCGTATCGTGCCCACCCTCGACCAGGAAGTGTCGGCAGAACTTCTTCGCCACATGAAGAAAAAAGGAATTGAGGTGTTAACCTCTACCCGCATCACCGAGATCGTGGACAAGGGTGACAAGCTGGAGGTACGCATTGAAGGCAAGGATCCGGTAGTTGCCGACAAGGCACTCATTTCCATCGGCCGTACACCCGACTTGGAGGGTCTGGGTGAGGTGAAGCTGGAGACTGAAAGGGGCAAGGTCAAGGTGAACGAATACATGGAAACCAGCGTGAAGGGGATCTACGCCCCCGGCGATGTGAACGGCATCAAGATGCTGGCACACGTGGCCTTCCGCATGGGTGAGGTGGCCGCTGAGAACGCAGTGAAGGGCAACCACCGCAAGGTGAACCTCCTCTCGGCACCCTCTGTGGTATACACCTCTCCCGAGGTAGCCCAGGTGGGGATGACCGAGGAGCAGGCACGTGAGAAGTATGATGATATCCGCATCGGGCGGTTCAACTTCTCCGCCAACGGACGTGCCCTCGCTTCGGGCGATGCGGTTGGCTTCGTGAAGGTGATTGCCGACAATCGCTACGGCGAAGTGCTGGGTGTCCACATCATCGGACCCTCTGCCGCTGAGATCATCACCCAGGCATCGGTGATCATGGAAATGGAAATCACGGTGGAAGAGGCGGTGCAGACCATCTACGGTCACCCCACCTACTCTGAGGCGCTGATCGAGGCATTTGCCGACGTACTTGGCGAAGCGATTCATATCCCGAAGAAAAAGAAATGATCACTTTAACCCTAGAGACTTAATAGGTCAAATATATTTAGAAGAAGACCGGTTGACACTTTCGAAGGGTGGATAATCGGTCTTCTTTTTTATTTCTACAGATTGAATCGTTTGTCGGTTCACTGTTTCTTGGTTTTCGATATTTCGGAATAAACCTCACAACCTCACAACGTAATGACTTAACAACGTCACAACATAACAATGATCTATATTGTCAATAAAAACAACAAGCCCGACCACAACATCGCGTTGGAGGAGTACTGCTTCAAGCATCTGAGGCATTTCGGCAAGATATTCATCCTCTGGATCAACGAGCCGTCAATCATCGTTGGCAAGAATCAGAATACCCTGGCCGAGATCAACAGCCGTTACGTGGAAGAGCATGGGATCCATGTGGTTCGTCGCATTACCGGCGGCGGGGCGGTCTACCACGACCTGAACAACCTTAACTACACCATCATCTCTAATGAGGAGAAGGGTGAGGGAGCGTTTGACTTTAAAACATTCTCGCAGCCAGTGATTGAGACCTTGACAGAGCTGGGGGTGACAGCAGAGTTCTCCGGCCGCAACGACATCACCATTGAAGGGAAAAAGATATGCGGTAACGCCCAGGCCTACCACGACGGACGGGTAATGCACCACGGCTGCCTGCTCTTTAACACCGACCTGACGGTGCTCTCGCAGGCACTGGAGACCTCAAGGGAGGGGGTGGAGGCAAAGGGTGTAAAGTCGGTTCGTAGCCGTGTGGACAACATCCTTCCAAACCTGCCGGAAAAGATCAACGTGAAGCTGTTCGCTGAGAAGATACTTGCTCACATGAAACAACACTATCCAGAGATGGTGGAGTATCACTTTAGCGAAGATGAGTTGCAGGCCATCGAACAGACACGTCGTGAAAAGTTCGGCAGTTGGGAGTGGAACTTCGGCACTAACCCGGTGGCCGAGGTGGTGCGCGAGCGCCGTTTCGCGGCAGGTAAAGTACAGGTATTCCTGAACCTGCGGAAAGGACGCATCGCCGATATCCGTTTCTTCGGCACGTTCTTCGGCCGAGAGGCCGACCTGAGCCCACTTGAGGAACAGCTTCAGGGTGTGAGGTATACAGCCGGTGAGGTGAGGGATGCGCTAGCGGAGATGGATATCTCCCGATTCTTCGCAGGCTTCACCAGGGAGGAACTGACGGAGGCGATTGTCGGCAGTTAAGCAAAATCATTTTCTTGTTCCGGCGGTACAGGGAGCGAACCTGTTTACTTGCCTACCCTGATGTGACTGATTAAATCGAATCCCAAGATGCAGAGGGTCAGTGGCAGGAAAATTTAGGCTATTCGACGAACATCGTTTTGGCATCTGCTTTTTTTTCTTTGCGTGGTAATAATTGTAGAGATTTTGTTTGCAAATAGAACATATGTTCATTACATTTGCTGCGTGAAACAGATAGATTGCCAATGTTGACGATCTCATGAATCAATCAGGAATAAAAACATCCTATGAAAGTAGCCATTACATCATCCGGCAAAGAGCTGACAGCCCTCCCGGATAAGCGCTTCGGACGCTGCAACTGTTTTGTCATTTATGACACCGATAACGAATCGGTGGAAGTTGTAGATAACCCCAATAGGGATCACAACGAGGGAGCGGGGCCTGCCGCAATGCAGCTGATTGCCTCGAAACGAGCCGGGAAGATAATCACCGGCCATCTGGGGGACAAGGCTGCATCGGTTGCGAAACAGCTCGGAATAGAGATGGATCCGATCGATGACAACCTAAGGAGTGTGGAAGAGGTGATTCAGATGATCAGACGTAACAACTAAACAAAAAACAAAAGGAGATTATTATGCCAGGAATGAACAGGAGAGGCCCCGAAGGAGAGGGCCCGATGAGTGGAAGAGGACGGGGACGTTGTAACCCGGTGAACAGAGAGTCCAACAACAGTGATGCTCCAGCAGGTAGCGGGATGAATGCTCCTTTCCGGCAGGGTGCCGGCAGGGGTATGGGTCAAGGTGCCGGCAAAGGTATGGGCCAGGGACAAGGACAAGGCGAGAGAATGAGGAGAAGAGAGGGAACCGGTAGAAGACCAATGGGATGAAGCAGGTGATTGCAATACCCCTCGAAGAGGGAAGACTTTGTCAGCACTTTGGCCATTGTCAGCAGTTTGCCATCATCGAAACGGAGGATGGAGCCATACAGAACGAAGCATTAGTGACTCCTCCTCCGCATGAACCGGGATTGTTGCCTGCTTGGCTCTCGGAGAGAGGTGTCACGGAGGTGATTGCGGCCGGGATCGGACAAAAAGCCATACGTCTGTTCGAAAAACAACAAATCAGGGTACACATAGGTGCTGAGTATAAGAGCCCGCGGGAGTTGGTTAGTGATTACTTTCAGCAGTCACTGCTCACCGGACTCAATGCCTGTGATCACTAGAAGGGTAAGTTTGGTGGAAGCCGATTACAGATGTTATTTTTGTTTTGCTCGCACCTTCGAGCGTTTGTTGGAGAAGCACAAGCTTACGGTAGAGGAAAAGAAAGCACTTGCCATTGAGATGTTCTCCCACTTTTATAACGGCAATACCGGGTTTTCTGTTCCTGTTCTCTCTAGAGAGCTTTACCGTCTTTTCAGGGAGAAAAGCGGAGTGGTTGATCCTTACCGGCGAATCAAGTATGAGAGCAACGAGCGCCTCATCGGTGAGTATGCCTCCTTCAGGGAGAAGATTGACCAATCGGATGATCCCTTCGAAACAGCATTGCGATTGGCAGTTGCAGGGAATATCATTGATTACGGGGTAAGTGACCATCATGATCTGAAAGAGACGATGTCGAAAGTCCTTGAGAGTCCTTTCGCAATTAATGATGTGGAACGCCTCAGACGGCGGTTGGCTGAAGCCAAGACGGTCCTCTATCTAGGCGATAATGCCGGCGAGATTGTTTTTGACAAATTGTTTATCGAAACCTTTCGTCACCCTAATATATGGTATGCCGTGCGAGGAGCACCTGTGATCAACGATGCCACCCGGAGAGATGCCGCCCAGGTAAAGATGGAAGAGGTGGCACAGGTGATTGACAACGGTTACGATGCTCCCTCCACCTTGCCGGAGTACTGTTCGCCAGCCTTTCAGCAACTATACAATGATGCGGATCTGGTGATCTCAAAAGGTCAGGGCAATCTGGAGGGGTTGATCGATGCCCCCAGGGGTGATATTTACTTCCTGTTGATGGTGAAGTGCGAGGTGATTGCTGACAGGCTCGGAGTAACAAAAGGTAGTTTTGTCTGTGCGGAGAATAACCCGAGAAAGGTTTATACAGGATGAAGATTGCGATAGCCAGTGGTAAGGGAGGTACCGGTAAGACATTTGTTTCAACCAACCTCTTATGGGTAGCAGCGCAGAAGGGTATCGATTGTTTGCTGGCCGATTGTGATGCAGAAGAACCTAACGTGGCAGAGTTCCTTGCCGGTGAGGAGGACCGGGTTGTGGAGGTCTACCAACTTGTGCCGGTGATTGACCCGGGGAAGTGCACCTTCTTCGGGAAATGTTACGAATACTGCAGTTACAATGCCATCCTCTATCTACCCGAGAGGAAAATGATTCAGGTGCTTCCCGATCTCTGTCACGACTGTGGTGCATGCAGCTATGCCTGTCAGGCGGGAGCGATCACCGAACATCCCAAGCTCTTGGGCAGGGTGAAGCATGCTACATATGGTGCCGGTCAGCAGTTGGTCGAAGGTCGTGCCGAGGTGGGGGTCTACTCCCCCGTGCCGGTCATCACCCGTGCCATCCATGAGGCCGGAGAAAGGGAATTAGTACTTTTGGACTCACCTCCCGGCATCTCATGTCCCTTTATTGCAACCGTCGACAGGGCCGACTATGTGGTGCTGGTCACTGAGCCCACGCCATTCGGACTGCATGACCTGCAGCTCTCGGCAGCCACCGTCCGGCAGCTCGGTAAACCTTTTGGTGTGGTGGTCAACAGAGCCGGACTGGGCAACAATGAAATATACCGGTGGATGGAGCAGGAGTCGATTCCCCTGTTGCTGAAGATCCCTTTCGACCGTGAAGTGGCACGCATCTATGCCGAGGGAGGGCTGCCTGCAGCTGTTGATGGCTCCTATCGGGAGATGTTCAGCCTTCTGCTTACACAAATCGTAGAACAGCATATCTCATGAGACAGATTGTAATCATCAGCGGAAAGGGAGGGACAGGCAAAACAAGCCTGAGCGCAGCACTTGCAACCATGGGTGAACAGTTGATGGTGGCCGATTGTGATGTGGATGCGGCTAACCTTCATCTGTTACTGGAGCCGACAGATCACTCCACTCACCCCTTTTCCACTGGTTCCAAAGCGGTAATCGACCAGCAGCTATGTACACAATGTGGGGCCTGCATGGATGCCTGTCGCTTTGATGCGATCCGGTATCACGAAGATCGCTACACCATCTCTGAAACATCCTGTGACGGATGTCGTTTATGCATGCGCATCTGTCCGGCCGACGCAATCAGTATGATTGAAAGCAATGGCAGCTACTGGACGACCGGCACCTTCCGCAACGGTTGGATGGTGAATGCCAGGCTGGCGCCAGGAGAGGAGAACTCCGGCAAGCTTGTAAATGTGGTGCGTGAGCAGTCTCGTCAACTGTCGGAGCGGATGGGGTTGGAGACCATTCTGATTGATGGCCCTCCAGGAACCGGCTGTCCCGCCATCTCAGCTATGAGCGGTACTGATTTGGCACTGTTGGTTACTGAGCCGAGTCGCTCCGGTTTTCATGACCTGAGGAGGGTGAAACAGTTGGCCGATGGGTTCGGTATTCCCTCTGTTGTAGTGATCAATAAATATGATCTGAATGAGCAAGTGGCGTCCGAAATCGCTACCTGGTGCCGTAACAAGAACCTCCCGCTTATCGGGAGGATTCCTTTCGAACCGGCAGTGGTGGAATCTATGCTGCAATGCCGTACGGTGGTTGAGTGGGCTCCCCGGTCGGCGGCAGCCGGTGAGATCGCAGCCATCCATCGGCATATTTTTCAATCGAAGTGAAAGAACCATTAAAAAATATGAAGCGATGATTAGTTTTGGCCCCGTACCCTCCAGAAGACTGGGACAAAGCCTTGGGATCAACAACATCCCGGGGGATAAGATCTGTACCTATGCATGCATCTACTGTCAGGTGGGTGCCACACGTCATTACACCCTCGAAAGGGCATCATATTACAACCCGGAGCAGATCCTCGAAGCGGTGGAAGAGCACTTGGGTAAGTTAAAGGCAATGCCTGATTATCTTACATTTGTACCGAACGGTGAACCCACACTTGATATCCACCTGAAAGAGTCGATTCGCCTGTTAATGCAGAGCGGTATTCCGATTGCTGTGATCACCAATGTATCACTACTGGGTGATGCAGCGGTGCGTGATGCCCTCTCGCTGGCCGACTGGGTTTCAGTGAAGGTGGATGCCAACGATGAGGCTGTATGGAAGAAGATCAACAGACCCCATCCCAAGCTCACCTTTGAGGGTTACAAGGAGGGTCTCCTGACTTTTGCCTCATCTTACAAGGGAATCCTGGCAACTGAAACCCTGATGGTGGATGGGGTCAACGATGGAGCTGAGCTGTTACAGCACAACGCCTCACTGATTGCAACGATCAATCCCTCCAGGGCTTATCTCTCCATTCCCACGCGGCCCCCTGCAATGCGGAGCGTGAAGAAACCGGATGAGGAAGCCATCAACAGGGCTTACCAGGTCTACACTGATGCCGGACTGCACTGCGAGATGCTGCTCGGCTTCGAAGGCAGTGATACCGGTTTCACCGGCGATGCCAGGGAGGATATCCTTAATATGAGTGCTGTACATCCCATCCGGGAGGAAACCATGGGAGAGATTCTGCGCAAGAACCGAGCGGAGAGCAGTCTGCCCGATCAGTTGGTCCGTGAGAAAGAGATCAGAGAGGTGCTCTATCAGGATAATAAATTTTGGATCCGTAACTTTACAAAAAGATGATTGTGCCGATAGTGATATACGGTGCTCCCGTATTGCGTCAAAGCGCCTTTGACATCCATCAGGAGGATCTACCGGACCAGATCAGTGGGAACCTGTTCGATACCCTCAAGAGAGCTGAGGGTATTGGGCTTGCAGCTCCGCAGATTGGTCTCACAAAAAGGATATTTGTGATTGATACCACCCCGCTTGTCGATGATGAAGGGGAATTCAAGCCGCTGGAGAAGGTCTATCTGAATCCCCGCATATTACATTCTGATGATACGCTCTCTTCCTATAACGAGGGTTGTCTCAGCATCCCGGGCATTTTCCGCGAGCTGAACCGCCCTGAGAAGATTCACGTGACCTACCAGAACCTCGCCTTTGCGACTATAGAGGAGGAGTTAAGCGGATTGGAGTCCCGTATCTTCCAGCATGAGTATGATCATCTCGATGGCATCCTTTTTATTGACCGGTTGTCCGGCCTTCAAAAACGATTGATACAGGGTAAACTGAACAAAATTAGAAAGAAAAGAAGATGAATGAACAATGTAACACTGCCAAAAAGCCGTTCGAAAAAACGAGGCTGCCAAATATAAAAAATATTCTTATCGTTGCTTCGGGTAAAGGGGGAGTAGGGAAGTCGACCGTGGCTGCCGGCCTGGCACTCTCTCTGGCCAGAGAGGGGTATGCAACTGGCCTGCTGGATGCCGATATTCATGGTCCCTCGGTACCCACTCTCTTCCACCTGAACAACCAACGGCCACTATCGATGGAGAAAGAGGGGAAGACATGGATTGAACCCTTTGATCGGTATGGCATCAAGGTGATCTCGATTGGTTTTTTTATCGATTCCTCCCAGTCACTTCTTTGGCGAGGCCCTATGGTGTCGAATACACTCAAGCAATTGCTCAACGATACCGACTGGGGAGAACTGGATTATCTGGTGATTGACACCCCGCCCGGAACAGGTGATGTCCACCTGACCCTGCTACAGTCTTATGAGATCTCCGGTGCCGTGGTGGTTACCACTCCACAGACCATTGCACTGGATGATGTGATCAAGGCAATCGGTATGTTCAATAACAAAAACGTCTCTGTGCCGGTGCTGGGCATCGTGGAGAACATGTCCTGGTTCACCCCTGTGCAACATCCCGACGAGAAATACTTCCTCTTTGGACAGGGGGGTGGTGAGAAGCTGTCACAACAATTTCATCTGCCCCTGATCGCACAGATCCCCATGAATGAGCAGATCAGACAAAACTGTGATGAGGGCTCGCTTGACAATCTCTTTCAGGATGAGCAGATCGCACATTCACTCTCAGGTATCGTGAACGCGGTGCTGGCGTACCGTGATGCGTAAACAGAGAGCACTCGGTCACCTTTGTCGCACCATCAAAGCGTGTTGTCGCTGCCCCCTGCATGAATCGACAGAGCAGGCTCTCTGTGGGGAAGGCAACGCCGATGCCTCTCTCTTCTTTATTGCCCAGGCACCGGGTGAGACTGAGGAAAGAGTGGGGCGTATGTTTATGGGGCCAACCGGTGTTGTTGTTGATCAACTGTTTCAATCTGTTCATCTCTCGCGGGATGAGGTCTACATGACCAACCTGATCAAGTGCAGACTCCCCGGCAACCGAAAGCCGAAAAGGGAGGAGATTGAGCGCTGCAGCTTCTATCTCGACCGGGAGATTGAGATTGTGAGACCCCGTTTGCTTATTCCGATGGGTTATTACGCCACTTGTTACCTGCTGGAGCGCTACGGGTTAACCCATACCCCTGCGAAGGAGCAGATAGGCAGTTTGTATGTTTCCGGCTCTTTTCTGATTTACCCGGTGAGACATCCCTCCGCACTGCTCCATAACCCATCGTTGAGAGATGGGATGTTTAAGGATTTTGAGAGAATACCCCATCTGAGTGAGTGACCACTGAACTAGCCGGATCGCATCTCCCATTAGAGCGGAGGTGTGGAACAACAACCCTCTGCCGTTGCTCTAACCGAACAGCTTTGAGAATACGATAAAGAGTGCCAGGGCTACACCTCCCAGGAAGGCCACACCGGAGTGCTTTTTCTCCTCACCTCTTGCCTCGGGGAGAAGGTGCGAAGCAGCGATATAGATTAATACCCCCGCAACAAAGCCCAGCATTAACCCCAGGTGACTATCGTTGAGACTTTTTACAAGCGGGTATGCTACGAAGGCACCCAATGGTGTGGTGAGTCCTGCCACTAGGAATGCATAGAACATGGAACGTTTCTCTTTCACACCCCCCTTGAGAAAGAGGGTGTAGGTGATGATCCCCTCGGCAAACTCATGAATCACCAGTCCTGTTGCTGCCAGAAAACCGGCCAGGATGCTGATGCTGAAGGTGACGGTGTAGATGATGCCATCGATGAAGGAGTGGATGGCTATCCCTTCGGCGGCAACGATGCCGAAGGCGAGCACCTCTGTCTTGGTGATCTTCTTGATCAGTCCGTTCGAGAAAAACATAAACAGGAAACCGAGCAGTGCCGTGAATCCTGCAAAGAAATTCTTCTCTATGGCCTGGGGGAGCGCCAGCATCAAGGGGGTGGCAATCAGCACGCCGGCAGCAAAGCAGATGAAGTAGGGTTTGGATTGTATGGCCCAATTCCGGTACCTGTAGAGGATGAAAATTCCCAACCCGTTGATGATGGCTGCAAGGATAGCAAAGAGGGCGATCCAGAGAAATGTATTGTTGTCTGACATGTTCCCAGTAAATCTCGTTCCAATGTCTGTTATTCTACTTTTTCTCTCTCACCAAACAGGGCGGTTCCGATACGGATGATGTTGGCACCCTCGTCAATGGCGATCTGATAACTGTTGCTCATTCCCATGGAGAGATAGCGCATCTCAACACACGGGATCTCAGCCTGTCTGATCTCGTCGAAGATTCTTTTTGTGATCCGGTAGTAGGGCCTGGCATCCTCCGGGTCTCCAAAGCGCGGTCCCATGGTCATCAACCCCACAATCGACAGGTGTGACAGATGATTGATCCGACGGATCAGTCCAATCGCGTTTTCCGGTAGCACACCGCTTTTATTCGACTCCTTGCCGCTGTTGATCTCAATCAATACCGGCATCACCTTGCCCACGGCAGCCGACTGTTTGTCTACCTCCAGTGCCAGTCGCTCCGAATCGATGGTCTCAATCATGTTGAACAGCTCGACCGCTTTTTTTACTTTGTTACGCTGCAGGTGACCAATCATATGCCAGGGCAGTGTTCCTTCTACAAGTGGACGCATGCGCTCTGCCTCCTGGATGTAGTTGTATCCGATGGCATGAATACCGGCAGTCACCGCAGCATTTACCTCGTCGGCATTTCTTGTTTTTGCGGCTGCCACCAGCTCTACTCCCGGGGGGAGCGACTTCAATATCTCCGTTATGTTCCTCTTTATCCTTTCTGAATCTGTCATGATTCAATCTCCTTTCTCTTTATCTCAAACATGTTTCCGCTTTTGTCCCAGATGAAATGGGTGACACGGTTGGGACCTCTTTTGATCCATCGCCTGTATCCCTGTTGATGGGCATGGTCCGACACCTCTTCCGGGTTGTCATACTCCAGACAGAGGTGGGTAAAACGACCTTTTTCTCCCTCGGGGTCAATGAAGATCTCCAGTTTCAAATCCTGATACTCCAGCATATAGACTTCTGTTTTCCTGTCGGTGGCGAAGATGGAGTGGAGCACCTCTTCTGAATCGAGGGTGAACTGCTTCAGCCGCCTGAAATGCAAAACGGCTTCGTAAAATCTTCCAATCTCTGCAGGTTCAATAATGGTTAATCCCACGTGATGTAACATTGTTTTTTTTATGATTCGTACTTTGTTAGATTGGTATTCAATGGAATATGGGGAGTGTAATGATTAGGATCAACCAGCTCCCGGTACTTATAAATCACCTTCTTGAAATCATCCCAGGTATCCCTTTTTAGTGCCGGGTTTCTTAACAGTGCAGAGGGGTGATAGACTGGCATCATTAACCGATTGTCCTGTTTGATCCAGTTGCCCCTGACCCGTGTGATGCGGTAATCGGTACCTGCCATATATCTCAGTGCTGTTGCACCCAGCAGGATTACGATTCTGGGATCTACCAGCTCCAGCTGTTGGTGCAGCCACGGTAGGCAGGCGGCACTCTCTTGTGTGGTGGGGGGACGATTCCCCGGGGCCTGCAGCGGACAATGTTGCTGATGAAGAGATGCTCCATCCTGTTGAATCCACAGGCTGTGAAGATCTTGTCCAACAGGATCCCCGAAGGGCCTATGAAAGGTCTCCCTACACGGTCTTCATCTCTTCCCGGTGCTTCACCGATGATGAAGATGGGAGCATGATGATTTCCCTCACCGAAAATGAGGTGGTTCCGTGAATGCCACAAGTCGCATCTTCTACACTGTTCCATCTCCTCTCGCAACTGCTCCATCGTATGGCTCATTTTGATTTTTTCCTGTTTGTTAATATTCAATTCCCTCCCGAGCCTCAATGCCCTGACGGTAATAATGTTTCACCTCTCTCATCTCAGTCACAAGGTCGGCCACCTCAATCAGCTCCTCCGGTGCATAACGACCAGTAACCACCACTTCACAACCGGCTGCTCTCTTCTTCAATATTTCGATTAACTCACTCACAGTGAATAGATCATAATATATGGCGATGGTTGCCTCATCCAGAATCACCAAATCATACTGCCCAGAGGTGAGTACTTCAGACACCACTGCCAGTCCCTCGCGTGCAGCATCTACATCCTTCTCCGTGGGTTTTTCCACGATGAAACAACCCCTGCCGAACTGCCGGATTGTGATTTGGGGCAGATGCTCCCTAACAGCTGTAATCTCGGAGTAGTTTCTTCCTTTCACGAACTGTGCAATGTAGATACGCATCCCGGCACCGGCTGCACGAAGAGCCAGGCCGAAGGCTGCCGTGCTCTTTCCCTTGCCGTTCCCTGTGTAGATATGCAGATATCCTCTCATCTCACTTTGCATGCATTGGATATTTTCAGTACGAAGACTGATGGATAGCGCACCATCAGTGGAGCAAACGTATCGGTGAGGGTCTGCATCACCAGATGATACTCACCGGCTATAAAGGTGCTCATACTGCCTGTTTCCACCTGTATCATCTGACAGCGTGACACTCTCTCCAAAAAATCCTTCACCGGGGTGGCATAATCGCCGGTAAGGGCACAATAACTGATTTCAATGGTGATCTGCATGGTTCCTTCTCTTTTGTACGATGGTAGCAATAAATGCCGGATGAGTATTACCTTTGTCACGTTGCTCATCAAGCAGCTCAAAATTGCTGTCATAATAGACAGCGTAGCGAAACTGTGGGGTCCCCAAGAATGTGAGGTGGTTCCTGATCTCTGCCGGTGTGTAAAGATGTGCCTTGCTGAAGGTGGGAGAGTTTTACTTTTGTCGCCCAATCTCTGTTGCGATACAATCCATCTTCATATCCGGGTGCATCATATCCCGAACAAAATCCTCTTGCTCTTCCGGTTCTGGGACCTTGTCCCAGCGGTCCGGTACGATCTCCTGATGGCATAATGCTAAATTTTTAAGTGAAACAATTGATAAGTTGATAACGGCAAAAAGCCTGAATTGAAGTAAACCTTCTTTCATTAATAAATTAAAAGGTGTAGACGTCTCCTGTTTTAACCGATCGAGTCTTGAAACTTTCCGTAAAAGCCACAAGGGCAGGCAATGCAGTACAATGAGAGGGGATGACATGTTCCACCTTGTTTTTTTTGAGGTACTGAATGGTCTCGATGGTTTGCCGGTCACGCTTCTTCAGATGAAAACCACCCATAATCCCGAAGATTCTTTGCTCACCGGTGCTTTTTTTTGCATGTTCCAGGGTGTTTACCACCCCGGCATGCCCGCAGCCTGTAATGACAAACAGCCCTTTATCTGTCTGCAGGGCGACAGCACTGTCGTCTGCAACAAAATCGGGTGTTCCGTCTTCGAAGGAGAAAGAGGTCTGTTGCGATTCAAAATTGGTGATGCGGGGAATCTCCCCCAGAAACAGAATGGAATCACTGACACGGTAGGGAGCTTTACTGGTTATGAGATCAAATTTTTCAACGATCTCATCATGGCTGTTCTTCAGACCGATGTAGGTGTGATCGACTGTTCTGTATCGCTTCACAAAACAGCCCGGATGGCAGACCAGCCTCCCACCTGAGAGATGTCTCAGTCCGTTTCCGTGATCAAAGTGACCATGACTCAGAATGATCAGATCTCTATCCTCCGGATCAATCCCCATCAGTGAAGCATTTCTCAGAAAAAGATCACTCTGTCCCGTATCAAATAGGATCTTTGTGCCTTCATGCTCTATAAAATAGGAGAGTCCATGTTCTGCAGCGGTGTTTCCTCCCGGGTAATTGTCGGTAAGTATCGATACTTTCATCTCTTTTTTCTACAAATATAGACATTATAGTTTTAAAATGAACAAATGTTCATTTTAATTTGCCATAAAAAAAGGATAATGATCGATCAGCTTTCTCTCGTCATTCTTGCCCACTTGAAATATCCGAACACAGAGATCACGGTGTAGATGCCAAAAAGCAGCGTGGTGGGATAGAGCCCTTTCCAGAGGTAGAGTCCGCAGGAAATAAGGTTGACCAGGAACCACACCCACCACTGCTCCGCATGTTTCTGTGCCAGCATCCACATACCAACGATGCTCAGGGCGGTGGTGAGGCTGTCACCCCCGGCCACAGGGCTGTCTGTGTAGCGGGTGAGGAGCAGGTAGATGAATCCGAAGAGTAGCATGGTGACCAGCGTGAGGGGTAGGATCAGACGACGCGGGGTATGGATGATGGCAGGCGTATCTCCTTCCGTATGACTTCTTTTCCAACGGATCCAGCCATAGATGCTGGCGAAGAAGTAATAGATGTTGATCCCCATATCTGCATAGAACCTGCTCTGGAAGAAGATCCAGATATAAACCACCGGCATCAGTACCCCCACCGGCCAGAGCCATCTGTTGGCTTTGTATTCGAGATAGAGATAGAGCAGGCCGATCAGGGCACCGATGATTTCGATGGTTTGCATGTTATTGCTGGATCATTATTGATTTAAAACGAAATAGTAAGCCGAGCCATGATGTTGCGCGTGGCTTGGGGATAATAACCAATCCAGTTGATGCTGCTGCCGTCAGCAAAGGTGTCGGTGGCTGCCCAGCCGTTGGCCACATATTCCTTGTTGAACAGGTTGTTCACGAACAATTGCAGGTTGATCACCCCCAGTTGGCTCTTCTGGAAGGTGTAGCCCGCCGAGAGGTTGCTCACGAAGTAGCCGTCAATCGACTTGGCATCGTCGGAGGTGTTGTCCATATATTGTTTGCTTACATACTTACCCAGCAGGTTCAGATAAAAAGCAGATGCCGGTTGCCAGGTAAGCCCCACGGTGCTCACAAGATCGGGTGAGAAGGAGATTTGTGTGGAACCATAATCCCTGCTGACCTGTCCCACCCACTCATAATTGTCGGGGGTGTCATACTGGTCGAAGTACGCCGTGTAATCGCTGATTCTGTTGCGGCTGAAG
This sequence comes from Dysgonomonadaceae bacterium zrk40, assembly GCA_016916535.1. Taxonomy (NCBI): domain Bacteria; kingdom Pseudomonadati; phylum Bacteroidota; class Bacteroidia; order Bacteroidales; family Dysgonomonadaceae; species Dysgonomonadaceae bacterium zrk40. Next base: position 2,333,268 of record CP070276.1, read on the forward strand.
GTGGCGTTGGCATCCAGCTGCAATTTTTCTGTCCAGAGAGGGAGGGATGCCTCCAGCTCAATGCCGGCACGATAGCTATCCTTCACGTTCTCCATCAGTTTGTAACCAATATCGGTCAGCTTACCGGTTTGCACCATCTGGTTGTAGTAATCCATGTAGTAAAGGTTCACACCCAGTCTGGTGCCCTTGCTACTGTAACGGTACCCCAGCTCATAGTCTATCATGCGCTCCGGTCGGATCGGATTGACCGCTCCCCCCTTGATGCCATCCTTCAGGTCGGCACGCAGCGGCTCCCGTTGTCCCACCGCAGTTGAGGCATATAGATTGCTCGACTGATTGAGCTGGTAGAACAGACCGGCTTTTGGGTTGAAGAAATTGTAATTAAAATCGCCGTTAAGCTCCATCATATCGTCGTCCATCCCGCTGAAGCGGTATCCCACATGGCGATACTGCAAGTCACCGAACAGTGAGAGCCTTTCGTTAACCTGATACTCAACCTTGGAAAAAAGACTTACTTCCGATTTACGTCCTACATTGCGGTACCATTCATACTGCTCCGGGATGTTTTGGTTGTGCTTTACCCAGGGAAGGCGACCAAAGTGATCGCCGTCGTAGTAGCTGTAGAGCCCACCAACATTGAACTTAAGGGCATCAATAACTTTCTCGATGCCCAGGCTCGCCACGTAGAAGTCGTTCTCCATCAGCTTGCGACGGATAAAGTCGGTACGATTGTGGGTTTCCTCACCGACGGTCTGGGGGTCCAGTCCGAAATCGGAGTATTTCCGATTGTAGCGATAGTTCTCGTAGTAACCATAACCATGGTTGTAACTGAGTCCCGCGTTGAGCGAGAGGGAGCGGCTCAGCTCCCTTGTGAAGGTAAGCTGAAGGATGTGTGAGTAGTAGTTGTCGGTCTCATTGTCGTAATAAAGACGGTTACCCGCATCATCATAGTATTCTCCGGCAGGGTTGTAGCGCCGTCCATATTCCGGATCCTGCATCTGCTCTTCCGAAACCCCTTCCCACGTGATGCCGGTATGCTGGATTCCCCTCAGGTAGCTGAGACGGAGCAGCTGATGCTCGCCATAGTGAGAAAGCACACCGTAGAAATTGGTGTGGTCTACCGTACCATTACGCACGTAACCCTCGCCCAGCACCCGTGAGAAACGGGCATCGAACGAGAGGCCTCCCTCGCTGATCCCGGTGCCGGCAGCGATTGAGGAGGAGTAAGTACCATAGCTGCCCACGGCGGTGGATGCTTCACCGTAAGCATTGGAACGTGCACCGGCCGTCCTGAGTGAGATGCTGGCCCCGAAAGCGCCGGCACCGTTGGTGGAGGTGCCTACGCCGCGTTGTACCTGGATGCTCTGCAACGAGTTGGAGAGGTCGGGCAGGTTCACCCAGTAAACCTCCTGACTCTCCGGGTTATTGAGCGGCATTCCATTGAGCGTTACGTTGATGCGGGTGGCATCGGTGCCGCGGATCCGGAAAAAGGTGTTGCCTACACCCAGTCCGTCTTCGGTGAAGGCGACGAGTGAGGGAGTGGATTGCAGAATCGAGGGAATGTTGCGTGCCGCGTTCTCCCTGCGGATATCCGCAGCGGTGAGGTTGCTGTAAGTGACCGGTGTCTGTGAACCGGCACGCGTGCCGGAGACAATCACCTCCTCCAGCCGGATGTTGTTGATCGTGTCGCCCGGCGTGGCATCTGCCTGCGCCGTTAGTTGAAAGAGAGTTGCTGAAAAGAGTGTCAGCAGAATTGAAAAGAAAACCTTTTTCATTTTACCTGTGTTTTTTTGTGTTGAACAAATCATGTGACTTTGTTCAACGGTGTGAGTGAAATAAAAAAGGGGATTTATGAAAGATGGATACCTATGAAAGAGCCACCGGGATGTGTGCTGCTTTCTTTCCCTCCGCCGGCATTATCCGGATCAGGTGATATGGGTATGATCTCAGCCCGTTCTCCGGGCACCCCTGTTGTTTGGTGAAACAAAAGTACACACTTTTTGTTCAAAAACCTCAGTCCAGACGAAAAAAAGGATTCAAATGCGATTATCTCTCGATTTATTTGTAATTTCGTTTGTGGTTAAACGGTTCAAACAAAGTGGATCTTACGGTATATGAGTGACGAAGACAAAATGATAGCTGAAGAGCAGATGATTGAGCAGGAGTTTCAGGGACTCCTGGAGGATTATCTCAACTCGAATCACCGACGCAAGGTGGACATCATTACCCGCGCCTATAACATGGCGAAGGAGGCACATAAAGGGGCGCGCCGTCGTTCCGGTGAGCCCTATATTATGCATCCCTTAGCCGTGGCCCGTATCGTTTCCAGGGAGATGGGGCTCGGCTCCACTTCCATTTCAGCCTCATTGCTCCACGATGTGGTGGAAGATACAGAATACAGCACAGAGGATATTCGTGCCCTCTTCGGCGACAAGATAGCCCAAATTGTGGATGGTCTCACAAAGATATCGCAAGGTATGTTTGGTGAGAATGTATCGGCACAGGCTGAGAACTTCCGCAAGCTGTTGCTCACAATGTCGGACGACATCCGTGTGATCCTGATCAAGATTGCAGACAGACTGCACAACATGCGCACACTCTCTTCGATGAGTCCCACAAAGCAGTTTAAGATTACCGGTGAAACACTTTACATCTATGCGCCTCTGGCACATCGGTTGGGTCTTTTTGCCATCAAAACCGAACTGGAAGAACTCTGTTTCCGGTATGAGCATCCTGAGGTCTATGCCGATCTGAAAGCAAAAATTGCAGAGAGTGCCCCCGAACGAAACAAGATTTATGAGAACTTCGCCGTTCCTGTAATCCCGGCGCTTGATAAGATGGGGATTCAATATGAGATGCGTGCCCGTGTGAAATCGGTCTACTCCATCTGGAACAAGATGCAGAACAAGGGGATCAGCTTCAACGAGGTGTACGACCTATTTGCCGTGCGCATCATCTTTGAGGTACACCCCGGTATGGATGAGAAGAAGCAATGCTGGGACATTTACTCAGCTATCACAGATATTTACAAGCTGCGTCCGGACCGTATCCGCGACTGGGTGAGTCACCCGAAGGCCAATGGTTACCAGGCGCTGCACCTCACCGTGATGGGTCCCGACGGCAAGTGGATTGAGATTCAGATTCGAAGCCGCCGCATGGATGACATTGCTGAGAAAGGATTCGCTGCACATTGGAAGTACAAGGAGAATCGCATTGAGGAGGACAATGAACTTGAAAAATGGCTCAAGACCATCCAGGAGATTCTCTCCAACCCCAACCCCAACGCGATCGACTTCCTGGATACGGTGAAGATGAACCTCTTCTCTTCAGAAATATTCGTATTCACCCCAAAGGGTGAGATCAAGACACTTCCTCAGGGAGCTACGGCGCTCGATTTTGCCTACATCATCCACACCCGCATCGGCGACCACTGCCTGGGGGCCAAGGTGAATCACACGCTGGTACCCCTCAGTCAGAAGTTGCGCAGCGGTGATCAGGTGGAGATCCTCACCTCTCAATCGGTCAACCCCCAACCGGAGTGGCTCAACTTCGTCACCACCGCCAAGGCACGTACCAAGATAGAGGCTTCGCTGCGACGTCAGCGACGCCGCATCGTAGAGAAGGGACAGAACATGCTGGATGAGCTCTTCAACAATGAACCGATCGACAACACCCTTTTCAATAAGATTCTCCACTCCTACAAGGCGGAGAACAAAGAGGATCTCTACTACATGATCGGTAACAATGAATTGACCCTTCCGCTGCAGAAAGAGGCATTCTTCAAATTGAAGCCGGTTCCTCAGAAACAGGACAATCTCTTTGTCCGTTACGTGAAGCAGGCGATGAATGCCATCAAGAAATCACCTCAGGAAGCTGAGAAGGTGACACTGATCGGGGGAGATGATGAGGAGTCGCTGCCGCTGCCGCAAGTGGCAAAGCCGACGAAGATAGACCGCAAGCTGGTTTATCGTCTCACAGAATTGAACTTCCGCAAGAATTTCATCGTTTACTCCTGCTGCAATCCGCTGCCGGGTGATGATGTGTTTGGTTTTGTAACGGAGAGAGAGGAAGTGGAGGTGCATAAACGCTCCTGCCAGACAGGCCTGAAGCTTAAGGCCAGTTACGGCGATCGCATCATCGCGGTAGAGTGGGGTGATTACCGACAGTACTCCTTTCTGGCATCAATCATATTCACCGGTATCGACCGTGTCGGGATCCTGGGAAGCATCCTGGCCAAGTTGGCTGAAGATGTCGTTGTCAATATTCAGAGTGTGAATGTGGCATCAAAGGATGGTATCTTCGAAGGGGTATTCAATGTACATGTACACAGTGCCGAGGAGGTGAATCAACTCTGTGCCAAGATCGCAAAAGTGGACGGCGTTAGCACCGTCCACCGTTCCACTATCTGATTTTTTTCTTTTTCCTGCCGAACAGCAATGAGGTGCCCTGTTTCAGGGCAAAAGCGATGATGGCCGGTTTGGTCAGTTTCCAGGTGACTGATCCCAGCAGGGGCAGATTGGACATCGCCAATTGTATCCAGGGGTTTCTCTTGTGAGTAACAAAAGGTGTCACCGAGTAAGAGTTGCCGCTGGAGATTGTATCCATCGTTTCAGCAAACTTTGTTTTCACCGATGAGGTGAGCCCCTTGGTAAGCATTGATCCCCAGTTGTCATTCAAATACTGCAACTGGTAGGAGAGGCGTTGGCTGGCGATGCTGCGTTCCTCTTGCTGTCTCTTTTTCTCAAGTCGCAGCTCCTCCAATGGCGTGAGTTTATAGGTGCTCATGGCTTGCTCTTTTTGTTGTCAGACTCATCATTTTCCATCAGGAAGTGTATTACCTTGTTTGTCATCTTTTTCTTGAAAGGCTTACCCACCAGCAACATTATCAGCAGTACCAACAGGGCGAATGCGGTTACAATACCGAAACCGGCCCAGAGGTTTTGCAACAAGTCACCCAGGTAGAGTGCCACAGTGACAAAAAGGAACAACAGAACAAAGAGAGAGACACCCCCCAGAATCAATCCATAGGTGATGGCCGAAGATCCCAGGCTTAGTTTCTCATACACCTCCAGTTTTCCGAGTTCAAGAGTGCTGGATATATATCTGGATATATCATCGCGCATCTCCTCAAACAACGTACTTACTTTTTTTTCTTCCATCAGTTCGGCAAGTTATGAGAGTCAATTATTGTTTGGCCAGTTCTTTCTTGGCAATATCAGCGATGTCATCGATATCTTCCTTGAGATCCTGCACCTCGCTCTTGCCTTTGTAGACTGCTGACTTCACGTTAGCTCTCACCTTATCGGCAAATTCATTGGCTTGCTCCAGCCACTCTTCCTTGCGGTCTGTTCCCATGATGTAACCGATGGCAGCTCCCAATGCTACACCAATGCCTAATCCCAGTAATAATTTTGATTCTGAATTCATAATTGGTAGTGTTTAATAGTTAGTAGTTTCTGTTTCGTCAATCACGCCTTACGAACCGTTCATCGTATGAACCGTTCTTGCTTTTTAACAGCTTCTCAGCGATCATATGCTATCAAGTAAACAGACAGGTCGCAAAATTGTTTGCTCCGGGTGGCGATTATCTGAAGTACACTACTTCTCCTCAACTGCTTCCCCGAGTAAGGTGGCGGAAGTGAAACCGGTCACTCGTACCTTCACGAAATCACCTATGCGGTGATGCTTCTTGTTGAATATCACTACCTTGTTTTGATCGTTCCTGCCAAAGAGTTGCTCACGTGAACGTTTGGAGAATCCCTCTACCAGTACCTCGAACACCTTCCCCATGTCACGTTCGTTGCTTTGATGTGACAGCTCCAGCTGGAGGTTGATGATCTCCTGTAACCTGCGGTTTTTAACCTCTTCCGGCACATTGTCTTCCAACTTCTTGGCAGCATAGGTGCCGGGGCGCTCGGAGTACTTGAACATGAAGGCGGAGTCGAAACCCACCTCACGCATCAGCGAGAGGGTCTCCTGATGATCCTCCTCCGTCTCGGAGTGAAAGCCACACATGATGTCGGTTGAGAGGCCGCAGCCGGGAATGATTCGTTTAATGGCGGCGATCCGTTCCAGATACCATTCCCTGTTGTAGCGACGGTTCATCAGCTTCATCATTCGTGAGCTTCCCGACTGAACCGGCAGGTGGATGTAATTGCTGAGATTGGGGTAGCGTGCGATGGTCTCAAGGGTGGCATCGTTCATGTCCCACGGGTGGGAGGTGGTGAAGCGAATTCGCATTCCCGGTGCTGCCTCTGCCACCAGGGCCAACAGCTCATCGAAGCCAAGGGTGCGCTCATCATCCTTGTAACGGTAGGAGTTGACATTCTGCCCCAGCAGGATCACCTCCTTGAAACCCTTCTCCCGCATCACCCGCAACTCGTTGAGGATGCTCTCCGGCTCGCGGCTGCGCTCCCTGCCGCGTGTGAAGGGAACGATGCAATAGGTACAGAACTTGTCGCAGCCGCGCATGATGGAAATGTATCCCGATATGTTGCTCCCCTCCATCTTGAGGGGGATCACATCCTTGTAGGTTTCTGTCTTCGACAGCTCTATGTTCATCGCCTTTTCGCCCTGCTCTGCTGCTCCCACCAGGTTGGGCAGGTCGAGGTAGGCATCGGGACCCACCACGAGGTCGGCATGATGCTTGTCTATTAGTTCCGATTTGGCCCTCTCAGCCATGCAACCGAGAACTCCGATAATCAGTTTCTCTTTTCGCTTGCGTTTCAGTGACTGGAAGTAATCCAACCGCTGAATCACCTTCTGTTCGGCATTCTCTCGGATGGAACAGGTGTTGACGAAGATGGCATCAGCTTCCCGGTCGTCACTTGTCAGTGAGTAGCCATCCATCTCCATGATGGAGGCAACAACTTCTGTGTCGGCAACGTTCATCTGGCATCCGTATGTCTCGATGTACAATTTCTTGTCGCTATGCTTGTCTGTACTCATTATTTCACTCATTTTCACTGTGATTCATCCCGTGGGGGAAAAGTTAAATATTGCATTTATCCGGCCAAAAACTTGGATTTTAAGATCCAATAGTTTATATTTGTCTGGGAAAAATTTATTTTTTTTCATAGTTAAGGTTTTGGTTAAATTATCGGGAGTGACTGGGAAGTTACTTCCGATAATTTGTATACCAAATGCCCTTAATATTGACAAAAAATGCCTATTTTTGTCCAGTTGCAAAATTAATCAAATTATGGAGTTCGGCGACATCATTTATTTTATCCTTCTTCTATTTTTCGCGATATTGGGTTTTTTTAATGAATCCAGGAAGAAGAAAAATTTACAGCAGCAGCAGGGAGAGAGAGACTCAAAACCTCTTTTCACTGAGGAAGAGGATGAGCCTTACCTGCATCATCTTCCACTGCCGCAGACAAGAGATTTGCCGCCCACCACACCTCCCGTACAAAAGAACAAACGTCGCGAATTCCAATCCTCTCTCGACCTGGTGACCGATTTTGAAGGAGTCTCATCACTGAAAAATTCTCTCTTTGTTTATGATGCCGATGACTCCTTTGCACAGGATGAGACATCAGTCTTTACAACTTCTGAACAGGAGCAACGCAGCGACATGATTAGCACGCTTCATCCACTGGTGGCTGAACTGGCCGGTGATAGTGGCGAGGAAGCATTGAAGAGAGGGTTGATTTACGGGGAGATCATGCAGCGTAAATATTAAATTATCCACTCCCGGAAACCACTCACCAAAACATATAAAAACCAACAATTGATATGGCATTGAAATTTATTAGCGCTGAAGAGGCTGCGTCGCTCATCAAAAATGACGACAACGTTGGCTTCAGCGGGTTTACCCATGCCGGCTGCCCCAAGGTGGTGCCGGTAGAGATCGCCAGGAGGGCGGAAGCTGAGCATGCAAAAGGGAATCCTTTCAAGATAGGTGTTTTTACCGGTGCTTCTACCGGTGACTCCATCGACGGATCGCTCGCACGGGCCAAGGCAATCAAGTTCCGCACTCCCTACCAGACCAATAAGGATATGCGAGAGGCGCTTAACAGGGGGGAGTTCGACTTCTTCGACCTGCACCTGTCACAGCTGGCGCAAGAGATTCGTTACGGTTTTCTCGGGAAGATCAACGTGGCAGTGGTGGAAGCTGCCGACGTGACAGACAATGGTGAGATAGTACCCACCACCGGTGTGGGCATCACTCCCACCATCTGTCGTCTGGCCGACATCGTGATCGTCGAACTCAACAAGAAGGTGCCCTCGAAATTGAGGGGTATTCACGACCTCTACGAACTGCAGGATCCCCCCAAACGGCGCGAAATTCCCATCTATGAGGTGCAGGGTCGTGTGGGACTGGAATATGTGAAGGTGAACCCTGAAAAGATCTTCGTGGTGGAAACCGAGCGGGACGGCGAAGGGGGCGGCTTTGCCCCGCTCGACGATGTCACTGCCCGTATAGGCAATAACGTGGCAGAGTTCTTCGTGGCCGAGATGAAAGCCGGACGCATCCCGCCACACTTCCTCCCCATCCAGTCGGGCGTGGGCAATATTGCCAATGCGGTGCTGGGCTCCATGGGAACCAATCCCGACATCCCCCGCTTCGAGGTCTATACCGAGGTGATTCAGGATGCGGTGATTGACATGATGCAGAAGGGCAATATCTCGTTTGCCAGCGGCTGCTCTCTCACCGTGAGCAACGAGGTGCTCGACAAGTTCTACAGCGACCTCCCCTTCTTCAAGAACAAACTGGTGCTCCGTCCCTCGGAGATCTCCAACAACCCGGGTCTGGCACGTCGCCTGGGCATCATCGCCCTCAATACCGCCATTGAGGTGGATATCTTCGGCAGTGTCAACTCCACCCACGTGAACGGTACCAAGATGATGAACGGTATCGGCGGCTCGGGCGACTTCACCCGCAACTCCTACCTCTCCATCTTCCTCACCCCCTCCACGGCCAAGAACGGTGCCATCAGCTGCATCGTGCCCAAGGTGACACACGAAGACCACAACGAGCACTCGGTGAAGATCATGGTATCCGAATATGGGGTGGCCGACTTGCGTGGCAAGGGTCCCCGCAACCGTGCCGAGGAGATCATCAACAAGTGCGCGCACCCGGACTACCGTCCGCTGCTGCACGAGTACCTCAACCTGGGTGTGAAAGGTCATATCCCGCAGGATCTCTACTCCTGTTTCGCTTTTCACAAAGCTTTGCAGGAGACAGGTAGCATGATCAATACTGACTTTTCGAAGTACAGGAAGTAATTGATTGTCAAAGACAATGATTGGGAGGACCAGCTCTACTTTTGAGCTGGTCCTTTTATATTGAAGATATTCGCATGTCGGATTAATTTGATTCACTGTTTTTCATTTTGAATCCATCTTACATGGCTTGATATGCGATTGAATTTCATCTTAATTTGGTCGTAACTTGCTCTTTACTGGTTCGAATCTATTAGAACCATATTAGAACCATATTAGAACGAGATTAGAACGAGATTAGAACGAGATCCATACGAAAGAGCTGAAATCCCGGATTGTTAGAATAGCAGAATTGAAATGAAAAGGAAAAAAAAAGAGCTATGCGCATGCATAACTCTTTTAATAATGGGTTGGTCGGGATGACTGGATTCGAACCAGCGACCACTCGCCCCCCAGACGAGTACTCTAAACCGGACTGAGCTACATCCCGTAAAAGTGCCTGCAAAAGTAACACTATTTTTTTAAATGCACAAACCTTCTCACCCTTTCGTTTAAACTATATTATGAAATAATTTCGTCACAGTTAAAAAAAAAAGTTGTTAATTTGCATCCAAAATGATAATGCAGAGGCATTTTGAGATAGTTTTGTCCCTCACCACGCCAATCGCAGCAATTGAGTTGATCCTGATTGAGCCGCTGTATGAGCGCATGTGTAGCCTCGGTAAATAATAGAATCTATAGATGACTTTTACTGCAAAGCAAATAGCCGACTTCCTTCACGGAGAAGTAATCGGTAATCCGAATGCGACCGTATCCTCCTTTTCCAAGATTGAAGAAGGCAAGCCGGGAACACTCACCTTCCTGGGAAACCCCAAGTATACATCCTTTATATACGAGACTGCTGCCGACATCGTGTTGGTAAACAATGATTTTTTGCCCGATAAACCCATCAATGCCACATTGATAAAGGTTCCCAATGCCTATGCTGCTCTAGCATCGCTGATGGCAATGGTAGAAAAGCAGAAACCGGTGAAAGAGGGGGTCGCGTCATTAGGATTTGTCTCGCCAACTGCAAGCCTGGGAGAGCAGATCTACGTGGGTGAGTTTGCATACATAGGGGAACAGGCACGCATTGGCAACAACTGCAAGATCTACCCACAGGTGTATGTGGGTGACAACGTTCAACTGGGTGACAATTGCATCCTCTATCCCGGGGTGAAGATTTACCACGATTGTGTGATTGGCAACAACTGTATTGTGCATGCCGGTGCCGTGATCGGTGCGGACGGCTTCGGTTTCAGCAAGCAGGAGGAGATTTACCGGAAGATACCGCAGATGGGCAATGTGATCATTGAAGATGATGTGGAGGTTGGAGCCAACACCACCATCGATCGGGCTGTGATGGGATCGACCATTATCCGGCGTGGGGTGAAGCTCGACAACCTGATTCAGATCGCACACAACTGCGAGGTGGGTGAGAATACGGTGATGGCTGCCCAGGTGGGCGTTGCCGGATCGACCAGGATCGAAGAGAGCTGTGTGCTGGGCGGACAGGTAGGCATTGGGGGACACATCACCATTGGTAAGAATAGCCAGATTGGAGCGCAATCGGGCATCATCAGCAATACCAAGGAGGGATCAGAGTTGATGGGATCACCCGCGTTCCCGGTGAAAGGTTTCTTCAAATCGAGTGTCATTGTTCCCAAGCTGCCGGATATGTATCGCAAGCTGAACGCCATGGAGAAAGAACTGGCTGAATTGAAGAAAAGACTCACTGAGAACGAATAGGCATGCTTCATTGAAAGCATCGCCCGCAAACATTTGAGGCCAAGAAGCAGGATTTCCTGCTTTTGGTTGTATATTTGCACACAATTTCCGATAATGTGTAATAAAAATAAGATACAGTGAAACAGAGAACATTGCAAAACAGCTTCACCCTGCAGGGGATCGGACTTCATACCGGACAGGATATTGTCGTTACCTTCAATCCTGCACCGGTGGATCATGGATACAAGATTCGACGGGTCGATCTGGATGATCAACCGGTGATTGACGCTCTGGCAGAGCATGTGGTCAACACGCAGCGCGGAACGGTGCTGGGAAAAGGGAATGTCACGGTGAGCACCATCGAACATGGTTTTTCAGCACTCTATGCGCTTGGCATTGACAACTGTCTGATCGACGTGAACGCCTCCGAATTTCCCATACTCGACGGCAGTGCCATCGAGTATGTACGTGAGATACGCAAAGCTGGTGTTGTAGAGCAGGAGAAGGACAAGGATTACTACATCGTGCGCAACAAGATGGAGGTGACCGATCCTGAAACAGGCTCCAAGCTGACGCTGCTCCCCGATGACGCTTTCTGTATCAACTCTTTCATCGAGTTCGATTCGCAATATATACCCAACCAGTCGGCATCGATGGATACGGTGACCGATTTTGAGAAGGAGATTGCCTCCTGTCGCACGTTTGTTTTCGTGCGTGAGATTGAACAACTGAGGAAAGCCGGATTGATCAAGGGGGGCAACCTCGACAACGCCATCGTGATCTATGAGAAGAAACTCTCTCAGAAAGAACTCGATGAGATTGCCGACGAGTTGGGGGTGCCTCACCACAATGCCGATGAACTGGGTTACCTCAACCATCGAAAGCTGGCATACCCCAATGAGCCGGCACGCCATAAGTTGCTCGACATCATCGGAGACATGTCGCTCATCGGTAAGCCGATCAAGGGGCGTCTCATCGCCCACAAGCCGGGACACAAGATCAACAACCAACTGGCCAGGCTGATCCGCAAGGATATCAAGCTCAACGAGGTGCAGCCGCCGGTATATGATCTGAAGTCTGAGCCTGTGATGGATAACAAACGGATCCGGGAGTTGCTGCCCCACCGTTATCCCTTCCTGATGGTGGACAAGGTGATCCAGATGACCGACACCTTCATCGTGGGGGTGAAGAACATCACCACCAATGAGCCATACTTCACCGGCCACTTCCCCCAGGAACCGGTGATGCCAGGAGTGCTGCAGGTAGAAGCGATGGCCCAGACCGGGGGATTGCTGGTACTGGCCATGCTGGATGAGCCGGAGCGGTATTCAACCTACTTTCTGAAGATCGATAACGTGAAGTTCCGCCACAAGGTGGTGCCGGGCGATACGATTCTCTTCAGGGTAGAGCTCACCTCGGAGATGCGCAGGGGCATCGCCACCATGCGTGGACTCGCTTTTATCGGAGACAAGGTGGTTTCCGAAGCCGACTTCACCGCGCAGATCATCAAGAACAAATAGAATTAACTGAACGATACTTTTATGAGCAGTATATCATCGATGGCTTTCGTGCATCCTGAAGCCAAATTGGGGGAGAACGTGATCGTGGAACCCTTTGCCTACATCGACGCCAACACAGAGGTTGGTGACGGCACACGCGTGATGACGCAGGCCACCATCCTCTCCGGTGCCCGCATCGGCAAAAACTGTGTCATCTTCCCGCATGCCACCATCGCCGGAATCCCGCAGGACCTGAAGTTCCAGGGTGAAGAGACCTTCGCCATCATTGGCGACAACACCACCATTCGTGAGTGTGCCACCGTGAACAGGGGTACCGCTTCTCGCGGATATACCAAAGTGGGCAGTAACTGTCTGATCATGGCTTACAGTCATGTAGCACACGATTGTGTGCTGAACGACCATGTGATCCTCGGTAACACCACCCAGCTGGCGGGCGAGATCGAGATCGATGACTATGCCATCGTGAGCGGAGGCTCCCTGGCACATCAGTTCACCAAGATCGGTCCCCACGTCATGGTACAGGGTGGCTCTAAGATTGCTAAGGATATCCCTCCATTCGTGATGGTCGGTCGTGAGCCGATCTCCTATGTGGGCCTCAACATCGTGGGGTTGCGCCGCAGGGGTTTCACCAGCGAGCGGATCAATGTTATCCAGGAGATCTACCGTACCCTTTACCTTTCAGGATATAACATCTCACAAGCGGTGGAGCGTATTGAACAGGATCTGCCTGCCTCAGAGGATCGCGACCTGATTCTCAACTTTGTTCGCTCATCCAGTCGTGGCATTGTACGCAGCAACATGGAGGGATGACCATGGCACAGGTGGTTTTTCCGGCTGAATGGCATCCACAGGAGGCAGTAATGATCACCTGGCCCCATCGCGACAGTGACTGGGCTCCCATGCTGGAGGATGTTACGCAAACCTTCCTGGCCATCTCGAAAGAGATTCTGCGACGGGAAAAGCTTTTGGCATTGGTGCCACCGGGGTTGGACATCACTTCCCACTTAACCGAAGAGGAACAGAAAAACCTGATCAGGGTTGAGGTTCCTTCTAACGACACCTGGGCACGCGACCATGGACCCATTACGCTGTTTCGTGATGGCTCTCCAGTGGTGGCCGATTTCGGCTTCAATGGCTGGGGACTCAAGTTCGCTGCCGACAGGGACAACCTGATCAACGGTCAACTCTTTAGAAAAGGGATTTTTCATTCGTCGGCCACCTATCAGAACCGGCTCAACTTCATCCTTGAAGGCGGTTCATTGGAGTCGGACGGTGAAGGTACACTTCTCACCACCTCTGCCTGTCTGCTGGCACCCAACCGCAACCAGCCAATGACACGGCAGGAGATTGAAGATGCGCTGAAAGAGATGTTAGGCCTCGAAAGAGTGCTCTGGCTCAACCACGGCTACCTGGCGGGTGATGATACAGATAGCCACATAGATACACTGGCTCGTTTTTGCGATCCTTACACCATCGCTTATGTGAAGTGTGATGAGGTTGCCGACGAACATTATGAGTCACTCAGTGCGATGGAGCAGGAATTGCGGGCTTTTACCACCGTTGCCGGAGAACCCTACCGGCTTGTTCCGCTTCCCATGGCAGACGCCGTTTATAGCGAGGGAGAACGGCTGCCGGCTACCTATGCCAACTTCCTGATCCTGAATGATGCGGTACTGATTCCCTTTTATGGTACCGATAAAGATGAGATGGCGCTCCGGCAATTGCAACTGGCTTTCCCCGACAGGGAGGTGATTGGTGTGGATTGCTCTCCGCTGATCTGGCAACACGGTTCGCTGCACTGCGTCACAATGCAGCTGCCGAAGGGAATTCTGGCGATTAGTGGTCATTCTTAATTCTATAACTAGCTAACATCCCAAAGTACCAACCTCAAATATAAAGTCATGAAGGTAGGAATCATACAACAGGCAAACAGCGGGAATCGTGAGGAAAACATCTCCCGGCTCGAATCAAAAATAAGGAAACTTGCTGGAAAAGGTGCCGAGTTGATTGTTCTGCAGGAGTTGCACAACGGTCTCTATTTTTGCCAGACGGAGGAGACATGCCTGTTTGATCAGGCTGAGACCATTCCCGGACCATCTACCGAACGATATGGCCGACTGGCAGCAGAGTTGCAGGTGGTGATCGTGCTCTCCCTCTTCGAGAAAAGGGCAGCCGGCCTCTATCACAACACCGCGGTGGTGATGGAAGCAGATGGAACCATCGCAGGCATCTATCGCAAAATGCATATCCCTGATGACCCTGCCTATTACGAGAAATTTTATTTCACCCCCGGCGACCTGGGGTTTCATCCCATAAATACATCGGTGGGACGTCTTGGGGTGCTGGTCTGCTGGGATCAGTGGTATCCGGAGGCAGCAAGGCTGATGGCTCTTGCCGGAGCAGAGCTGCTGATATATCCAACTGCCATTGGCTGGGAGTCGTCTGACAACCCTGAGGAGCAACAACGACAGCGGGATGCATGGGTCACAGTACAGCGTGGTCATGCTGTTGCCAACGGACTTCCGGTGATTGCTGTGAACCGTACCGGCTACGAAGCAGATCCATCGGAACAGACCGGTGGCATTCGTTTCTGGGGGAGCAGTTTTGTATGCGGTCCCCAGGGTGAGATACTATGGCAGGCTGCCACTGATGAGGAGGTCGAACAAATTATTGAGATCGACAAGCAGCGAACAGAGAATGTGCGTCGCTGGTGGCCTTTCTTCCGTGACCGGCGAATCGAAGCCTACGGTGATCTGACACGCCGATGGATTGACCTGTAAAAAAAAGAGAGGCCTTCCCCATCGGGAAGGCCTCTGACATTTCATACACCCTTTAACCCTTTATCTTCTTCCGGAACTTCTTCCGGAGCTGCTGCTCTCACGGGTGCTGCTTGTTGATGAAGAGCGGGTGGCGGAGCTATTGCGGTTGCTGCTGGTAGAGCTTTGTGAGCGGACTGCACTGCTTCCGCGGGTTGAGCTCTGGCTGCGTACCGTACTGTTTCTATTGTTGGTGCTGGTGCTGCGTTGCGGTGTGCTCACTCTGCTGTTGCGCGTGGAGGTCTGCGTGCGTACCGTTGTATTACGGTTTGATGTTGTGCTGCGCTGCGGGGTTGCTACGTTACTGTTACTGCGGGGTGCGCTCTCGGACTGTACCGTGCTGTTCCGGTTTGTCGAAGTTCTGTTTGTAGCAGCGTTTGGAGTAGCCTGACGTGTTGTGCTGCTGCTGCGCCGGTTTACAGCTTCCCTGTTAGTGGTTGTCCTGCCGTTGGTTGCATCGGGGCGGTAGACTCGTACCGCGTTGTTGCTAACCCGTGTGGAGGCTCTGCCGGAACGGCTGGTACTGCTTTCCAGTCGCCGTACGGTGGCTGTTCTGCCCGTCTCGCGGCGGTAGTCGCTGGCGCTGGGACCACTGTAATACCGATTGTCATTGTAGACATAGGTGTTGTTGATGATGGTGGTCCGGTTGTAAATGGCCGGGCTGTAACGGTTGTAGTGACGGTGCATGTTGCGGTAGTACATATACCTGTTGGGAAGGAAGGTCCAGTAGCGGGCCGGCAGGTTGATGTTGATGTTGATGTTGATGCCGGGGCCCATTGGTGCCCATCCGTAGTATCCGCCGCCGCTTCTCCAGCTGACCCAGGCAGGTGCCCATTCGTAGCCGGGAACCCAGGCCCACCCGTAGTAGTCGTCATAATACCAACGGCCGTAGTGGAACGGAGCCCATCCCCATGAATAGTCGGAGACCCAGGTGTTGCCGTAGTCGGTCATCACCCAATAGCCGTTGGTGGCGTAGGGATGGAAGTTGCCCCCCACGTTTGGGATCCATACACGTCCATGTGCTCGGTGGTTGATCCAACTGCCGTAAGGACTCAGCTCATTGTAAAAGAGATTGAAGCTGACCCCTCCGTTGTTGTAGTTGTCATACTCATTGTAGTTGGCGTAGCCATCATTATAGTCGTCGTAGTATCCTCCCTGTGCGTATGTGCTGCGGCTGGCGTAGCAGGAAGTAAGCATCAGTGCGATGGCTGTGAGGATGAGGTTGGTTTTTAAAGCTTTCATATCTGTTATTGTTAAAGGGTGTAACATCATTTGTTTAACACTATGACACCATTTTCACCCGATGGTTTAACAAATGGGCAGATATTTCAGTTATCAGTTATCAGTTATCAGTTGTTAGTTGTCAGATTCGAAAAATAATAACCAAGTACCAAGGACTACGAACTTCCTAACCGATTAATTTATGAACCTATTCACCTACCAACGTTTTACTTAAAAACCTGGTCGATGCCTGAGAAGCCCATGAATGCCATGGCGATGATGCCCGCAGTGATGAGTGCAATGGGCATTCCCTCCATCGCCTTGGGTACCCGTGTCAGGGATAGCTGTTCCCGTACACCGGAGAAGATGATCAGCGCCAGCCCGAAGCCGATGGAGGTGGCAATGGCATAGACCACCGACTCCAGCAGGTTGAAATCTTTCTGGATCACCAACAGGGCCACACCCAGAATGGCGCAGTTGGTGGTAATCAGTGGGAGGAAGACCCCCAGTGCCTGGTAGAGTGAGGGTGAGATCTTTTTCAGGATGATCTCCACCATCTGTACCAGGGCGGCGATCACCAGGATATAGGTGATGGTCTGTAGGTACTGCAGGTTAAATGCTTCCAGTACACCCTTGTAAAGGAGGAAGGTGACCAGCGTGGCAATGGTGAGCACGAAGGTAACCGCTGCACTCATGCCAATGGCAGTGTCTACCTTCTTGGAGACACCCAGGAAGGGACAGATGCCGAGGAACTGTGAGTAAACGATGTTGTTTACAAAGATGGCAACGATGATGATTCCAATATATTCCATGATTAATTGTATCTTATCTGTTTATGCCTTTTTATGCTGTAGTTTGTTGAAGATGGCTATCAGGAAGCCCAGTACGATGAAGGCACCCGGTGCCAGTACAAAGAGCAATGATCCGTACTGCTCAGGGTAGATCGTCTGTGAGAAGATCTTACCGGTACCCAGCAACTCACGCGAAGCACCCAGCAGCGTAAGCGCCAGGGTAAAGCCCAGACCGATGCCCACGCCATCGAAGATGGAGGAGACTACGCCGTTCTTGGAGGCGAACGACTCTGCACGGCCCAGCACGATGCAGTTGACCACGATCAGCGGGATGAAGATGCCCAGGCTCTCGGCCAGCGCCGGCACGTAGGCATTCATCATCATCTCGATGATGGTCACGAAGGTGGCGATCACCACGATAAATGCGGGGATGCGCACCATGTCGGGGATCACGTTCTTCAACAGCGAGATTACTGCGTTGGAGCTGATCAGCACGAACATGGTGGCCAGGCCCATGCTCATCCCGTTGATGGCTGAGCTGGTGGTAGCCAGCGTGGGACACATCCCCAGTAGCAATACGAAGATGGGGTTCTCCTTGATGATGCCGTTAAGCAGTATCTTTACTTTTTTATTCATTGCTGACTCCTCCTTCCTTTGTTGTTTCGTCTGTTTCATTTTCGGTAGCAGTGGTAGTACCGCTCCAGGCATCTTCCATGCCGCCATTGTAGACAGCGTAAGCTCTGTTCACCGCTTCCATGAAAGCACGTGAGGTGATGGTCGATGCGGTGATGGCATCCACGTTACCTCCATCCTTGGTTACGGCGAGCGTTCCCTGTGAGAGATCCCTGCCGATAACTGACTGTCCCGGCTTGGTAGCATCGCGGAACCACTCGGTCATCTTGGAGCCCAGTCCCGGTGTCTCGGCATGCTGCAGCACGGCGTAGTTGACGATGCGGTGCTCCATGTCGAAGCCCACCATAATCTGTATGTTGCCACTGAAGCCGTTGTTGGAATAGCTGTTGAGCGCGAAGCCCACCAGTTCGTCACCCTGTTTTGCCGGGTAGACCAGCAGCGAGTCGCCGTTGTCGTCGGCCATCCGGTAAGCTTCCGCCACCGGATCGTTGTCGAAGGCAGGCACCACCTCACTGATGGCATTTTGTAATTTCATTGCCTTCGCTTCGGCAATGGGTGTCGCGGTCATCTTGTTCACCTGAGCCAGCAGCAGTGCCACCGTAAGACAGATGAGCGAGAGCGAAAGGAACATGTTCCTGAATGATGATTGTAGTTTAGCCATGTTTCACTGCCTCCCCGAATCGTTTAGGTGTGGTATAGGTATTGATAAGCGGTGTGAAGGCGTTCATCAGCAGGATGGCGAACGAGATTCCCTCGGGGTAGGCACCCCAGAGACGAATCGCGACCGTGACGAAGCCGATGCCGACGCCGTAAATGATCATTCCCTTTTTGGTGAGTGGTGAGGTGACATAATCGGTCGCCATGAAGATAGCCCCGAGCATCAGTCCTCCCGAAAAGAGATGGATCAGCGGGTTGTATTGGGGCAGTGGCTCAATCAGGTAGAGAATACCGGTGAAAAGTGCCACGGTGGCCAGGATGGTGAGTGGAATGTGCCAGGTAATCACCTTCTTCCAAAGCATGTAGATCAGCCCCAGCAGTAGCGCTGCGGCGCTCATCTCGCCCAGCGAACCGGGTTCCAGCCCCAGGAACATTTGCTGCAGGGCAGGCAGCGTTTCGGGTGCCTGCTTCAGCAGCGCCAGCACGGTGGCGGAGCTCACCGCGTCGGTGGTCTCAACAGCCATCACCGTTGCGGGCCAACTGGTCATTTGTGCCGGGAAGGATATCAATAGGAAAATGCGTCCCGCGATGGCGGGGTTGAAGATGTTGTTGCCCAGTCCCCCGAACGAGAGCTTCACCACCCCAATGGCGAAGAGAGCACCCAGTGCCAGGATCCATACCGGCAGGCCGGAGGGGACGTTGAAGGCAAGCAGCACGCCGGTGATGATGGCTGAGCCGTCGAGGATGGTAGGCTCCTTCTTCATGACAAACCGCACGATCAGGTATTCAAAACACACGCAGAAGAGCACCGACAGGGCGGTGATCAGCAGCGCATCGAGACGGAAGGTATAGAGGGCCACCAGGAACGCCGGAATCAGGGCGATCAGGACGGCATACATATTTTTGGGGATGGTGTCACCGCTGTGCACATGCGGCGAGGGTGAGACGATCAGTTTTTGTTCCATAATCAGTTTTATCCCTTGGTGTTAATTTTTTCTGGCTCTGATGATGCCGTTCACCTTGCTCTTACCCAGGCGGATATAGTCGAGCAGTGGCCGGTCGGCAGGACAGGTGTAACTGCAGGAGCCGCATTCTATGCAGTCGGTGATAGCATTCTTCTCAGCGCGGTCCCACACCTCATACTCGGTGAGGTTCATCAATAGGGTGGGGTTGAGGCCCATGGGGCATACCTGCACGCATTTACCACAGCGGATGCAGTCTTTCATTGCCTTGCGTTTTGCTTCCAGGGTGGGTACGACCAGGATGCCTGAAGTTCCTTTGGTGACCGGGATATCGACCGATGCCAGTGCCTTGCCCATCATGGGGCCACCGCTGATCACCTTGCCGGTGCTTTCCGGTAATCCCCCGGCAGCATCAATCAAAGTCGTCAGTGGCGTCCCGATACGTGCTCGCAGGTTGCAAGGCCGTTCTACCTCTTTCCCGGTGACTGTTACCACACGCTCTACCAGCGGCTTGTTTTTCTGAACCGCCTCATAGATGGCAAAAAGCGTCCCTACGTTCTGCACCACTGCACCCACCGAAATGGGGAGCGCCCCGGAGGGTACCTGGCGACCTGTTAGAGCGTCGATCAGCTGTTTCTCACCTCCCTGTGGGTATTGCACTTTCAATGCCTGTACTTCGATGCCGGGGAACGCTTTTACTTTCTTTGTGAAGAGTGCCACCGCATCTTTCTTGTTGTTCTCAATGCCGATGATGGCGCGCTGCACGTTGAGTGCTTTCATCACCAGCGTGATGCCCACCAGAATCTCTTCGCTTTTCTCCATCATCAGCTGATGGTCGGAGGTGAGGTAGGGTTCGCACTCCACCCCATTGATGATCAACACCTCCGCCTTCATGCCGGGAGGGGGTGTCAGCTTCACGTGGGTGGGGAAGGTGGCGCCACCCATGCCCACGATGCCGGCAGCGGCAATCTTCTCCAGGATATCTTTTGGTGTGAGACTGCAATCGCTGATCAATTGCTCTGAACGGTCGATTTGTTTTTCCCATTCATCCTCTTCCACCTTGATGAAGACGGCGTCACGTTTGTAACCGCTGGCATCCATCGCCTTGTCGATCTTCAGCACCGTGCCGGAGACCGACGAGTGGATCTGTGCAGAGACAAAACCGACACCCTTGCCGATGAGTGTGCCCACCTTCACCTTGTCGCCCTTCTTGACGACCGGCTGGCAGGGTGCCCCGATGTGTTGCGAGAGCGGTATCACCACCTGTGCGGGAACGGCAATGGTTTGTATGGCCATTCCTGCAGAGAGCTTGTTCTCTTTCGGGTGGATGCCGCCTAAACGAAAACTCTTTAACATATGTTTTTCTTCTTATGCGGTTGTGGTTGCTGCTTCCTCTTTGGCTTCCGGAGGTGTCTCCTTGCGGGGCGGGAAGTGGAGCTCCAGGATTGAGTGGGTAGGACAGACCACCACACACTTGCGACAGAGACGGCATTTGTCGTCGTCGATGTAAGCCAGGTTGTTTTCAATGGTGATAGCGTCGAACGGGCATACCTGCTGGCACTTGCTGCAGCCGATACAGGCCACGTTACAGGCTTTCTTTGCCACGGCACCCTTGTCCTTGTTGACACAGCTCACGTAGATGCGGCGCGACTTGGGGCCTTGTTTGCGTAGTTCGATGATATCCTTGGGGCAGGCTCTTACGCAAGCACCACAGGCGGTGCACTTGTCCTCCACCACCTCGGGCAGCAATGTCAGCGGGTTGATGTGTATGGCGTCAAACGTGCAGGATTCCTCACAGTCGCCCAGGCCCAGGCAGCCGAAGGAGCAACCGGTGTCGCCACCATAGAGGGCGGCAGCGATGGAGCAGTTGGAGACGCCGTCGTAAAGGTTGAGGCGGGGACGCTCCTCGCAGGTACCGCTGCAGCGCACCACTGCGATCTTCTTCGCTGTCTTGGATGCAGTCTGACCCAAAATTTCGGCTACCCGCTCCATGGTAACCTGTCCCCCCACGGGACAGTTGAGCCCCTCCAGTGAATCGGCCTTCACACAGGCGGCAGCGAAGGCTGCACAGCCGGGAAAGCCGCAGCCACCACAGTTAGCGGCGGGAAGGGCGTCCTGCACCTCCTGGATGCGGGGGTCCTCCTCCACTTTGAACTTCTGACTTACCAGGTATAGGATGCCGGCGCTTCCGGCGCCAATGGCGCCCAAAGTGGCTACGGCAGTAAGGATTACACTCATAATTACTGATTAATGGTTTTTTTTAATACTGAATTGAAAGGTGTGAGCCATGCTGTTGCGAAATAGATAGAGAAGTAGGTAGTAGGGTGCCAGCGCCAGCAGTGCGCTGAGTGCCGCCTCTGTCTCACTGAAGTGCCAGACGCTTGTGGTGAGTACAAGCATGGCGATGAGGATCAACAGCGGGAGTAGAAATGCCCAGAAGACCGCTTTGTAGCCAATCGACTCTTTTCCCTCAATGATCACCAGCTCATGAAGGGTGAACTGCCCGGAGTGGTCGGCGATGTCGACAAGCTTCTCCTTCGAGTCGGCTGCCATACAGGCTCCCTTGGCGTGGCAACTGCTGCAGGCTGATTGTTGCAGGATGCGAACGGTTATCTTCTCTCCGCTGATTTGTTCAATGATTCCCTTGTGTGTGATCATGAAACGATGGTTTTTTTCAGACGATCCCTCTTCTCTTTCCAATGGATTCGCAAAGTTAAGGATTATTTTCGGGAATAGTGCCTCTTTTTTTGAACATAAAAGGGCCTTTGATTGTTAATGTGCGCTTATCCCCCCCCCCAATCCCCGAACCTTAAGACTGAATGCGATGAAGAATCTCCTCCGGATCCCCACTCACCGACTCCTGCGGCAGACCAATCCAATAATTCTCCCCTGTAGAGTTACTTAATCCTCATTTTAGCTCCTCACGGGCGAACATTTAGGCTTCCAAATTTGTTAAAAAGTGAAATTGCCGCTTTAAGCAACCATATTAAACAAAACATATTTAAACCACTTAACCCGTATGATTTTCGACATTGAAATGATTCGCAGGGTCTATGCGAATTTGCCCGAAAGAATTAAAAAAGCCAAAGAGAACCTGCAACGTCCGTTGACGCTCACTGAGAAGATATTGTTCTCTCATCTCTCCCCAGGAGTACCCCTGATCAACTACAAGCGTGCATCCGACTATGTGGATTTTGCCCCTGACAGGGTGGCGATGCAGGATGCCACCGCACAGATGGCCCTGTTGCAGTTGATGAATTCCGGTCGCACCAGTGTGGCGGTACCCTCCACGGTGCATTGTGATCACTTGATACAGGCCTACCGCAATGCCGAGAGCGACCTGGAGACCGCCAACGTCACCAACCGTGAGGTATACGAGTTCCTGCGGGATGTCTCCAACAGATACGGCATTGGTTTCTGGAAACCCGGTGCCGGCATCATCCACCAGGTGGTGCTGGAGAACTACGCATTCCCGGGTGGAATGATGGTGGGCACCGATTCCCACACACCCAATGCCGGCGGACTGGGAATGATCGCTATCGGTGTGGGTGGAGCTGACGCCGTGGATGTGATGGCCGGACTGCCCTGGGAGCTGAAGATGCCCAAATTAATTGGTGTGAAGCTCACCGGAAAGCTTTCCGGATGGAGCGCCCCCAAGGATGTGATCCTCAAGGTGGCCGGTATCCTCACCGTTAAGGGGGGCACCAACGCCATCATCGAGTACTTCGGTGAGGGGGCTGCATCTCTCTCGGCAACAGGAAAAGGCACCATCTGCAACATGGGTGCCGAGGTGGGAGCAACCACCTCCATCTTCCCCTTCGACGAGAAGTCTGCCCAATATCTTGAAAGTACCGGGCGCAAGGATGTGGCCGACGAGGCACGTCGCATCATGGAGCATCTGCAGCCTGATCCGGAGGTGATGGCCGATCCTGCACAATATTATGACCAGCTGATCGAGATTGATCTCTCCGAATTGGAACCTCATATCAACGGTCCATTTACCCCCGACGCAGCTTACACCATTTCCGAGTTTGGCGAGGTGGTGCGCAAGAACAACTACCCTCGCAAGATGGAGGTAGGTCTCATCGGTTCCTGCACCAACTCTTCTTATGAAGACCTCACCCGTGCAGTCTCCATCGTACAGTATGCACGTGAACAGGGAGTGCCGGTGAAGGCACAGTTCCTGATCAACCCCGGCTCGGAACAGATACGCTACACCGCTGAACGCGATGGTATCCTGGAGGAGTTTGACAAGGCGGGTGCCACCATCATCGCCAACGCCTGTGGCCCCTGTATCGGACAGTGGAAACGTGATGATGTGGCAGACAACCGTCCCAACTCCATCGTCACCTCTTTCAATCGTAACTTTGCCAAGCGCAACGACGGCAATCCTAACACCCATGCTTTTGTCACCTCTCCCGAACTGGTAGCTGCACTCACCATTGCCGGTGATCTCTGTTTCAATCCGCTTACCGACACACTGCTCAACGACAAGGGGGAAGCCGTGAAATTACCCGAGCCGAAAGGCTTTGAGATGCCCCCCCTAGGATATGAGGTGAAGGATGCCGGTTACCTGGCTCCCTCCCCGGAGGCTGCTGTGGAGGTGACCATCGACCCGCAGTCGAATCGTCTGCAGAAGCTGGAGCCCTTCTCCGCCTGGGACGGGAAGGACTATGCTGACCTGCCGCTGCTCATCAGGGTGCAGGGTAAGTGTACCACTGACCATATCTCGATGGCCGGTCCATGGCTCCGCTATCGCGGTCACCTCGACAATATCTCCGACAACATGCTCATAGGGGCTGTCAACAGTTTCAATGAACAGACCAATGCGGTACTCGACCCTGAGACGCTCGAATATATGCCGGTACCGGCACTGGCCCGTAAGTTCAAGAGCAAAGGGGTAGGATCCATTGTGGTCGCTGAAGAGAATTACGGCGAAGGATCCAGCCGTGAACATGCAGCCATGGAGCCACGTCACCTCAATGTGAAGGTGATTTTGGTTAAGTCGTTCGCCCGTATTCACGAAACCAACTTGAAGAAACAGGGTATGCTGGCACTCACCTTTGTCAACAAGGAGGATTATAACAAGGTACAGGAACGCGACAAGATCAGCGTGGTTGGCCTTAGCGAATTTGCTCCCGGCCGGAACCTTACCATTGAGTTGTTGCATGCCGATGGCACGAAGGATCGCTTCGAGGCGGCTCACACCTACAACGAGCAGCAGATAGAGTGGTTCAAGGCCGGTAGTGCTCTGAATGCGATGAGGAGATAACCAAACCCCAATAAGAATAACAATGCAGGTAACGAAACAGGGCGAGCGGCTTCTGGTACCCGACAGGCCGGTGATTCCCTTTATCGAGGGCGATGGCATCGGTAAAGAGATCACCCCCCATGTGCAGCAAATTATTGATGCTGCTGTGGCGAAAGCATATGGTGAAAACCGCCGCATCGACTGGCGCGAGGTACTGGCCGGCGAGAAAGCGTTCAATGCCGTGGGCAGTTGGTTGCCTGAAGAGACGATGGAGGCTTTCCGCACCCACATGGTGGGGATTAAAGGGCCGCTCACGACACCCATCGGAGAGGGGATCCGCTCGCTCAACGTGGCACTACGCCAGGAGCTGGATCTTTACGTATGTCTGCGACCGGTACGCTGGTTTAAAGGGGTCGCTACCCCGCTGCTGCACCCCGAGAAGGTGCATGTCACCATCTTCCGCGAGAACACGGAGGATATCTATGCCGGCATCGAGTGGGCAGCAGGTACACCGGAACTGAAGAAGGTGCTCCGATTTCTACAAGAGGAGATGGGAGTGGCGAAGATTCGTTTCCCCGAGACCACCTCGCTTGGTGTGAAACCTGTATCACTGGAGGGTACCGAGCGATTGGTTCGCGCTGCAATCGAGTATGCGTTGGAGCATGGGCTGCCTTCTGTGACACTGGTCCACAAGGGCAACATCATGAAGTTTACCGAGGGTGGTTTCAAGAAGTGGGGTTATGCCCTTGCGGAAAGGGAGTTCCCTGACCGCACCTTCACCGAACACAAGTTTCGCCAGATAGAGGCGGAACGTGGTCTGGAGCAGGCGGTAGAGGAATACAACCAGGCGGTCGCCTCGGGAAAGGTGTTCATCAAGGATGTGATCGCCGACGCGTTTCTGCAGAACACGCTCCTCAAGCCGGAGGAGTATGCCGTGGTGGCTACGCTCAACCTCAATGGCGACTATATTTCCGATCAGCTGGCGGCCATGGTGGGCGGCATCGGCATCGCGCCGGGAGCCAACATCAATTATGACACCGGTCATGCCATCTTTGAAGCAACGCACGGCACGGCCCCTGACATCGTCGGGAAGGGAAAGGCCAATCCCTGCTCCATGTTGCTCTCGGGGGTGATGATGCTGGAGTACATGGGATGGCACGAAGCGGGTGCACTGATCACAACCTCGCTTGAGAAACTCTTTGCGGATGGATATGCTACCGCCGACCTGGCTCGTTTCATGGAACACGGGAAAGCACTTACCACAGCTCAGTTTGCACAAAAAGTGACCGAAACCATTAAAATATGATGATTCGAACAAACAAAATGGCTTGAAAGACTGTTATTTCAGCATTCTCTAACCATTGCCCAACATTTTCACATTGCTAACATTTTAACAATCAAAACATATCTAAAGATGAATAATGAACAAATAACGAAGACTTTATCTGACTCCATTGCCTTCACCAGCAACATTGACAAGGAACTCTTTACAAAAATGGGGGTGAAGCGCGGTCTGCGCAACGAGGATCACTCCGGTGTGCTGGCTGGACTCACTCGTGTGGGTGATGTGGTGGGCTATGAACGTCAGGAGGATGGTACCCTCAAGCCTGTACCGGGTAAACTTTACTATCGTGGGTTGGATGTGGAGGAGTTGGTGAAAGGTGTGCAGTCTGAAAATAGGCTCGGTTTCGAGGAGACTGCTTTCCTGCTGCTCTCCGGTCGGCTCCCCAGCAAAGAGGAGTTGGATGCCGTGAACAGCTTGATTGCACAGACCATGCCGCTGAACCACCTGGCCACTATGAACATCCTTTCGCTGAAGGGGAAGAACATCATGAACATTCTTGCCAGAAGCGTCCTGGAGCTCTATGCCTACGACGATAATCCAGATGACATCTCACCCGACAACCTGGTACGTCAGTCGCTGAACCTAATAGCCAAGTTCCCCACCATCATTGCCTATGCATACCAGGTGATGCGTCATGATCAGATGGGCCGTTCGCTGCACATCCGTCATCCCTACGAAGACCGCTCCGTGGCGGAAAACTTCCTCTTCATGATGAAGGGACGCGACAATTACACCGAACTGGATGTGAAGATCCTCGACTTGGCGCTGATACTGCATGCCGAGCACGGCGGTGGTAACAACTCCACCTTCTCGGTACGTGTCACCAGTTCTACCGAGACCGACACCTACTCGGCCATCGCTGCCGGTATCGGTTCTCTGAAGGGGCCCCTGCATGGTGGTGCCAACATCAAGGTGCAGGGTATGCTGGAAGATATGAAACAGAATGTGAGTGACTGGACCAGTAAGGAGCAAATCGATGCCTACCTGACCAAGATACTGAAAAAGGAGGCCTACGACCGTACCGGTCTCATCTATGGCATTGGCCACGCCGTCTACACCGTGAGCGACCCGCGTGCCGACCTGCTGAAGGGAATGGCACGTGAACTGGCCCGCGAGAAAGGACGTGAAGAGGAGTTCAACTTCATGGAGTTGATCGAGGAGCGTGCAGTTGATGTGTTCCTGGGCTTCAAGAAGCAGACTGCCAAGTCTCGCACCTGCATCAACGTTGACTTCTACTCCGGCTTCGTTTATGACGCCATCGGTCTGCCTGCAGAGGTCTTCACCCCGCTGTTTGCCATGGCCCGCATCGTGGGCTGGTCGGCACACCGCATCGAGGAGATGAACTTCGCCAGCAAGCGTCTGATTCGTCCGGCTTACAAGAACGTACGGGAGAAACAACCCTTTACACCCATCAACGAAAGATAAAGAAACCGCATGCAGAAGATAAAAGTAACCCATCCGGTGGTTGAGCTGGATGGTGATGAAATGACCAGAATTATCTGGTCATTTATCAAAGAGGAACTGATCCTTCCCTATCTCGACCTTGATATCAAGTATTACGACCTGAGCATCCAG
This sequence comes from Dysgonomonadaceae bacterium zrk40, assembly GCA_016916535.1. Lineage (NCBI taxonomy): Bacteria > Pseudomonadati > Bacteroidota > Bacteroidia > Bacteroidales > Dysgonomonadaceae > Dysgonomonadaceae bacterium zrk40. The sequence continues at coordinate 2,360,974 of CP070276.1, forward strand.
CACCGTGATGCCACCAACGACCAGGTGACAATTGATGCTGCTGAGGCGATCAAGAAGTACAACGTGGGTATCAAGTGCGCTACCATCACGCCCGATGAGGCGCGAGTGGAGGAGTTCGGACTGAAACAGATGTGGCGGTCACCCAACGGTACCATCCGTAACATCGTGGGGGGGACCGTCTTTCGCGAGCCGATCATCTGCTCAAACATACCCCGCTACGTGCAGGGGTGGACTGAGCCAATCATCATCGGTCGTCATGCTTTCGGCGACCAGTATCGTGCTACCGACAAGGTGATCAAGGGGAAGGGAAAGCTAACGCTCACTTTCACTGCCGAGGATGGTGAACAGACCAGCTGGGAGGTGTATGACTTCAAGGGTGACGGCGTGGCGATGGCGATGTACAACACCGATGAATCGATTTACGGCTTCGCTCGTTCCTCTTTCCAGATGGCGCTGACCAAAGGCTATCCGCTCTACATGTCGACGAAGAACACCATCCTGAAGGCTTACGACGGCCGCTTCAAGGATATCTTCCAGGAGGTGTACGAGACTGAATTCAAGGATGCGTTCGCAAAGGCAGGCATCACCTACGAGCACCGGCTGATCGACGACATGGTGGCATCCGCCATGAAGTGGAACGGCGGTTTCGTCTGGGCCTGCAAGAACTACGACGGCGATGTGCAGTCCGACACCGTGGCCCAGGGCTTCGGTTCGCTTGGGATGATGTCCTCCGTGTTGGTGACACCCGATGGCAAGACGGTGGAGGCCGAAGCGGCCCACGGCACGGTAACGCGCCACTATCGCCAGCATCAGCAGGGCAAGGAGACCAGCACCAATCCCATCGCCTCCATCTTTGCCTGGACGCGGGGACTGGCTCATCGCGGCAAGCTGGACAACAACCAGCCGCTCATCGACTTCTGTAACAAGCTCGAGCAGGTATGCATTGAAACGGTGGAGGGAGGTGAGATGACCAAGGACCTGGCACTTCTCGTGCATGGCAACGATGCACCGCGCGATAGCTGGCTCACCACGCAGCAGTTCCTGCAGGCGCTGAAAAGGAATCTGGAGAAAAGTTTTTAGCTATCAGCAGTCAGCATGCTGATTTCAGCAGTTTATTAGTAAAGAAGGGCAGTCCGTGCGGGCTGCCCTTGCTGTTATGAAAACGAAAATAATTGATTGTCAATCTTCCTTCTCCTGCTCCTCGTAAGCCTTAAGTAGTTTCTCCTGCACATCGGAGGGCACCAGCTCATAGCTGGCGAACTTCATGGTGAAGGAGGCCCTGCCACCGGAGAGAGAGCTCAGGGAGGTGGAGTAGTTGTTCATCTCTTTCAGGGGTACACGTGCCTTCAGCTTCTCAAACCCTTTTTCACTCTCCATGCCCATGATCATGGCACGGCGTCCCTGCAGGTCGCTCATCACATCACCCATGTAATCACCCGGAACGGATACCGTTACATCATATACCGGTTCCAGAATTTTTGGGCCTGCATTCTTAAAGGCGGTGCTGAAAGCGTTCCTTCCTGCCAGCATGAAGGAGATTTCGTTCGAGTCCACCGGGTGCATCTTGCCGTCGTAGACGATCACCCGCACGTCACGAGCGTATGAGCCGGTAAGCGGTCCCTGCTCCATGCGACCCATGATTCCCTTCAGAATCGCCGGCAGGAAGCGGGTGTCAATGGCACCACCCACGATGCTGTTCACAAAGACCAGCTTGCCGCCCCAGTCAAGTTCAATCACCTGCGTGTCGCGGTTCTGTACTTTGAACTCCTGTCCGTTGAAGCGGTAGACTTCCGGCATGGGCAACCCTTCACTGTAAGGCTCTACAATCAGGTGTACCTCGCCGAACTGACCGGCGCCACCCGACTGCTTCTTATGCCGGTAGTCGGCACGTGCCGTTTTGGTGATGGTCTCACGGTAGGGTATTTTCGGTTCCAGGTATTCGATCTCTATCTTATCGTTGTTTTCCAGACGCCATTTGAGGGTACGCAGGTGGAACTCACCCTGACCCGATACGATGGTTTGCTTCAGTTCCTTGGAGACCTCAACGATCCATGTGGGATCCTCCTCCTTCATGCGGGTGAGCGCCTCGCTCATCTTCTCGGAGTTGGATTCGTTCACCGCACGGATGGCACGACGATATCGCGGTTCCGGGTATTTGATGAAGTTGAACCGGTTGTCGATCCCCTTTGCGTTGAGGGTGTTGCCGGTTCGCACGTCCTTCAGCTTCACAGCGGCACCGATGCTGCCGGCATGCAGCTCCTCCGCCTTGGTGCGGATCTGTCCCGCCACGGTATAGAGCTGTGCCAGTCGTTCCTTCGAGGAGCGGTCGCTGTTGGCCAGGTCATCACCTTCCTTTACGGTACCCGACATCACCTTGAAGTAGGAAACTTCACCGATATGGGGTTCTACGGTGGTCTTGAAGAAGAAAAGGCTGGCGGATGCAGTGGCATCGGGTTTCACCTCTTCCCCTTCACTGTTGAGGGGAGCCGGCATTTCATTCGGCGAGGGGGCCACCATGTTGAGGAAGTTCATGACACGGTGCACCGCCATGTTTTTTTCTGCGGAAGCACAGAAGAGCGGGAAGAGAGTGTGGTCGAGCATCCCCTTGTGGATGCCGTCGCGCATCTCCTCTTCAGTGAGCGATCCCTGGTCGAAGTACTTCTCCATCAATCCCTCGTCATTCTCTGCGGCCGCTTCGAGCAGTACCTGGTAATATTCGCCGGCCCGTTCCTTCTCACTGTCGGGAATCTCCAGCACCTCCGGGGCGGTAGCTCCAGGTTTCCATTTGTAGAACTTCTGTTTCAGCACATCAACGATGCCGTCGAAGGAGCTGCCGCTGCCTGTTGGGTATTGCACCGGCACCACCTTGTTGCCGTAGAACTCGCGGAGCCCTGCCAGCGTGTTGTCATAATCGGCCTTGTCGTGGTCCATCTGGTTCACCAGCAGCACCATCGGTTTCTTCAATTCATCCACGTAGCGGAACTGATTCACGGTGCCCACCTCCACGCCGTTGGCGGCATCAATCAACATCAGCACCATATCGGTCACATGAAGTGCGGAGATCACTCCCCCTACAAAATCATCCGATCCGGGGCAGTCGATAAAGTTCATCAACTTATCTTTCCACTCGTAAGAGAAGACGGTGGAGAATACCGAGTAGCCATAATCCTTCTCCACCGGGAAGTAGTCGCTCACGCTGTTCTTCCCATCCACGGATCCGCGTCGTTTTATCAGACCACTCTCGAAGAGCATGGCCTCTGCGAGGGTGGTCTTACCTGATCCGGCATTGCCAATGACAGCAATGTTCTTGATTTCGTTTGTTTTGTACACTTTCATATGATTTATTTATTTAATAAGTTAGGTGAATGTCACGTCTCAAAGGAGTGAATTTATGTGAGAATTCTCTTATATTCGTTTCATGATTAGAATCTTATTAAGTATTTAAAGTTTACCGGCGGCTAAAACATTCAATACCTCCCTCACTCCGGTGCGAAAAAAACGTGATGGCAGGGGTGCGGCGGTATGAAAAATGACTTTGCAACGGCCTGAGACCGGCAAAGTCAACCTGTCGTGATCAGCGTTGCAATTTATAAAATAAGGATGACAAAGAGAAATGTTACGGTTATGTTTTATAACATATCAAATTGGCAGGGTAGCGAGTAGATCTGAAGGTAAACATTTACCGCTGTCAGTTGTTAATAAATCTGTCAGCCCCAACCTCTACCACATTCGGGAGGGTGGCAACTACACCAAAAAATAAGATATCCAACAACCTAAAGAACAATCAATGAAACCCTATTACAGTCAGCCGGCAGAAGAATTGTTGCGGCAACTCAATGCGAATGCCGATACCGGACTATCGGATGAGGAAGTGAAACAACGCCTCGCAACCCATGGTCCCAATGAGCTTCAGTCGGCAAAGCAGAAATCGCTGTTTGCCATCTTCTTCGAGCAGTTCAAGAGCAGCATGGTGGTGATCCTCTTCATTGCAGCCATCGTATCGGGTGTGATTGGCGTGATGCATCATGAGGGGCTGACCGAGAGCTACGTGATCCTGGCCATCCTGATCATCAATGCGATCATCGGCACGGTACAGGAGCGGAAGGCACAGTCGTCGCTCGAAGCACTGAACAGGATGAGTGCACCCCAGACCAAGGTGTTGCGTGGAGGACAGGTGGCGGAGGTGGTCTCCACCGCCATCGTGCCGGGCGACATCGTCATCCTCGATACAGGTGACATCATCCCGGCCGATTTGAGGCTGCTGGAGGCGGTGAACATGAAGGTGCAAGAGTCGGCCCTCACCGGCGAGTCGGTGCCGGTGGAGAAGCATCACGGGCTGCTGGAGGAGGGTGAGGTGCCGCTGGGTGACCGTGACAACATGGCATTTTCTACCAGCGTAGTGACCTATGGCCGTGGAAAAGGAGTCGTGGTGGGTACCGGCATGCAGACTGAGGTGGGTAAGATCGCCCATATGCTGCAACATACCGAGAACACCGACACCCCCATGGGCAAGCGGCTCCATCAGCTGGGCCGCATCCTGGGCTACGTGGCGCTGGGCATCTGTGCCCTGATCTTCGGCGTGGGCATCCTCTATGGAAACGACTGGCTGGAGATGCTGATGATGGCGGTGAGCCTCGCAGTGGCGGCCATTCCCGAGGGGCTGCAGATCGTCTCCACCATCGTGCTGGCCATAGGCGTACAGCGACTGGTGAAGCAGAACGCCATCGTGCGTACCCTCCCCTCAGTGGAGACGCTGGGCAGCACCACGGTGATCTGCTCCGACAAGACCGGTACGCTCACACAAAATAAGATGACCATCGTGGAAGGATGGAGTGGCGGCAACCGAATCGACTTCCGCAATGCACCGCTGCCGGAGGAGCTCGACAAAGATGAACGGATGCTGCTGATGAGCTCGCTGCTCTGTACCGATGCCCATCTGAAGATGACGGAAGTGGGAACCCACGAGACGGCAGGTGATCCCACCGAGACTGCCATCGTGGATGCGGCCTTGGAGCTGAAAATGAACAAGAACGAACTGGAAAAGCAATACCCGCGACAGGAGGAGGTTCCTTTTGACTCAGAACGAAAACGTATGGCCACCATCAACCGGATGGAGGAGGGTCAGCTGCGCGTCAACGTGAAGGGAGGACTCGACGAAGTGCTGGCAGTCACCACAAATATCCTGATGCATGGCAAGGTGCGTCCCCTTACCGACGAAGACCGGTCGACCATCCTGGAGGAGAACCATCGCATGGCACAGTCGGCACTGCGTGTGTTGGCAGTAGCCTATCGCGACATCGACGCACTGCCTGCCGAGGTGAGCGCTGAGACGGTAGAAAAGGAGCTTGTATTTGTTGGTTTGCTCGGACTGATAGACCCTGCCCGTCCCGAGGTTGTGGAGGCTGTGATGAAGTGCCGTACGGCCGGCATCCGTCCCGTGATGATCACCGGCGACCACAAGGTGACCGCTGTGGCCATTGCCGATGAGATTGGTATTTTCAACGAAGGAGATCGTGCAATCACCGGCAGCGACCTGGCTGCGATGCCCGACGAGTCGCTGCGGCGTGATGTGAAGGACTATTCAGTATACGCGCGGGTGGCACCCGAGCACAAGGTACGCATCGTGCAGGCCTGGCAGTCGCAGGGCCAGATTGTGGCGATGACCGGTGACGGTGTGAACGACGCCCCGGCACTGAAGCAGGCCGACATCGGTGTCTCAATGGGTATCGTGGGCACCGAGGTGGCCAAGGATGCCTCCGACGTGATCCTAACCGACGATAACTTCGCCACCATCGTGGGGGCAGTGGAGGAGGGACGCCGCATCTACGACAACATCCTCAAGGCAATTCAATTCCTGCTCTCGGCAAACGTAGGCGAGGTGCTGCTGATCTTCATCGCCTCCATCTTCAACATCGGCAACCCGCTCACCCCGATCCTGATCCTCTGGATCAACCTGGTGACCGACAGCTTGCCGGCACTGGCCCTCAGCATGGATCCTGCGGAGAAAGATATCATGACCCGTCGTCCGCGCGATCCAAAACAGGGATTCTTCACCAAGGGGATGATCTGGCGCATCTTCTACCAGGGTGCCACCATTGGCCTCATCTCATTGGCTGCCTATCTGATTGGACGTCGCGATGGCATAGAGGCAGGCCTGGAAGACCCGGGAGCATTGGGACGCACCATGGCATTTGCCGTATTGGGATTCTCCCAGCTGTTGCACGTGCGAAATCTGCATTCCAACAAACGCTCATCTTTCCGTACCAGTATCTTCAGCAACCTGCCATTGCTGGGCGCTATCTTCCTTTCGGCCCTGCTGCTGCTGGCGGTATTGCTGATTCCGGCCGTAAGCCGCATCTTCGGGGTGATTCCGATGGACAGCATCCATTGGCTCTATGTGGGTGCACTCTCACTGGTTCCAATCCTGGTGGTTGAACTGGTTAAATTGGTGCGGCTCAACCATACGAAAGATGAATACTGATTACTGAAGAAAAGTCAAAGCAATTTAAAAAAAATATAAATATGCTCATCTTGGTGTACAATGTGCATCAATGAGCATATTTTTTTGTATTTTTGGGTATCTAAGTGCACACGCTTTCCCGAGATCCGTTATAGTTCCAACAATTCAGGTTATGCCGGGTTATCATCTCTGGGGTGTAAAAACTAAATTCTATGGAAAATATAAATGAGGCCTTAACCCTGCTGGCAATAGGGATGATCATGGTATTTCTTATCCTCACCCTTGTGGTGGGGGTGGGCAACCTGGTAATCGGGATTACCAACCGGTATATCAGGGAAGCAACACAGCCGGCAAAGGCTACCGGTGGGGGTAAGGCAATTCAACCCCGCAAACTGGCAGCAATCGCTGCCGTGGTAGATGTGATCACCCGTGGAAAAGGGAGGGTCGACTCCATCGAGAAGCGATAAGAACCAAAACAAATCAAACAATATTTTATGGCAAAAGAGATTAAATTCAGTCTCCTTTACAGAGACATGTGGCAATCGTCAGGAAAGTATGTCCCCACGGTGGAACAGCTCACCGAGGTGGCTCCCGCGATCATTGAGATGGGTTGTTTCGCCCGCGTGGAAACCAATGGCGGCGGCTTCGAACAGATTAACCTGCTGTTCGGTGAAAACCCCAACAAGGCGGTGCGCGACTGGACACAGCCCTTCAACGATGCAGGCATCCAGACCCACATGCTGGAGAGGGGATTGAACGGCATCCGGATGAGCCCCGTGCCATCGGATGTACGGCGACTAATGTTCCGGGTGAAGAAGCAGCAGGGCACCGATATCGCCCGTTCGTTCGACGGTCTGAATGATCCCCGCAACCTGAAGGATTCTATTGTTTTCGCGAAGGAGGCAGGCATGATCTCACAAGCGGCGCTCAGCCTCACCGTCTCACCCGTACACACGGTGAAATACTACACCGAACTGGCTGATACGCTGATCGGGATGGGTGCCGATGAGATCTGCATCAAGGACATGGCAGGCGTGGGACGTCCCGCCACCATCGGGCGGATCATCAAGCAAATCAAGGAGAAACATGCCAACATTCCTGTCACCTACCACGGTCATGCCGGTCCCGGTTTCCAGATGGCTTCCATCCTGGAGGCGGCTCATGCCGGTGCGGAGTATATCGACGTGGCAATGGAGCCTCTCTCCTGGGGTACCGGCCATGCCGACCTGCTGGCGGTACAGGCCATGTTGAAAGATGCCGGCTTCAAGGTGCCTGAGATCAACATGAAGGCCTATATGAAGGTGCGTTCCCTCACGCAGAAGTTCATGGATGATTTCCTGGGTTACTACATCGACTCCAAGAACAGGGTGATGAACTCGCTGTTGATCGGTCCCGGTCTGCCCGGTGGCATGATGGGCAGCCTGATGGCCGACCTGGAGAACAACCTCGCCTCTCTGAACCGCTGGAAGGTGAAGAACGGCCAACCCGAGCTGACGCAGGATGACCTGTTGGTCAAGCTGTTCGACGAGGTGACCCATGTGTGGCCCATGGTGGGTTATCCACCATTGGTGACCCCCTACAGCCAGTACGTGAAGAACCTGGCGCTGATGAACGTGTTGCAGCTCGAGAAGGGCAAGGAGCGCTGGTCGATGATCGCCGACAACATCTGGGATATGATCCTCGGCAAGTCGGGCAAGCTGCCCGGTGAGCCGGCCCCCGAGATCGTGGCGATGGCGAAGGAGCAGGGCCGTGAATTCTACACCGGCAATCCTCAGGAGCTCTACCCCGACAAGCTGGACAGCTTCCGTGCCGAGATGAAACAAAACAACTGGGAACTGGGCCAGGATGAGGAGGAACTCTTCGAACTGGCGATGCATCCCGAACAGTACCGTGCCTACAAGTCGGGTGAAGCCAAGAAGGCTTTCGAAGCTGACCTGGCAAAACGCAAGGCAGAGGCAAGCGCACCTGCTGAAACAAACGGGGCTCCTGCTGCTGCAGTAACCTCATCCGTAGCAGAGAGTCAGTCATTCATGCCGAAGCAGCTGGTGGTGAATGTGGACAACGAGGAGTTCGTGGTTAACATCTCCTATCCGGGGAGTGGCAACAGCAGCGCACAAGCAGCACCAAAAGAGAATGCCCCCGCTGCCCCGGTGGCAGCAGCCCCGGTAACGGGTGATGTGAAGGAGGTGCTCTCACCGCTGGAAGGGAAGTTCTTCCTCACCAAGGAGTCGTCAGAGAGCCCGCTGAAGGTGGGAGATAGCGTGAAGGAGGGCGACCTGATCGGCTACATTGAGTCGATGAAGACCTACAACGCCGTCACTGCCGAGGTGAGTGGCAGGGTTACCGAGATCTGCTTCGACAACGGTGCCTCGGTCGATGAGGATGACACGCTGGTTAAACTGCAATAGGCATGGGAGATATTTTTTCCAACATCGCGGAGATGACCGGGTTCAGCACCATGGGGTGGGAGACCATCCTGATGTGGCTGATCGCCTTTGTGCTGCTCTACCTGGGCATCAAAAAACAGTATGAACCGTTGCTGCTGGTACCCATCGGCTTCGGTGTGTTGCTGGCCAACCTGCCGGGGGCAGGGCTGGGCATCGTAGACACATCGCTGGTGCACAACGCCGACGGCAGCTACATGAGCCTGCTCGATATCGCCGACCAGCATGGCATCATGAACTTCCTCTATTTTGCCCTGATCAAGACCGGTATCCTGCCCCCCATCATCTTCATGGGGGTGGGTGTGCTGACCGACTTCGGACCAATGTTGCGCAACCTGAAGCTCTCCCTCTTCGGGGGAGCGGCTCAGCTGGGCATCTTCTCGGTGCTGATGGGTGCGGTGCTGATGGGCTTCACCCTGCCGGAGGCTGCCTCACTCGGCATCATCGGCGGTGCCGACGGCCCTACGGCCATCTACACCACTATCAAGCTGGCACCTCACCTACTAGGGCCGATCGCCATCGCCGCCTACTCTTACATGGCGCTGGTGCCGGTGATCATCCCCTTCATCGCGAAGCTGCTGATGACCGAGAAGGAGTTCAAGATCCACATGAAGAAGATGGACAAGCAGTATCCGCCGAAGCATGAGATCAAGCATATGAAGACAGTGAAGATCATCTTTCCCATCGTGCTGGGGGTAATCGTCTCGGTGTTGGTGCCCTCCTCGGCACCGCTGCTGGGGATGTTGCTCTTCGGCAACCTGGTGAAGGAAATAGGTTCCAGTACCGGTCGACTAGCCGATGCTGCCTCCGGGCCCATCATGAACACCGCTACCATCTTCCTCGGCCTTACTGTGGGGGCAACCATGACCTCAGAGGTGTTCCTTTCGTTTCAGACGCTGGGTATCATTGTGGGGGGGCTGCTCGCCTTTGGTGTCTCGGTAGCGGGGGGTATTTTTGCCGTGAAAGGATACAATCTTTTCTCGAAGAAGAAGATCAACCCGCTGGTGGGTGCTACCGGACTGAGTGCCGTGCCGATGGCTTCACGCGTAGCCAACGATGTGGCGTTAAAGTATGACAAATCGAACCATATCCTGCAGTACTGCATGGCCAGCAATGTCTCCGGCGTGATTGGATCGGCCGTGGCTGCCGGCGTGCTGATCTCATTTCTGGGATAATTTCTTACCTTGTACCCAACGAAAGTTTCGACTTCCAAAGATTTCATGCACAGCTTAAGTTTCGACTTCCGATGTTTCGTGACCCATTCCAGCTCACATGAGCTAAAAGAGTAGAACTCGCTTCGCTCAAACATCTACTCTTTTTTTACGCTCCTTGCGAGCGATGGGTCCCCACAAAACATCAATAGGTCTCGACTTAAGCTGTGCATATTTTGTAGCAACCCTAAAAAGGTGCACAGTAAAATCTTACTTCTCGATGTTCTCGCGAATGGCCTGGGCGATGAGGGGGATGCCGCGGCGGATGGTTTCCGCATCGGTATTGCAGAAGGAGACCCGCATGTGGTCGTTCTGTAGTCCCGCGGGATCAAACGTCTTGCCGGTTACGAAGACCACCCCTTTTTCAATGGCTCTCTTCAGAATGGTGGTGGAATCGGTCCCCTTTGGCAGCTGCAGCCAGGTGTAGAAGCCTCCGCGCGGTCGCTCGAAGGTGACATATTCGGGTAGGTGTGCTTCCAGTTCCGCGATCATCGTTTCCCCTCTTTTTTTGTACTCCTCCCGCACGCGGGCAGCATAACGGTATATCTCCCCGCTGCGGATGAACTTGTCCGCCAACACCTGCGAGAGAGAGGGGGAGCAGGCGTCGATCGACTGCTTGATCAGTTCACACTTGCGGTAGATCGCCTCCGGTACCAGCATCCATCCCAGTCGCAGGCCGGGGCCCAGGATCTTGGAGAAGGAGCCGGTGAAGCAGATGTCAATCCCCTGTGGGTTGATCGCCTTGAGGTTCTTCATCTCCTGTAGATCCTCCTCGTGAAACCAGATGTCACTGTATACATCATCTTCGATCACCGGTATGTTCCTTCCTTGCAACAGCGCGATCATCTGTTGCTTCACCTCCATCGAGTAGATGATGCCCGCCGGGTTGTGGAAGTTGGGTGCAAAATAGAGGAACTTGGGCAGCGGAGCATCACTGTTCAGCTCCTTTGCCAGCAATGATATATCCATCCCGTCGCCCCTAAGCGGGATGGCTTGCAGCTCCGCCTGACAAGCGCGAAAGGCAGAAAGTGCCCCGATAAAGGAGGGGTTCTCCACCACTACCCGGTCCCCCGGGTCAATAAATGCCCTCGCCAGGATATGAATCGCCTGCAGCGATCCGGTGGTGATCAGCAACCGGTTTTCCTTCACCGGCAGTCCCTTTGTTTCCAGGTAGCCTGAGAGTGACTCGAGCAGGGAGGGGAGTCCGCTCGTGGGACCGTACTGCAAGGCGGTTTGCTTCTCACTTTTGGTGAGGCTGTTGTAGATGCGATCCATCTCGTCGAGCGGGAAGAGTTCGTTGCCCGGCATCCCCCCGGCGAAAGAGATGATGTCGGGGGCGGAGGCGAGGCTCATCAGGTCCCGTATCTCGGAGGAGTTGAGTGCTGCGCTGCTTTGCGCGAAGCGAGGCTGATTGCTTGCCTGTAAACCGGGAGTGGTCATGCTGTTCATTTCTGTCGCGTTTACATTTGATAAAGATCGCTGCCGGAGAGTAATTCCAGCTTGTGTTGCTGCAGCACGGCGCCCACGCGACTGATGTCAGCACTGCGGATTACTGCCAGTGCCACGTTGCTGTTGGAGAAGGCGTACATGTAGTCCACGTTGATCTGTTCATCAGTAAGGATCTGCAGGATCCGGTGGAGAGACCCGGCCCGGTCGGGCATCTTCGCACAGACCACCTCGGTGAGGCCCACCGTGAAGCCGGCCTGTTCGAGTGCTTCCTTGGCTCTCTCCGGTCGTCCCACCACCATGCGTACCATGCCATAATCGGCAGTCTCAGCCACGGTGAGGGCTGTGATGTTGACGTCGTTCTCTGCCAGGATGCGGGTCAGCTCTGTAAGTCGTCCCGACCGGTCTTCCAGGAACACGGATAATTGTTTGATCAGCATAATGTTTTTGCTTTCAGCGGTTTGAAAATTCGTTTTCGCGGGTTATAAGTGACGTTCGTCGATGATCCGCTGCGCCTTTCCTTCTGAGCGTGCGATGCTGTAGGGTTCCACCAGGCGGATGGTGGCGCTGATGCCCAGGAGGCTGCGGATGCTGTGGTCGATGCGCCGGCGGATGCCCTCCAGTTCGCGGATGCTGTCGGACCAGTTCTGCTGATCCACCTCCACCCGTATCTCGAGCGTGTCGAGGTTGTGCTCCCGCCGCACGATGAGCTGGTAGTGGGGAGTGGTCTCCGCTATCTCCATCAGCACCGACTCCACCTGTGAGGGGAAGACGTTGACGCCGCGGATGATCAGCATGTCGTCGGTACGTCCCAGGCACTTCTCCATTCGCACCAGCGTACGCCCACAATCGCATTTCGTGCGGTGCAGCCGTGTCAGGTCGCGTGTGCGGTAGCGCAGCAGCGGCATCGCCTCCTTGCTCACCGTCGTGAAGACCAGTTCGCCCAGCTCCCCGTCGGGCAGCACCTCCAATGTTTCAGGATCGATGATCTCCGGGATGAAGTGATCTTCGAACACATGGTTGCCGCATTGACATTCACACTCCATTGAAACGCCGGGGCCAATCACTTCGCTCAGCCCGTAGATGTCGTAGGCTTTGATGTGCAGCAGTTTCTCAATCTCACGACGCATCTCACCGGTCCAGGGTTCCGCCCCAAACACCCCGATGCGAAGGCGCACATCGTCGGGTGAGATGCCCTCTTTGAGGAGGCTTTCCCCCAGGTGTGCCGCATAGGAGGGGGTGCAGGCCAGCACCGATGCCCGGAAGTCGGTCATGAACTGCAACTGTTTCTTTGTGTTGCCTGTGGAGATGGGAATCACGGTGGCACCGATCTTCTCGGCGCCGTAGTGCAGTCCCAGTCCCCCTGTAAAGGGGCCGTAGCCATAGGCGATCTGGATGGTGTCGCCACTGTGGACACCGGCCATGGTGAGGCTGCGGGCCACCACCTCCGCCCATAACTCAATGTCGGCACGACTGTAACCCACCACGGTGGGCTTGCCGGTGGTGCCGCTGGAGGCATGTATCCGCACCACCTCGCTTTGGGGCAGGGTGAACAGACCGAAGGGATAGTTGTCGCGCAGGTCCGTCTTGGTGGTGAAGGGGAGCAGCTTCAGCTGCTCCACGCTCCTGATGTCGCCCGGTTCCATGCCGAGTTCCATCAGTCGGTTGCGGTAGAAGGGCACGTGGTTGTAGATCCGTCGGACCATTGCCTGCAGGGCGCTTCCCTGCAGCTCTTGCATCTGTTGCCTGTCGGCACACTCTCGTTGTGGGTTCCAGATCATCTTACTGTTTGTTTCAATCGGTTCTGTGCAGCACCCAGCCTGAAGGCTCTCAGGTTGGTTGCGACGATGTTCTCTCCTTTCTTTGCAAAATAGGCGGTGATTGCCTTCTCCAGCACCTTGCTTTCAATACCCAGATAGGGTGCTGCCGCTCCCAGCATCACCAGGTTGGAGCTTTTACTGCTGCCGGCATCCCTGGCCAGCGTAGTGGCATCGACCAGCAGGTGGAACCCTGTGGCGTTGATGACCCTGTGCAATGCATCAACGGATGGGTAACCGTCAATTTCACCCTGTGGCTCCGTGGCGGTGATGATGAGACCCTTCGGAGAGAGGAAGTGGAGATGGCGGAGCGCCTCCATCGGTTCCAGTGAGAGGATCAGATCTGCTTTGCCCAACGGGATCAGATCTGACCAGATCGCTTCGGATGAGATGCGCAGGTGCGATTCCACGGCGCCACCGCGCTGGCTCATACCGTGTACCTCCGCCTGCTTCACCTGCAGTCCCAGTTCCATTGCTGCCAGGTCGATGATGGCGGCGATTGTGAGGATTCCCTGGCCTCCCACGCCGGCAATGATGATATCTTTGTGCATATGATTAGGGATCAGTTGTCAGTTGTCAGTTATCAGTTGTCAGTTGACAGTTGTCAGTTATCGGTTTTTTGTTTTGCGGATGTGGATGCACTCCCGTTGCGCGATGATCACCGAGACACCTTCGTATTCGAGCTCTTCGCGAATGATTGTGATGTTCTCCTCCATGTTTTTCCGGAGCGGCACGATGGAGCGGATATGTGCTTCATCCACACCAACACCTTTGCAGATGTCAAAGAAGCGACCGGTGCCGGCTGAATCTTGTCCCCCGGTCATGGCGGTGGTGCCGTTGTCGGAGATGATCACCGTGAGGGGGGAGCGGTCGTTCACAGCGTCAAGCAGTCCCGTGATGCCGGAGTGGGTGAAGGTGGAGTCGCCAATCACGCAGAGGGCGGGACGGAGCCCCGCATCGGCGGCACCCTTGGCCATGGTGATGGAAGCTCCCATATCCACGCAACTGCTGATGGTGCTGTAGGGCGGCAGCGCCCCCAGCGTGTAGCATCCGATGTCACCGAAGACATGCTTTTCAGGGTAATCGTTCATCACCCGGTTGATTGCTTCGAACAGGTCGCGGTGGCTGCATCCCTTGCAGAGCATGGGAGGGCGTGGTACCACCAGCGGATAGGTTACTGGTTGATAAATGACTGCCGGTTGTTTGGTATCATGCCGGGTGTCATTTGCACATCCCATAAATTCGAGCAAGGCCTTCTCCAGCAGGGCAGGTGATAACTCTCCCGTGCGGGGCAGTGTACCATCGAGCCGTCCTCGAAAACGGTTGTCACCCGAGAAACCACGCAGCAGCTCCTCCTGGAGCGGGTAGCCCTCCTCGGCGATGAGGATCTCGCTGTACTGTGCCGTGAACTGTTTCACCATCTTCTCCGGCAGCGGGTATTGCGATATTCTCAACAGCGGGATCTCTAGGTTGTGGGAGGTGATCACCTCCATGGCGTAGTTGACGGCGATGCCGAAGGCGATCACCGCCCGCTCACCGCTGCCTGATATCATACGGTTGTAGGGCGACTGTTCCGAGATTTGTCGCAGCGCATCCTGCTTGGTGAGCAGCAGGTGGTAGTTCTTCCGGGCGTTGGCCGGCAGCAGGATCCACTTGTTCCTGTCTCTTTCGGGGTTGAGTTTGTTTTGCGCGCGTGGCTCGGCGGGAGTGACCACCGCCCGCGAGTGCGACAACCGCGTGGTGATGCGCAGCATCACCGGCAGCCTCAATATTTCCGAGAATTCGAAGCCGTAGCTGACCATCTCGTAGGCCTCCTGCTGGTTGGAGGGTTCCAGGATGGGTATCATGGCGAACCGGCCATAGTAGCGGCTGTCCTGCTCGTTTTGTGAGGAGTGCATCGAGGGGTCGTCGGCCACCACCAGCACCAGTCCGCCGAGCACCCCCGTGATGGCCGCGTTCATGAAGGCATCGGCCGCCACGTTGAGGCCCACGTGCTTCATACATACCAGGCTTCGCCTGCCCGAGTAGGA
Source organism: Dysgonomonadaceae bacterium zrk40 (assembly GCA_016916535.1). Lineage (NCBI taxonomy): Bacteria > Pseudomonadati > Bacteroidota > Bacteroidia > Bacteroidales > Dysgonomonadaceae > Dysgonomonadaceae bacterium zrk40. The sequence continues at coordinate 2,376,382 of CP070276.1, forward strand.
GACACCCAGTGCCGCCTCGAAGGCGGTCTTCTCGTTGGTTGCCCAGCGGGAGTGCACACTGGCCTGATTGCCTTCTGTTGCGCGTTGGATGTACTCGGTGATCTCGGTGGAGGGAGTGCCCGGGTAGGCGTAGACACCCGATATGCCCGCGTCGATTGCGCCCTGTGCCACCGCTTCTGCCCCCAATAACAGTTTTTTCTCCATATGCTCTGTCTCACCGGTCAGCAGTGTGGCGTTGGTAGTTGTCCGATTGCCCACCTCTTGATGCCGGAATGAAATTAAAAGATTGCGATAAGTTGCAAAAGTACAAAAAATATCAGCTTCGGGTTACAGAATATCATAATTAGAATGTTTCCAGATAACGACTCGTTTTTCAGAACAAATCGGCCTATAATTCGCAAGGAATGGGCGTCTGCCTCTCCCATAAATATAAGAATTGACTGGGAGAGGTGTGGGATAGGCATAAGAGGGGCACAAGCCCGGTACCCGTCCATTTGTTGCGAATTAGAGTTCTGTATGAAGACAAAAAAAAACTGCCTCAATCAATGAGGCAGTCACCAATATGTTAGATGTCAATCTTTTGGAGTTTCAGGAAGGGTTGCTTCCCTGCTCCGTGTCGACTTCGTTTACTTATCGTTTCTTTCCGGACGGGGCAGCAACACCTTGCGGGAGAGCTTGAACTTGCCGGTGCGGGGATCCACATCGATCAGCTTCACGCGGATCTTGTCACCCTCCTTGATGCCGGCATCTTCCACCTTCTCCAGGCGTTTCCAGTCGATTTCGGAGATGTGAAGCAGTCCGTCCTTACCAGGGAGGAACTCGCAGAAGGCGCCATAAGGCATCACCGAACGCACGGTGGCTTCATACTCCTCACCCACTTCGGGAACAGCCACGATGCCCTTGATCTTGAGCATGGCGGCATCGATGGATGCCTTGTTGGTGGCTGAGATTTCCACGCGGCCGCGGTTGTTGATCTCCTCGATGGTGATGGTGGCACCGGTCTCTTCCTGCATGCCCTGGATGATCTTTCCACCCGGTCCGATCACGGCACCGATGTAGTCTTTTGGTATCTCGATCACCTCGATGCGGGGAGCGTGCGGTTTCAGGTCGGTACGCGGTTCGGAGAGCGTCTCCATCATCTTGCCCATGATGTGCTCGCGACCAGCCTTTGCCTGCGCCAGCGCATTCTCGAGGATCTCATAGGAGAGACCATCCACCTTGATGTCCATCTGTGTGGCGGTGATACCATCTCTGGTACCGCACACCTTGAAGTCCATGTCGCCCAGGTGGTCTTCGTCGCCCAGGATATCGGAGAGGATGGCGTAGTTCTGCCCCTTGTTCTCGGAGATGAGACCCATGGCAATGCCGCTCACCGGTTTCTTCAGTGTGACGCCGGCATCCATCATGGCGAGGGTACCCGCGCAGACGGTGGCCATTGAGGAGGAGCCGTTCGACTCCAGGATATCGGATACCACGCGGATCACGTAGGGGTATCCTTCCGGGATCATCTTTTTGAGGGCGCGGTGCGCCAGGTTGCCGTGGCCGATCTCGCGACGGCCGGTACCGCGTTGCGGACGGGCTTCGCCAGTGGAGAAGGGGGGGAAGTTGTAGTGCAGCAGGAAGCGGTCAGTACCATGTTCCAGCACATTGTCGATGATCTTCTCGTCGAGCTTGGTGCCGAGGGTCACTGTGGTGAGCGACTGCGTTTCGCCGCGGGTGAAGAGGGCCGAGCCGTGGGGTCCCGGAACGAAGTCCACTTCGCTCCAGATGGGCCTGATCTCGTTGGTTTTGCGGCCGTCGAGACGCTTTCCCTCGTCGAGGATAGAGCGGCGCATCGCCTCTTTCTCCACGTCGTGGTAATATTTGCCGGCAAGCGCTGCTTTGGCATCACGTTCCTCTTCGGGCAGTGATTCCAGGAATTGGTTCAGCACCGCCTCGAACGCTTCGATGCGTTCATGTTTGTTGGGGTTCTGGGAGGCAGCAACCACGTAGGCAGGTGCATAGCACTTGTCCCATACCAACTTGCGCAGCTCCTCGTCGTTCTCTTCGTGACAGTAGGCACGTTTTTCGGTTTTGCCGACCGCTTCGGTCAGTTCCATCTGGATGCGGCAATGTTTCTTGATCTCCTCGTGGGCGAACTTGATGGCATCGAGCATCTCTGCTTCCGACACCTCGTTCATCTCGCCCTCCACCATCATGATGTTGTCGAGGGTGGCACCCACCATGATGTCCATGTCGGCCTGGGCTAACTGCTGGATGGTGGGGTTGATGACAAACTCACCGTTGACACGTGCAACACGCACCTCCGAGATGGGACCGTTGAAGGGGATGTCCGAAACGGCGAGTGCTGCCGATGCTGCCAATCCGGCCAGTGCATCGGGCATGTTCTCCGTATCGGCAGAGAAGAGGATCACATTCACGAAAACCTCCGCATGGAAATCGTCCGGGAAGAGAGGTCTCAGCGCACGGTCGATCAAACGGCTGGTCAATATCTCAGAGTCGGAAGGTCTTCCTTCTCTTTTCAGGAAGCCTCCGGGGAAGCGTCCCGAGGAGGCAAATTTCTCGCGGTAATCAACCGACAGGGGCATGAAGTCGGTTCCCGGGGTGGCATCTTTGGCTGCGCAAACAGTGGCCAGCAGCATCGTGTTGCCCATACGAAGGGTCACGGAGCCGTCTGCCTGTTTTGCCAGCTTCCCCGTTTCGAGCGTGATCGTGCGTCCGTCTGACAGTTCGATCCGCTTAACAATTGGATTCATCATAAATATCTGTTGTAATCTTCTAAGTGAAAAATTACACAAAGGTACATAAAGTTTTGGTTACTTGGTGCATTCGGCACTGTAAATTAGTGTAACAATCCCGACGCACATCTACCCCTCAACGCATCACCTGTTGTGTATGCACCTCCCTAATGTGAGTGAGCGTGCAATTAAAAAGAGAGGAGTGTCCGTTGCGGGACACTCCTCTGTGTAAATAAGCAATCAGTTAGTTCATTTCCGTTACCTCCACACGACGTGCCTGGATGGTGAGTGCCTCCTCACCGCTTGTCTTGGGATCTTCACCCATGCCGGCGGTGGTCATGCGGGCAGCGTTGATGCCCTGACCCACCAGGTAACTCTTCACAGCTTCCGCTCTTCTCACCGAGAGGGCGTCGTTGTAGGCGTTGGGTCCCTTGTGGTCGGTATAGCCGATGATGTTCACCTCCGTATCGCTGAACTCTTTGAGTACGGAGACGATGGTGTTCAATTCGGTCGCATACTTATCGGTATCCACTACATCACTGTCGAAGGCAAAGTGAATCGATGGCAATGCCGGGAATTCCTTCACCACTACCGGTGCCGGCTCAGGCTTCGGTGCGGGTGCGGGTGCGGGTGCCGGTTCCGGAGCGGGCGGTGGTACTGGTTTCGGATCGTAGTAGACCGGTTCGGTACGTCCGTAGCTCTTGCCTAGGTTGATCTTGAAACCAGCCAGCGCGTTGAACTGCCAGTCGGGATTGTCAGCCCTTTTCGAGTTGAAATGATCGTCCAGGATGCTGGCACCCCCCTCGAGGGTGAAAGCCAGCGCGTCGCTGATGCGGAAGTTAAAGCCAAGGCCTGCACGTCCTGCCAGGAAACCGCGGTTTTCGGTCCAGAGGTACTCCAGGTCATAGTCGCCGGTGTTCAGTGCCGTGGCACCATTCTCAAAGCCGTAGGCATAACCACCGCCGGCAAAGAGATAGGGGCTCACCGCCCGTTCCGGCTTGAAGCCGCCGAAGAGCGTACCCAGGTCGAACAGCAGGTCAAGGTTGCCCTGCACGAACTGGAAGTCGTACACCTGTGCGGGAGCCACCCAACCCCCTTTACCCTGCCATCCGGAAGCGCCGAGGCGCATGCCGAAGAGGGGACTGAACTGGTAGCCCAGGTTCACTGCTCCCGCGGGTGAGATCAGATCCTTGAAGGCCGCTTCACCGAGCGTGTGGGCTGCACCTGCCTGCCACTGCGTAAAGAAGTGGGGCTTGAAGAAGGTCTTACCCTCCTCCTTGATCTCTCTTTCCTGAGCAAACGTCACCATCGGTAGCAGGACGCATGCGATCAGGTAGATAAAAAACTTTTTCATAGACTTTACTTTTAAATTATGGTAAAACAGTTGATAATAATGCGTTCGCTTACGTAGTTAAGATTTTCTGTACAATATTAACAATATAGCCCGATAAATGTTTATTTTTCCCCACATTTCGTTAATAGAAACCACACAAAAAAAGAGGTGCCCAATGGACACCTCTTTTTTATTAAGAAAGCGGGTTAATTACTGTACACTTTTTGTAGCGGAAGTCGGACGAACGACTACGTTTACAATCGTTTCTACATCACCCCACTTGTAAGATACGGTTACAGGAACCTTCAGTGTGAACTCGTTTACAAGTGCAGCACCATTGTTCGTGTATGTCAATGCACCGTTCGGATAATCTGCAACAGGTAATGTTGTATCGAACGCAACTTCAATCGTTGAAGGAAGTTCGGTCAGTTCAGTACCACCAGAAGTCATTAATCCAACAGGTACAATGTTGTCTACATCTACTGCTACTCCGGTAACATCATAGAAGCCGTAGTAGTTTTCGTGGTCAGGTTCGAAGTAGTAAGCATCGGTATTCTTGGCATAGTTTCTCCAGTCAGAGAGACGTACTACATCGCGGATATCGAGGATTGAACCTTCTGCACCAAAGTCAACACCATCAACGAAGTTGTCAGCAGCATTTCCTTCAATGTTCACCGGACGGAGGAAGTGTACATCGAATTCACCTTCGAAGTCACCAGTCAGTTCCACTGCATGTCCACAGTCGTTCATCACAACCATGTAGAGAGTTGCTTTCATGAATTCCGGACCCTTGTTGAGCAGATACTTGCCAAGGTCGCTGTCTTCGTTGTAAGCAAGGATATCGCCATCAGCTGTAGTCTGAGCAAGAATTTCTGCAACAACTTCTGTTGTAGCACCATCGTCATCAGAAGCAAGCAGTTGCTTACCATCTGTGCTTACAGAGACAGTGATACCGTCAACAGTCTTGATGGGCTGAACATCCTTGAAGAAGTATTCGTAGGTGTAACCTGCGTAGTCTTCATCTGCAGCTTCAAGATCAAGCAACTGACCAGTAGTTACGAATGCATTGTTGATGTTGTTTTCAAACGTTGCATTGGCAGGATCATCATCTGTTGTCGATGTCGGTACAGCCACGTTGTGCTGGATGTAGGTCAGGTTTGCATCCCAGTAGTTGGTCAGCAACAGGTCAGAGATATCTGCTGTGGGCTGGCTTACTTCTGCGGTGAAGGTTACCTGAATTACGTTCGGACCGTAGGTATAGGTACCGGACTTGGTAATTGTTTCACCGATGTTATCCCAAAGTTCAGCTTCGGTAACAGTCCATACCAAGTTGAATGATTCAGTGTCGTTCAGGTCTTCTTCTTCGGTAATTGTTCCAACACCTTCAGTTTCTTGTGCCCATACATAGTTATCATGGAAGAATGTCTTGGTCACCTTGGCAACAGCATAGAAGTTTTCATTCATTTCCTGTGTACCAACTCTCAGTACGAAGTCTTCGCAACCAGCTTCAACGCCACCGTCTACTACGAAGGTAACCGGATCAATTGGTTCAGGCTGAGCTTCCACGATGTTGATCTTGATGAAGCCTTCTGCCACGAGGCAGTCATCGTTCATCAAAGAAACATGTACAATCGGGGTACGATTGATGGATGCAGGGTTGGGTTCGTTGATGTCATACACGCGGGTGGAAACTTCAGAACCTACCAGGTTGATAAATTCTTGCTGGTCGGTATCGTTGTCTCCCTGGAGGAATTCAATCACTTCACCTTCTTCGTCCAACAGGTCGAATTCATACTCAAGTCCGTATGTATCAAGGTTGAGCCAAGCTTCAACTTCAGGAGCCCATGTATTGACAACATCGAGCAGGTCAAGCGTTTCGTTGTACACCAATTCAACAACGGGAAGGTCTTCCACATCAAGAGCCTTGGCGTCGTCAAGGAGTGCCGGGAATTCGTAAGTTGACCAGGCTACACCTTCTTCAACTTCATCCTGTACATTGACGAGCATGAGTTCAGAGATAGGATCAGACATTACCGTCATCCAGTCAGAGTTCGCTTCTCCACCAGTGGTAGAGGGAACGATCAGCATCAACTGGTCGATCTTATCGCTCCAAGGTTCTTCAATCTCTGCGGTATTGATTTCAACGGCAACGGTAAGGATACCATCTTCAAGAGATACAAAGGTAGCTTCCGGAGCGATATCAGCAGATCTTGTTGCATAAGGATATACAACAGTCGGGTTGTTGTATTTGAAATAGATTCCTTCGGTATCGATCATGTCAATCGAAGCGTTGCTCGGGCTCACCTGGAAGCGGGCCATTGTAGCAGGAACAATCTCGCCACATTCTTCTGTTACCAGTGGAGAGAAATTCAAAATCGGAAGTGATCCAGTTGGCATTACAAAGTCTGGAATCAGGGTGAGGTAAGCGATGGAGAGGTTACCCAAAGCGATGGGGCCGTCAGCACCTTCCACATTGTAAAGTGTTACACCACCGTTTTCCCATACTGCAGTGATGGTACCGGCAGGTAACCATGTCATTTCAGTAACGGTATCGGTTTCTCCCTCTACCATATGCCAGAAACCATCAGCATGTGGGTAGTAATAAGCACCGTCAGCACCGTCAGCACCGTCAGCACCGTCAGCACCCTTAGATGCCATGCCGGTGTCTACACCGTCGATAAACCAGTTTCCGTTCTCACCAATGGTGATAACCGATCCGTCAGCACCGTCAGCACCGTCAGCACCGTCAGCACCGTCAACACCGTCAACACCGTTGGTGATGTTGTAAGACTGACCGTTGCTAAGGGTTACAGTGATACCGTTTGCAGTAGAGCTAACATTGGTAATCACAGAACCACTTTCTACAGCAGCATTCACGGCATCAACCGTAGTCTTCAGAGATGTAATCTGGTCCTGAAGGTTGTTGATGTCGTCATCATAATCTTTACAAGATGTAACTGTCACGAAAGCGCCAATTACTGCAAAGATGAATAACTTAAATAATAACTTTTTTTTCATACACTAAAAAATTTAATAATAATAAATTAAGATATTGCACTTTTCTGTTCCCTATTTGATTTTAAAGTCTTTTTATTGTTTGTTCAATAGTCAACTCCACAAGTGTCGGGCGGAGTTTGTTTTGTTGTCTTGTTTCTTCGATCGTTCTGTTTTTCATAAACTGTTACCTGATACTCCTCCTTTCTTTACGCGTGTGATTGACTATTCAGTTTTCTCGAAATGCATCTTTTGTAATGTCTCCTTAAACTCCGGCGAGGGTGTGAACACCACTCGCATATTCTTGATATGGGCGGCTGTGAAACTATCCGGTTCCGACACCCCTTCGCTCGATAAAGAGAGACGCAGCGTGCCGAAATTGTTCAGGTTTACGCTGTAGCCCTCAGTAAGGTATCGGGGGATCTCATCCACCATATTCTCGATCACATTCATCACATCACCGCGTGAGAGGGAGGATTTGCCTGCGATCCCCTTGCTCAACTGGTAATTGTTGATGGTTCCCGCCTTGACCGGACTGGCATACCACTTTCGTGTTGTTCCCGGTTCGAGCGGATTGGCTTTTTGAATCAGTTTATACTTCATAGACGTATGTGGTTAATATTTTCTCCACTGCATTGGCGGCTTTACGACTCATCGTGATTTTTTTTTTGCTTCTGTTGTTTCGTCCCTCATCCGTTTGTAACAAAATTGCTGAACGTTTAAAAACTTTGCTCTGACCGTTTGTCGTTTGTCGCTTGCCGTTCCTGTTTTTTGGGCTCCGACCGCTTGGAGATTTTTATCTCTCCTTATCACCGCCACTTTTTAATGGTGGCAAACATACGCTTTTCTATTGCTTTACGTTAGGATTTATGACCAAAATTGTAGGATAAACTACGCTTTAACATTTTATTATATTAGTGCATTTTGCGCAAAGACAAATGCTAAAATGCATACAAATAAGTTAATACCTGTGCTGTTACCCGGTTTTGATCTAAATCATGTCACTGTCGCTTTTTTATTGACCTGTTTTTATGGGATCTTATCCCTGGTTTAATTGTCTCTATTTCAAAAAACTCCGCTGTTCCGCTACCGTACGGGTGAGGGCAACAGCGAAAAAATTTTTTACAAATATACAACTTTGTTGTTGAAAACAAAAAAAGTTTAATAAAATATGGAGTGCCTTCCCCGATATTTTTCGATTCATCCTTCATTGAGGCTGGGAAGTCGCTGGTATTGAGTAGGTGTAACACCTGTATGCTTTTTAAAAATTCGTGAAAAATAATTGACGTCGTAAATGCCGCACTCGGCGGCTACCTCACCAATGGCTTTCTGTTGTGACGCGAGGATTTTCCTGGCGTGTGCCATTTTCACCTGCAGGATGTAGGTGGAGGATGGTTTCCCTGCCACACTGTTCAAACGCCTGTTCAGCTGCGAGAGACTGAGGGCGAGCTCTTCTGCTAGCATCTTGGGGGAAAATGCCTGGTTCCTGATCTCACGGTGGATGATGTCGGTCACCTGCCTCAAAAACTCCAGCTGCTGACTCTCCGGTTCATCTTTCATCTCGTTGACCGGTTGTGCACGTTGGTATTTCTCCCGCAGCAGGTTCCTTGATTCCAGCAGTTTCTCCACCCTCAACTGCAGCTCCTCGGCACGGAATGGCTTGCTGAGGTAGGCATCGGCACCGCTTTGAAGTGCCTCCAGTCTGTCGTCAAGCGTGTTGCGGGCAGAAAGGAGGATTACCGGGATATGGTTCAACAGGGGGGATGAGCGAAACGAACGGCACAGCTCCAGCCCGCTTTTTTGTGATGTGTTGCTGTCAGCAATCACGATGTCGGGAATATGTTTCAGTGCCAGTTCGTGTGCCATCGTACCTCCGGGGACAACGAGGAGGTTGTATCGGTTGGGATGGAACAATGTGCCGAGATAACCTGCCATGTCGTTGTTCTCCTCCACAAGGAGGATCAGCTCACGGGGGTCATTTGCATGGATGGAGGGATTGACGGAATTGCTTGTCATCACCAACTCCGTCTCATATTCCTCCTTTGAGGGGTCGAATGCAAGCGGCCGGGGAGTCTCTTCCGGAGGAGCGGCAGCTTTTTCGTTCCGGATGGGAAGCTGAAGGGTGAAGGTGGTGCCTTTGCCCTCACTGCTGTTCACCCTGATGCATCCTTTCAATCTTGTCACCAACTGTTTGCTGAGCATCAGTTCTGTTTCTGTTTTAACCGGCTCCCCGTTGATGTCTTCGTGATAACAGGGCTCAAACAAAGATGGCAGCTCTTGCTTGCTGATGCCTTTGCCATGGTCCACCACCTTGATGACGTAATTCTTTTGATTCCCCCGTTGCCGCTCCACGATGAGAAAGATCCTGGAACCCTCACGGCTGCTTTCCAACGCTTTGTTGAGCAGTAGGTGCAGTATCTGTTCGAGATGAGCGGGGTGGAAGTCGGTTTCTATTTGTGTCTCTTCACTGAAAAAGACCAGCTCAACACCTTTCTTGCGGGTCACAAGCAGGTATGATTCGGCAACCATCTCCAGGAATGCCACTACGTTTCCATGCTTCCAGGCATCGGGTGCATCTGCGGTCTCATAACCGGTCACCACCTGCATTCGGTTGGCAAGGTCGTTCAGTATCCTGCCTTGCCGCTCAATGGTTCCCAGGTAGGTGTGGTTGTTGTTGCCCGTTTGATTCCCCTCCCGGAGGTGCCGGCTCAGTCCCTGAATGATGGTAAGGGGGGAGCGAAATTCATGTACCAATCCCCGCAAGAAACGTGTACGCATCTTCTCGCTTTGCTGCATTCGGGACAAAGCACGGGTGCGTTGCACCAGCAGGATAGACAAGGTGATTGCAATTGCTGCAAGCAGTAGGATGATGAGCATCACGGGCATCGAGACACCCGTGTTGTCAGGTAGATAGATTGTTAGTTTGTTCACGACTGTTTTCAGTTAGCACAAAAGTAACAGCATTTTTCACATGCAATATTAGCACTTATTTTGAGAATGACAAAAGAAGTGCTTAAAATTATGCTTGTAAACAGGCGGAATAAAAATCTGGTGAACCGCTCACTCCTAATTGATACGCACTGTGAGGGAGAGGTTGAGCATGGGCCACCAGTTGAGCGTCTCCTGTGATACCGGCAGTTCGAGCTCCTCGGCCATGCGGTTCACCCAATCGCGTCCGGCCTCGTTGAGGTTATCGCTATCCAGGCGGTATTTGCCCTGGTAGACCGCACCCAGCTCAAACCTGACGCCCACCCGGTTCTTCGGGATGGTTCTGCCCAGGGCCACACCAATATAGGGTTTCAAGCTGTTCCCCATGGTCAGCAGGGCGTCAAAGCTACCGTCGCTGTTGGGTTGAAAGACGATATCCTCGTAGGTGAGGGAGGGTTCCTCGCCCATTGCAGCGGAGATTGTTTCGTAGTCGTGAATCAGTCCCTTCCCATCAACGCTGTTGCTGCCGACGTAAAAGCCGCCGGTCAGACTGAAGATGCTGTTGCGCACCGGGTAATAGTCGAGCATCAGTTTAAAATTGGGGAAGGTGATGGAGGCCTCGGTGATTTCTGCCTCCACCGTGGGAGTGATGCCATATTCCTCGTAGCCTTCGATCTCCGCTTCAAACGAAGCAACATCCTGACGGCTGTAACCAAGATAATCGAAGCCGGCACGCAGTGAGAAGTGTGGAGAGAGGTTGGTGGCTGCCTGCAGGCCTACGCCATAGAGACCTCCGTTGATGCCTGCCGACCAGTGTGTGAAGGGGCGTTCCTGTGCATGGATGGCGATGATGCAAAGCCCGAGGAGGATTGTAAAGATAAATTTTCTCATATCAGGTGCAGCTAAAAGGTGAATGATTCAGGAAACAATCACACATATATAAGATTTAACAATCATTCCAACTTTTTTGTTTTCCAAAAAAAGAGTAAGTTTGCACCCTTAATTGAAATGATATGAAGAAACAGGGATTCATTGTTTTTATACTCCTGCTCGGGGTTCTCATGATCACCGGATGTACGCAAGGCGACCGGTTCACGGTGGAAGGAAATATCGTTGCTGCCGAAGGTGATACACTCTACCTGGAACAGCGGGCACTTGCCGGTGTGGAGCTGCTCGACTCGGTGGTACTTGACAAGGAGGGTGCGTTTCGTTTCCGGCAGCCGGCGCCGGACAATCCTGAGTTTTATCAACTCCGTCTGGGTGGCCTGATGGCAGCCTTCGCGGTGGACTCGTCTGAGACACTCCGTGTGACAGCTGACGGTTCGGATCTCTATCGCTCTTTCAAGGTGATGGATTCGCCCACCAACGATCAGCTTCGGCAGGTGGATCGTTTGGTGATTGATGCTGCAGCCGCTCTCAAGCAACTGGAGGAGGAGCACAAGGCGGGATCGATCGACGACATGGCTTTCATCAGCCAGCTCGACTCCGCCCTGCTCAATTATAAGGGGGAGATTTCTAAACTGATCCTGGGCAATCCCACCGGTGCAGCCGCTTACTATGCCCTGTTCCAAAAGATCAACAACTTCCTGATTTTCGATCCTTACGACCGTCGCGATTACGCCATGTTCGGGGCGGTAGCCACCTCCTGGAATCGTTTTTACCCGGAGAGCGATCGTACCCGCCACCTCTACGAGTTCACCATGAACGCCCTGAAGGTGCGACGTCAACAGGAGCAACAGGCTGAACTGCTTGAGAACGCAGTGCCGGAGACCGGTACGGGATTGCCCGACATCGTGCTCCCGGTGGTGAGTGGTGAGAAAGTGAGTCTCTCCTCCCTGCAAGGGAAGGTGGTGCTGCTCGATTTCACGGTGTATGGATCCGACTTCTCTCCCCGGCACAACATCGACTTGAATGCGCTCTACGAACGTTACCGCGAGAGTGGGCTGGAGATCTACCAGATCTCGTTCGACTCGGATGAGCATTTCTGGAAAACAGCTGCCAGCAACCTGCCCTGGATCGCCGTGCGTGATCCCCAATCGGTGAACAGCCGCCTGCTCCCGCTCTACAACGTGAGAGAGCTGCCCACAGCCTTTATCATGAATCGGGACGGTGATCCGGTGGTGCGTATCGAATCGTATGCCAGCCTTGAGGAGGAACTGAAAAAGTTGCTCTGAAACTTTTTCCCCAATTTTTGTTTTTATGGAATAAAGTTTTTATCTTTGTGGTAATTACATCATGGAAAAAGGGAGTTCCGGTCTTGTTGAAAAAGGCCGGAATTCTTTTTCTTTGTGTTGTTTATAACAAGTATCAAAACAAAGAAATTACACGTTATGGCAGTAACCTACATGACCGAAGATGGACTTCGGAAATTGAAAGAAGAACTGATAGAGCTGGAGTCAGTGCAACGGCCTGAGATCTCACGTCAGATTGCAGAGGCACGTGACAAAGGTGATCTGTCGGAAAATGCGGAGTATGATGCCGCCAAGGAGGCACAGGGAATGCTGGAGGCCAAGATTGCACAGTTGAAAACGCTGATCGCAAGTGCCCGGCTCATTGATGAAAGCAGCATCGGCACCGATGAGGTGCAGATCATGAACAAGGTGACCATTCGCAACCTGCAAACAAAGAAGTCGATGACTTACACCCTTGTTTCGGAGAGCGAAGCGGACCTTAAAAGCGGTAAGATCGCGGTCAGCACCCCCATCGCACAGGGACTGATGGGCAAGAAGGTGGGTGACGTGGCCGAAATCAAGGTTCCTTCCGGAACAATGACATTTGAAATAGTGGAAATATCAATCTGAAAAAAATGGCAACCATTTTCAGCCGGATCATCTCAGGGGAGATCCCATCCTACCGGGTGGCCGAAGATGATCGTTTTTTTGCTTTTCTCGACATCAACCCGATGCAGGCGGGGCATACCCTGGTGGTGCCCAAACAGGAGACCGATTACCTGTTCGATTTAGATGATGCACTCTTGGCCGACATGATGCTTTTTGCCAAAAGAGTGGCAAGGGCGATTGAAAAAGCGGTGGAGTGCCGCCGCGTGGGAGTGATGGTGATCGGCCTCGAGGTGCCGCATGCCCACATCCACCTGATCCCGATTCAACAGGAGGGAGACATGAGTCTTGCCCGCAAGAGAGTAGAATTGACAGAAGAGGAGTTCAAGCAAATCGCGTTGCGGATAGAAGCCGCATTTGATGCGTGAAGTTTTGTGCTGCAGAGCACAAGGAGAAAACAGACGAAGAGGCTGTCTCAATTTACAAATGAGATGGCTTTTTTTTATCCCACCCACTAAGATTCGCCTTAGTTGGCTTTTTACTGCGTATCAATTCAGTCGTAACTGACTCTAATCTGGTTCGAATCTATTAGAACGAGATTAGAACCATATTAGAACCATATTAGAACGAGATTAGAACCTGTAGCGAAGAAGGTAGGCTGTTTCTTCCTCAAATAGGGCTACTCAAACTGTAACCTATAAACAAAAAAAGGCTATCTCATTTTATATCATGAGACAGCCTCTTTTTTGTTGAGTGTAGTCAGATTTTCCGGATACGGACGCCCCTGACAAAATGGCACTCTCCCTTCTCCAGAATCAGGTCGGCCCGGAAGCGGGTGGGGAGGATGTTCTGCTGCAGGTTTACCAAGTTGATCTCATCCCACACCTCATTGGCGAACTTCATCAGCTCCTCTTCCGAGTAGGTGGCGTATCGGTGGAAATAAGACTCAGGGTTTCGGAAAGCAGTCTGCTGCAGCTTCTTGAACCGTTCGAGGTACCACTCCCGTAAGTTGCGCTCGCTGGCATCCACATAGATGGAGAAGTCGAAGAAGTCGGAGACGAACACCCTCCGCTTTGGTTTCTTGGCCGTGTTCACCTGTAGCACATTGATTCCCTCCACGATCAGGATATCGGGACGTTCAATGGTCTGTATCTCTCCCTCCAGCACATCATAGTAGAGGTGCGAATAGAGTGGCACCTCCAGGAGCTCCTTCCCCGATTTCACGCTGGCCAGGAAGGCCAGCAGCCGTTTGGCATCATAACTTTCGGGAAAACCCTTCCGGTTAAGGATGCCCCGTCGCTCCAGCTCTGCATTGGAATAGAGAAAGCCGTCGGTGGTAATCAGTTCTACTTTTGGTGCACCGGGTGTCATGGAGAGCAGCTTCTGCAATACCCTCGCCGTGGTGCTCTTCCCCGCGGCCACGCTGCCGGCGATGCCAATGATGTAAGGTATAGGGTGGCTGGTGTTGTGGAAGAACTGATCGCGCTCGTTGTGCAGGTTGCGGTAGTGCGTCAGGTGGATCTGCAACAGGCGGATCATCGGGATGTAGATCTCCTCCACCTCTTTTGTAGTGAGCGGTTCGTTGAGGGCCTGCAGCCGTGTGAGATCGATGTCGGAAACGGGAAACATGGGATGTTCATCCAACATGCTCCACGCCTTACGCGTGAAGGCACGAAAGGGTGAGTAGGTAACCTCGTAGGTTTTGTTCATCTCTGTTGATAGCTTTTCTTGCTGCAAATATACGGAAAAAGTACAAAAAAGGGAATCCCACTTACGAGGATCCCCTTTTTTATGCAATTATCTCTGTTGTTGTCCGGTTCAGATCATTTCGAAGCTCCGTTTCACGAAGCTGTTCAGCGACTCACCCTTCAGCAGACCACCGGCCAGCAGTGCCAGGTCGACCATATGCTTCAGCTTCGTGTCGGCTGTGACCGTTGTCTCCAGTTCCTCCTTCGATTCGCTTAGGGTGATCAGCTGTTTGATGTAAGAGTGATCGGCATTGAGTACCAGCTGATAGCTGTCGGGCATCTCACCATAGAACGCCATCTGTTGCTGCATGGCGGCCATCTCTTTCATGCGGCGGGAGAACTCGTTCTGGGTGATCTGCACCGGTTTGGAGCTTTCACCCAGAGCCTTGAAGTCGACGTTGAACTCAGTCTTCTCGATGACCGGCAACTGTGACTTCACCACTTCGGTCAGTGTCTCCTTCTGCTTGTCGCTCAGCTCCGGTGCACTCTTCTCTTCTTTTTCGATGATGTGCTCAATGATGTCGCTGTCTACCCGTACGAAGCGGATTTTCTCCAGCTTCTGCTCCAGTAGTCCCATCCAATGTACATCGAGCTGTCCATCCATCAACAGGACATCGTATCCCTTCTCACGGGCCGCCTCGATGGGAGCATACTGCTCCTGATGGTCGCTGGCGTAGAGCCAGATGAGGTCGCCGTTCTTGTCGGTCTGTGACCCCTTGGTCAGTTCCTTGTATTCTTCAATTGTGTAGGACTGCTGCTCACTGTTCTTCACCAGTGCGAACTTGGCGGCACGGTCGTAGAACTTCTCTTCAGAGAGCATCCCATATTCGATAAAGAGCTTCAGGCTCTCCCACTTCTCCTCGAACTGGGGACGCTCTTTTTTGAAGAGTTCCTCGAGCTTGTCAGCTACCTTTTTGGTGATGTGGTTGGAGATCTTCTTCACGTTCTGATCGCTTTGCAGGTAGGAGCGGGAGACATTCAGCGGGATGTCGGGTGAATCAATCACTCCGTGCAGCAGTGTGAGGAACTCCGGTACGATCCCCTCCACCGAGTCGGTGACGTAAACCTGATTGCTGTAGAGCTGTATCTTGTTGCGCTGCAGGTCTATGTTGCTCTTGATTTTCGGGAAATAGAGGATACCGGTCAGGTTGAAGGGGTAGTCCACGTTGAGGTGGATCCAGAAGAGTGGCTCGTCGGTGAACGACATGGGATAGAGGGTGCGGTAGAACTGGAGGTAATCCTCATCCTTGAGCTCTGTCGGTTTTTGTTTCCAGAGCGGGTTCACCTCATTTACCACGTTGTCTTCTTCGGTGTCCACATATTTGCCATCCTTCCACTCCTGCTTTTTGCCGAACACCACCGGTATGGGCAGAAACTTGCAGTACTTCTTCAGAAGTGATTCAATCTTCTCTTTCTCCAGGAACTCCTTGTTCTCATCGTCGATGTGGAGGATGATGTCGGTGCCGCGATCCTCTTTTTTCACCTCCTCCATGGTGTACTCAGGTGAGCCGTCGCACGACCACTTCACTGCGGGTGCTTCCTGGTTGTGTGATTTTGTGACGATCTCCACTTTCTTCGCCACCATGAAGGTGGAGTAGAAGCCCAGCCCGAAGTGACCGATGATGGCGTTGCTGTTGTCCTTGTATTTATCGAGGAAGTCGTTGGCCGAAGAGAGGGCAATCTGGTTGATGTATTTGTCCAGTTCTTCGGCGGTCATGCCGATACCACGGTCGGAGAGGGTTACGGTTTTCTTTTTCTTGTCGACCGAGACCCTTACGGAGAGGTCGCCCAGTTCACCTTTGAACTCGCCCACATCGGCAAGTGTCTTGAGCTTCTGTGTGGCATCGACGGCATTGGAGACGATCTCACGCAGGAAGATTTCATGATCACTGTATAGAAACTTTTTGATGATTGGGAAGATGTTGTCGGTGGTGACACCGATTTGTCCTTTTTGTGCCATATATCTTTTTTTTTATTGGGTTATTGCAACGCTGATAAATTTGCAAATAGTGTGCCATAGTTTCGCTTTGCGAATTGGGCCAGGAGGGACCTTTAATCGCTAAACTTTATACCCTCTCTTGTTATATTGATATTATTTATCGTATATTGATGAACTTCTTCCGCCTGAATATTCCCAATATCCCATGTGGGAATCAATGGAATATCACTTTTTATTTCACAATTAACAATCATTAATCGTTTTTCGTTCCACAAACACTCTTTCTTTTGAATAGTTATTTTTATATTTGCAAGGACAACGGTCATTTAACACAATAAAAAGTTATCGCTTATGAAGACAAAGAAATCTTTCGAGAAACAGTTGTTGAGTCTGCAGGATAATATGTTCAATTTTGCACTTACGCTGACTGCCGACCGGGAAGAAGCAAAGGATCTGTTGCAGGAGACTACGCTCCGGGTTTTGGATAACAGGGAGAAATATTATGAGAACGTAAACTTCAAGGGCTGGGTGTTCACCATCATGCACAACATCTTTGTGAACAACTACCGCAAGATTGTGAGAAGCCAGACCATCATCGACAAAACAGAAAACCTCTATCACCTCAATCTCCCGCAGGACTCCGGTTTCGATACCCCTGACGGAGCCTACACCATCAAGGAGATCAACAAGGCGATTAACAGCTTCACAGAGGAGTACAAGGTGCCCTTCTCGATGCATGTCTCCGGATTCAAATATGAGGAGATTGCCCGTCACCTCTCGTTGCCCATCGGTACGGTGAAGAGCAGGATCTTTTTTGCCCGCAAAAGATTGCAGGAGATGCTGAAGGATTTCCGCTACTACTCAGAATAATCAACAGACAACGATAAATTGTTTTAAACCTCTTTCATTGAAAGAGGTTTTTTCATTTCCGACAAATGCGGTATCTTTGCAACTGAAAAATTGATTGTTCAGGAATAGGTTTTATAAATAGAATATATGGAAATTGTCTGGTTGTTGCTTTCACTCGTGATTCTTTATTTCGGTGCCGAAGGGCTGGTGTCGGGCGCTGCCTCGCTGGCCAAACGGATTGGTATCAGTCCCCTGGTGATCGGGCTTACCATCGTTTCGGTGGGAACCAGTGCACCGGAGCTGCTGGTGAGCGTGAAGGCAGCCCTCAACGGTCAGGGTGCCCTCTCGGTAGGGAACGTACTGGGGTCTAACTTTTTCAACGTGGGGCTCATCCTGGGCATTTCTGCCATTATTTACCCGCTGGCGGTGAAGCGACAACTGCTCAAGCTCGACGTGCCGGTGATGATACTCTCCTCGCTGCTCTTCTTTTTCTTTTTCCTCGATTTTACCATCTCCCGACTGGAGGCATTGGTCTTTGTGTTGATCCTGATTACCTATATCACCTATATGTTGATCACTTCGAAAAAAGAGAAGCCTGCACAGAAAGGGGATGAGGAGGATGAGATCAAGATGAGCAAGCACTGGCTGCTCGACATCCTTTTCATCGGGGTGGGACTGGCCGCGCTGGTCTACGGTTCCGACCTGCTGGTGGTGAATGCGGTGATCATCGCCGGATGGCTGGGTATGTCGGAGGCACTGATTGGCCTCACCATAGTGGCGGCAGGCACCAGCATGCCGGAAATGGCCACCTCAGTGGTGGCAGCGCTCAAGAAACGTTCCGACATCGCCATCGGCAACGTGGTGGGGTCGAATATCTTCAATATATTCCTGATCCTGGGTGTTACGGGCCTAATAACTCCTCTGCATACCAGTGACATCAACTATGTGGATGGTCTCTTCAACCTGGGCATCGGTGTGCTGCTCTGGCTTTTCATGAAACGGAGTTCCCGCATCAAGCGGGCACAGGGAGCTATCTTCCTCCTGTTCTACCTGGTCTACTTTGCCTACAAGCTGTTTCTTATTTAGCAACAGCCAGATTCTTCGCATTGGCCACTTTCTCGGGTAGCAGAGCTGCGTCAAGCACCTCCTTCACGTCACTCACATAGTGGAAGGTGAGTCCTTTCACGTAGTCAGCTTTGATCTCCTCAATATCTTTTTGGTTCTCCTTGCAAAGAATGATATCGCTGATGCCGGCCCGTTTGGCTGCCAGGATCTTTTCGCGGATGCCACCTACCGGCAACACCTTACCCCGCAGGGTGATTTCACCGGTCATGGCCACGTTCGCACGTACCTTGCGTTGTGTGTAGACCGATGCCAGTGAAGTGATCATGGTGATACCCGCCGAGGGTCCATCCTTGGGAATGGCTCCTTCGGGCACATGGATGTGTGTGTTCCAGTTGTCGAACAGCTCCGGATCGATTTCCAATTCCTCCGCGTGGGAGTGGATGTACTCCATGGCCAACATGGCCGACTCCTTCATTACATCTCCCAGGTTGCCGGTGAGGGTCAGCTTGGCACCCTTGCCACGGCTGAGTGAGCTCTCCACGAAAAGAATCTCTCCTCCTACGGCAGTCCAGGCCAGGCCGGTCACCACGCCGGCGTATTCGTTGCCCTGGTATCGGTCGCGACTGTATTGCTCCACACCCAGGTATTCACGGATATCCTGCACTTTCAGCGAGCGGGGGTAGGGCTCCTCAGCCGCCACACGACGGGCCACGCGGCGCATGATCTTGGCGATCTTCTTGTTCAGCTCTCTCACACCCGACTCGCGCGTGTAGTTTTCGATGATGCGTTGCAGTGTGGGCTTGGGGATGTTGAATGCTCCTTTTTCGATGCCGTGGTTCAACAGCTCCTTGGGCACCAGGTGACGGTGGGAGATTTCTATCTTCTCCTCGGTGATGTATCCCCCCACGTTGATCAGCTCCATGCGGTCGAGCAGTGGTTGCGGGATGCTGTTCAGGTTGTTGGCCGTTGCAATGAAGAGTACCTTCGAGAGGTCGTAATCGATGGAGAGGTAGTTGTCGTGGAATGCCATGTTCTGTTCCGGGTCGAGCACCTCCAGCAGTGCCGAGGAGGGATCACCGCGGAAGTCGTTGCCGATCTTGTCAACTTCGTCGAGTACGAACACCGGGTTGGAGGTGCCTGACTTCTGTATGTTCTGGATGATGCGCCCCGGAATGGCTCCAATATAGGTGCGGCGATGACCGCGGATCTCCGCCTCATCGTGCAGTCCCCCCAGCGATACCCGTACGTACTTGCGGTTCAACGCCTCAGCGATTGACTTGCCCAGAGAGGTCTTGCCCACCCCCGGGGGGCCGTAAAGACAGAGGATGGGCGATTTGAGATCGCCCTTCAACTTGAGCACCGCCAGGTGCTCAATGATACGCTCCTTCACCTTCTCCATGCCAAAGTGGTCGCGATCCAGAATCTTCTGCGCATGCTTGAGGTTGAAATTGTCTTTCGTATATTCGTTCCAGGGCAACTCCAGGATGGTCTGCAGGTAACCGTATTGCACCGAGTAGTCGGGCGACTGCGGGTTGAGCCGCTCCAACTTCTGCACCTCTTTCTCAAAGGTCTCGGCAACAGCCGTGCTCCACTTCTTCCCGTGTCCCTTTTTACGGAACTCATCAATCTCGATCTGCTGGGTGTTGCCTCCCAGCTCCTCCTGGATGGTTCTGATCTGCTGTTGCAGGAAGTACTCCTTCTGCTGTTGATTGAGATCCTCCCTTGTCTTCATCTGGATGTTCATCTTCAGCTCCAGGATCTGTGACTCCCGGTTGAGGATCATCAACAGACGGTAGGCCTGCTCCTTTTCGTCGCGGATACTCAGTAGCTCCTGCTTCTCCCGGCTGTCGATCGGTAGGTTGGTGCCGCAGTATCCAATCAGCATGTCGGAGAAGGCTTCGCTCAGGATGGTTTGAATCAGCTCCTTGGGTGGCTCTCCCAACATCTGCAGCATGTGCACCATTGACTCACGGATGGAGTCGAGAATTGCTTTGTATTCCTTGTCATCTTTTGGTGCCTTGATGGTCTCCATCAGGTGGTAGGTGCCCTTCATGAAGGGCGTTTTTTGGGTGAGTTCCTGCCACTCGAATCGTTTCTTAGCCTGTACGATGATGCTCATGTTATCGTCAGCAAGCTCGATCACGCGGATCACCTCTGCCAACACCCCCAGACGATAGAGGTCTTCGGCTTCGGGATCTTCCACGCTGGCATCCTTCTGGCATACCAGTCCGATGTAGCGTTGTTTCTTACCCAGTGCCTTTATCAGTGCAAGCGACTTTTTTCTTCCAACCGAAATGGGAAGCGTGCTGCCGGGAAAGACGATTGTGTTGCGCAGTGGCAGCAACGGCAGTGTCTCTTTCAGTCCAGATTCGTCTATATCAGTATTGCCATCAATAAAGTCGCTGGCGATAAATGAGATCACGTTCGATTCACTCTCCTCGGTATGTATGCTGTTTTTTTTGAATGGATTCATATTCATTGTTTATCTCTGTTGTCAGAACAGAAAATTGGCTATATTTGTTTTCCTGTAACAGATGATTAAACAAATTCCGTGCCAAAGCGGCACGAAGAAGTGAGCGCAATGTCGAACCCCTTTTTTAAGTTTAAACAATTCACCGTTTATCACGACCGTTGCGCCATGAAGGTGGGTACTGACGGTGTCCTGCTCGGCGCATGGGCTTCTGTGGATGGGTGTACCCATCTGTTGGATGTGGGTACCGGCTCTGGTTTGATCGCGTTGATGCTTGCACAACGGTGCAGGAATGCTTTTGTAACTGCGATTGATCCCGATGAGGATGCCATAAAGCAGGCTGAAGAAAATGTGAAGGCATCTCTCTTCGCCGAGAGAATCACTGTTGTGGGCACACGTTTCCAGGATTTCACAATCAAAACATCAAAACGTTTCGACCTGATTGTCTGCAATCCCCCGTTTTTTGCCCGGTCATTGCTGCCACCGGATGCTGGAAGAGCCAATGCACGACATTCCGTCAGCCTCTCACTTGAAGAGCTGATGCAAGGTGCTCACCGCTGCCTCTCACCGGAGGGACATCTGGCCCTTATTCTCCCTGCCGAAAGGCTCGTTGAAATGGCAGCGTTGTCTGCTCATTTCGGGTTCCAGTTGCGACGGCTGACACACGTGGTCCCTTCCTCCGGGAAGCCGGTTCGCAGAATACTGGCTGAGTTTTCACGCTCTCCCGGCGAGCCGGTGGAAACTGAGCTACTGCTGGAGGTGTCTCGCCATCACTATTCACCCGCTTATATCGAGCTGGTTCGTGACTTCTATCTCAACCTCTGAACGTGGAGAAAGGATAAGGCAGAGCAATATAGAAATTGTTTAATATATAAGCCAAAATATATTATCTTTGTTGCATAGCAATCCCAAGAATATGAAAAAAATTATTTTAATCGCATTGACAATGGTAATGGCTCTTCTCTCAGTTGAGGGAGCAGATACCCTTCGGGTGAAGCAGACCCGAATTCCGATACTGATTGACCGGGAAGACAATGTCCTGTTCTACATTCGTCTGGAAGCATCGGAAAGTAAACAATTGGATGAGATAGCTCTCCGTTTCGCTCAAGAGACAGATATGAAGGCGGTGAAGGCTGTCAGACTCTGGTATGGCGGCACCGAAGCACCGCAGCACAGGAATACGCTTCGCTATGCCCCCGTGCAATATGTTTCAAGTCACGACCGTGGCAGGACAAGGGTGGCCAATCCTTCCTATTCACTGGAGGTGCAGGAAATCGCAACACCCGAGAGGGAGGTGCTTTTCAAGCCTGCCTATCCCCTTTTTCCCGGCATCAATTTCTTTTGGGTGAGCCTGGAGATGCATCAGGATGCATCGCTACTCACCACAGTGGATGTGGAGATGGTCTCTGCCGAGCTCGACGGTGTAATGGCGCCCCTGTTGTTCGCAAACGAAGCTGTTACCCACCGCATGGGAATTGGCGTACGTCACGCCGGTGATGACAATGTGGCAGCTTACCGCATCCCCGGATTGGTGACTACAAACAAAGGAACATTACTGGGTGTGTATGATGTGCGTTACAACAGCAGTGTTGATCTGCAGGAATATGTGGATGTGGGGCTGAGTAGAAGTACTGATAAGGGACAGAGTTGGGAGAAGATGCGTTTGCCTCTCAGTTTCGGGGAATATGGAGGACTGCCCAAGGCGCAAAATGGCGTGGGTGATCCTGCCATCTTAGTGGATGAGCATACAGGTACCATCTGGATAGCTGCGCTCTGGACACATGGTATGGGTAACGGTCGTGCATGGGTCAATTCAATGGACGGTAATGAAATTCACAGCACGGGACAGTTGGTGCTCACAAAAAGTTGTGACGACGGCAAGAGCTGGTCGGAGCCGATCAACATCACCCCACAAGTGAAAGATCCCTCCTGGAACCTTCTGCTACAGGGACCCGGAATGGGGATCACCATGCAGGACGGCACACTGGTATTTCCGATACAATATATTGATTCCACCAGGGTTCCCAATGCCGGAATCATGTATAGCAAAGATAACGGTGAGAGTTGGACCATCCATAACCATGCCCGCACCAACACCACCGAGGCTCAGGTGGCAGAGGTAGAACCGGGAGTGTTGATGCTTAACATGCGGGATAACCGTGGCGGTAGCAGGGCGGTATCCATTACCCGCGATCTTGGAAAAACATGGGTAGAGCATCCCTCTTCGCGGAGCGTGCTGCAGGAGCCTGTCTGCATGGCGAGTCTGATCAACGTCCCCGCATCGGAGAACCTGCTGGGTCGTGACATCCTTCTATTCGCCAATCCCAATTCCACACAACACCGCAATCAAATCACCATCAAGGCCAGTCTCGACGGAGGGTTGACCTTCCCGGAGGAGCATCAGCTGCTGCTTGATGAGGATTTTGGCTGGGGTTACTCCTGCCTGACCATGATTGATGAAGAGACGGTAGGAATACTCTACGAGAGCAGCGTAGCACACATGACTTTTCAGGCGGTGAAGCTGACAGATATCGTGAAAACCATATTTTAGGTAAAAAAGCGTCGAACCTCACTCATAAGTCACAAAATTGTAGTAATTTTGGCGTTTTAAATTCCAGAATCGTGAAAGAAGTAATCACAATCAAAGACAGAGACTTTGAGTTGTTCATTGAGCAAGAGGTAGTTGAACAGGGGATAAAACGCATCGCCGGTAAGATGAACGCCGACCTGGAGGGAAAGAACCCAATATTTGTGGCTGTTCTTAACGGTGCTTTCATGTTTGCCGGAGAGCTCATGAAGGAGGTGAACATCGCGAGTGAGATCACCTTCGTGCGCCTGGCTTCATACCATGGAACAACCACCACCAATGATGTGAAGGAGGTGCTCGGCCTCAACGAAAGCATTGAGGGTCGGTGTGTGGTGATTGTTGAAGACATCGTGGATAGCGGCAACACTATGGTTTCTCTTCTGGAACAGATGAAAGCACTTCGTCCCAGTGAGGTTCGGATTGCCACCCTCCTCTTCAAACCCGCGGCATTGAAACAAAAATTACATCTGGATTATGTTGCACTGGAGATTCCCAACGATTTTATTGTGGGGTATGGTCTTGATTATGACGGATACGGCCGCAACCTGAAGGATATTTACAAGGTGAAATAAACAGCCTTATACCATGCGTGACAACGAATGTGAAATTTCCTGCGAATAAGACGTAGAACCATTAATAAATCTATTTTTCCTAATTTTATAGGCGAAAAAGGAGTTGGTTTAAAAAAAATGCCTATTTTTGCATTAGCAGCAGACTTGTAACAAACTGAAGTAGATAAAAATTTTTCAAAATGGACAAAGATGAAGTAAAAAAATCGCCAAAAGCGAATTTGGAAGTACATCGGAACACCTTTATCCTGATGGGATTAGTGGTGGGTCTGTCACTTCTTTTCTTCGCTTTTGAATGGTCCACACAAACCAGAAAACTGGACGAGACTGTCCTCGTTCAGGATGTGTTGGCCGAAGAAGAAATTGAGATTACTCGTCGTGAGCCCACTCCTCCTCCTCCCCCTCCACCACCGGAACCGGAAACACCCGAGATTATTGAAGTGGTAGAGGAGAAGGTTGAAACGAAGCTGGAGATCAAGACCGAGGATGACCAGTCGCAACGACAGATGCAAACCTATGTTCCGCCCCCACCTCCCAAGCCAAAGCAAGAAGAGGTGACCGAAGAGATCTTCGTGGTGGTAGAAGACCAGCCACTCTTCCCAGGTGGTAATGCCGCCATGATGAAGTTTCTCAGTGACAATATCAAGTATCCAGTGATTGCACAGGAGAACAATATTCAGGGACGTGTGATCTGTAACTTTGTAGTTGAAAAGGATGGCAGCATTACCGACGTACAGGTTGTGCGTGGTGTGGACCCCACGCTCGACAGAGAAGCAGTCAGGGTGATACAGCAGATGCCTAGATGGAAGCCCGGTAAACAGCGTGGACAGGCAGTACGTGTCCGTTTCACCCTTCCGGTGGTATTCCGCCTCCAGAACTGATTTAGAAATATTGTATTGCGAAAAGCTGCTTTTGTGAACCAGAAGCAGCTTTTTTGCTCATTTGTACCTTTCATCCATACCGACTGTTATGAATCAGAAGATATCACTTTTTGAGAAGAAAATCGGTGACGCCATCGGAGAGGTGTTGCTCCGTGAGAAGCCTGAATCGTTGTTCGACCCAGTCCGCTACATCCTATCCATCGGCGGAAAGCGTTTGCGTCCCCTGCTCACCCTACTGGCTGCCGATATGTTTGGGGCTGACCCGGAAGTAGCATTAGAGCCTGCTTTGGCGGTGGAGATCTTCCACAACTTTTCCCTGTTGCATGATGACCTGATGGATCAGGCTGATATTCGACGGGGCATGCCTACCGTACATCGGAAGTGGAATGCCAACAGTGCCATCCTCTCGGGCGATGCCATGATGATTGAATCATACCGCCATGTGGCAAATGTTGCTCCCCACTTGCTCCCTCAAGTGCTCGACATCTTTTCTAACATGGCTATGGATGTTTGTAAGGGACAGCAGTACGACATGGATTTTGAATCACGGCTCAACGTGCAGGAGGATGAATATCTTGAGATGATTCGCCTCAAGACAGCGGTGCTGCTGGGCAGTGCGCTCAAGTTAGGAGCAATTCTGGCTGAGGCTCCACCGGAAGATGCTGACCATCTTTATCGCTACGGGGTTCACATAGGCATTGCTTTTCAATTGAAGGATGATCTTTTGGATATATATGGTGATCCTGTCACCTTCGGGAAGAAGATAGGTGGAGACATCCTTGCAAACAAAAAGACCTACCTGCTGATCAAGGCTCTTCATAATGCCGATAAAACCCAACGAGCCGCACTTGAACAATGGATTACCGCTACCAATTATGTTGCAGAGGAAAAAATTACTTTTGTTAAAAATCTTTACGATCAATTAAATTTGAAACAGCAGGCTGAGAATCTCATTGAAAAGTATTACCTTGCATCTTTAGATCTGCTCTCCTCAATCAGGGTAGCAGAAGATCGGAAAATGGATTTACTCCGGTTGTCGGAAAAGCTGATGTACCGCGAGAAATAAAAAAGATCTACCCTATAAAATGCCCTATCGCAGACTACCCAATACCGACAATGCACGCATCAAAGCCCTGAGGTCCGCAATCGAGAAGGCCGCTGAGACCGATTACCAACAGTTGCCACTCTCACCTGGTCACATCACCGAAGCCCAAAAGGTGCTGGCCAGGCTGGAACGTTTGACGGAGCGGTACCAACAGATGTACGCCGTACAGGTGAAAGCCAACAAGCAGTTTATATTGAAGGTGAAAAATGTACGGATGTATCTTTCTCACTTTGTGCAGGTGTTGTATTTCTCGGTGATGCGTGCTGAAATTAAAGAGGATCAGCTCTCCTACTACGGATTGGAAGGTGAGAAGTTGGTGGTGCCAGACTTAACCACTCACGAACAAATACTATCATGGGGAGAGAAGATTATAGAGGGTGAGAACAACCGAATTTCCCGTGGTGGCGTCCCCATATACAACCCCTCCATCGCCAAGGTAAAGGTGATGTTTGCACTCTTCCGTGAAGCTTACCAGAACCAATTGTTGCACAAGAAAGCCACCAACCGCGTGTTGGGTGAGATTGCAGAATATCGTGTGACGGCTGACAATTTAATCTCCCGGATATGGGATGAGGTTGAGAACAACCATCTGAATCTTCCGGCTGATAAGCGTCTTGAAATTAACCGTGAATACGGCATCGTCTATTATTACAGGAAAGGAGAGACGGTGGAATGACATTGATCGATACCCATGCACATCTTTTCACCGATGAGTTTCGGCCTGATCTGGATGAGGTGGTGAAACGGGCTCAGGTTGCCGGTGTGGAGCTGATACTGCTTCCAAACATAGATGAAACTACCATCTCTGATCTGAAAAACGCAACTGCAAGCCATCCGGCTCATCTACTTCCGATGATGGGGCTTCATCCCACCAGTGTGACAAAGGAGTGGAAGCAACAACTGGAGGTCATTGGTCGCGAACTCGATCAGAATTGTTACGTAGCGGTGGGTGAGATTGGTGTCGATCTCTACTGGGATCAATCACTACGTGAGGAGCAGCTCAGCGCCTTTGAGGAACAGCTCAGATGGAGCATCGAAAAGGATCTGCCGGTCTCCATCCATTTCAGGAATGCGCTCAACGAGGTGATTCAATGCATCGAAAGGGTAGGTCCTGAACGCCTGCGGGGAGTCTTTCACAGCTTCGGTGGTTCGAAAGAGGATCTACAACAGATCCTTTCGCTGAAGAACTTCATGGTGGGTGTCAATGGTGTAACCACCTTCAAGAATGCCGGCGTGGCAGAAACGCTTGCCATTTGTCCACACGAGAAGTTGATCCTGGAGACCGATTCCCCCTATCTGACACCGGTGCCTTTTCGGGGCAAGAGAAACGAATCATCATACATCACCTTTATTGCCCGACGAGTGGCTTCTATATGGCAGATCAGCGAAGAGGAGGTGGCGGCCATCACCACCCGCAATGCATCTCATCTTTTCAGACGGATAGGGGAGGGCGTGCAACCATCTGCGGGAAATAAACAGTGAAAGAATGTTTTATTCAAATTAATCCTGATCGGAGTAGTATATGTAGGATAAATTCAGTATTTTTGCCCTCCAAATGGGATGCAAATAAAATATTTTTTGTAATTTGCACCCGTTTTTGGAAACAACTCATAGGGAGAGGTGCTCGAGTGGTTGAAGAGGCACGCCTGGAAAGCGTGTATACGCCAAAAGTGTATCGCGGGTTCGAATCCCGCTCTCTCCGCAAGTTTTATGTAGAAAAGAGATAGATTTATTCATCTGACTGTTGCACAGAAAACCCAACAAAACAACACGTAATACAACAAAAAACAACTAAAGATCATTAATCAAAAATTTGAACACACAATGAAAAAGTTATTTGCAATTTTAGCAATCTTCGGAATGATGTCTGTAGGATTGTCATCGGTTCTTTTGGCACAAGAAACCACTCCGGCTGAACAAACAGAAGAAGTTGTTACCGCACCTGTAGAAACAGCCTCCACTGCAGTTGAGGAAACATCCACCGGCGGATTTCATCAGGCACTGAAGACAAAATTCATTGAAGGTGGTGCCAGCTTTATGAGCTTGATCATGATCGCTCTGATCCTTGGTCTTGCGTTCAGTCTGGAAAGAATTATCTATCTCAGCCTGGCTGATGTGGACCCCGATTCTTTGCTCGATAAAGTGGGAGACGCATTAGACAGAGGTGATGTAGAGGCAGCCAAGGACATCGCCCGCAATACAAGAGGACCTGTTGCATCAATCGTATACCAGGGACTGCTTCGTTTGGACCAGGGTGCTGATGTGGTGGAACGCTCCATCGTTTCATACGGCGGCGTACAGTCCGGTCTGCTTGAAAGAAACCTTTCCTGGATCACCCTCTTCATCGCCATTGCTCCTTCACTCGGATTCTTGGGTACAGTAGTAGGTATGGTACAGGCTTTCGATGACATCCAGAGAGCAGGTGACATGAGCCCGACAATTGTAGCCGGCGGTATGAAGGTTGCCCTTATCACCACAGTAGGTGGTTTGATCGTAGCCCTGATTCTGCAGGTGATCTACAACTTTATCCTCAGCAAGATGGAAGGCATCCTCAACAAGATGGAAGATGCTTCAATCAAATTCCTGGATCAGGTGATCAAATACAACGTTAAATACAAAAACTTGTAAGCAATATGGCTGTTACAAAAATACACAGAACCTCCAAGACCGCTCTCATCATAGGTGTCCTGATATCTATTGCGGTGATGGCGTTGTTCTACCTGGGAGGTCAGGTTCCGGCGTACGAGAAGATCGCCGCTGATATGAGTCAGCCAAAGTTTACTGACTTGGTTTTATACTGGGCCTATATCCTCTTTGCAATCACCATCGTGGTATTGTTACTTTTTGCGGTATTCTCCTTTTTCAAGAAATTGAAAGAGAGTCCCAAGAAAGCAATGGGCGGTCTGCTTGCACTGGTGGGCATCGGAGCACTTCTGCTCGTGACCTATTCCATTGGTGACGGCACCCTGCTGAATATCCCCGGTTATGACGGTCCAGACAATAAGCCCGCAACATTGAAGCTGACGGATATGTGGCTTTACAGTGGCTATATCCTGTTGGTAATTACATTTCTTGCAATTTTGGTATTGCCCCTTTTCAAGAAAAAAGGCTAAACGGCAGCCAGTACATTAAAGAAAAAGAAAGGTTAATTTTATGGCAAAAACAACTAGAAAAGTTCCGGCACTCAACGCAAGTTCCATGGCGGACATTTCTTTCCTGTTGCTGACCTTCTTCCTGCTGGTATCCAATATGGACGTCGATTCCGGATTGGCACGCCGTCTACCACCACCACCACAGACCGAGGAACAGACTACGGTCGACGTGCAACGCAGAAACCTGCTGGTGGTACTGGTGAACGCTCAAAACGAGACAATGGTCCAGAATCAACAAGGAAGTGAATGGTACTCCAACGCGGAAGAATTGCGTGGTACCGGGAGTAAGGTTGCGCTCAAGGACAAGGTGAAGGAGTTCGTACTGAACACTTCAAACAGTGAACAGCTTCCGGAATTGACTGAAGAAGATTTTGGCGCTCCCATCGGCATTGTGCCGGTTACGGATCAGCATGTAATCTCCATTCAGAATGATGCCACCACCAGTTATAAGACCTATATCGCCGTGCAGAACGAAGTGGTAAGGGCTTACAATGAGCTGAGGGAGGAAGGTGCCCGGAAATATTTCAATACCTCATACGATGAGCTGACGGATGATCAGCAGGGACAGATCAACGATCTCTACCCGCAACGTATCTCTGAGGCAGAACCTAAAAACTACGGAGGACAATAATTATGGGAAAATTTAATAAGGGTGGCAAGAAAGAGATGCCTGCATTGAACTCTTCGTCGATGCCCGATATTGTATTCGCCATTCTGTTCTTCTTCATGGTGACCACCACCATGCGTTCAGAGACGCTGATGGTGCGGATGAAATTGCCCACAGCTTCCGAAGTACAGAAACTGGAGAAAAAGTCACTGGTGACTTACATCAACATCGGTCCCCCGATGGAAACGCGACTGGGTACTGGTACCCAGATGCAGCTGAACGACCGGTTTGCACAGGTTTCGGAAATTCAGGATTACATTGCCCAGGAAAAGGCAAGTATGAACGAAGCTGACCAGCCGCTGATGACCGTATCAATCAAGGCCGACGAAGAGACTCGCATGCAGTACATCACTGATGTGAAGCAGGCGTTAAGACAGGCCTATGCATTGAAGATCAGCTATTCTGCCCGCCAGGGACAGAACAAGTAATCACTCACAATCAAAAAAAACCGAATCGCATCTGTGGTTCGGTTTTTTTTGTGGGTTTAAAGAAGGAAACTAGCGTGATGCCTGCCTGGTACGTGCCCATTCCATCACATTGGCCGGTGGGCGTCCCGCAAGCAGCTCCTGCTTCATGAAATCCATATAGGGAGCCACATGGCTGTAATAGCGGTAATAACCGCTACAGAGGTAATTGAGACCCTTGTTGCCATATTTGTCGCGTATAAAACGGTTCTTGGGACACTCCCCGTAGCAGGTGAATAGCATGTCGCATTCGCGGCACTGCCGGGGAAGGGTGTCAAACTTGTTATTCCCGAAAGAGAGCTGTTGCTCCGAGTACATCAGTGAGGCAAGCGGTTTATCGTATATGTTCCCCAGCCGGTATTCGGGAAAGACGAAGTGATCGCACGAGTAGACATCGCCGTTGAACTCCATGGCTCCGGCATGACCGCATGTCTTGGCCATGGTACAAACACCCGGCTGTTCACCCACCCAGTTTGCCAATGTGGAGTCGAAGATCTGGATAAAAATCCTCCCCACATCCTCTTTGATCCATTCGTCAAACAGATCACAGAGAAACTTGCCCCACTTATCAGCAGGCACGGTAAAAGGTGCCAGCTCCACATCCTCCTCCTCATCTGCCGCGGTGGCCAGTTTCAAGGATGAATTGTTGTTTTTGCGGATTCGTTCCACAATGGGGGTGAACTGAAGGTAACGGCAATCAATCTCCTTGAAGAAACGGTAAAATTCAAGCGGGTAGTCCACGTTGTAATCGTTCACCACTGCCAGACAGTTGAATTCCACGCCGTGCTTCTTCAGCAATTCAATGCCACGCATCACACGCCGGAAAGAGGGACGGCCCATCTTATCACGCCGGTACTCATCGTGGAACTCCTGCGGACCGTCGATCGAGATGCCTACCAGGAAGTTGTTCTCCTTGAAGAAGATACACCACTCATCGGTCAGCAACGTCCCGTTGGTTTGTATGGAGTTGTCTATCTGACGTCCTCCAGCATATTTCTTTTGTAGCTCCACCGCTTTTCTGTAAAATGAGAGGGGACGCATCAGCGTTTCTCCTCCATGCCATGTGAACATCACCTGCGGCTGTGTCTGAGATTCGATGTATTGTTTCGTGAACCGTTCGAGGAGCTCTTCGCTCATCACCTGGTTGTTTTTTTTCGGAAAGAGGTTCGCTTTCTCCAGATAGTAACAGTATTCACAGTCGAGGTTGCACTTGGAACCTACCGGCTTCAACATTACGTACATCGGTTTGGCGAAAGGGGCAAAAGTAGACATATCGATTTTATTGATGTTGCAAAGATAAACAAAACGGTCTACCTATCGGTTTAGAGCGTGACAATATTGAATAATTACATAACAAGAAAATAGAAAATGAGAAAGAAAGAAGATTTGTTACATCTGGGATGGTTGATTTTGAGAGCGGGTATTGGTATTTCCATCATGTTGCACGGTATACCCAAGTTGATGGGTGGAGTGGAAACATGGACATATATTGGCGGAAGCATGTCGATTTTCGGTATCACCTTTGCCCCTGCGTTCTGGGGATTCATGGCAGCCGTTGCTGAAGCAGTAGGGGGTGCTCTTTTTGCACTTGGCCTGCTTTTCCGTCCCGCTGCCCTGATGCTGACAGGTACCATGGTCGTGGCGCTCGCTACTCATCTTGCGGCAGGCGATGATTTCATGGTGTTCGGTCATGCGCTCGATTTGCTGATCGTCTTTGTCGGAGCAATTCTGATCGGTGCCGGTAAGTACTCGCTCGACGCCAAGCTGTTGCCAAAGATCGCATAGTGATCGGTTGATAGATACATCACAAAAACCCCTTCACCTTTGACGGTAGAAGGGGTTTGTTGTTGGTCCTAAAAAAGGGTAAGCGATCTATATCGCGCCGCTACAACCAAATACCCTTGCTTCGGTCAAGACCTGGGGGATTCAATGGGAGCTGGCCGTATAGGACTTACCCTTGTGCAAAGATACATCTTTTTATTTAGATACAAAAGGATGAAATTGATTTTTCCTATTCACTCTCTTTTTTTATCTTTGTAGGAAGATCAATACTTAAACGAAGAAAAAATCAGTTCAAGAAATCATCATGGATATAGTAGACCGGTTTATCAAGTATGCCCGCATCGATACACAGTCGGATGAGAACAACACCCAGACTCCGAGTACCCAAAAGCAATTCAACCTGGCCAAGGAGGTTGAGAAGGAAGCCCTTGAGATGGGGCTTACAGATGTGACTCTCGACAACAACTGTTACCTCATGGCCACCCTCCCGGCCAACACGAAGAAGGATGTACCGGTGATTGGTTTCGTCGCTCACTTTGATACCAGTCCCGACATGAGTGGCGAAAAGGTGACGCCACGCATCGTGAAAGCTTACGATGGCAAGGATATCCTGCTCAACGAGCAGAACAATGTTGTGCTTTCACCGGCCGACTTCCCCGAGTTGTTGCACCATGTGGGGGAGGATCTGATTGTCACTGACGGGAATACACTTTTAGGGGCTGATGACAAGGCTGGTATAGCTGAGATCATGAATGCCATGCAATACCTGATTGAGCATCCCGAAATTGAACATGGCAAGATTCGCATTGCCTTCACACCCGATGAGGAGATTGGTCGTGGTGCAGACAAGTTCGATGTGGCGAAGTTCGGTGCCCGCTGGGCTTACACAATGGATGGCAGCGAGGTGGGAGAACTGGAGTATGAGAATTTCAATGCTGCCTCGGCAAAGATTGAGATACAAGGACGCAACGTACATCCCGGATATGCAAAGGGGAAGATGATAAATGCCCTGCATGTGGCCAACGAGCTGGTAGCGATCTTGCCCGAAGGGGAGCGACCGGAGCACACCGAGGGTTATGAAGGGTTCTTTCACCTGATTGGCATCAATGGTACGGTGGATGAAGCGAAGGTCTCCTTTATTATCCGTGACCACGACAGGCTGAAGTTCGAAGCACGTAAGCGATTGATGAGCGAAGTGGTGGAGCGTCTCAACAAACGTTATGACAACCGTCTCACACTGGAGATGAGGGATCAGTACTACAACATGAAGGAGAAGGTTGAACCGGTGATGCATGTCATCGACTACGCTTTCCGTGCCATGGAGGCGGTGGGTGTGAAACCAAACATCAAACCAATTCGCGGTGGTACCGACGGTGCGCGCCTCTCGTTCATGGGGCTACCCTGTCCCAATATCTTTGCCGGTGGAATGAATTTCCACGGCAGGTATGAGTTTCTGCCCATCCCGTCGCTGCGAAAAGCATCCGACGTAATCGTGAAGATTGCTGAGCTGGTTGCACGCGGCTGAGTTACTACTTTAATCCAAATCATAATATGAAAACAACACCATTTACCAACCAGCACATTGCTCTGGGAGCAAAGATGCATGAGTTTGCAGGCTACAACATGCCCATTGAGTACAGCGGAATCATCGATGAACATCTTACGGTGGTGAATGCCGTGGGTGTGTTTGACGTGTCGCACATGGGTGAGTTCTGGGTGAAAGGACCAAAAGCGCTATCTTTCCTGCAGCAGATTGCAAGCAACGACGCAGCCCGTCTGCAGCCGGGCAAGGCTCAGTACAGTTGTTTTGTAAACGAACAGGGTGGCATCGTGGATGATTTTATCCTGTACCAGTACGATGAGGAAAAATACATGATGGTGGTCAACGCCGCCAACATTGAAAAAGACTGGGAGTGGTGTCAAAGGCATAACAGCATGGGTGCTGAGCTGGAGAATGCTTCGGAACATATGGCCTTGTTGGCTGTACAGGGTCCTCATGCAATGGAGACGATGCAGAAACTCACCACCGCCGATCTCTCGGCCATCCCCTACTATTCATTTGTGACTGCACGTTTTGCAGGTGTAGATAACGTCATCATCTCCAACACCGGATACACCGGTGCCGGAGGCTTCGAGCTCTATTTTTATCCCGAAGAGGGAGGTAAGATATGGAATGCGCTTTTTGAAGCGGGTGATGCTTATGGTATTAAACCAATAGGTTTGGGTGCACGTGATACGCTTCGTCTGGAGATGGGCTTTTGTCTTTACGGAAACGATCTGGATGACAGCACCACCCCTCTGCAGGCTGGACTGGGCTGGATCACCCGCTTCACCCCTGAGAAAATGTTCATTGGGCGTGAGGTTCTTGAGAAAGAAAAAGCAGAGGGTGTCTCTCGTAAGCTTTGTTGTTTTGAGTTGACAGAGAAGGGGATTCCACGGCATGGTTATGAAATAACGAACGATAAGGATCATTCCATTGGTGTTGTTACGTCGGGTACGATCTCACCGATTCTGAAAACAGGAATCGGCATGGGATACCTCAAACCGGAATATGCCACCCCCGGCACAGAAATATTCATCAGCGTGCGCAACAGAAAGCTGAAAGCCGTG
The DNA here is from genome assembly GCA_016916535.1 of Dysgonomonadaceae bacterium zrk40. Classification (NCBI taxonomy): domain Bacteria; kingdom Pseudomonadati; phylum Bacteroidota; class Bacteroidia; order Bacteroidales; family Dysgonomonadaceae; species Dysgonomonadaceae bacterium zrk40. Next base: position 2,411,040 of record CP070276.1, read on the forward strand.
GTGGTTAAACCCCCTTTCCGGAAATAATTTGCTGGTTCTTACCATTATTTCACGAATTAACCCTATTTTTGTGGCCTGATGCTGCGCGTATCGGGCCATTGTTGTTTAGAGCCACCCCCTTATGGCAAAAAAAGCGAAGATTGCTCAAAATATTTTTTTTCTGCTCGGTGCCCTGGCGCTGGGCTTTATGATATACAAGACAGGGATCGACAATATCATGCGCGATATCAGGCAGACCGGTTGGTGGTTTGTACCCATCATCGGGCTTTGGGTAGTGGTCTACCTGATCAATACCTACTCCTTTTATCTGATCCTGCATGATGGAAGTGAGGAGACCAAAAAGATCGGGTTCATGCGGCTGTTCAAGTTGGTGATCAGTGGCTTTGCCATCAACTACATCACTCCCTTCGGACTGATGGGTGGTGAACCCTATAAAATCATCGAACTGCAATCCACCCTGGGAATACAGAAAGCGACCTCCTCTGTACTGCTCTCCACCATGATGCACTTTGTCTCTCATTTCATCTTTTGGATGATATCCATCCCGCTGCTGCTTTTCCTGGTACCGGTGCTTTCCGATGTGGTGGAGCTGGGTATGATTCTTTCCACGGCCACCTCATTCCTTCTGTTGTTATGGGCTTACAGGGTTTATACCCGGGGTGGGGTAGACAGGGCTTTGATGCTGGGAGGCAGGCTTCCTTTTATCGGGAAAAGCCTGAGAGCATACCGCAGGAACAACCAGGAGAAAATTAACCAGATGGACACCCTGATTGCCGACCTCTACCGCAACCGCAAGAAAGATTTTGTTGCATCTCTCTCCCTGGAAATATTCTCCCGTTTTTTTCTTTGCCTGGAAGTGATCCTGATGATGCGTGCAGTGGGTATGCCTATCTCTTATGGGAAGAGTGTGATGATTGAATCGATCCAGTCGCTGATAGGGAACATTCTTTTCTTTATGCCGATGCAGATGGGCTCCCGCGAGGGAGGCATCGTAATCGTATTCGGCATTCTCTCGCTGCCTCTCTCGTATGGTGTATTTGTGAGTCTCTGCAAGCGGATCAGGGAGATCTTTTGGACAGTGGTAGGTATCCTGCTGATCAAGGTGAAAAAATATTGAGAGGAAACGTCAGACGTAAATCATTTTCTTGGTCATCCCCCCGTCCACGGTGAAGTTTTGTCCCGTGATGAAGCTGTTCTCCGGATTCATCAGGAAGAGGACCATGCGGGCGATATCCATCGCATTGCCCACACGGCCGGCAGGATGCTGCAGGTGATCTTCCTCCGTAATCATCACCTGTTTCGTCAGAGATTTTTTCTTCAATGCCGAAACATCAATCCAGCCCGGACTGATACTGTTAACCCGTACGTGGGGACCCAGGCTCATCGCCATGGCATGGGTGAGTGCGCAGATGCCTCCCTTGCTGGCCGAATAGGATTCAGTGTGGGGCTCTGACTGAAAAGCGCGTGTGGAGGAGATGTTGACAATCGATCCCTTTGTTTCCCGGATTGAAGATGCCAGATGTTTGCTGCATAGGAAGGTGCCGGTGAGATTGGTGGCGAGAGCCCTGTTCCACTCCTCCAGGGTAAGTTCTTCCATCGGTTTGAACAGCTCGTATACCGCATTGTTCACCAGTCCGTAGACGGGGCCGTACTGCTTCACGGCGGCTCGTATGGAGGAGCGGACGCTCACCTCGTTCGACACGTCGGTGATGTGGAAGGAGACGCTGCGCCTGCGGAACGATGGTTTCAACTCTTCCATCGCTTCACTGTCGATGTCGAATACCGATACACTGTATCCCTCCTCCAGCAAGAGTTGCATCACCACCCGTCCGATGCCTTGTGCACCGCCGGTGACTACGACATGAGGTTTTGCTTTTTTCATAGGGTGCATCGAATTGGGGAATGTCTCCCAACAAAAAATTATGCGTAAATTGACTTCTTACCTGCCAGCAGGGTGTTGCGCATCAGCGAGACGATGGTCATCGGTCCCACACCACCCGGTACGGGAGTGATCCAGGAGCACTTGGGTGCCACTTCGCTAAAGGCCACGTCGCCCGTCAGTTTGAAGCCCGATTTTGTCTTGTCGCTCGGCACCCGTGTGGTGCCCACGTCGATCACCACCGCGCCCTCTTTCACCATATCACCCTTTAGGAATTCCGGTACGCCCAGTGCGGCGATGATGATGTCGGCTTGCAGGCAGATCTCTTTGATATTTTTGGTGCGACTGTGGCAGACAGTCACCGTACAATCGCCCGGGATTCCCTTTTGCATCATCAGCATCGATACCGGTTTGCCCACGATGTTGCTTCGTCCCAACACCACGCAGTGCTTTCCGCGGGTCTCAATGTTGTAGCGCTTGAGCAGTTCCACGATGCCCGCCGGTGTTGCAGAGAGGAAACAGGGGAGTCCGAGGGCCATGCGACCCACGTTCACCGGGTGAAAGCCATCCACATCTTTGTGGTACTCGATTGCCTCGGTGATCCGCTCCTCGTGTATATGCTTTGGCAGCGGCAGCTGGACGATGAAGCCGTCGATGTCGGGATCACTGTTGAGCCGCTCCACGCAGGCGAGCAGCTCTTCCTCGGTAACATCTTCCTCATAGCGGATCAGGGTGGAGTGAAACCCTACCTCCTCACAGCTACGCACCTTGTTGGCCACATAGGTCTCGCTGCCGCCGTCGTGACCCACGAGTACCGCTGCCAGGTGAGGTGTCTTCCCTCCGTTGGCCTTGATCTGTGCCACCTCTTCGGCGATCTCCTTTTTTATTTCAGTTGCTGTTGCCTTTCCGTCGATCAGTTTCATCTTCTTCTCATATTACGCATGGCCTGTTTGCCTCCACCGGAGGTCATCATCCGCATCATCTTACGGGTCTCGTCGAACTGTTTGATCAGTTTGTTCACCTCCTGCACATTGGTGCCGCTCCCCTTGGCGATGCGGGCACGGCGGCTACCGTTCAGAATCTCCGGGTTGGAGCGTTCTGCCGGTGTCATGGAGCGAATGATCGCTTCGATCCCCTTAAAGGCATCGTCGTCGATATCCAGGTCCTTGATCTGCTTACCCACACCGGGAATCATAGATGCCAGGTCTTTCAGGTTACCCATCTTCTTAATCTGCTGAATCTGGGCAATGAAGTCGTTGAAGTCGAATTGATTCTTGGCAATCTTCTTTTGCAGGCGGCGCGCTTCTTCCTCGTCATACTGTTCCTGTGCCTTCTCCACCAGTGAGACGATGTCGCCCATCCCAAGGATACGGTCGGCCATACGTTCCGGGTGGAAGACATCGATGGCGTCGAGTTTCTCGCCCGTACCGACGAACTTGATCGGCTTGTCGACCACCGAGCGGATGGAAAGCGCCGCACCGCCGCGGGTATCACCATCAAGCTTGGTGAGCACCACCCCGTTGAAATCGAGTCGTTGGTTGAACTCCTTGGCAGTGTTCACCGCATCCTGACCGGTCATGGCATCCACCACGAAGAGGATTTCCTGTGGGTTGACTGCCTTCTTGATCGACTCGATCTCCTGCATCATCTGCTCGTCGATGGCCAGACGACCGGCCGTGTCGATGATCACCAGGTCCTTGCCATGCTGGCGGGCATACTGGATGGCATTCTGCGCGATCTTCACCGGGTTCTTATTCTCCTCCTCTGCGTAGACCGAGACGCCAATCTGTTCACCCAACACCTTGAGCTGCTCGATGGCAGCCGGACGATAGACGTCCCCGGCTACCAGCAAGGGTTGCTTCCCCTTCTTGCTCTTGAGCATGTTGGCCAGCTTGCCGGAGAAGGTGGTCTTACCCGATCCCTGCAACCCGGACATCAGAATCACCGCCGGGGTGCCCTTGATGTTGATGTCGACCGCCGTCCCGCCCATAAGGGTGGCCAGCTCGTCGTGCACAATCTTCACCATCATCTGCTCCGGCTTCACTGCGTTGAGCACATCCTGTCCCAGTGCTTTTTGCTTCACTGTCTCGGTAAACTCTTTCGCGGTTTTGTAGTTTACGTCGGCGTCGAGCAGTGCACGGCGTACCTCCTTCAGGGTCTCGGCCACGTTGATCTCGGTGATCTTGCCTTCCCCTTTCAGTATTTTAAACGACCTCTCCAGTCTGTCACTTAAATTTTCAAACATAGTCCTTTATGCAGTTTTAATACGGATACAAAGATAATGAAAAAAGCCAAATCATAGGGACTCCCCAAAGATGAAATAGAGAGGTCTCATACGGGTGTTGTGAATTTAGTGTGAATTAATCCGGCAGCCGGGAGTAACTATTGGGAAGAATTGATTAATTTTGCCGAATAATCTGCCTGCCATCACAACATGTTTGCATACTGTCTCTAACAGTAGATAGAAGATCGGATGTGATGGGAGATAATTTTTACTTCAATGAATAGAAAATCGCTTAACAAATATCTCTACCTCTCACTGGCAGCTGCGACGATAACCATTCTGCTGAAGTTTTATGCTTTCCATGTCACCGGCTCAATGGGATTGCTCTCCGATGCACTGGAGTCGTTCGTCAACCTGTTCGCCGCGCTCTTCGCGTTGCTGATGCTTCATCTCTCGCGCAAGCCTGCCGATCAGGAGCATGAATTTGGCCACGGCAAGGCGGAGTACTTCTCCAGCGCCGTGGAGGGGGCACTGATCCTGATTGCTGCCTTCACCATCATCCGTTCAGCCCTGCCCCGGATCATTGAACCCCAGCCACTGGAGAATATCACCACCGGATTACTCTTCTCCTTGCTGGCCTCACTGGTGAACCTGGTGGTAGGAGTTGTTCTGATCAACAACGGCAAAAAGAAAAAGTCTCTGCTCGTGGAGGCTGACGGCAGACATCTGATGACAGATGTCTATACCAGTGTGGGGGTCATCCTGGGGATCATCCTGGTGGAGCTCACCGGCTGGTTGATCATCGACCCGATTATCGCCATCCTGGTTGGCCTCAACATCATCTATTCCGGTTACAGGCTACTCCACCGGTCGGCACGAGAGCTGATGGATGCCTCCATTCCGGAGGATGAACTGGAAAGGGTGACCACCTATCTCGATTCTCTAAGCGAACGGGAGATTGAATATCACTCCCTGCTGACCCGCATGTCGGGACCGCGTCGCTTCATCTCGATGCACCTGCTGGTGCCGGGCGATTGGAGCGTGAAGCGGGGGCACGACTGTGCCGATGAGGTGGAGGAGACCATCATCGCCATGTTTCACGAGCCGGTTACCGTCTCCACCCATATCGAGCCGGTGGAGGATCCCGCCTCGATGAGGGACATAGGGATTGATCGTGTCGATATAGACATCAGCTGACAACAGGGGGGTGCCGGTAATTAAAAGAGGTTGTCTCATCATTGAGGCAGTCTCTCTTTTTTGATTTGTAGTAGCAGATTTAAGCTACGGCGGTACCGATCAGGAAGACGCCGGCCAGTGCCACGATGGCGTATAGTTCGGGGAACACTGCAAGGATAAGTGTGTTGCCGAAGACGTTGTGTCCCTGTCCGATGGCGGCGATGCCGTTGGCACAGACCTGTCCCTGACGAATGGATGAGAAGAGCCCGATCAAACCCAGTGCCAGGCCACCTGCCAGCACCGCTGCCGACTGGATTGAGGAGATCTCGGGAGTCAGCACGCTGAAGATGCTCTGGAACATGAAGTAACCCGCAAAGCCATAGAGACCCTGCGTGCCGGGGAGTGCCGTTAGCACGAGGAAGTTACCGAATTTGCTGCTGTCTTTCTTCAGTGCCCCTACTGCCGCGTTGCCGGCAATGGTTACCCCGTAGGCGCTGCCGATACCCGAGAGGGCGATCATGATTCCGATGCCGATATAGGCAATTAATAAGTTGCTGTCCATGTTGTAAATTGTTATTTATTTGTTTATCTGTTGGTTTCTGAATACTAGGTAGTTTCTTTTATTTTCTTGTTGTCACGTTGCTGTCAAACTTTTCATCTCTACTTTTTAAAAGGTTCGTATCGTTTCCCTCCACCGGTGAATTCCGCATTCTTGTAGAACTCCACGAAGGTGAGTCGCATGGGGTGCACGATCGCACCCAGCACGTTCATGAAGATGTTCATGGCATGGCCGAAGAGGAAGATGATCAGGAAGACCAGCGACCCGGTCACCACGTTGTCCGGCTTCAGACCGAGGGCCAGGCTGTTGAAGACGCTGGCCAGGATGCCTCCCGAGAGACCCAGAGCGAAGAGACGGACATAGGAAAGCACGTCGCCAAGCAATCCGGTTGCCATGTTGTAGGTGTCGTAGAGTCCCAGTCCCAGGTTGAGCAGCGGGTTCTTGCCCGGAGCATTGAAGAAGAGTATCAGGATGGCTGAAGCACCCAACACCGCCATGTGAACCGTTCCCCCCATCGGCATCACGTTTGGTAAAAGTACAGCCATGATCACGCTCAGCAACAGTATGACCCATCCGATGGTGGAGAGGGCGTGCATGAATCCGAATTGACGGATGCGGTTGAAGATCTTCAGGAACATGCCGAAGAGGATCTGTATCACCCCTAGGATCAGGGAGAGCACGAACATCTGCTGATTGTCGAAGTAGACCTGATCCTTCATCTTCTCGAAGAAGGGGATATGGGTCTCGTAAATATTGAAGCCGAAGAACCCACCTGTAAGAAGGCCGCACACCATGGTGGACGCTCCCAGGATCTGCACCAGCCTCATCATCCCCTTCATGGTTTTGCCGATCTTCTTCATGAAGATCATCGCCAGGGTGGAGACCACCAGCAGGAAGGTGCCGTAACCGATATCGCCCAGTGAGAGACCGAAGAAGATCATGTAGAAGGGAGCGAAGAAGGGGGTGAGGTCGATTTCGTTGTACTTCGGCAGCATGTAGAGTTCTGCGATCGGCTCGAAGAGACGGGTGAAGCGGTTGTTGGCAAACATGATGGGGACATCATCTTCCGGTTGTGGCTCCGCCGTCTCATAGTAAGCCTCCTGTGCTTCCAGGTAGGCTGTGATCTCTTGCTCCTTGGCGGCGGGGGCCCACCCTTGCAGCAGCAGCAGCTTCTCATCAGCTACACGGGTGGCGCTGTGAGCCACGCGTGTGAAGAAGATACGGGTGTTCAGCTCTTTTATTGCTGCCTCCAGTGAGGGCAAATCGGCTGTCAACTGCCTGAGAGCCTCTTCTTTCTCGCTGATTCGCTTTTTCAGGGCAACAATCAGCTTGTCGAGCTCCAGCAGCGACAACTCGGGATGCTTCATCTCCTCCAGGTTGAGCTGGTCGGCCAGACCGGTTTCTTTGGTGATGGTGACGAAATAGCTCTTCGAACCCTCGCGGTGGATGATCATGGCGTTGTAGCGCTCCTCCCACTCCGGATTGTATGCTTTATCCGGAACGACGAGAAGGTTGACGTGGTATCCCGCCTCCTCCAGCCGTTCAATGTTTTCCGGGTCAAAATTGCCCCAGGGGCGCAGTGCCTCACGTTCCCGCTGACTCACCTGCAGTTGTTGTGCGAGCGTCGATTTATCGTTCTCAATCTCAGCGATCCGATCGGGGAGAAGCACTCCTTCTTCCACGCTGGCAGTATTGGGGTGCAGGGGCGACTTCTTGTCGGTCACCTTCTCCAGCACCTTTTTGGCTTCGTTCAGTCGGCGTGTCTCTGTCAGGAACTGTTGCAGCTCCTCACTGTCGAGTGCCTTGCGCTCCTGTTCCACCACATGGATCATCCCCAGCTCCCGCAGCTCATGCAGGAAGGTGTTGTAGTCGTTGTGGAAGACCAGGAAACTGAATTTCTTCATTCTTGCTACCATATGCTACCCTCCTCCTCTTTTCTTTTCTCCTGGTGACTACGCATGATCTTCTGCGACGATTTAGAGAGGTTCTCCTCATCTTCCAGGTATCGCTTAATCTTCAGGATTGCCTCCTGATAACCGGGTATCTGCACCTTCTCAAAGAGATTCACCTTCTGGGTGGTCTTCTTACGGGCATATTCGAGCCTTTTCAGTTTGATCTCATTGAAGTCTCTCCGGATACCGATCTCCGCCAGCTCCTCCACGGTTTTCACACCATCAAGGAACCATTTGGGCCGGTTGAAGAGGCTGAATGGTTTGGTCTCGAACAGCACCTTCTCGAGGATGGGGAGGACCACGCCGGCAATTTTTTTTCTGTTGAGCTCCACATCCTTTACCCGTATCAGTGTAGGGTCGAACTCACTCCAGAGGGCTACCATCTTATCGTACGAATGTATTCTCTTTTCCAGTTCCTCGTCCAGCAGTTCGATCTCCTTTTTGGCTTTCTTCACCTCCATACGCAGCGCCGTCTCCTTGTTCTGTAGGGTGGGGAGCGCACGTATCCTCACCTTCAGCTGTTTCTCCAGCTGCTGGCGGGAAGTTTTGTTATATTGAAACCTGATTGCCATCAATGCCAGTATTTATCCACCAATTCCTTCTTCATATTCACTTCACTTGGTTTGAAGTGGGTTGAAAGCAGCTTCCAGGTCTTGTCGAGCATCTCCTCCGTGTCGAGGTTTACATCGATAGCCAGAATGAATTTGGAGTAATCTTTCGCGAATGAAAGGGTGCGCTCATCGTAATCGGTCAGATCGAAACCGTTCTCCATCTTAGTTTTGGCGTTGGCTGCATCGGAGTAGAGACGTACCGCCGCGTTCATCACCTGCGGATGATCCTCTCGGGTCTTCTTACCTTGTACCAGCTGTTTGAGTCGCGATAGCGAGCGGAACGGGTCTACCACCACCTTGCCCACGTCGCTGTCACGCCGCAGGAAGAGCTGCCCCTCGGTGATGTAACCGGTGTTGTCGGGTACCGCGTGGGTAATGTCGCCTCCCGAGAGGGTGGTGACCGCCACGATGGTGATGGATCCTCCGGTGGGGAACTGTGCCGCCTTCTCGTAAATCTTCGCCAGGTCGGAGTATAGCGATCCCGGCATCGAATCCTTCGATGGAATCTGGTCCATACGGTTGGAGACGATTGAAAGCGCATCGGCATAGGAGGTCATGTCGGTGAGCAGCACCAGCACCTTTTCATGCTTCTCCACCGCGAAATACTCGGCGGCGGTAAGTGCCATGTCGGGCACCAGCAATCGCTCTACTGCCGGGTCTTCGGTGGTGTTCATAAAGGAGATGATACGGTCGAGGGCACCGGCGTTGCTGAAGACGTTCTTGAAGAAGAGGTAATCGTCGTTGGTCATCCCCATCCCCCCCAGGATGATCTTGTCTGCCTTGGCGCGCAGCGCCACGGTGGCCATCACCTGGTTAAAAGGTTGGTCCGGGTCGGCAAAGAAGGGTATCTTCTGTCCCGACACCAGCGTGTTGTTGAGGTCGATGCCGGCGATGCCTGTGGCAATCAGCTCGGAGGGCTGTTTTCTTCTCACCGGGTTCACCGATGGGCCCCCGATCGGCCGTTCCTCACCTTCCGGCACGGGACCGCCGTCGATGGGATCGCCGTAGGCGTTGAAGAAGCGTCCTGAGAGTTGTTCTCCCACTTTCAGTGAGGGGGCCTTGCCCATGAAGATCACCTCCGCGTTGGTGGGGATCCCCTCGGTACCTTCAAAGATCTGGAGGGTCACCTCATCGCCGATGATCTTCACCACCTGTGCCAGCTTGCCATTCACCGTTGCCAGTTCATCATACCCTACGTTGGTTGCCTTCACCGAGCAGGTTGCCTTGGTGATCTGGGTGATTTTGGTGTATATTTTCTGAAATGCTTTTGCCATTTTTAATTGAATTGCTGATTTGATAATTAGCTGTTTCGCTGTTCTCCCGGTTGTTTCACCGCTTTTTTATCCGTTGCTTTTCTCGGATACCAGCTCTTTCATCTGCCTGTGATAATCGTTGAACGACTCCGACTGGAACTCGGCATAATTCATCTGTTTGCCGATGTTGATCAGTTCCTTGAAGAAATCGGCCACCTGGTTGAAATGATCGAACTGGAACTCGGTACGACAGATCTCCGTCACCAGGTCCAGGATATGCTTCTGCCGCTCGATGGGGGTGACCGAATCAATCTCGTCGAAGGCATCCTGCTGGAGCACGATGAAGTCGATCAGTTCCGCTTTCCAGAAGGTGGTGTGGTATTCCACCGGCACGCCGTCGTCGCCCAGGATGTTGATTTGTTCGGCAATCTCCTTGCCCCTGAGCAACCTTGTTTTGGCCTCGTTCACCTTCTCTGTCCAGTCGGCAGAGATATGTTCTGCAATAAATTCTTCAAATTCAGGATATTCGATATACTTAGAGTAGGATTCAATAGGGTTGATGGCCGGATAGCGTTTCTTGTCGGCACGATCCTGCTCCAGGGCATAGAAGCAGCGGGCCACCTTCTTGGTGTTTTCTGTCACCGGTTCCTTCAGGTTACCCCCTGCCGGTGAGACGGTGCCGATAAAGGTGATGGATCCCTCCTGACCGTTGTTGAGGGTGACATGTCCCGCGCGGCCGTAGAAGTTGGAGATGATGGCCGAGAGGTCCATCGGGAAGGCGTCAGGTCCGGGCAGCTCTTCCAGACGGTTGCTCATCTCGCGCAGTGCCTGTGCCCAGCGTGAAGTGGAATCAGCCATCAGCAACACCTTGAGTCCCATGGAGCGGTAGTACTCACCGATGGTCATAGCCGTATAGACCGAAGCCTCTCGCGCAGCCACCGGCATGTTGGAGGTGTTTGCCACGATGATGGTACGTTCCATCAGCTTGCGTCCCGTGTGGGGGTCTATCAATTCGGGGAACTCGGTGAAGATCTCCACCACCTCGTTGGCGCGCTCACCACAGGCGGCGATGATCACGATATCGGCTTCCGCCTGTTTCGAGATGGCATGCTGCAACACCGTCTTACCGGTGCCGAAAGCTCCCGGAATGAATCCGGTACCCCCCTCTACGATCGGGTTGAGCGTGTCGATGGAACGGACGCCGGTCTCCAGTAGCTTATAGGGGCGTGGTTTCTCTCTGTAAGCGGTGAGGGGTATCTTCACCGGCCAGCGCTGCACCATGGTGATGTCATGTTCCCGGCCCTCCTGGTCGGTCACCACCGCAATGGTTTTATGGATGTTAAAGGTGCCCTCCTCCACGATGCTCTTGAGGGTGTATTCCTCTTTCATCACGAAAGGAACCATGATCTTGTGCGGCTGGAAGTTTTCATCCACTTCACCCAGCCAGGATCCGCCGGTCACCTTGTCGCCGGGCGCTGCCAGCGGTTTGAACGACCACTCTTTCTCCTCGTCGAGCGGGAAGGTATACTCACCACGTTTCAGGAAGACTCCTTCCATCTTGTCGAGGTCGTTCTCCAAACCGTCCAGGTTGCGTTCCAGCAACCCCGGTCCGAGCACCACCTCCAGCATGTGTCCCTGAAACTCCACCCGGCTGTTGACACGCAGTCCGCGGGTGCTCTCGAACACTTGCACATAGACATTCTTTCCCACCACCTTGATCACCTCCGACATGAGGCGGGTACCGTCGAGATCAATGTAGGCGATCTCGTTTTGGGCTACCGGTCCGTCCACTTCGACGATGACCAGGTTGGCAATGATTCCTTTTACTGTTCCTTTTGTTAACATATATGGTTGTTGTTGTTTGTCGTTGTCAGATATCATCCGGCATCTCCACCCCGTTTTTCAGGCTGTCGATCAACTTGCGGAATACCTTTTCTCCCTCTTCGGCGTTCAGTTCCACCCATCGCTCCAGAATCTCCAGCTTACAGAGGTAGGCAAAGAGATACTCGACATTGAAATAGTCGAGCGCAGTGTGTTCTTCAAGCCAGTCCCAGCGGAACTTATCTAGCTTGCGTTCCCGCTCGAAGAGATCGTTCTCCTCAGAAAGCCGCAGGACGTTGTCAAAGTAGTCCAACTCTTGACCGATACCGAAATCACGGGCGTTGGCATTTTCCCTGATGATGATTGCCAGCGGATTATTTCCCACGACGACCTTATGGATGTCGATCTCATACTTGCGGGCATAGATGGCCGAGAGGATGTTGCCAATGTTGAGGTTCAGTTCAAACCAGTCAGCAATTAGGCTGTTACGGGCTTCCAACCCGTAGTCCATATGGAATGAAGCAATAAGGTCTTCCAGTGTGCGCGCCTCTCCTGCTACCTCCTCATTGAGCCATGCCCTGAGGAATGTTTCATAGTAGGGCGGTGCCAGCTCGTGATCAATGGGATCTCCCTCTTTCACCTTCCCGATGATCTCTTCCATCTCGTCTCGTGAGAAGTTCCCTTCACGGTGCCAGTCACCCTCCTTTCTGTTCAGTATGTGGAAGAGATTGAGGTTGTCGTAGCGAAGGAAGTATCTGCTTAACAGCTTGCTGTCCTCCGGCTTGAGGGCCTCATCGAGCATCTCCCTGAAGGTCTCAACGGTGTATGGCAGCTTGGTGCTGTCGAACGAGAAGTCGGGCAGCCCGGAGATGAAATAGTAATACTGGTTTGTAAAAAGCATAGGTATAAACAAAAAAGGTGGAGGAGCAGAAAAGCTTCCCTTTTTAAAAGAGCAGTTGCCGGATCTGGGGACGCAGGAACTCCTTGAAATAATCGATGAACTCCTCTTCACCGAATCGCATCTTGTACGATCCGTCAGCGGGAGAGAGTGTGAATCCAGTCTTGATGCCGTTCACCGCTTCAATCTTCAATCCTTTCTCAAGAATCTGTTTCAGATTGGAGGCGATATAGGACTCCAGCTCTTCTGGGTGCTCCACACCCACCGTCAGGGTTTCGTTTTCGGACCAGTGGGTTACCAGCTCACCAATCAGTTTTTGCATGAACCCCTTATCCTCCATCGCTGCCTTCACATTCATGGTGGCAAGCTTGTCGGTCAGCAGGTTGATGATCTCTGTCTTGAGTGCTTCTGCCGACTGGGATGCATAGAGTTTCAATTCTGCCTCGGTGTTCTTTTTCAGCTCAGCCTGTTCTTTCTGAGCAGCTGCGATCAGCTGATTTGCTTTTTCCTCAGCCTCTTCCAATATTTTTTTTTCTTTGGCTTTGGCTCCTGCAATGATTCGCTCTGCTTCATCCCTGCCTTTTTCCACCCCTTCGGTGTAGAGTTTTGAGGTGAGTTCCTGAATTTTATCCATATGGTTGTTCCTAAATGTTTTTTTCCTTGTGACCTGTTTTCTGTTATAGATAAACCGCAGTGAGGGTCTGGTTAAAGAAGCCGTCACCGAGGTCTGATTATTTGTAATTAAGGAAGAAGCAAAGTTACAAAAAAATGGTCAATCTCCTCTCTCTCCTCCCAAAAAATGAAACTTTTCACATCGCTAGACTGTTAATTCTCTTTTATGGCTGTTATTGATTAAATTTTCGATTTCTATTTATTTCATCCATGGACAGGAAAATATTCAGACTGGCACTACCCAACATCATCACCAATATCACCGTACCCCTGCTGGGGATGATTGACATGGCGGTGGCCGGACGGCTGGGGTCGGCTGTTTACATTGGTGCAATAGCGCTGGGAGCCAATGTCTTCAATATGATCTACTGGAATTTTGGGTTCCTGCGGATGAGCTCCAGCGGTTTCGCCTCCCAGGCGTATGGCGCCCGTGATCTGGCGGAGGTGATGCACGTGCTGATCCGCACACTGCTCATCGGCCTGGGCATCGGTAGCGTGATCGTGCTGCTGCAATACCCTTTGGGTAGATTTGCATTTGGTCTGATAAAGTCGGGACCGGAAACGGTACATCATGTAGAGAGTTATTTCCGTATCGTGGTGTGGGGCGCACCGGCAGTGCTGGGGATGTATGCCTTTAAAGGATGGTTCATCGGAATGCAGAATGCCCGCATCCCCATGTTCATCGCCATCTTCAACAATGTGCTAAACATCTTGCTGAGTGTTTTCTTTGTCTTCGTGCTGGGGATGAAGATTGAAGGGATTGCCCTGGGTACGCTGCTCTCGCAGCTCATCTCCTTTCTCGTGGCGGCAGGTTTCTGGTGGCGCTACTACCGACGGCTCCGTGTTTATGTGAGGAAGGAGCATCTATGGGAGAGGGGTACCATCAGGCTCTATTTCCGGGTGAATGCTGATGTGTTCGTTCGTACTTTCCTGCTCACCCTGGTCACCACCTTCTTTACCTTTGCCTCCTCGGGTATGGGAGAGACCATCTTGGCGGTCAACGCGTTGCTGATGCAGTTCTTCATGCTTTTCTCCTATTTCATGGATGGCTTTGCTTATGCGGGAGAGGCACTTACCGGCCGCTTCGTGGGAGCGGGAAACAAATATGCACTGAAGCAGATGCTGCGTCGCATCTTTTTCTGGGGTGGGGTGGTGAGCATCACCGCGATGGTAGTCTATACCCTCTTCCCGGAACAGATCCTGCAGATTCTGACCAATGACCGGTCTATCATAGAGGGGGCTGGCGATTATCTCTTCTGGACGCTGTTGATCCCGCTTACCGGCTTCGCTGCCTTCCTGTGGGACGGAATTTACATTGGTGCAACCGCTTCCGCACAGATGCGCAACGCGATGATACTCTCCTCACTCCTGTTTTTTGCCATTTATTTCCTGATGACACCGCTCTGGGGAAACAACGGGCTCTGGCTGGCTTTCATCCTCTACCTCCTTTCACGCGGTCTTACGCAAACCTTATGGGCCAAGAGGGCGTTAAAATTGTAAGATGTTTTCATTCTCCAGTTTTATCGATGGGTACAATGCTTTAATTGTTTAGATTGAATTTTAACTTTCGAAACTTGAATTACGAACATATTCATTTTCTATTTTGACAACCTTCTGATATGCAACAATTTGACAACCTTTCCGAACTGAAATCGTTTCTCAACCGGACAACCGTGGAGGAGATCGCGGTGCAAGCGCTCGACCTGACTGAGATTGAGGAGCAGCTGCTTGCCGTTCGTTTTTCCAAATGCCTCTTTCTGGGCTGTACCCTGTCGGAGAGATTGCTGCATCATCTGCAATCGGACAATTTTATCTTTCCGCTGCTGGATGTACCCTTTCACACCTATCCCAGCAGGCTCTACAACAAAGATTCATTGTACAACGGATTTGATCCCTCTCACCCTGAGACATATCTGGGTACCCTCGACAAGGTGGTATATGACTACTACCGCCGGTCGCGTGAGAAGCAATCGATCAGGGATACGCTGGCACAACGCCTGCACGATCATTCTATCACCGATTCGCTACACGACTATATTTCCAGGTTTGACGAGCGCAAGCTGGTGGCAGTGATGGGAGGCCACAGCATGCTGAGGAGTGAAGCGATCTATTTGCAGGTAGTGCGTCTCTCGAAGATGCTAACCGAGGTGGGGTATCTGATGCTTTCCGGGGGCGGTCCCGGAGCGATGGAGGCAACCCACGTGGGTGCCTGGCTGGCGGGGCGGAGTGAATCGGACATTGAGGAGGCAATGAGGTTGCTCTCTGTTGCGCCGGCCTACGCCGATGAGGAATGGCTGGCATCGGCGTTCCGGGTGATGGAACGTTTTCCCGATCCCCAGTATGAGAGCCTGGGGATCCCTACCTGGCATTACGGGTATGAACTGCCCACTCCATTTGCGACACACATTGCCAAGTATTTCGAGAACAGTGTGCGGGAGGAAGGTTTGCTGGCCTTTGCCAAGGGTGGGGTGATCTTTACCCCCGGCAGTGCGGGAACGATGCAGGAGGTTTTTCAGGATCTCGCGCAGAACCACTATGAGTCGTATGGTTATGCAAGCCCGATGATTTTTCTGAACAGTGCGTTCTGGACGGAACAACGTCCCATCTTCCCCATCATCCGTGAGATGGCAGAGCGGGGAGATCTGATGAACCTGAACCTGGGGTTGTACGACCGGAACGAGGAGGTGCTGGCACATCTCAATCGCTTCGTATAAAGAGATCAGATCGTTGCTTCAGGATCTCAACCCTCTACGGGGTGAGATATTCGTCTACTCTGCCGCTGATCTGCAGCAGGGATATCTCGTAGAGCTTGGTATTGTATTGTGCTGTCAGCAACCGCTGCTCTGCTTCCAGCAGGCTGTTTTGTGCTTCCCTCAACTCCAGACCCGAGAGGTCTCCAATGCGGTAACGTTCCATGGCAATCTCATAATTCAACCTCGCATTCTCCAGGCTCTCCATCTCCAGTTGCGTCAGCTCAATGTTGTTCTGATAGGCCATCCACATGTTGGCGAAATCGCTCTCCAATGCCAACCTGCTTTGTTCCAGCGCCAACTGGCGGTTTTCAACCGAGATCCCCGCATTTTTCTGTTCCCTTCGGCGATTGAAACCATCAAAGAGTGTGTAACCAAGCGTTACCCCCACTGTGGGGCCCCAGTTGCGTTGTCGGTCGAGGGTGCCGCTGTTGTAGTTGTAGTGGGTAAACCCGTAACCGGTATTGAGCCGCAGGTAGGG
Organism: Dysgonomonadaceae bacterium zrk40; assembly: GCA_016916535.1. NCBI lineage: Bacteria > Pseudomonadati > Bacteroidota > Bacteroidia > Bacteroidales > Dysgonomonadaceae > Dysgonomonadaceae bacterium zrk40. The sequence continues at coordinate 2,427,316 of CP070276.1, forward strand.
ATAATTTTGACTCTGCCGGTTTTTTAGTTCCAGCTCGCTGAGTGTTTTATTCTTTTCAGCCAGCAACAGCAGGGTGTTGTGCTGCAATGCATCTGTCATGAGTTCTTCTTTTTGCAGAAGTCCGTTACAGTTGATTGTGGTGTCGACAGCTGAAAAAGATTGATTCACATCGCCACCCATCATCTCGTTGAGTCGTATGCGGGAGCTGTGCAGAATCTCGTACTGTTGAATGAGCAGGGAGCTGTCGGCATTGAAATATACTCTAGCCTGTTGCAGATCGAGACGGGAGAGTGAACCCACCTGGTAACGCGCCTCTACGATGCGGAGCCTTTCCTTGGAGAGGGCCACCGCATATTTGAGGTTTCCCAGTCTGATCTGCTGTTGCACATAATTGTAATATTCAGCCGTGAGGTTGGCGATGAAGTTCTCCACTGCCAGCCGGGTGTTGAGTTCTCCCATCGTCTTCAGTTCCTGCAAACGTTTGTAGTTTGTCTGAACAGAGAATCCTTCAAAAAGCGTCCAATTGAGATTCACTCCCGCATCGAGGGTGCCTGTGGAGGCATTGCGCTGTTGTTGAGCAACATCTTCGCCGACAGGGTATTGATCACTGTTGTTGTTGCGCAGGTTGTACCCTGAGTTGAGGGTTACCGAGGGCAGGAATCCGGCGTTGCCCAACGTGACGTTGTTGTGGGAGATCTGCTCTTCGTTGCGCACTATCTGCAGATCATAATTCTTTTCCAATCCTGTTTGAAGGCATTCCTGCAGGTTCATCACCTCTTGTGCCAAGGTGATCGATGGCATCAACAGAAAAAAAATGATCAGGCCAATGGGATATCGTTTATACATCACTTGTACGTTCTTGATTCTTCTTAATTTTCTGGGCTTCGCGGTCTGTGGAGAGATAGATATACATCACCGGAATAACAAACAGGGTGAGCAGGGTTGAGATCAGCAGGCCACCCACCACTGCCGTTCCCATGGCAATACGGCCATTGGCGCCTTCACCGGTGGCTAACATCAGTGGCAGTAAACCCAGCATGGTGGAGATGCTGGTCATCAGGATTGGGCGCAACCGCTGTACGGCTGCTTCGATGATCGCCTTATGCTTGTTTAGTCCCGCCTGCTGTCGCTGGTTGGCGAATTCTACGATCAGGATTCCGTTCTTAGCCACCAGGCCAATCAGCATGATGATGCCAATCTGGCTGTAGATGTTCATCGTTACGCCCGAGATCCACATGAAGAGAAGTGCCCCAAAGAGAGCCATGGGCACGGAGAACATGATGACAAACGGGTCCTTGAAGCTTTCGAACTGAGCCGCCATCACCAGGAAGATCAGCAGGATGGCCAGTCCGAAGGCGAAGAGCAGGCTGGAGGAACTCTCCCTGAAGTTTCTTGATTCCCCTTCCAGTGCGGTGCGGAAGCTGTCGTCCAATACATCAGCCGCGATACGGTCCATCTCTTCCAACCCTTCACCCAGTGAGTAGCCGGGAGCCAATCCCGCGGAGATGGTGGCCGAGTTGAAGCGGTTGTAACGAAATAACTGAGGGGGTGCCACCGACTCTTCCAGTTTCACCAGGTTGTCCATCTGGATCATCTCTCCCGCATTGTTCTTGATATAGATGGTCTTCAGGTCGATTGGTGTATTGCGCTGCTGGCGGTTGATCTCTCCCAGGATCTGGTATTGCTTGCCATTCATGTAGAAGTAACCCATCCGCTGTCCGCTGAGTGCATACTGCAGGGTCTGACCGATGTCGCGGGTACTCACCCCCAGCATCGCTGCCTTGTCGCGGTCGATCAGGATGCGGGTCTCCGGCTTGGTGAACTTGAGGTCCACATCGGCCATCTGAAAGTAGGGGCTGTTACTTACCCGTTCCATGATGGGGGGGATGAATTCCTGTAGTTTCTCGATATTCGGAGCCTGCAGGACATACTGAATCGGCATTCCTGCACGCCGACCGCCGAAGGTGGACTGTTGCTGGACAAAGGCTCGTGCTGCGTTCTCGTTGCGTATCGCAGCTGACAGCTCACCGGCAATCTCCATCTGGCTGCGTTCCCGTTCATTCATGTTGGGCAACACCATGCGCACCATGCTGAAACCGCTGCGGGTGAAGACGATGTTTGATTCTCTCTCCGGTGCGATGGAGTCGGCGATCTCTGAGATGCGATCGGTATAATCTCTGACAAACTCGAAGGTGGCCCCTTCGGGTGCGGAGCTGCGGATCATGATCTGTGAGCGGTCTTCCAGGGGTGCCATCTCAGCCGGAACAATGTTCCAGAACAGGATGATCAGGAGTGTGGAGAGGACCAGTATGGGCAGCACCAGCCATTTGCGGTGGAGGAAGGTGCGCAACATCCGGTCGTAAAAGCGATTCATCCCGACGAAGAATAACTCGGTTTTGTTGTAGAAGCGATTGTGTTTCTCTTTTTTCTTCAACAGCTTGGAAGAGAGCATCGGCACAAACGAGAGAGCCACGAAGGAGGAGATGATCACCGCACCGGAAATGACGATGCTGAACTCTCTGAAGAGGCGACCTGTCATTCCCTCCAGGAAGACGATCGGAAAGAAGATGGCCACCAGGGTGATGGTGGTGGAGAGGACGGCGAAGAAGATCTCTTTGGAGCCTGCGATGGCAGCCTCCTGTGGGTTCATTCCCGCCTCCACCTTCTGGAAGATGTTCTCCGTCACTACGATTGCGTCGTCCACCACCAGACCCACTGCCAGCACCACCGCCAGCATGGAAAGTACGTTGATGGAGAAGCCGGCCAGGTACATCACGAAGAAGATTCCGATCAGCGAGATGGGGATTACCACTGCCGGGATCAGCGTCACCCGCCAGTTGCGAAGGAAGGCAAAGATGATGAGCACCACTAGGATGAAGGCGATGATCACCGTGTTCTGTACTTCTGATATCGATGCCCTGATAAACATGGTATTGTCGAATGCCACATCAAGTATCACATCTTCCGGCAGGTCCTTTTTCATCTGGTCCATGCGGTTGCGGACCTCATCGGCAATCTCAATATGGTTCGCCCCCGGTTGCGGGATGATGACGCAGCTGACCATCGGCACCCCGTTACGGCGGAGGATGGTCTGACGGTTGGCGGCATCCAGCTCGGCATAACCCACATCCCTGAAACGAACAATGCGGAAGTCATCTTCCATCAGGATCAGGTTGTTGAACTCCTCCGGTGTCTGCATCAGGCCCATGGTACGAATCGACTGGGAGATGTGATCTCCTTCGATGTTACCGGCGGGCAGTTCCACGTTCTCCCGGTCGAGTGCACTCTTGACATCCATGGGAGTGATGTTGTATGCAGCCATCCGGATGGGATCGAGCCAGAGACGCATGGAGTAACGATACTCACCCCAGATCTCAACGGCACTTACGTTGGAGATTGTCTGCAGCCGTTCTTTTACCGTGAGTTCGGCGATCTCAGAGAGCTCCAGCAGGGAGCGGGTGGGACTTTGTATGGTGATCTGCATGATCGGGTCGGAGTCGGCATCTGCTTTCGAAACGGTTGGAGGATCGGCATCGCGGGGTAGGTAGCGTTGTGCAACGGAGACTTTGTCGCGCACGTCGTTGGCTGCCGTTTCCATGTCAACACTCAGTTCGAACTCCACGGTGATGCGGGAGCTGCCCTGACTGCTGCGACTCACCAGGGATCGGATGCCCGGGATGCCGTTTATGTTTTGCTCCAGCGGCTCGGTGATCTGGTTTTCGATCACCTCGGCGTTGGCTCCAGGGTAGGAGACATGTACGGTGATGATGGGGTTGTCCACGCTGGGGTACTCCCTTACCGCGAGGTTGGTATAGCCGATGATGCCGAAAATGATGATGATCAGTACCATCACGGTGGCGAGAACCGGTCGTTTGATGCTAAGTTCTGAAAAGTTCATAGGTCTGCGTATCTCCTTGCTCGTTTCATTCTTATTCAGTGCTGTTTGGTACCATCTCCGTAATCCGTACCGGCATGCCGGTACGAAGCTGCATCACTCCCGTCGTGAGGAGGGTATCACCCACCGAGAGACCACTGGTCACCTCTACTGAAGAAGCGGTACGCATGCCGGTGGTGATCTCCACCTCTTTGGCCTTGCCGTTTTCGTAGATGTATGTGATGTCCCGTCCGATCTCCTTCACCGTGGAGATGCTGGGAATTACGATGGCATTTTCGATCTGATCCAGCTTGATGCGGATGGTGGCCGACTGTCCCGGTTTCATCTTCAGGTCACTGTTGGGATATCGCGCCCGCGCGAAGAGGCTGAGCGTTTTTACGTCGAGGCGTGACTCCACCGCATAGACTGATGCTTGATACTCCTGCAGGTCGTTTTCAACCGTGAAGGTGATCTCTGTTCCCGGTTTGATCTTGTTTACAAAATTTTGTGTGAGGGAGAATTCTATCTTCAGTGGTGAGATTTTGGTAAGATTGGCGACCACCACTGAAGGAGAGGCGTAGGCTCCTTCGCTCACCTGCCTCAGTCCGATCATCCCGCTGAAAGGTGCGCGCATCTCTGTCTGCCGGATACGGGCCTTCACCAGCTCGATCTCTGCCTTCAGTGTTTCCAACTGGGTGGAGACCGACTGATAGGTCTCCTGGCTGATGGCATCCTTCTCCAAAAGTGTCTGTTGACGATAGAGACGATCTTCGGCCAGCGGTAACTGAGCCTCCAGCTTCTTCAACTCCGCCTGCAGGGGTGCATCGTTCACCTTTGCGAGTAGCGTTCCCTTTTGTACAAAGCTCCCCTCCCTGAAATTGATGTTGGTGATTTTACCCGATGTCTCAAAGGTGAGATCCACCTCTTCATCGGGGAGCAGGATTCCGGTGATGCGGAAGATGTTCTCCAGCACTTGTGGTTGCAATACGGTGGCATTGACCGCCAGCTGTTGTCTGCCACCGACGGGGCCCACAGGCGATCTGGCTTCGGTTTGTTGTCCGGAAGTGAAGATCTTCCTGATCTTCGGATAGAATGCCATTCCAAGTATCAGCAAAGCGATAGCTGCAAAGAGGATGATCTTTGTTTTCTTATTCATGTAGTATCGAAATCTTTTCCTGTTAGAAGTTTGAATACCGCTGTGAATCTTTGTAAAGGTGTGAACGCACCACTCATCACCCAGTTATAGAGCACATCGGATATTTTCCTTCAAAATTACCCATTTCACAGCTATATCATGTTCCCAGAGGAGTCATTTTTTGTTTTTTTAGCGCTTTATCGACCAATCAGCCATATTTTTCGATGAAACGGTTGATAGGTATGCAAAGAATAACTAATTTTGACACTCCATCATGACCCTATATAAGTTAATCTGTCACATAAAATGAAACATCTGAACAAATTACTCTTGCTGTTGATAACGATGAATGCCATAACCTTATCAATCACAGCCCAGGATTGGGCCAACCTGAACCGTTTCAGGGAGGATAACGCCAAACTCGCTGCTCCCCGAACCTGCGATGATCGGGTCGTCTTCATGGGGAACTCCATCACACAGGGGTGGATAGACATGGTGCCGGAGTTCTTTGCCGGTCGTCACTACATCAACCGTGGCATTGGCGGACAAACAACACCGCAGATGCTGATCCGCTTTCGTCAGGATGTGATACACCTGCAGCCCAAGGTGGTGGTGATCCTTGCCGGTATCAACGACATCGCGGGTAACACGGGGCCTTCCAGCCTGGAGATGATTGAAGATAACCTGCATTCGATGACCGAGCTGGCTCAGGCCAAAGGCATCCAGGTGGTACTCTGTTCGGTGCTGCCGGCAATTGATTTCCCCTGGCGTCCGGGAATGGAGCCTGCTGATAAGGTGGTGGAGTTGAATAAACGAATAGAGTCATATGCCACGTTGAAGGGAGCGGTCTATTGCGACTACTTCACAGCGATGGTTGACGAACACAACGGTTTACCTGAAGAACTCTCGGGTGATGGTGTACATCCCAACGTAGAAGGTTACGCGATCATGGCTCCTATCGTGGAGAAGGCGATAGCCCGTGCCCTGCTGATGTGGAAAGGCAACTGATGTAAAGACAGAAGAGCCCCATATTAAGGGGCCCTTCTGATTCATATGATACCGGCCAAACTTCAGCCTTCCTTTCTACAATTTTATTCCACAAATTGATAATCATTTGCATTTCTCATTCCCGGAACACCGTAGTAATTATCAAAGTCTCCTTTGATTAATACCTGTTTGTCTATGTTTAAGGGATTGTCGCATATGTTCAGAGCTTCCTTCACTGGTATTGCACCGAAGAAAATCGGCAACATAAGTGTAGAAATCGTTTCACCCGGGTTGTCCGCCAGGGCCACATTTGTCCTGACCTCCCATGTGTTATCGGTCACGAAATTTGAGGTGGTGAGGTAAAATGCACCTACGATATAACCTTTTACCCAGACATCATCTTTTCCCTGGCGATTGATGGCCTGTGCAACGCTATAAGGATATTCCTTTGAACCTTTGAGTTGCGGTGGGGTATCTGCCGAACGCTCAGCAGTGAAAGACACAGAAGGCGGTGTAATCCATGGGGTTATTTCGGTCGAGTCAGTTTCCACCCTTACTTTGTCTGTGTATAGCATTGCATTGAATGTGTATTGTGTCGATTCGGATAAGGGACCTGAATTGAACAGCGTATTTAGCGATACTTTATAGGCTTCCAATCCATCCTCGATTAGAAACCAGAGGTCGCTGCCCGAGAGATCAGTTCCAGGCATTAGAATTGCCTCAGCCAGGGTACAGTCATCGTTCACACAACAAACAATGTCAGTTTTTGCTGAATCAACCGTCAGACTTTTGTCGGTCAGATTAAATGAGCCGACAGTGGGAACCCCTGTGATGATCACCGAGAAATCACTCTGCTCGATTACCCGATAATGCTCCACCTGAAACACAATCCTGGAAAGCTTGTGGGAGAAACGCATGGTTATCTGGCTTTCTGTCTGGCTCACGTTCTTCACATTATCGGCATACATCAGGTCGATCGCTGATTGGTTGGATTGAGACGTCAGGTCGATTGGGATGTTGAATGCTGAGATGTCCTCCCGGAAAGGATAATACCCGATAAAATCAACGGCATCACCATTGGTGGGGAAGTAGATAATTTCATTCTCACTCATTGGTTCAAAATGACCTGTTTCCTCACTGTATATGTATTTTAAATTTTTTTTCGGCGCTGAAGCATTGAGCTCGTCACCGTTCATTTTCATAAATACCCCTATGGCATCGTCCTGATCCCAGGTGGAACCGGAAAGACGCGTTTTCATGCCTTCAATCTCTGCAGTCATACGGACAGCAGTTTTCGTTCCTAATGGATTGATCTTTTCTCCTTCACAAGCGATAAGAAGCACACCGATCATCAACGTTAATAATAAATTTTTCATAATACAGAATTTAAAAGAATAGAATATTATAGATGCTAAAGAACAGCGCATTGTTGGAGGACCTGAGATTGGTGAAAGATTGCAATTTTGTGATATCCTTTTAGATAGCGTTGAAAATTAACATAAATAATTTTAATTAATCCGAACGGAAAATCAATTTATATTTAGACTAAATATAAATAAGCTCTGATGTTTTTTGGAAGGGCGAAGACAGAAATGTAGGTTGTTAAGGAGAAATTTATTTGATTCTGCCGGTATTACGGTATTCCATGGGGGTGGTGCCCACTTTTTTCTTGAAAAAAGATAGAAAATACTCGTAAGAGTTGAAGTTGAGTTCAAATGCTACCTCCTTTATGGAGTGATTTGTTTCAGTTAGCATCTCCTTCGCTTTTCTCAACTTCAGCTCCTGGAAATATTGTGCGGGTGAGTAACCGGTATACTCCTTAAAGACTTTGCGGAAGAGTGAATAACTGATCCCCAGGTTTTGTGCCAGCTCTTTTATCTCCAGGTTTTTAAGAATGTTTTCGCACATGATCACCTTTGCTCTTTCAATCTTTTGTGCTGAGTCATTTGTTTCGAAGTTCTTGTTCTGAGCCAAGGAAAGGATGGTCCCCAAGATGTTGAATACTATTCCTGCAAGGTTTTGTTGTGCTGCGGTTTTATCTTCCTTGGCAATCTTGATTGCAGAGGAGAATAGGTTGACAAGATCTTCATTTACTCCCACATCGAGGATTTGGTTTTCCTGTGAAAAAAATCCCTGTGAGACAATATTGTCAATGATCATTCCTTCAAAGCCGATGTAATACTCGTTCCAGCCGGTATCTTTCTGTGGTGAATAGGTGTGCCATTGTCCCGGGAAGAGCACCATTGCCTGCCCTTTGGTGATGCTGGTACGTCGGGTTGACTTGGAGGAAAAGCTCCCTTTACCTTTACTGATGTATACAATTTGATATTCGGATAGTATTCTTCCTTTGCCCGGGTGGAAATAATAGTTTTTCGGATGTTCTGTGGAGGGATAGAGTGAATGGGGAGGAATGGGTTGAAAGCCGACTGTATTGACAGTGAGCCCAAACTTCTTATCCCTCTCGTTGACCAACAGGTATTTGAAGTCGATGCCTAAGTCATTGAATCTCATCTTTTCTGTTTTTCAGCGGCACTGTTTTTGTGTGCTTTCCCATTTTTACCGGCGGTAAATATACAAAAAAATTAGCAATGCGGTATCACGTAGTTTGTATTTTACGTCATACCGCATTGAGCCAAAAGAATCCACTGTCTTTCAAACCTGTTTTGCAGGATCAGAATAGATTGGGAATGATTAATGAGAAGATCAGGATAGCCATTCCGAAGGCAAGGAAGGTGACAGCTTTGTTGCCGGCTCCTTTCCATTCCTTCAGAATGATGCCCCACACGTTGCTGAATATCACGTTGAGTGACATTAGGATGCTCCAGGAAAAAGCCATCATCACACTGTTGGCCTCAAAGAAGCTTTGTCCCATACCAAGGCCGAAGAACTGTGAGTACCAGAGCAATCCTGCCAGGGCACAGAAAAGCAGGTTATTGATCAACACTGCTTTCGATGAGCGCCCAATTTCCCCACCAGTTTTGTTTTTCCGGTTCATGTAGAGACAATAAACCAGGTTTGTCAGAAATCCACCGAATGTAACCAGCAGGGTCACCGGGTTCTGTGCAAACAAATCGGAGGCGCCGGCAGCCATAGCCGCTTCTTTCACCGGAATTCCTGCACTCAGACCAAGGCTGAAACAGGCACTCATCACACCTGAAAGCAGGGCGATGAGCAATCCTTTCTTCAGTGCGAAGTCTTTGATGGCTTTTCGTCGCTCCTCTTCCGTCATGTTTCGAGAACGGAGGCTACCGGCATAACCCACCAAGGTGATACCCACCAGTGTAACTGCTACGGCGAGCAACAGGATCAATCCTTTGGGTGAGAGCAGATCTGTTCCGGTCAGCATTGCCGGGATAAGGGTACCGAAGGCTGCACAGGTGCCCAGTGCAACTGACTGTCCCAGTGCAATGCCGAGGTAACGCATGCTGAGGCCGAAGGTAAGTCCCCCCACTCCCCAGAGTACACCATATCCAATTGCCTGCAAAGTAGCAGCGCCGGTAGAACCGTAAATCGAGAACAACTCCGGTAAAGAATTGGCCATAAAAGCACCCAACAAGGGAAACACAAGCCAGGCAAAAACACCCTGAACCAGCCAGAAGTTTTCCCATGACCATTCCTTGATTTTGTTGATGGGGACATAGGAACTCGACTGGCCCATGCTGCCCACCGCGATAATTAGCAGACCGAAGATGGTATTCATCGCTTAGTTTCTTTTGGAGGTAATCTCCGATTCATATGCCTGGATCTCCTTGATGTAAGCATCACCCACAGGTACACCCTGCTTGTTGCAGTAATAGTTGTAGAGTATGTTCCAGGGCATTCCTTTCAGCTCTTCGAGGTAGGCCATCCGCTCGAAATTCTTATCTTGTTTCTCATACTCCCGCAACTTTTCGGTCGGTTCCAGAAGGGCTTGAAGCATCGCTTTTTGAGCCGAACGGATTCCCACCACATAAGCCCCGATGCGGTTGATTGAAGCATCGAAATAGTCCAGGCCCATGTGTATCCGGTCCATGTGACCGGAGCGTACGATCTCCTGTGAGATGGCAAGCAGCTCGTCGGTGAGGATCACCACATGGTCGCTGTCCCAACGCTCCGGACGACTCACATGCAGGGTAATTTCAGGAACGAACAGCAACATTGATGAGAGCTTGTCGGAGATTACTTCTGTGGGGTGGAAGTGACCGGCATCGAGGGTGAGGAGCATGTTGTTCTTCACTGCATATCCCATATAAAACTCATGTGATCCCACCACATAGCTCTCGCTGCCTATGCCGAAGAGTTTACATTCCACACAATCTTTCAGATAATCTGTGCTGATCTTTTCAGCTAGTACCTCGTCGAGTGACTCCTGCAATAATCGTCTGTGTTGGTATCGGGAAACCGTTTTGTCTTTCTCCCCATCTGGAATCCAGATGTTGTGGATACAGGCATCACCCTGTTGTCTGCCTATCTCCGCTGCAATCTTCCTGCACTGACGTAGATGGTCTTTCCAGAAGCGTCTGATTTCGGGGTCGAAATCGGAAAGGGTATAGCCACTGCCTGCTTTGTCGTGTGAGAAGAAAGTGGAGTTAAAGTCGAGCATCACGTTTTTCTCTTTGGCCCAATCAATCCAGCTCTGAAAATGTTTCGGTTCTACCTTGTCGCGATCCACAAACTCACCCCCGAAATCGCCATAGGTGGCATGCAGACTGATGCGATGTTTCCCCGGAATCAGTGAGATCACTTTTTCCAAGTCATTTCTGAGCTCTTCAATGGAGCGTGCTTTGCCCGGGAAGTTGCCGGTGGTTTGTATCCCGCCCGTCAATTCACCCTCCGGGTTCTCAAATCCCGAGACATCATCTGCCTGCCAGCAGTGAATGGAGATGGAGAGCTGGTCTAACTTTGCAATGGCTTGATCAATGTCAACACCCAATGCAGCATATTGTGCTTTTGCATCCTCATAAGCTCTTTGTAACTGTTCTTCTTTCATGCGATTTTAGTTTAGTTGTATGTTTTATAGTTGTTTAGAGATTTTTAGTTGTACAGACAATTCAAGGTGAGCAATATTGTTTGCTCTTGGCCATCTATCCATCACTCATCGAGGTATACACTGAGATATTGCTCGTATTGCTGATTCCATTCATCTCTGTTAACTGGTTCAAAAGTCTCCAGCTCACTGGAATTTCTAACGATGCGACGTATTTCATTTTTGCTTTGTACCGCTCCAGCAGCTTTTGCTTGAAGTAGAATGTTACCCATAGCTGTGGCTTCGGAAGGACCGGCAACAACCGGTATGCCTATGGCATTGGCGGTGAATGCGTTTAACATTTGGTTCTTTGATCCTCCGCCAATGATGTGAAGGGTTTCGATGGGAAAGGAAGCCAGCCTTTGTAGGTTTCCCAGCACCTGTCTGTAGCGCAAGGCCAGGCTTTCATAAATTGATCGGGCAATCTCTCCCACGGTGACCGGTACGTACTGGTTCGTGTTACGGCAGTACTCCTGGATAGCCTCGATCATAGATGTGGGATTGGCAAAACAGGAGGCATCTGGATTGATGAAACATTGAAATGGTTTGCTTTGTTGTGCTGCCGCCACTATCTCTTCGTAGGTGTGTGGATGATCCTGATCCCATTCTTTTTTGCAACGCTCAATGAGCCACATGCCGCAAATATTTTTCAGGAGACGTATGGTCCCGTCGGCACCTCCCTCGTTGGTGAAGTTTAGCGAATAGGTCTCTTCGTTGATCACTGGTTGCTCAGACTCAATACCCATCAGTGACCAGGTTCCTGAACTCAGATAGGCAAAATTCTCATTGATAGACGGAACCGACAATACAGCAGAAGCAGTGTCGTGTCCGGCCACTGCTACTACCGAGAGCTCCTTCATTCCGGTGAGGTGTTGTACTGTTTCACTGATGTTCCCAATCTCTTCTCCGGAAAAAACTACTGGTGCAAAATGATTGGTTGTGAGTCCAATCACCTCCAGTAGGGTTGGGTCCATTTCCCTGGTATAGGGATTGATTATCTGGGAAGTGGATGCGATGGTGTATTCTGTAACCATCTTGCCGGTCAACATATAGGAGAGAGCATCTGGCATGAAGAGTATCTTGTCGATGATGCTGTTGATTCCGTTCTTTTCATCCTGTTGGGTATCCAGTTGGAAAATCGTATTGAAATCCATGATCTGGATGCCTGTCCTTTGGTAGAGCTCCTTTTTTGAGATTTTGTCAAAGAAACGTTCAGCTGCTCCGATCGTACGTTTGTCTCTGTAACTGTAAGGCATCCGCAGGGGCTCTCCATCCTTGGTGAAACAGACATAATCTACACCCCAGGTGTCAATCCCGACGGAGGTGACTGTTTGTGTGAGTTGTCTGATCTCTTTAAGGGATTCGATCACTTGCTGGTAAAGAAAAAAAAGATCCCAATACTGATGGTTGTTCACTTCAATAATTGGATTCGGAAACCTCCTTATCTCTTTCATGGACAACTGATCGTTATGGACGGTTCCGAGAATTGCTCTACCACTGCTTGCTCCCAGGTCGATTGCTAAAAATGAGTTAAACTTTCTTTCACTCATGATGAGGTTAAATAATAGGTTTTTGAAAGATTGTTTGCAAATCTACGGCTTATAAAAGTGAACACAATGAAAAAAATGATTTAAAAACTGTAGTTTTTGATATTATTACTCCTTGTTTTGTCCCGATCTTCTGATTTGTGATCCTCAGGGTTAATTATGTCAAAAAACATAGCTAAAAAATCAATTATTACAACTGCTATACTCACTATTTGAATACATTTGTGGGCAAATAATGGGATTGACGCTGGGGTATCCTGACAGTTTATGCTGTCACTTTTTTTGATATCTTTGTAACAAATCCTATCTGTTCAACTTTTTGAGAAACGCTTAAATCATAGATATAAAATGGCAGAGGTAGTAATAATGCCCAAGCAGGGGCAATCGGTAGAGAGTTGTATCATCACCGAATTAAAGAAGAAAAAAGGTGATTCCGTTAAAAAAGGAGATGTGCTCTTTACTTATGAAACAGATAAAGCTTCCTTTGAGGAGGTGTCGCCTGTCGATGGTGTCCTGTTGGCTTGTTTGTACGCAGAAGGTGATGAGGTGCCCGTACTGGAAAATATGATGGTTATCGGCACTCCGGGTGAAGATATTACTTCTTTGTTGGGTGATGCACATAAGAGAGACCCACAAGCGAAAGATGAGCAAGCCGTAGCCGAAAAGATTGAACCCGAATCAATGGAGAACAAGGGGCCAGATGCGAAACAAGTTGCAGGAGTACCCACTTCTCCCGTGGCCGATGAGCTTTACATCTCACCCCGCGCCAGAAAACTGGCAGAAAAAGAAGCGGTCGATTTCACCCTGATTGCTGGTACCGGTCCACAAGGGCGAATCATTGAAAGAGATGTGGAGTCATACCTGCAGGAGCGTCCACGGATGACCCCCCTCGCAAAGAAGCTGGCTGTTCAGGAAGGGATGCAACCCCAGTCAGGGGGGACAGGATTGGCCGGTACCGCCAGATCTTCTGATCTCGCTGCCCCCCTTAACGAAGTCTACGGCAAGGACTACGAAGAACGGAACATATCCAATATCCGCAAACTGATAGCCCGTTCCATGCATGCTTCCCTTCAAAATTCAGCACAGCTTACCCACCATCTGGGTGCTGATGCACGACGCATCCTCGAATTGCGTAAGAAAGTAAAATCCGCCCAGGAAGCGGGAATAATATCCGTCAATATCACCCTGAACGATATGGTTTGCTTTGCAGTAGTCAAAGCATTGAAAAAGTTCCCCAACGTAAACACCCATTTCTTGGGTGAAAAGACACGCTTCTTCCATAAGGTACATCTGGGCCTCGCTGTGGATACCGATCGTGGGTTAATGGTGCCGGTTGTACGCAATGCCGATGATCTTTCCATTACCGGTCTGGCTGCACAGTTGAAAGAAATTGCTGCCGCCTGTAGGAATGGAAGCGTAAATCCTGACATCCTCTCTCCTGAAGCCGGTTCCTTTACGGTGTCAAACCTGGGCAACTACGGAGTTGAGATGTTCACACCGGTGATCAACCTCCCGCAGTCGGCCATTCTGGGGGTGAATACAATCGTTCCGCGTCCCAAGGATCTGGGTGACGGGGTTTATGCTTTTGTACCCTTTATTGGTCTGAGTCTCACCTACGACCACAGGTCGCTCGACGGTGGTGAAGCAACCCGTTTCCTGAAACAGATCGCCATTGAGATCGAAACGTTAGAGATCGATGTGCTGATTTGAGGATGTGATGGCAGACTCATTCGATGATTTGTTTACACATTGAATGTATACTGAAAGCTAAAATATAGAAGTACGATACGAATAACTAAAATTTCACAGCTATGATAGATTTACTGATTATCGGCGGTGGCCCCGCCGGATATGTTGCGGCAGAGAGAGCCGGTCACAACGGTTTAAATGTGGTGCTTTTCGAAAAGAAAGCAATGGGTGGTGTCTGTCTAAACGAAGGTTGTATCCCGACCAAGACGCTGCTTTATGGGGCCAAAATCTATGAAAATGCCCTCCATGGGGATAAGTATGGTGTTTTTGGAGATAACATCCGCTTCGACTATGAAAAGATGATTTCCCGCAAGAAGAAAGTAGTCCGAAAGTTAGTCTCCGGTGTAGAGGGCAAGATGAAAGCCAACAAGGTCACCGTTGTAAAGGGGGATGCGATGATTGAAGGACGTTCAGCCGTAGGTATTGAAGTCAGCTGTAACGGTGAAAAGTATACAGGTAAGAACCTACTGATATGTACCGGCTCTGAGGCTTCCGTGCCACCCATACCCGGATTGAAAGAGGCAGGTGATGTGGTTCTTACAAACCGGGAGATTCTGGAGATGAACCAACGGCCTGCGTCACTGGTTGTGATAGGTGGTGGTGTGATCGGGATGGAGTTTGCAAGCTTTTTCAACAGCCTGGGGACGAAGGTGACGGTGATAGAGATGCTGCCGGAGATTCTGGGGGGGCTTGATATAGAGATCTCTGCCATGCTTCGAGGCATCTATGCCAAAAAAGGGATCGAGTTTAACCTTAATGCCAAGGTTATACAGGTTGAAGGCAACAATGTGATTTTTGAGAAAGATGGTGAAACACATAAGGTTGATGGTGATAAGATCTTGCTGAGTGTTGGCCGCCGACCAGTTACACAGGGACTCGGTCTGGAGAAGCTGGGAGTGGAGCTGTTGCGAAACGGCATCAAGGTGGATGAGAAGATGCGGACCAACGTGCCCGGCGTCTTCGCCGCAGGAGATGTCACCGGCTTTTCTTTGCTTGCCCACACTGCCAGCCGCGAAGGGGAGGTAGTGGTCAACAACCTAACCGGTAGAAATGACATGATGCGCTACAATGCCATCCCCGGTGTTGTCTACACCAACCCTGAGGTGGCCGGTGTGGGAGAAACCGAGGAATCGGCAAAAGAAAAAAAAATTGCCTACAGGGTGGCTAAGCTTCCCATGGCCTACGCAGGCCGATTCGTCGCCGAGAACGAGGGTGGCAGCGGCCTATGCAAGGTGCTGGTGGGAGAAAAGCATGGAGAGGTGATTGGGGTACACATGCTGGGCAATCCCTCCAGTGAGATCATTTACGGTGCCTGTATGGCCATTGAACAGGAAATGACCCTGAAAGAGATGCAGGAGGTGGTTTTCCCGCACCCCACCGTGAGTGAAATATTTAAAGAGACTGTATTCAGTTTTTAATTGGTTGCCTGAAGTGAAAATTTACACAAAAGCTAATCAGCACAACAACAAATTAATATAGTATGCCTAAAGTACAAATCATCGATCCGCAAGAGGTTCGAAAACCGGGATTCGTAGAATTTAGTCCCATTCCCGTAAACCAGTATCAGAAGAGTGTGAAGGATGAAAGAGCGCACTTTTCGGATGAGGAGTTCAAAGCCATATACCATGACATGGTACTGATTCGTGAGTTTGAAACCATGTTGAACCTGATTAAGACCAAGGGTGAGTATAACGGTACGCCCTATAACCACCCCGGTCCTGCTCACCTTTCCATCGGGCAGGAATCTGCAGCTGTAGGTATGGCCTGGACATTGACGGTCGATGATTTTATTTTCGGCAGCCACCGCTCACATGGTGAAATTCTTGCAAAGGGAATGTCTGCCATTCACAAGCTAGAGGATGAGGAGCTCACTGCGATCTTGGAATCTTTCTTCGACGGTGCGGTTTATGAGATTGTGAAAAAAGATTTCAACGGTTCGGTCAAAGAGCTGGCGAAACGATTTCTGGTCTATGGAACGCTTGCTGAGATCTTTGCCCGCAAGACCGGGTTCAACAGGGGATTGGGTGGATCCATGCATGCTTTCTTCACTCCGTTCGGTGTCTATCCAAACAACGCCATCGTGGGAGGGTCGGGTGACATAGCCGTAGGTGCGGCACTTTATAAGAAGGTGAACCGAAAACCGGGACTGGTAGTGGCCAACATTGGCGATGCTTCCCTTGCCTGCGGTCCAGTATGGGAAGGAATCTCCTTTGCCTCTATGGATCAGTTCCGTGAGCTTTGGGAAGGTGAGATGCAGGGCGGCCTGCCGGTAATCATCAACATCATGAACAACCAGTACGGCATGGGAGGCCAAACCACCGGCGAGACAATGGGTTATGGCATTGCCGCACGTATTGGTGCGGGGGTAAACGATGACCAGATGCACGCGGAGCGGGTGGACGGTTACAACCCCCTGGCGGTGATCGATGCCTACAAACGGAAGCGGAAGGTCATTGAAGAGAAGAGAGGTCCCGTGCTGCTCGACGTGCTTACCTATCGCTACAGCGGACACTCACCTTCCGACGCCTCTTCCTATCGTACCAAAGAGGAGGTTGAGGCCTGGGAAGAGCAGGATTGCATCCGCAGCTACGGCGATCAGTTGCTTGAAGCCGGGGTTGCTACCAAGGAGGCGCTCGACCAGGTATCAGACGAGATCAGGAAACTGGTCTATGAGATGTTTCTCAAGTCGATCGACGATGACCTCTCACCCCGCATGGACAATGCCGATGTGATTGGTGAGATGATGTTCTCCAACGGATCGGTCGACTCTTTCTCCGATGCGAAACCCGACGTGCTGATACCTATGGAAGAGAACCCGCGTGTGAAGAAGATTGCCAACAAAGAGCGTTTTGCGTTCGATGCAGAGGGCAAGCCTTTCAGCAAGATGAAGCAGTACCAACTGCGTGACGGTATCTTCGAGGCAATCATTGATCGTTTTTACAAGGATGCTTCCCTCATCGCCTACGGTGAAGAGAACCGTGACTGGGGAGGGGCTTTTGCCGTTTATGGAGGTCTCACGGAAGCGCTGCCCTACCATCGTCTCTTCAACTCACCAATCGCTGAGGCCTCCATCGTGGGGACTGCAATCGGCTATGCCATGTGCGGCGGACGGGTGATCCCGGAGATCATGTACTGTGACTTTATTGGCCGTGCCGGAGATGAGATTTTCAACCAGCTACCAAAGTGGCAGGCTATGAGTGGCAATGTTCTCAAGATGCCGGTGGTGGTCCGCGTATCTGTAGGCTCGAAATATGGCGCACAGCACTCACAGGACTGGACCTCGCTTGTGGCTCATATCCCGGGAATCAAGGTCTGCTTCCCGGTAACACCCTACGATGCCAAGGGTTTGATGAACGCAGCCCTGCAAGGTACCGACCCGGTAATCTTCTTCGAGAGCCAGCGCATTTACGACATCGGTGAACAGTTTCACCAAGGAGGGGTGCCCGAGGGGTACTATGAGATTCCCAT